>JBHJGN010000001.1:0-137660 GCA_050331735.1 Cyanophyceae cyanobacterium
CCACCGGCGGGGCGCATCCCGCCCGCCGGCCGCGGCCCCGACGCGTCCCAGCCGCCCCGCGGCGCCCCCGGCCCTCCCCAGCCAGCCCCCCCGCCGGCCCCCCCGCGCCCCCCCCCAAAGGGTGTTTTTGAACACACTCTGTTGGTTACCTCGGAGCTTAAATGCCGACTGCTAACTACCGACTCCCGACTCCCGTTACCTAGGAGCCAAGCTAACGACTGCCAAACTCTAGTGGACCCGGTTTTCCGATGCCGTAGCCCTGAGCATAATTCACTCCCAGGTGGCGCAGTTTTTCTAGGGTGGCATCGTTCTCTACAAATTCAGCAACCGTTTGCATGCCCATCACCTGACCAACCCGGTTAAAACATTCGACAAGAGCATAGTTGACGCGATCGCTGGTAATGTTTTTGACGAAGCTGCCGTCGATTTTGAGGTAGTCAACGGGGAGATTTTTAAGATACGCCAGCGAACTCATGCCGCTGCCAAAGTCGTCGAGGGCGAAGCGACAGCCAAGCTGCTTCAGTTCGCCGATGAGCTGAGCGGCTCGGGCTAAATTTCCCACCGCCGTTGTTTCGGTAATTTCAAAGCAGATTGCCTGGGGTGGAACTCCATGTTCGGCAAACTGCTCTTTCAGAAAATCGGTAAAGCGATCGCTGTTAACGGTGGTTCCGGAAAGATTGATGGTGTAAACGGTGGAGTCCGACGGGGAAGCTTGATAGTAGCGGCTGTAGCCCTCAAAGAAGGTGCGAATGACCCAGCGATCGATGGTCGTCATCAGGCTATACCGTTCGGCGGCGGGAATAAACGCCATCGGCGGCACGAGAGCACCCTGTTCGTCGCGCAACCGCAATAAAATTTCGTAGTGGACCGCATCGGCTGTTCCAATCGGAGCAATTTTCTGAGCGTAGAGACAGAAACGATCTTCTTCTAGCGCCGAGTTAATGCGCAAAATCCACTGGCGCTCGCCTCGCTGCCGCACGAGCTGCTCGTCGTTAGAGCGATACACCTGAATGCAGTTGCGCCCGCGCTCTTTGGCTCCATAACAGGCGGCATCTGCCGCGCCGAGGATGCTGTTTAAGTTTTGACTGCTGCGGTCGATTTCGACTAAGCCTAGGCTGGCTCCAATCGTGAAAGATTTGCCGTCCCACACAAAGCGGAACTCCTGGATTTGCCTTTGCAGCGTGTGGGCAATCTGTTCTGCTTTTTCAATCGGGCAGTTATAGAGCAGCAGACCGAACTCATCGCCTCCTAAACGAGCCAGCAGATCCGTCGAGCGGATTTGTTTTTTCAGCAGGGCGCTGACCTGACACAGCAGCTCATCGCCAGCGACGTGTCCGCAGGTGTCGTTGACGACCTTAAACTGATCGAGGTCCAGGTAGCAGAGCGCGTGTTGGGTATTGTGCTGAGCTGAGGCGATCGCCTCAGCGAGATACTGCTTGAATCCGCGTCGGTTAATGAGTTTGGTTAACGTATCGTGAGTGGCCTGCCAGGTAAGCTGATGGGCGAGGTTCCGCGAGCGGGTATTGTCTCGCAAGACTAAGACCGTGCCCACCAACACGCCTTGATAACAGCCGATGGGGGTAGCCGAAATATCCACGGCCTGTTGGCTGCCGTTACGGGCGATGAGCACCAGGCGATCGAAAAGCTTAATCGTCTTTCTCGCCTGCAAAATTCTTTCCACCAAATTTTCGAGCGGCTGCTCTGTGTCCTCCCGGACGAGTTTGAAGGCTTCTGAAAACGGTTTTCCTGCGGTTTCTGCCGTCGTCCAGCCCGTCAATTGTTCTGCCGCCGGATTAAGATACCTCACTCTACCGCGCCAGTCCGTCGCAATCACGGCATCTCCTAAAGATTGCAGCGTCACCTGAGCCAGCTCTTCGCTTGTCCACAGTTTATCTAGCCGCTGACGCTCGGCTTGGTAAGTATGCCCCACCGCGTTAGCGAGCATTTCTCCACAGAGGTGCAGCCGACGATGGCTCGTCGTGTGAGCCTGCTCAGCCTCGAACCCCACCGCTCCCAGCAGATTTTGGTCCACAACAACGGGAAACAGGCTTATTTGATCTTGAGCCGCTAAAGTCCCTCTATTCAGGGCAATTTGTAGCGCATCAAGCTCGCTCAGATTAGGTAACTCCTCAACATTAACCTGCCCCAATGACGTTCTGCCGCTGGCAGACCATTCTTGGCGCACCTTCCACACCAAAGGCTTTGCTAAAGAGGTTTGCAGCACAAAAATTCGCTCTAGATGAAAGAACTCTCCCACCGCCTGTAGTGCCGTTCCGATGGCGACACTGGCGTTACCAGAATTGATTAAAGTAATCGCTAAACGACAAATAAGCTCTTCAAAGTCAGCCAACTTCTCCAGTTCCAGAGGTTTTTCTCTAGTCAGCCACGGCTTCTCCAAGAGTGCCTTTTGGGTGTCCAGCAGCGGGAGTTGCTCGGTCAGCAGGCAATTATCAGCGTCTCTCACAATTTTCTTCATAGTCAGCAAACACAACCTTCGCTCTACCCTAGCTCTGCCCAAAATTCCCCGTCATCACTGTAAACACCGAGATTTCGCGCCTATTTGCCGTCATTCTCACGAAAAGCACTGGAGCGCTATAAGCGCCGTCGGCGCGGGAAAAGGGGAAGGGGGAAATTGTCCCTGACGGGACGGGGAAGGGGGAAAGGGGAAAGGGGAAAGGGAAGCATTGTTTAGCTTCGTTTTCTATTGTTCGTAACGACAAGCAAAAAGCGGGCAAACTGCCCGCCTTTGCTGTTTATACCATTTACCGCAAGTAGTCAGATAGTTCCTTAAACTAACTAAGCATTGGAGGTTCAAGGGCAAAGAGCTGCTGTGCTTCCCTTTTTCCCTTGCCCCTTCCCCTTTTCCCCGCAGCGCTAGCTGCTTCCCCCGCGCCGACGGCGCTATAGCCAAGGGCTAACGTCCACCGCCAGCTTTTTCCCTAACCCGAGCAAGATTGGCATCTGAGTGACGTTCCAGCGACAGGTAATTTGGCTATAGCTGCGGTCTGGGTAGAAACACTGCGGCACGATTTGCTCGTGTAGACATTTGTAGTAAAGTTCTTGCGCTCTATCGAGGGAGAGAGTCAGATGAAGCTGGTTGCCAACGCTGACTGTTCTTTCTAGGCGAGCGACATCTGCTTCTAGAGTGCTGGGATCGGCGTTGTGCAGCAGTTGCCACAGCGAGCGCAGAATGAGGCGTTCTAATGTCTTCTTAGCTTGCGGAATTTGTAGCTGACAGCCCAAGCGCTCAGCTTCGATGGCGATCGCCTCTAAATCGGCTAAATGGCGGTCGAGCTTCTGGGGACTATCGGCGGCTCGTTCGAGCTGCGTGACAATCGTAGAGCAGCGGTGGGATAGCGATACTTCCGCCGCTACCTGGAGCTCTTGAGGAACCGGTAGAGCATCTCGCCGGAAAGCGACCAGAATGCCGTAGTTATCTCGATACACCTGAGCGTAGAGCTGATCGAGGCGCTTTTTCGTCTTGGTGGTGAGCTGCTGCATGATGCGATGCCGTTCTTCGGCAAACAGATGTTGGAGGTTAAAGGCTTGCCCGCCGAACACCTGGGTCATCTTCATAATGGTTTGGGCGGCGCTGGCTTCGTTGAGCGCTTCAAATAGCTCCTCCTTGACCTGGGTGTACCCCCGCCGTCCGGCGAAGGGCTGAATGCAGCAGTGGAAATCCCAGCCGCCGAGATGCAGCACCGCAAACACTAAATGGGTGCTTTCCCACGTAATATCCGAAACCAGCCGCACCTGACCGACGGCCAAATTGAGCGCTCCCATCTGCTGGCGCTGGTAGTCAAGCTGCTGGACGCTATAGCAGTAAATCTGCTGCTTTTGCGGATAGCTAGTAAACAGCGAACTAATGGCGTAGTGAGCTGCTACCTGCTTAAATCCGACCTGGGACGACACCACCAACTGGCGATAAACCTCCGCTCCGTTGCCAAACTGCTCCACATTGCTAGGGGCCAGGGCCAATCGCTCTAAAAACTCCCTTTCAAGCTGTACTCCCGCTACGTCTCCGGCCAGTTCGAGAGCGCGAGCCGCATAGCGGAGAATCTGGACTCCTTCCGGTCGCGAAATCTCTTCAAAGAACCAGCCACAACTGGTGTACATCAGCAGAGTATGGCGCTGCATCTCCAGCAGCCGCAGCGCATCCACCTGTTCGGAAGGACTGAGCTGACGGCACTGATGACGGCTGAGAAAGCGATCAACGGTTTTAGCGGAGCGATCGAGAATGACCTCGATGTACTCCTCCCTTGCCTGCCAGGGATCGCGGAAAAACCGGCGTCCCGTTTCCTCGTAGATTGGCATTAAGCGATCGCGCAGCCAGTCTAGGACATCCCGCAGCGGTCGTCGCCACTGCTGATGCCATTCCCCACCGCCACCGCAGCCACAGTGGTCCTGCCAGCGGTCTACGCCGTGGGAGCAACTCCACGCCGTTACTGGCTTCAGCCTCACTTCCCACTGCGGCGGATGCAGGCTCAAGTAGTGGGCAAAGTTGGTGATCGTCCAGCCAGACTCAGGAAACGTCTGGGTAAAAGCATAGGCTAAACATTTTTCGGTGCCTTTTTTATGATGCCCAAAGGTTTCCCCATCGGTAGCCACGTTGATTAACTGGGCATTGAGGCGATCTCCACGAACCGCCTGCCCAATGCGTCCAGTAAAGTTGTCCGAACTATTCAATACATCGTTGAAACCGAGGTCGCGGGAGATCGGACCATCGTAAAAGAATATATCAATGTAGTCTACTTCGTTGATCGAGCAGCGATAGGGACGAGTGGTATCAATCTGCGATTCTCCCACTTCCTGCCACTGAGGATCGGGATTGTCTCGGGTTGGGCAAGGGCGACAGCGTTCGGCTTGCGACGGGGCCAAAATGATAAAGCGGATGTCCTGAGCCACCAGCGCCTCTAAAGTGGCGTAATCCACTGCCGTTTCCGCAAGCCACATGCCTTCGGGATCGCGCCCGAAGCGGGAGCGGAAATCTTCTTTCCCCCAATGAATTTGGGTATACTTGTCGCGTTCGTTGGCTAGCGGCAAAATAATGTGGTTGTAAACCTGAGCCACGGCGTTGCCGTGACCGTTGAGGCGATCGCTACTTTTCCGGTCGGCTTCGATGATGCGCTGATACACTTCAATATCGTAGTTTTCCAGCCACGACATCAGGGTGGGGCCCACGTTAAAGCTTAGATACTCGAAGTTATTAACGATCCCCACCACCTCACTCTGCTCATTCAAAACACGAGCAAAAGCGTTCGGTCGATAGCATTCGTGATGGATGCGTTCGTTCCAGTCGTGAAAAGGCGAGGCACTCGGCTGCCGCTCGATGGTGTTGAGATAAGGGTTTTCGCGGGGCGGCTGGTAAAAATGGCCGTGAACCGTGACGTAAACACCAAGAGCCGTTCTGGAATCGTGGGTTACTTCAGGGGCGACAAGTCCTGAAGCACGCTTGGCAACAGAAGTCATAATCTATTCGGGTGAGGTAAAATTTAGAGACGCTTCTTCGGGCGGAGCGAAGGGGGCAAGCAGCTTACGAAGGAATCGATGAGTCTAGGCGATCGCCTAATTCTTCTTAGTCACTCTATTAAAACGCAATCCCGACAATTTTTAAACCGTTTCTCAAGAAACTTCAGTCAGTGAACCCAAAAAACGAGTTAACCTGCCGTCTTCTAGAAGGATGCTCAGGTCCGGGAGAAACTGAGATAAAGCGTAGCGAATCTGTTTCTCGAGCCCGACACTAGCTTCCGATGAATCGGTTCGTCCTTTGTCTTTAGTCGTTCGTTATTGATCCCCTGCTACAGATCACTCATGACGCCTGACAAAGGACACGACAGGGCAGAGATTCAATCATTGAGAATTACGTTCCCGCCGCTTGTGACGTGACGATCTAGCCTTTTGTGGCATCAAGATGTTCCCTCACCTTACGCTTGCGCTGCTCCTCGCTAACAGCGGCAGTCAGATCCGTTTTACCTTTACTGCGCTCCAGGTGGTCTTGAATGTCCTTTTTCTTGCTGTCTGGCATCGGCTCATCCGCAGGGTCATAATTCTGAGGAGTCCGTTCGTAATTTAGATCGCCACCAGAAGTGCGAGCGATGTGTTCCATTACGCTTCTTTTTTGTTCGTCTGCCATGAGCTGGTCCTTTAAGTTTTGTGTACGAATTTCATTTTCACCGATTTTCAGCTTTGATCATTCGCCCAAAAGAGAGAAAAGTGTCCCTGCGGGGCGGGGAAGGGGGAAACTGTCCCTGCGGGACGGGGAAAGAACACAGAGCCAAGACCTAGGCTAAGTCCTCCTCCCTTTCCCCCGTGCCGTTTCCCCGTTGCGAAGCAACTCCCCCCGGCCCCTGCGCCTAGGAGCGCTATCCTAGCCAGCGAACGGCATCTTTGGCATGATAGGTCAAAATTAGGTCGGCTCCGGCGCGTTTGAAGCTGGTGAGAGTTTCTAGGGCGACTTTTTGCTCGTCGATCCAGCCGTTTAGCGCTGCGGCTTTGATCATTGAGTATTCGCCAGAGACGTTGTAGGCGGCGACGGGAAGCTCAGTAACTTCTTTAATGCGCCAGATAATGTCCATGTAGGAAAGGGCGGGTTTAACCATCAGCATGTCCGCTCCTTCAGCGATATCGAGCTGAACTTCTTTAAGCGCCTCTTGGCCGTTGGCAGGGTCCATTTGATAGGTGCGGCGATCGCCAAATTGAGGGGCTGACTCGGCGGCATCGCGGAAAGGACCGTAGTAGGCAGAAGCGTATTTAGCCGCGTAGGACAGAATCGGCGTGTTGTGAAACCCGGCTTCATCAAGTCCTTGGCGAATGGCCTGCACAAAGCCATCCATCATCCCGGAGGGCGCAATAATATCGGCTCCGGCTTTGGCTTGAGAGACAGCGGTTTTTTGCAGGAGTGCTAGCGTCGGATCGTTGAGGACGCGCCCGGTCAAATCTCCCGTCTCAAGATAGCCGCAGTGACCGTGACTCGTATATTCACACAGGCAGGTATCCGCGATCACAATTAAGTCGGGAACCGCCTCTTTAACCGCCGTTGCTGCCTGCTGTACGATGCCGTGATCGTGCCAAGCCCCAGTCGCATCGGTATCTTTGGTTTCGGGAATTCCAAACAGAATAATGGCCGGAATGCCGAGCTCGTATACTTCTTTGGCTTCATCAACAATTTTATCGACCGAAAGCTGATAAACTCCAGGCATCGACTTTACTTCTTGAGCGACGGCCATTCCAGGAACAGCAAACAGAGGATAGACCAGATCGCTCGCCGTCAAGGTGGTTTCGCGGACCATGCGGCGCAGTTGAGGGTGTTGGCGCAAACGGCGCGGGCGGTTGATGGGAAACATAATTGAACTTACAGCACAGTGCATCTCCCCTCAGTGTAGAGCGATCGCGCCGCCCCTGAATCACACCCTCCAGTTCTCGTAACCGTTTTTTAACGAAATCCTCACTAGGCTAGCAGTAGCCCGAGAGATAACAAGCTACTCAGGGGCAAACCAGCCGACTCCTGACCTACTCCTCTATCTTGCTATAGCGATTTGTTACCGACAAGACCCATGAACAATCAACCATTAACAGAAATCAGGACGTAGCACTGCCGAACAATAAAGGACAAGCTGTCCCATTTGCCGATTCGATCTCAAACCGCTATAATGTATGCATAAGCACATGGGGCCGTAATGGTTTCGACAGGTTGGTGAAAGCTAGCCCGTGCAGGTCGAGAGTGAGTCATCTCTCGTAAATCCCTGATTCAAAACAATGTAATTGCGAACAACATCGTAAAATTTGAGCGCGTAGCAGTTGCTGCATAAAACTGCTTAGCCAGTCTCTTTTAGACTCGCTCGTTCTTAGCTGGACGCCGTTAAAGGCTAAGAACAAAACCCCAACGGCTGCACTCGCGAGCTGCCTCTGGTCGGCTTGTTAGTAAAGACTCAACCAGAGCATCCCACTGTCAGGGATAAGTGACGGTTCCCGCCCTGAGGGTCAGAAGGGCTAAACCTGTGAACGAGCGGAAAGTCAATATCCAGTCTGGACAGCAGTTCGACTCTGCTCGGCTCCACTTCTAACTTTTAGAGTTTTGCCTCTAGTTGGCTGATGAACTAGAGGCATTATTTTTCATGGTTTAGATAACGGTAAGGTTTTCCTCCATCATTGCCTGTAGCTCAGCCGGAGGAGCCTCTAGGCTAAGATCGGCGTAGTTCGTTGGGGCTGCTGACGCTGCGGGGTCGCCTAGATCAGGAAAAGCAGCGTCAGGAGCAACTGTTCCGCCCACCAGCAGCACATCATCTTCATCGGCTAATAAACTAGATGCTATCGTCAGCGCTGCTGATGTCCCGGATCCGCTCAAGTCTCCGGCGACATTTTCAAAGAAATTGAGTCTGCCGCGATTATTAGTGCCAAGAATAGTAAAGTCGCCGCCAACGGCAGTATCTAAATCACCGTCGCCGTCAACATCGGCAAAGCTGGGTGCCGCATAAAAGCCAACGTCGATCGTATCGAAGGGATTGCTGCTGCCAGTCACCTCTGTAAAGGTGCCGCCATCATTGCGATAAAAGCGGGTTTCTCCAAAGGCTTCTCCAATCAACGCATCCGCATCGCCATCGCCGTCAGCGTCAGCAAAACTGGGGAAGCTAAAGAAGCCAGCATCAACTCCGTTGAGGGGGTTGAGCGTCCCTCCCCGTTGCACAAAGCTGCCGTTCTCGTTGCGTAAGTAACGAATGGTTCCATCAGCTAAGCCCAAGAAAGCATCTTCATCTCCGTCCCCGTCAATGTTGGCAAACGCAATATTGCTATAGGAGCCAACATCGACTCCATTGAAGGGATTATTCGTCCCAACTTGTTCAACAAACTGGCCATTGTCGTTCCGATAAAAATTGATCGTTCCGGCAAACTCTCCGGAAAACAAATCTAGATCCCCATCGGTATCGATATCGACGAAGGTGGGAGTGCTGACGAAACCAACATCAATGCCGTTGAAAGGGTTGCCGTTCCCGGCAACTGGGCTGAAAGTCCCGTTGGTGTTCCGGAAGAACAAAATGGTGCCATTGATCTCGCCTAAGAAAAGATCGAGGTCGCCATCGCGGTCTAGGTCTGCAAAGGTCGGTACAGGACTGGAAAGAACATCCACGCCATTAAAGGGATTCGCTGCCCCGGTGCGGGCCGCTAAAACAAGCGGGGTATCTTCTAAAAAATTGATGGTGCCGTCAGCCGCACCGATGAAAGCATCGGCATCTCCATCGGTATCGATATCGACAAAGCCAGGAGAACTAGCATTGCCAACATTAACCGTAGCAAGTGGATTGAGAGTTCCTGGCTGAAACGCAAACGTGCCTTGGTTGTTGCGATAGAGGAACGTATTACCCGCAGAATTGCCTACATAAGCATCTAAATCGCCATCGCCATCAGCATCGGCAAAACTGGGAGAACTCCCAAAGCCGACGTTAACGCCAGCAAGCGGGTTTTCTGCTGCCTGGAGAGTAAAGCTGCCGCCGTCGTTTCGGAAGTAGCTAACGGTCCCGTTCGCTGCGCCAACAAAAACGTCTTCATCTCCATCCGCATCAACATCGAGAAAGGCTGGAGAGCTGTTCGTGCCAACATCGAAGCCCAGAAAAGGGTTGAACGTGCCGCGCTGCTGCACAAAAGTGCCGCCGTTGTTTTGGAAATAAAATAGGCTGCCAGCCTGGTTGCCAATCGCTACATCCAGGTCTCCGTCGGCATCAAGGTCGGCAAAAGCGGGAACGCTGTTGATGCCAACATCAATGCCCAGAAAAGGGTTAGACGTGCCGCTCTGCTGAACGAAAGTGCCGCCGTTGTTTTGGAAATAAAATAGGCTGCCAGCCTGGTTACCGATCGCTACATCCAGGTCTCCGTCATTATCAAGATCGGCAAAAGCCGGAGCGGTGTTTGCGGGGAAGTTAGCGTTGAGAGGATTCGACGTTCCGGTTCGTTCAACGTAGTTAGCCAGCCTCAGTCGGTTGAGAAAATCAACGCTGCCAAATCCTCTAGAACCAACAAAACCATCAACATCACCGTCTTCATCCAGGTCGGCAAAGGCAGGAGCGCTAAATGAGCCAAAATCGATGCCTAAAAAAGGATTGAGGGTGCCTTGTTGCTGCACAAAGGTGCTGCCGTTGTTGCGGAAATAAAACAGGCTCCCAGCCTGGTTACCAATCACCACGTCAACGTTGCCATCGCCATCAATATCGACGAAAGCCGGGGCGCTATAGCCGCCAATATCAATGCCTAAAAAAGGATTGAGAGTGCCGCTCTGCTGGACAAAGGTGCCGCCGTCATTGCGAAAATAAAACAGGCTTCCCAGACGGTTCCCAATGACCGCATCTCCGTCCCCATCCCCGTCAACGTCCGCAAAGAAGGGTAGGCTATTGTCGCCAACATCAATGCCTAAAAAAGGATTGAGAGTGCCGCTCTGCTGCGCAAAGGTGCCGCCGTTGTTGCGAAAATAAAACAGGCTTCCTAGACGGTTCCCAATGACCGCATCTAGATCTCCATCGCCCTCCACATCGACAAAGGCTGGAGCACTATACCCTCCGAGGCTGTCGTTCGGGTTCGTATCAACGTTAACCGCATTGAGAGGATTGAGGTTTCCGGTTTGCTCAGTAAAGTTGCCCCCATCGTTGCGATAGAAGAAAATTACTCCATCTCGATTGCCAATAAAAGCATCCAGGTCGCCATCGGCATCAACATCGATAAAGGCAGGAACGCTATTGTTGTCTACATCGACAACGTTTAGCGGATTGAGGCTACCGCGTTGCTGTAAAAAGGCGAAGGTCAAATTGCTCATAATTGCTCCTCACTAATCTGGCAGTGCTGACTGTTTAGGTCCAAAATGAAAGTTGCTGATCATTTAGTCAAAGGTTGCTCTGAAAAAAATGGGCAGTCGTGCTGCTAAGCTCGTTCGATTCTAGACCACTATAGCCAGTCCCATTCTGAGCGACAATAGTATAAAAAATAGCAATTACGGTTCCTGGCTGAGAGCGATTGCTCTTGATTAGAGACCCCTCAGTACCCAAAAAAGTTTCTTTTGTGACCAGAGCCGTTGTCTCCTCCTTCTGGGCAGAAGGAAACCAATTAAGCAAGCCGCTTCCCACCTGCTTTCTGACCTGAGCAGATAATTTGACCCAGAACGAGACCGATTGCTAAAGCGAGCAGTCGGTGTGTAAGTTTAAACTACGATTTTCTCCAGACCAGTCGCCGAAGGATTGCTGCCGTGCAACGACCCGATGTATCTTCTCTCTCGCTTGAGGTAAGCTGTTCCCCGTATTTCCTCTCGTGGCTTCAGGAGCAGCAGCTTAGTCTTGCCCTCACCACCTATCAAACCAATCGCTTGTTTTTGGTAGGAACGAAACCGGATGGGCAGCTTTCTACTTTTGAGCGCTATTTCGAGCGAGCGATGGGTCTTTACGGGTCTTCAGAACGACTGTATTTGAGTACGCGCTATCAGCTTTGGCAGTTAGATAATGTACTGCAAACGGGCGAGCAGTATCGGGGGTACGATAAGCTCTATGTTCCCCGCATTGGTTATACGACCGGAGATCTGAATATTCATGATGTTGCCGTTTCTGGGGAGCGGCAGCAGGTGGTGTTTGTCAATACGGCCTATAGCTGCTTAGCTACTTTGAGCGATCGCCACAGCTTTACTCCCCTCTGGCAGCCGTCATTTATTTCTAAGCTCGCTCCGGAAGATCGCTGCCATCTCAACGGTGTAGCCATGGCCGACGGTAAGCCGCGCTACGTCACCGCCATCAGTCGCTCAGATGTGGCCTCTGGCTGGCGCGAGCGCCGACAGGATGGTGGGGTAGTGGTCGATGTTGAAACCAACGAAGTTGTGCTCAGCGGCCTCTCGATGCCCCATTCACCGCGAGTCTACCAAAATCGTCTCTGGCTGCTCAATTCCGGAACGGGGGAGTTTGGCTACCTCGATGAGCAGTTTGTGCCCGTAGCCTTTTGTCCGGGGTTTCTGCGCGGACTGGCGTTTCACCACAACTTTGCCATTGTCGGTCTTTCTAAACCCCGCGATCGCCACTTCACCGGACTGGCTTTGGATGAGCGGCTGGCGGCCAAAGATGCCGTTCCTCGCTGCGGCTTGATGGTGATTGACTTAACCACCGGCAACATTGCTCACTGGCTCCAGATGGAAGGAGTCGTTAAGGAACTGTTTGATGTCGTGGTGCTACCGGGAGTGCGGCTGCCCACCGCTTTAGGGTTTAAAACCGATGAAATCTGCCAGGTAGTAACGTTTGAGCAGTCGGGCGGCGGCAGTCAAGTTGTGCCTGCTACGCCCCCGCCTCCTCAACCCTCCGCCCAGCCTCGGCTGCTGTTTCGTCAGGGCAAAGCGCTCACGGCGCAGGGAAACCTGGCGGCTGCCGTCACCGCCTTTCAAGAGGCCATTCGCAGCGCCCCAGACTATCTAGCCGCCTATAACCAGCTAGGCAACGTCTTGCAGGCTCAAGGACGGGTGGAAGAGGCGATCGCCGCCTATCAGCAGGGATTAGCCGTTAATCCTAACGTCGCCGCGCTCCAGTGCAATCTAGGCAACGCCTGGCAGATGCAGGGACAGGTTGAAGAGGCGATCACCGCCTACCAACGCGCCATTGAGCTAGACTCTACCTTTGCTCTGGCCTACTTTAATTTAGGTCAACTGCTGGCGGCGCAGCACCAACCAGATGCCGCTGAACACCACTTTCAGCAAGCCCTCCGCCACCAGCCCCACGCCGCTGAAATTTATCTCCAGTACGGGAATCTGCTTCAGCAGCAGGGGCGCACTGAAGAGGCGATCGCTCAGTTTCGAGAGGCAATCGGGCGGCAGCCCAGCGCTGAGGCCTACGTGAGTTTAGGGACGGCGCTTCAAAGTCAGCAGGCATTTGAGCTCGCTCAATCTTGCTATCAACGGGCGCTCCAGCTTAAGCCTGACCTGGCTGCTGCCCACTTTAAGCTCGGTTTACTGCAAGACTATCAAAACGACCTCGAGGCCGCGAGAGCGAGCTACGAGCAGGCTCTCTCTCTCTCTCCCCAGGCGACGGATGTTGTGTACTACTTAAGCAATCTTTATTTAAAGCTCGGCGACTGGGAAGACTACGAAGCCCGAACGCAAGCGCTCATTCAAGCTACCCACACTCATCTGAGCAGCAACGCCTCCACGGCGCTGCCGCCGCTGACGCTCAACTACTTTCCCGTTCCCCTCTCTCTGCACGCGGCGGTAGCTCGTCAGCGGGCCACCCTGATTACTCGGCTGATGGCGGCGACTCAAGCCAACTGTCTCTTTCAGGATGCCCCCGTTCTCTCAGATGGCAAAATCCGGTTAGGCTACCTGTCCCCAGATTTTCGCGAACACGCCGTGGGGATTCTTATTGGCGATCTGTTTCCCCACCACGACCGCGATCGCTTCGAGGTATATGCCTACAGTCTGCTCGCCTCCGATGATGCCATTGCTCAGAAGATTCAAGGCAGATGCGATCGCTTCATCGACCTGTCTAGCCATTCTCCGGTCGCCGCCGCTCGCCAAATCCATCGCGATTGTGTTCAAATCTTGATCGACTTGGCAGGCTACACGACCTACTCTCGCCCAGAAATCTTGGCTCTTCAGCCTGCCCCGGTTCAGTGTCTGTATCTGGGCTACCCAGACACGATGGGAGCCGCTTTTGTGCAGTACCTGATCGCCGACCGCTGGGTTGCACCGCCAGAAATTGCGAGCACCTACACCGAAAAAGTGATTTACCTTCCCCATCAGTTCATGGCCTCTGAGCTAGAGATAGCTCCCCCGCTGACAAGACCGGAAGTGGGCTTACCGCAAGAGGCGTTTGTGTTTTGCTGCTTTAATGCCCATCACAAAATCGAGCCGACCGTCTTTACGAGCTGGATGAACATTCTCAAGCAGGTTCCCGGTTCAGTGCTGTGGCTCTCCGCCGGAGCAGATCCCCTAATGAACAACCTCCGGACTCAAGCCGAACAGCGCGGAGTAGCCGCCTCTCGCCTGATTTTTGCCCCCCAGCTACCGCTCCCCCAATACTTAGCTCGCTGTCAACTTGCCGATCTGTTTCTCGATACCTTTTCCTACAGTGCTGGCTCCACTGCTGTTTGTGCCTTATCTGCGGGCTTACCCCTGTTGACGAAGTTAGGAGAAACGAACGCCTCGCGCATGGGAGCCAGCATTTGTGCAGCCGCTGGCTTAGAAGCGATGATTTGTTCTAGTGTGCCCGAATACGAGCAGCGAGCCATCGAGCTCGCGACCCAGCCCCACGAACTCGCCTTCCTTCGTCACCACCTCCGCGACCAGAAATCGAGTCTCCCCCTGTTCAACCCCCAGCAGCACGTTCGACACTTAGAAAAGGCGTTTCTAGAAATGTGGCAGCAGTACATCTCAACGAACAATCAACAATCAACCGTCAACAAAAAACTTTAATCGGAGTAACTTTTACGATCCACTGCTCACCGTGATTCGCGGTGCGGCTAAGCGGTGGGTGTAGGTCACCTGGAAGCGTTCTCCTAATGAGACGGGGAGCGGCTTCCCTAACGCCCAGACCAGGCTATACCAGTGGTTATCGGGCGGAACCTGGGCCGGATGGGTGGTGAGCCAGTTGTTGGGACTAAATTCTACGTCAAAGTAGATGAGTAGCCCGTTAATTGTTCCTGCTGTTTGAGCGATCGCGCTGACGGTATGGGAGAACCCGGTGTTGGTGACGGTGGCAAAATCTACGTCTGCCAGCAGCAGTGGTTCGCTCAACGTCAGCCACTCCTTTGGTGTATCTGCCCGGACATAGAAGGTATGATCCGAGCGAGCCATCGCCGCCAGCGCTCTAAAGTCAATGCCGTACCAGGACTGCCAGGTTTTTAGCGTTGGCGCTGTCCAGGTTTTTTGGGCGAGTTTCTCTGGCGGAATGGTAATGGCGAGTCCCATCACCTGTAGTTTCCCCGGTACAAAGCGAGGCTTAGGCTGGAGCAACCGCTTGCGGGCATCGATGGTTACTTCTAGCGCCCGCTCAGATAGAGGTTCATCGCCGATCATTTCCGTCACTAGAACATCAGCTCGCTCGGGTAAACTGACCTGTGTAGACCATCCCGGCACTAGCGTGATCCGGTCTGCCAATCCGTTGACCTCGAACAGAGCTTGAGCCGACTTCCCAATGCTGCTCGCTTCGATGGCATAAACCTGTTTTGCTCCAGCCTGCGCTGCGGCGATCGCCAATACGCCGGTTCCGGTTCCAATATCAACGACCACATCGCCGGGACGAACCACTGCTTGAATACCGGAGATCAATTGAGATGTCCGCTGGCGGTCATTGAGCATGGCAATATGAACGGCAGCAGCATCGTAGCCGAGCGGATCGGCTCTCAGCACCGCTGGCAGTTGCCCGGCCTCTTGCAGAATGCCGACCTGATGCAGCCGCAGAACGGTACTGGTCAAATTCATCCAGTCTTGAACCCCCTGAACCTGAGCTTTGAGCCGCTCCAGTGCCTCAGAAACTGATGTGGGGTAGGCAAACACCTCCAGCACAGCTAAAGCATGTTGACCACCGCGATAGCTTCTTCCCGACCAGACAATCTGCACCTGGTTGCTAGCATCAATTTCAATGGTCAGGTTAGGCACTCGCTGTAGACGAGTATCAATAGAAAAGTTACTCATGACACGACATCCCTCCGGGACGGGGAAGCGGTGCGACCCTGCGCCGCCGGAAGGCGCAAGGGAACGCGCACCAAGACAGGGAAAATAGTTCCTCCGGAACGGGGAAAGGGGAAACAACTGCCGCCGTAGGAAGCACACGACGGGGAAAGAACACAGGACTAGGGAATAGGCTGATTTATTCTCCCTTTCCCCCTTCCCCTTTGCCCTTTTCCCGCGCCTGTGGCGCTATGCAAGCGGCGCCTATGATCGTCGCGCAGAGCTTGTCTAGGCGACCAGCGTCCGCGTGGGGAACGAGCTGCTGTACTGGAATCTGCTTGACTAGGCGGCTGAGGTGCTCAAATTCCTGGGCTCGTAGGGAGCGATCCAATAAATAATTAACGTAGGTATTTTTGACAAGAGCCATCAGACTCTCTTGCTGAGAGAGCGGCTTGACAAAGGGAGCTTTTGGGTCGAGAGTGCGGGGACTAAATAAATAAATTTGAGCGAGCGGCAGGGGATGCTGTTGGAAGCGATAGCCCGCTTGCGTGAGGTCGAGATAGCGCTTGTCCCAGGTAGGATGGGTGGGCACAATGCGCGGCAGAGCATCAGGAGATTGGTATAAAGCCTTGACCGATTCTGACCAGAGACGAATGCGCGGATAGGCGGGCTGCACTAGAAAGCGATCGCCTTCCTCGATTAACGGCACTACATCATCCGATAGCACCGGATAGCCCAGCTTCGCTAAGGCGGCAGCGGTGGTCGATTTGCCAGCCCCCGCCCGACCAACCAGCGCCACGGCCTGATTGCCAATGGCGATCGCACTGGCATGCAGACAGGTTATTCGACGCAGGCGCAGCCCCCATCCCAATACAGGACCAAGCAAGTAAGTCGCTGTGTCTTCTAGGGTTAAATCAGCGGGCCAGTTTGCCCAAATCCGCTGGCCCTGAGCATCAATAATAAATTGGGTTCCGTCCCCGTACTGCAACCAGAAAGCCTGGTTTTCTAGAGACATCACCTGCACCACCGGTTTTCCTTCGATCTGAGTCGGGCTGCTATACCACGGCGTACGCTCTTTGTCTACAACGCCTGCCAGCCACTGAGGTGATTCTCGCAGCCATACCTGAACTCGATTGAACTTTGACCTTACTTGAGGAATCAGCCCAGGAATTGGTTGATTAGTACACAAATCGAGTCCGTAGATCCGATAGCAGGGCATCAGCCCGTTTTAACGACAACAATACCGCGAAGCACCTCCCCGTCGGGAGTACCTTGGTCGCCCAGGGCCAAGGTTGATTCTGCGACACTCCCGTACACCGAAAATTGAGGGCTGTGATACGGTTGCTTTGACTGTTGTGATGCGCTCATCATCCTATCCTCCACCAATAAAATCTAATCCATACTACCCGACAGAGAAACTTTAGAGCAATATTTCTCCGGAAAGGGAAGGCAGCGAAGCTGCGGGGAAAGGGTAAACTGTCGCGTTCGCGACGGGGAAAGGGAAAGCTGTCCCTCCGGGACGGGGAAAGGGAAAAGAGGAAACTGTCGCGTTCGCGACGGGGAAAGAACACAGGACCAAGGAATAAGCTGATACCATTTACCGAAAGTAGTCAGATAGTTCCCAAACGAACCAAGAATGGGAGGTTCAAGGGCAAAGAGCTGCTGTGCTTCCCTTTCCCCTTTACCCCTTCCCCTTTCCCCCAACTCATCAAGTCTCCTATTACTTGTTCTAATTGGTATGAGTTATTCTTCCCTTCCCCCTTCCCCTTTCCCCCGCGCCGACGGCGCTTCCCTTTTCCCCGCGCCGACAGCGCTTTCCCTTTACCCGTCACGCACCGGACATTAGCCAGTAGCCTAAACTGACCGGGCGGAGATTTAGCCAAGCTGTTGAGGGATCTAAAGACTGGGTGGCTGCTGTTAGTAAATTGATATCTACGTAATCTCTAATCGGCAACTGAGCAAGATGTTGCCAGGGGTTTGGCCCCTGGTGTAAATGCTGAGCTAGAGGAGAGCCGACCAGCGGCGTTTTCGGACGCTGAAGCACTTCAGGCGGTAGCTTCCCCTTCATCGCGACTCGCAAGAGCTGTTTGCCAACACACCAAGGCAGCGGCGGCAGTGCCAGCAGGTAGCTTAGTAATCGAAGATCTAGAAAAGGAAACCGCACCTCAATCGGACACAGAGAAACTCCCGGATCTTGAGATTCAAACAGTGCTGACCAAAGCGGCAGAACCATGCCCTGATAGGCTTTGGCTCGCGGCGCATCCGCGACTGGTTTCTGGGTCACCTGTTGCCATCGCTCAACTAGGTGTAGACGCCGAGCAAAATCGGTCCTCAGCCAGGGGGGATAGGTAGACGCGGCTTTTCTCCTCCGCCACCAGGCATACACCCCAGTTCCCCAGCGTGGACGCAGTTTGTGAATGAGCAAACAGCGCAGCACATCAACCGCAACTTGACTGGCTGACCCCATCTTCAGCATCTCGGCAACGGTCGCATAGGCAAAGGCTTCGTCGCCGCCTTCTCCATAGAGAGCCACGCGGCTATAGCGAGCCACCTGCTGAGACTGTTCCCAACCGCCGAGGGCGAGAGGACGATGGTAAGGCTCTTGCCCCTTTAATTCCGGTCGTTCCCATCCCTGGTAGAACTGATAGTCGTCGCAACTCCAGTAATGAATAGGAATGCCAAGGTGTTGGGCAACTAAGCCTGAATAGTAACGCTCTTGACTAGGAATAAGGCGATCGTAAACAGTGGTAAAAGCCTGGATCTCGGTGGAGCCACTCCCCACTTCCACAGCCGTGGCGGCGATCGCCGTTGAATCGAGTCCGCCGCTCATGTAGATGGCTACGCGCTCGGTGTTGAGGCGATCGCCTACTGCCACCGCCATGAGTTCCTGAAACTGATCAATATAGTCTTGCGATCGCCGGTAGCGAATCGGTTCATAAACGGGCAGTTCCCAGTAGCGCTGCTGCTGAATCTCGGTAGTGACGGAGAGCGTATGGGCTCTGGGTAAGCGCTGAATATCCGCCCAGACGGTTGTTTCAAGATTGTAGTTCATCTCGAAAAGCAGAAAATCGCCGATGGCCTGCTCGTTAAGCCGATCAGAAATGAGTGGATGTTGACGCAGACAGCTTAAGGTGTTGCTGAAGATGAAGCAGTGACCGACCAGGGCATAATAAAACAGCTTGACCCCAAAGCGATCGCGGGCGCAAAACAAACGTTGCTGGCTGCTATCCCAAATTGCAAAGGCAAAATCTCCCATGAGGAACTGAACGCAGCCTTCTCCCCAAACGAGATAGGCTCTCAAGATTAGCTCGCTGTCGGTTTTTCCCAGTTGCTCAACGCCCAGCTTGTCAGCCAGTTCAGCTCGTCCGTCAAGGCGAGCATCGGCAGTAATCCACGCCTGTCCGTCTACACTGACAGGTTGTTGCTCATTCGCTGACTTCCAAGTAGTGTGCAGCAGCGCGTGTCCTAAACCCACCGCCTGTTCTAGCCAAATCTCCTGAGCATCCGGCCCTCGAAAAGCCAGCGATTGAGTCAGACGGTGCAGTAGCTCCCGCTCAACAGGAGATCCATTGAGATGAACAATACCGACAATGCCACTCAAAACCTTTCCTCAACGCTCAGATGAAGTTCCTGATTGCTCCTCAGTAACGCTCAGTAACCCGTGGTCTACGAGCTTTTGAATCAACTGCTGTAGGTCTCGACGAAGCTGTTCTGGTTCTACATCGTACTCTGCTAGCAAGGTTTTATAGGCCGCTTCCACTTCTGTTTTTTCAACCAGGGTGGTCCACATGCGAGTTCCCACATCGTCTAACCCAAAATACTGCTCGCTAGCCAGATTCAGCAGCACCGATTCACCACCAACATCTTGAATCAAAACCTCTTGCGGCACAGAAACTTTCATGACCACTCCTCAGTTAACTCGGTAGATTCTATATTAAGTCCCTCCGGGACGGGGAAAGGGGAAACTGTTCCTCCGGAACGGGTCAAGAACACAGGGTTAAGAAACAAGCTGTATAGTTCATCCCCTTCCCCCTTCCCCTTTGTCCTTTTCCCCGCGCCTGTGGCGCTTCCCTTTTCCCGAGCGCGGAAGCTGCTTTATACTCGCACAAGCGTCACTGCCTCTGGCTGATCTTGATACTTGCCTTGCCGAGTCTCGTAGCTAACGCTACAGGGTTCGCCTTCTAAAAATAGTAGCTGGACCACCCCTTCATTGGCATAGATGCGGCAGTCAGCGCTCGATGAATTGGAAAATTCTAGGGTCAAATGTCCGCGCCAGCTTGCTTCGGCGGGAGTTAAATTGGCAATTAACCCCACCCGGGCATAGGAACTTTTGCCAATACACAGGACAGTAATGTTGCTAGGGACCGCTAATTTTTCCAAAGCTACGCCCAGACCGTAGGAATGAGCGGGCAAGATAAAAAAGCGGCCATTTTCGTCGCAATGAAGTTGAGTCGGCTCTAAGTTTTCGGGATTAAAATTTTTCGGATCGACCACGGTACCGGGAATATGTCGGAAAATGCGAAACTCGGTCGGCGAGAGTCGAATATCATAGCCGAAGCTGCTCAATCCATAGGAAATTACTGGTAAATTTTCAACGCGACGAATGAGCTGAGGCTCAAAGGGAGCAATCATGCCTTCGTGAGCCATTTGAGAAATCCAGTTATCGTTTTTGATCACTCGCTCAACCTCTTGTGCTGCCAGTGAAGTATTATGCCATGAAAACGATTGATTTGACTGGTGAGAAGACCTTTCCTGAATTAGCTTCTCAGTAGCTTTTTCAAGGATTTTTTATAGTTAATCGGATGGTCTTTAGAGAGAGCTGTATAGGGAACCGCCCGCAGCGGCAACTTGAAAAAGCTCGGAGCTCCGTAACGTGTAGATAGATTAATGCCAACAGCGGACTTGAAGAGATATAAGCTGTACAGCAACAGAATAAGCCAGATAATGCGTTTAGGGGACAAAGTTTACCTAATTTTAGTTTTCAATAGAGCTTTTCTATTAAAACACTTGAAAAAACAAAATGTCGGTCAAAACGGCTTGTTCCGTCAATTGGTTTCAGGCTGGGATTCGTCGCTGGCTGTCAGCATTTTCGATGGTGCGCTCAGTTCAATTTTGGTTATTGGTCACTAAATGCTGCCAACCGGGGGCCACGTATTCAGAACAAAAACGATTACAGCCGCACTGGCTAAGATGGCCTGAATAAAATTACCAACTAAAGAACCAATGACAACTCCTAAGCTAACCTGAAAAGCTTTTTTGACTCTTAAGGGGAGCTTAAGCTCGTAACGATAGAGAAACTCGCCCACAAAAGCACCTACAATGGGTCCGAGCAAAATACCGAGCAGTGGTCCCCCGACGGGCAACGCGGGTAACAGTCCCAGAAAACCGAGCACTAGACCGATTAATGCCCCAAGCTGGCTCCATTTACTAGCGCCAACGCGTTTGGCCCCCCAGTAGGCCGCTAGAATATCCACTCCGGTACTGAGAATGAGAACACCGATCACAACCGCTAAAGGAACGCCAACCCCGGCAAAACCGGTCGCTACGCCCCATACGAGAATCGCGATGAGGATTAGGCTGCTGCCAGGAAGACCAGGAACGATCGCGCCAACCACGCCAACGAGCATGACAGCCAGCAGTAGCCAGTAGAAGACGGTGATGAGCATAGCAATCTGGTTAAAGGCAAAATTTATTTAAATCAATTATCACCGAATTGCTAAATTTTAGTGATGCCTTTGCTGAGATGTTTTCACAGACACCATTTAAAATAAGATTTCAAGACGAAGGAAGTAACTAACCTTTTCCCTTTGCCCCTTCCCCTTTTCCCTGTCGCAAAGCAACTCTTAATTAATTGGTATCAGTTAAAATCCTGATAACGTGCTAGTGATGCTGATGCTATGAGTGATACTGTTCTCGACGTTCGCAACCTTCAAGTCCAGTTTCTCACCGACGGTGAGCCAGTAACGGCAGTTGATGATATTAGCTTTGCGCTCCAACGAGGACAAACGTTAGGCATTGTCGGCGAGTCGGGTTCAGGCAAATCGGTAACATCGCTAGCCATTATGGGGTTGGTTCCGAATCCCGGCATTGTTGCTGGCGGAGAAGTCTGGTTTCGAGGCGCCGGGCAGCAGCCTGTCAACTTAGTCCAGCTTGCCGATGAGGAGAAACGGCACTACCGAGGCGGCAAAGTCGCCATGATTTTTCAAGAACCAATGAGTTCTTTGAATCCGGTTTATACAATTGGTTTTCAGCTCACAGAAGCGATTCGGCTGCACCAAGACGTTTCTCAAGCAGAAGCGAGACGAACGGCGATCGCCTCTTTGCAAGAAGTGCGGCTGCTGCCAAGCGACGAGGAGATTCGGCAGTTAGTTGACGACGCGAGCGATCGCGCTATCAACGAGTACAAACAGGCCATGCTGAAGCGCTATCCCCACGAACTGTCGGGCGGGCAATTGCAGCGGGTGATGATTGCAATGGCCATTTCCTGTAACCCCACAGTCCTAATTGCCGACGAACCAACAACAGCGTTAGACGTGACGGTACAGGCAACCATTCTCGACCTGTTAAAGGATTTGTGCCGATGCCGGGATATGTCGTTGATTTTTATTACTCACGATCTCGGAGTCATTGCCAAGATTGCCGATGCGGTGGCGGTGATGTATCGCGGCAAAATTGTTGAATACGGCAGCATCGACAACATTTTATCCCATCCTCAGCATCCCTATACTAAGGGTCTGTTGGCCTGTCGTCCTCGTTTAGACCAGCGCTTGCGCTATCTTCCGACGATCGCCGATTTTATGGCGGTAGAAGCAGACGGAGAGGTGGTAGAAATAGCCTCAACGAAGCGACCACAGGTCGTAGAGTCAGCAGAACTAGAGCAGAGATTAGGGCAGCTTTCGGCTCAGGAACCGCTGATTCGCGTACAGAAATTGCGGGTGGGGTTTCCGCTCAAAGGCATGTTTGGTCGGACGAAGCGCTATCTGTTCGCGGTGAACGATGTTTCTTTTGAAGTCTATCCGGGAGAAACGTTAGGGTTAGTGGGAGAATCTGGCTGCGGCAAATCGACCCTCGCTCGCGCTCTCCTGCGGCTGCTTCCGGCTCTCCAGGGAGATATCCTCTTTCAAGGAGAAAACGTGGCTCGGTTGTCCAGGCGACACCGACGGTTGCGCTCTCTGCGGCGCGAGATGCAAATTGTCTTTCAAAATCCCTACAATTCGCTCAACCCCCGCCTGACCATCGGCAAGGCTATTGAGGAGCCGATGCGGGTTCACGGCGTGGGCAACGGACGTAGCCGCCAAGAACGAGTCGCTGATTTGCTAGAGCGCGTCGGACTGACGCCAGACTGGAGCAACCGCTACCCCCACGAGTTTTCGGGCGGACAGCGCCAGCGGGTCTGTATCGCGCGGGCGTTAGCGCTGAACCCTCAGTTTATTATCTGCGATGAATCGGTTTCGGCGCTCGATGTCTCGGTCCAGGCGCAGGTCTTGAATCTGCTCAAAGAACTTCAGGAAGAGTTCGGCTTAACCTATATTTTCATTTCTCACGATCTCAGCGTGGTCAAGTTTATGAGCGATCGCATTATGGTGATGAACCGAGGCAAAATCGAAGAAATTGGAGCCGCTGAGCAAATTTATCGTCAGCCGCAAAAAGAATACACCCGGCAGCTTATTGCGTCTATTCCCACGGGAGGATTTGAAGAATCACAGCTTTTGCAGGGGTAGATTGTTGATTGTTCATCGTTAATGGTTGATGGGAAATCGGAACAATGAGCAATTAGCCATCAACCATGCAGACGATTGCCCTTGACCGCCGCATATAAATTGAAGCGAACGACCGGAGCGCGAAGATTTAACCCGCAGAGCTTTTCAATTCGCTCCAGGCGATGCAGGAGGGTATTGCGGTGGATAAACAGCGCCTCAGCCGTCTCCGCAACGGCTCCCATCCGATCGAGATAGGCTTCGAGAGTGGGAAGAAGCTGAGCCTGTCGTTTAGTATCGTAGGCAGCAATGGTTTGGACGTGCTGCCAGTAGATGTTTTCAGCCAGCCGTTCGGCAGGAAGATGATACAGCCAGTGCAGCAGACCCAAGTCGGCAAAGGCGATCGCTCGTTGTCCTAGCGCTAAGCCGATTTGCAGTGCTTCCCGCGCCTGTTCGTAACTCTGTCGGATTTCTGTGTCGGGGGAGGAAACGTTCCCGATGCCAACGACAAGGTGCTGACCAACATGCTGTAGTTCTTCGACTAACTGAAGTGCGATTTGTTGACCCCGATGGGCCGTGGCACACTCCAACACCACCACCAGAAAATTTTCCCGCCAGACGCTGAGAAACGCTTGATGTCTGCGGTGGAGCCACTGCTTGACATCTTCGTGCAGCGTGGACGCGGACGCAGTAGCCGACGCAATCACGAATACTTGGTGCGGATGGTCGAGGCGATAGTTTAACTGCTGTGCCTGTTCTAGCAGAGGAGCGGTTCTTTCACCCTTCAGCAGCCGACTGAAGAAATCCCCCTGCAAAGCTTCGTGCGCTTTCCGCACCGACTGCTCTTTAAACAGCATCAGCGCCGCCACCGTTGCTCCGTGACGCAAGCCGAGTTCATCGAGGGGAGTTAGAGGGCGATCGCCAGCGATAATCCAAATATAGCCGTGGAGTTCGCGGTTAACAATAATGGGCGCGACGACTCTTTCTTTCGTCATCCCCAAGGAGGGAATTGGCGCAATATGCTGCGGCTGCATCTCCGCTAGCAGGCGATCGTATACTCCAGAGCTGACTAAATGTTGAACAATTTCGGGAGTGCCTCGTCCCCTCTCGACGCTGCGTTCTCGTGCTCGATCCACAGCGCCATGCTGTGCTGTTGCCAACACGGAGAAGGTCGGAGATTCAATGGTGATTGAGCGCTGCAAAAGCCTAGCCAGGGTCGTCGCCAGTTCGGCTAAACCGCCTCCCTGGAGCACCAAATCGGTCAACTGCTGATTAAGCTGTGTAGACTGCTGCAAGAGCGTGTATTGCTGATTAACGATGCGCTCTAAAATGGCCTCCGTAATGTTGATAAACAGTAGCTCAGGAGGAGTTTCAATCAGGGGAAAATTATGCAGATTCGCTTCTTGACAAATAATCTCTGGAATCTGGGTAAAGAAATGCCCGACGCTGATAACTAAGCCAGCAAAGCCTAGCTGGGATAGCCGAGACACCAGCGTTTGCTGCTGTTCGCGGTTGTCCCGCAGACCAAACCCTGCCGTGAGGAGCAAAACACCCTGTCGTTGCCATTGGTAATGGGCATTGGCCATATCCACAACATGAACCCAGTTAACAATATTGTCTAAACCAGCTTCTCCAGCCACCAGACGAGCCGGAGCCAGAGTAGAGAGGTTCAAGGCTTGCCGAACCGTAAGCACCATAACTTTTAAATGAATATCAATGTTAATAGAAAAAGATATCTCGTTTCTCGAGCTCATGAGGCACACTTAGCACCGGCCTCAAACCTAAAAATTCTACACCGCACCAGGATGAGAACTGCTATAAAAGGTTAATTGTGTCCCTCAGCTAATCAGACTCGGTAATTTACCGCAGCGCTTGCAGAATGTTTCGTCATCATGATGAGCTCGGTGGTTTTCGGGAGACAAAAATAAATGCCAGCATGAGATAAATAAGCCAGATCGGGAACTGCTTGAACGACAACAAAACAGTTTTTGATTGATCGCCAATGTTGATCTTCTCAAGTGCATTTTTGTACATTTGAGAAGAAGCTAGTTTTTAGCAGCCACAATTTTCAACAAGTTTGCTGATTGAAAAGATGGTTGATGTTAGCAATGCGGCTACTTTGAGTGACAAATTTTATACAGATTCATCGCGATATCGACTATAAATTTAAGTTTTAATTGCTCAGGAAGGCGCTGCGGATCTTGCTGATTTATCAGTGGCCAAGAGGAAGCTTTGGAGAAAGCAGTAAATGTGGTAGGATTCTTAGGAAGCTAGTAACGATTGCTGGCCTGCATAAATCCTGCAAGCATCAGCTCAAAAATATTTCAGTGCCGACAGCAAAATATTCAGTTATTGAACAAACTTGAAGCTCGCTTACTGGTGCTGGCTTGGTTTGGCATCAGCTTATATTTATAAGGCTAAAAGCCTATATCTGAACTCGATCAGCTAGCCAACAAACGCTTTTAACCTAGCAAGCTTTAATGCCTAAAATAATATGATTCGATTTAATAATGTTACCAAGACTTATCCTGGAGTCGAGAGACCGGCTGTCCAAAGCCTGACGATGACGGTTCCTGAAGGTGAGACCTGCGTCGTGATTGGTCCGTCAGGATGTGGTAAAACCACCACAATGAAAATGGTGAATCGCCTGATTGAGCCAACTTCTGGGGAAATTTACGTGGCTGAGCGCAACGTGCTTAAACAAAAGCCAGCAGAGTTAAGACGCAACATTGGCTACGTCATTCAGCAAATTGGTCTTTTCCCTCACTTTACCATTCGCGATAATATTGCCACAGTGCCGAAGCTGCTTGGGTGGAGCAAAACGCGGATCGACAAGCGAGTGGACGAACTCCTCGATATTGTTGGTTTAGAACCGGCTCGCTTCCGCGATGCCTACCCCAAACAGCTATCGGGCGGACAGCGGCAGCGGGTCGGAGTGGCGCGAGCCTTGGCTGCCGATCCCCCTGTGATGCTGATGGACGAACCCTTTGGAGCCATTGACCCCATTACCAGAGAGCGCCTGCAAAACGAGTTTCTGCGTCTGCAAAAGCAGATGCGGAAAACAATTATGTTTGTCACCCACGACATCGACGAAGCCCTCAAGATGGGAACGCTAATCTGCATTTTGCAGGTGGGAGGAGTGCTTCAGCAGCTCGATACCCCTAAGAATATTTTGTCCAATCCGGCCAATAGCTTTGTCGCTGATTTTGTCGGGTCAGATCGCGGGCTGAAGAAGCTGACCCTAGTGCGCGTTCGAGAAGAAATGGACACGAATTTAGTGGTCGGCAGAACCGACGAGATGGCCGGGGAGCTAGTGAGCCGAATGCGCGATCGCGATCTAGATAGCTTATACATCGTTGACGAGAAAGAGCGGCTCGTTGGCTACGTCACTCCAGAGGCTTGTAAAGCGCAGCGACATAGAAGAGCCATTGAAATTGTGCAGCGCCCGATCGCGACAATTCAAGAAGAAGCCACCATGAAGGATGCCTTCTCCCAAATGCTGAGCTACGGCATTGTCAATCTCCCCGTTGTCAACAACGATTCAACGGTGGTCGGCATGATTACGGCAGATGATGCTCAGCGCCTGGTGCAGCAGAAAACCGTTCCCGTGCAGGCTTAACGAGAGGCGATCATTATGCTGCAAGATATTGGCAACTTTCTGAGCGCCCTGTGGGAAGGAATTCTCTACTACTTCCCCGGCGTTGGTCGCCCCGACCGAGTTTTAGAATTTCTCTGGGGTCATCTCCTGATTACCTTTGTGACCATGTTTTTTGCGATTTTGGTCAGCGTTCCGTTGGGGATTTTAATTACGCGAGTGCGCTGGCTCTACGACCCGGTGATTAAGCTATCGGGGATGCTGTACACCGTTCCCAGCTTAGCGATGTTTGGGATTTTGATTCCCATCGTTGGCATTGGCTTTACTCCTGCCGTGATCGCCCTGACGCTTTACTCCTTGCTGGCCATTATCCGCAACACGGCAGTCGGCATCGATAGCGTTGACGAAGCCATTATTGAAGCGGCTAGAGGCATCGGCATGAAGAATTGGCAAATTCTGCTTCAGGTCGAGCTGCCGCTGGCGCTGCCGATCATTTTTGCCGGAATTCGCATTGCGGTCGTTTCCACCATCAGTTTGGCAACGCTAGCCTCCTTCTTTGGAGCCAATAGCCTCGGAAACTTAATTTTTGAGGGGATCTCAGCGGGAGGAACGCGGAACGATAAAGTCGTGGCTGGCGCTCTCGGAGCCGCCCTGCTAGCCATCTTGTTTGATTTCGTCATCAGCAGGGCCGAGCGGGCCTTGCCTGGTGTAGCACAGAAATAGGAGGAACTATGCTCAGCGAAGTGATGAGCTACATCATTGAAAGTTCTCGGGACTTTACCACCGCCCTGCGCCAACACTTAGCGATTACCTTCATTGCCCTCGGCATCTCGATCGTGCTGGGACTGGGACTCGGAATTATTGGCTCGCGCTATCCTTGGCTGCGGCGGTTTCTGCTCAACTTGGGCAAGTTTGGACGCACCATTCCTAGCTTAGCGGTGCTGGCGCTAGCCCTGCCTCTGCTCGGAATTGGCAGACCGCCCACTTTACTGGCGCTGACGTTTATCGGGACGCTGCCGATCTTGATCAACACCACCGTCGGGATTGAACAGGTCGATCGAGATACCAAAGAAGCCGCGCGAGGCATGGGCATGAAAGACCGACAGGTGCTGTGGCAGCTAGAGCTCCCCCTGGCCCTTCCCGTGATTATGGCGGGGATTCGGACAGCGGCGGTGGTCGTGGTTGCTAGCACCACCCTGGCAGCCTTCATCGGTGGGGGCGGCTTGGGAGACCTGATTCTGCGGGGGCACTCCCTAGGGCGGGACTACATTATGCTGGCAGGAGCGATTCCGGCAACGCTGCTGGCGTTTTACTTTGAGGAAGTCTTTGGTCGTCTGCAAAATTGGGTTACGCCCAAAGGACTCCGGGAAGGACAGTACTCAGGCGGCTTGATTGGCCTCCTCAGTGCGATCGCCCTGATGCCCATCATCTTTGGAACCCTGCTGCCGTGGTCAACCGCCACGGGCGAAGGGGGCGAAACGATTGTGCTGACGGGGCTACATCCCGAGTATCTTAGTATTGGTCTGCCCGTACTGATTTTAGGCTTAATCGCAGCGCTCTGGCCCCGTCGGGGAGAAAGCGGCAACGGGTGGCCCGTGTCCATTGTCACCTGGCTAGCGGCGGTGGCGGCGCTGGTCTGGCTTATTATTGGCTTAATTACGACCGTTGGCGGTCTGCAAACCTTTGGGCTGACTCTGTTGCTGGGGGCGATCGTGAGCATTACCCTAATTACTAGCGTCGAATTAGTGCTCAGCTACTACAAACATCGAGCCAGTCCGCAACGCTTGCAGGAGCTACAGGCTGCTTCCTAAAACGGCTATTCAACTCCAATCGTCCTCTGTCATCCTTTAGATAAGCATTTGGAAGAAAATATGTTACGACAATCCGCGATCAGCGCAGTGCTGATATCCACAACGAGCCTCTTAGCCGCCTGCGGTGGCGGGGGTGAGAATGCCGACGCTCCCACCATTAGAGTAGGCGCAAAGGATTTCACCGAACAGTACATCCTCGGCAATATGTACGAAATTCTGCTAGATGATGCCGGGTTCGATGCTGAATACACCTCCGTTGGCGGCACGAATGAAAATCATGATGCCATTGTTGCTGGTGAAATCGATATTTATCCTGAATACACAGGTACGTCCTTGTTAACCATTCTGGGAATGGAGTTCGACTCCAACATGAGTGCAGAAGAAGTTTACGAAACGGTCAAGGACAACTATGCCGAACAATTCAATCTTGCCGTGCTAGAACCAACCTCCTACAACAATACTTATGTCTTGACGATGGAGCAGGCACAGGCAGAAGAATTAGGCATCAAAACCGTTAGTGACCTGTCGGAAAAAGCCAACGATTTAGTGTTTGGAACGACGCAAGAATTCACAGAACGTCAGGATGGTCTGCCCGGTTTAAGAGATGTTTACGGCGGCTTCAATTTTGAAGAAGTGGTGGCCCTAGACCCGGGTCTGCTCTATTCCGGCATCGAAGCCGGGGACATTGACGTTACCACAGGGTTTGGCACAGATGGTCAGATTGCGGCTTACGATCTCTTGGTTCTAGAAGATAATCTCAACTTTTGGCCCCCCTATCCGGCGGCACCAATCGTGCGTCAAGAGGTTCTCGACGCGAACCCAGAAATTGCCGATCGCCTTAATGAGCTATCGGCACAGCTCGATGGAGAAACCATGCGGACCCTCAACTGGGAAGTGGCGGGCAACGGACGCGAAGCCGATGAAGTGGCGCGCGAGTTTTTAGAAGAGCAGGGACTAATTGAGTAAGTTCGACGCGAATTTAGCTGAGTAGACGAGCTTGGAGTAATACCAATTAGAAAAAGTAATAGGAGACTTGATGAGTTGGGGGAAAGGGGAAAGGGAAGCACAGCAGCTCTTTGCCCTTGAACCTCCAATTGTTGGTTAGTTTGGGAACTATCTGACTACTTTCGGTAAATGGTATGATTTGCGTCGAACGGGGAAACTGTCCCTACGGGACGGGGAAAATGTTCGGTGCGGAACGGGAAAAGAACACAGGATTAAGGGAAAAACTTGGTAATTACTCCTTTCCCCTTTTCCCTTTTCCCCTTTCCCGTTGCGGAGCAACTTTCCCCTTGTCCCGTCGTGCAGCGACTTGCTCTTTTGAGGGCGGTACAATGCCAGATTGAGTCAGTCGGCGATTGATGTCTTGAAGAAGCTGAAAATCTTCTTCGGGTAGGGGATAGCAGTTGCTCCGAGACCCGATAGCGGGATACTTTTCCAAAAAGGAAAAAGCCCGGCGAAATTGCTGGGGGGTAGCGGCAACAGGCGCATCAAAGTGACAGGGAATAATCCGCTGAAAATTCCAGTTCGCTACTCGCTCCGCCCACTCCAGGGTTTCTTGAGGGGCACGGTTGAGAATAAGAGTCTGAAGTACTGGGGCGACAAACAGCCCGCCGTTTCCCTGGAGAGCCTCAAAAGACCACTGCCAGTTGTCTGCCCAGCGAAAGGGAAAGAGACCAAAGTAGTTCTTTGTGGAGCGATCTGAGGACTGGAGAGCATCGCGGAGGACTTGCCCCCATCCAGGAACCGTTAATTTGTGAGGTCGAAAGTACAGCGCAAAGAGAACAATGCGCTGCCATCCTCGGCGACGATTTGTGTAGGTATCTGTGACCTTAGCAGCGCTATTCCGGGCGTGGAACAGGAGAGGGAATGGCTCGGACTGAAGCAGTGCCGGTGGGTGCTCGGGCACAGACACCACCGCATCAGTAACCAGGAGAGTGCGTGATCGCCGATGAAACAGCGCCACTTCCTCAAACTGACCTGGTCCCAAATAAATTGGCCCTAGCCTAGCGTAGTCAAATTCCTGGGCAAAGGGAGCGTCATTACTGTTGTCCGGCAGGACATGAGTGCGGTGGCGAGGAAATCCCAGCCAACTTAGGGGCAAGTCCACCGGAAAACTCCACTGATGAGGAGCCACAAACACTTGAGCATCCGGAAAGCGGCGGGCAAATGGTCCCACAAATACTTTATGTTCCAACCCCGAAATCGTGGGTAGAATAATGTACTTGACCTCCCCGTGTTCAGCCACTAACTCGTTAACGAGCTGAATGCACTCAGAAGTGGGCGCAACAGGAGCATACACCAGCAAACCTCCTGCATCGAGCTTCACGACCGTCATGCGCACCGAAACAATGACGTAAAAGATGCCTTGAAGTTGTTCAAACGTCCAAATGGTGTCTTTGAGCACTGCCCGGCGAATCGTGCGCCGCTTGCCGTAGGGATAAATTGGTAAAGCAGGCCAATAGGGCCACGAACGGTCTCGGTCGGGCGATCGTTGTTGCTGAGGGGAGGTCAGAGTCATCGAGCAAGGGCAAGCTAGTGGATAGCGTTAAGTAAGCAACGGTTGTTGCCAGTCCCGCTTCTAGAAAGAGCGCTACTTTCTACTATATCGAGGAAGCAGAAGCGCGATCGCCTTCCCTACTGAAGAGCCTAATCGATTGGCAGTTGTTGAATCAACTCCGCTTCATGAATCACCAGTTGAGCGGTTTGCTTGGCGTTAATCGTTCGTGAGTCAACGTCTTTGTCTGTCGCGACTAACCACTAACTTTCTGTCAAATTAGATGTCATCATTGTGGCTGGTTAAGTGGTCAGGAAGACAATCAGCAACGAAAAGATAAAAATTTAAGTAAGCTCTTCTAAATCCCCCGGAGCGGTGGTGTAAAGTTTAGTCGCCACTTCTAGACTGAGAATGCAGGTCAACAGCCATACGGTCCCTGCCGCATATCCAGCCGCAATGTCGGTAGGCCAATGAACCCCCAGGTAGAGACGACTGAGACCAATCGCAGCAATCAAGCAAACGATGGTCGTAATGGTGAGGCTGCGCCAGCGCCGATAGCGCGTTGCGACCCAATAGCCCACAAATCCATAGACGACCAGAGAAATCATGGCGTGACCGCTAGGAAAGCTGTATTGCTTAACATCTACAATCCGCTCCCAAAGTGCAGGTCGCTGGCGAGCAAAAAAATCTTTGAGCAAATAATTGAGGCCGACCCCTCCTCCTGTCGTAATTGTCAAGGCAGCGGCACTCACCCATTGCTGCTGCCACAGGAGCATAGCGCCAAAAGCGGCACTTAAAATGACCAACACCAGTGGCTCTCCTAGAAACGTTACGCCCAGCGCTATTTGATCGAGCAAAAGAGTATGATTTGCTCTCAGCGCCTGTAGAATTGCCGTATCAATTGCTTGAGTTTCTTGCCCGAGAACGTCATCGGCTAGTTCAACAAAGCTCCAGAGTGCTAAAACCGTTACGCCCAAACCACTAACAAAGACAACCGACAGGAGAGGCTCTAGCTTTGAGCTGATGTGATTGTTCCACCCCTGAATCAGCCACTGAATTAAATTACTCATTGCTAATGCGATCGCTACGCCTACAATACGTCTTCAGTATAAGTAAGAATGATGGCTCTTCAGCGACAGCTAAGCACAAGCACTCTTCCTAGGATTAGCCAAACGCTACGCAACAGCGGCTCGCCAAAGTTTGCTCACCTTCAAAGCGTGAGGTTTTGTTTGATTAGATCTTTGATAACGTTGTCCTTAACCATCAATAACCGGGATGCCTTGAGCAGAAGAGAAACCGCCTGTTCCCGGCTCATCTCTTGAGCAGAGTCCTGAAATCGTCTTAGCTCAAATTCCTGTTCCAGGGTGAGATCCAAGTCTAAATAAGCAGAACTATCCATTTTGCCTCTTTAATCATTCAAAAGGTGTGTTCGGGTCGCCCGTTTTAATGAGCTATAGGCAATTTTGACTAAGCTTAACCAACCGTCTTTTTGCCGTTGGTTTTATGCTATATTTCCTCAATTCATACGTGCTTCTGTCTAAGGGAATAACAAAAGCTTGTATTTATATTGGCTGATTTATGGCCGCTTCTATTAGTTGTTTTATGCGATAAAATATCAGCTCATTCTTTAGATAGATTTTCAAAAGATCGTTGGCTAATTAAAAGAAAATGCGTGTTCTAACTGAGGTATGCTCAGAATTTTCTCTGTTAGGTTGTGCTTAGGATTTTGGACATTCTGCTTTCAATTAGCAGAAAACTATCATTAAAAACTATTAGCCATGAAACTAACAACACTATTGAGTCTTTTGCCAGTAATTTATTTATGTTCCGCTGATTTAGCGAAGGCACAACCTAGTCCACCAACCCCTGTACCGTCACCCTCGGTTTCAGTGGCGGAAGATAGCCCGGTTACCCGTGAATCTGCCTACAACGAGTACATGCGCCTCGGCTATGCCGCCGCCAAACGAGAGGACTACCAATCGGCTGCTCGGTATTTTAGATCGGCCCTATTCTATCGACCTCAAGACAGAGATGCAACAATCGCCTACTGGAACGCGAAAGATGCTCTCCGTCAAAACCCAGGTGAGTCAGCTCGTTCTGACTATGATCGCTATATGGAAATTGGGTACGATGCGGTTGAGCAAGAAGATTATCAGACCGCGTTAATTAACTTTCGCAGAGCCTTAGAAGAACGACCCGATGACTATTACGCCACTCAAGCCGTCCGTAACGTTAACACCTATATTAATCGCGGGGAAGAAGAACCAGAAGCAAGTCCGACGGTATATACCGGTGAATCTGCCTACGACCGCTATATGAGGCTCGGCTTTGCCGCCGCCAAGCGCGAAGATTACCGCAGGGCTGCTCGCTATTTTCGCAGCGCTTTGTACGAACGTCCCGACGACCGACAGGCAACCATTGCCTTTTGGAATGCTCAAGATGTCGTCAAAGAGGGAACCGAGAGTGCGACAGAGACAGAATCAGATTACGATCGCTACATGAGAATTGGTTACGATGCCGCTGAACGAGAAAACTACCAAACGGCACTCATTAATTTTAGAAGAGCACTGCGAGAACGTCCCGATGACTACTATGCGACTCAGGCGGTGCGCAACGTGCAAACCTATATTAACCGAGGCGAGGCCCGCTCGACGCCGTAACAGCCTAGCTTCTCTCGACTGTTGTAAAGGCCATGCCAGTCAATATCTGAAGCTTGATCCGTCATTGGCAACACTGTGAGTGTGAGGCGCTCATGAGCAACGGGGGCGATCGCTACCATTGCTCGTGAGCGCTATGATTGTTGTACTGACACAATTAAACTTCGCCCGGTTAGCGAACGCGAACGGGTATCCATCGAACTCAGCTCCTCTGAAAGAGGCACTTCTTCCAGGTGCTGCTTTTAGACTGTTTAATCGCCCTAGAATAATGGCTGATCCCAGCTAAAAAGTTGACAATCGAGCAGCAATCGGAAAAACTGTGTCGTATTATACTCAATATTAAAAATAATCAGCCCAAGATAAGAAGAAACTTAGCAGGAATGAATCAAGTATCAATGCAGAAGTGGAATTCTTTACTGGTAGCCACTGTACTCTTGGCCGCTCCATTGGCTGCCTGTGGGGGGGGAGACGTTGCCCAGGAAGGAGAAGGCGGTGGCAACGGTGGCGGTCTTCTCAGTACCGTCCAGGACCGAGGCACCGTTGTCTGTGGAGTCAATGGTCAGTTGCCTGGGTTTAGCTTTGTCAATGAAAGCGGCGAGTATTCTGGGATGGATGTTGATATCTGTCGGGCCGTTGCCGCGGCTCTATTTGACGATCCCTCTCAGGTAGAATTCCGCAACCTGAGCGCTCAAGAGCGATTTACAGCCGTTCAGGCCGGAGAAGTCGATTTACTCAGTCGCAATACCACCTGGACCATCAGCCGCGATACTTCAGTCGGAATGGAGTTTGCGCCCACAACTTTCTACGATGGTCAAGGAATGCTGGTGACTCGCTCCAGCGGTATTCAAGATTTAGCGGGACTGGAAGGCCAAGCGATTTGCGTTCAGTCGGGAACGACCACCGAACTGAACCTCGCCGACCAAATGCGCAAGCGCGGCATCAACTACGAGTCCGTGGTGTTTGATGACGAAGATGCCCTCTATGCGGCTTACGAACAGGGGCGCTGTCAAGCCGCCACCTCCGACCGTTCCCAGCTCATTGCTCGCAAAAACAACCTTCCTACTCCAGACGACCACATTATTCTGGATGCGGTTCTGTCTAAAGAACCTCTCGGTCCAACGGTAGCCGACGGCGATAACCAATGGTCTGATGCAATCGAGTGGATTACCTATGCGCTGATTGAAGCCGAAGAATTGGGGATCAACTCAGAAAACATCGATAGCTTTCAAAATAGCGAAGACCCCAATATCCGTCGCTTCTTAGGACTAGAAGGAAACTTAGGAGAAGATATGGGACTGCCCAACGATTTTGCGGCTCGCATCGTGCGTCATGTGGGCAACTATGGTGAAGTCTACGAGCGCAACATTGGAGAACCCTTCGATTTAGAGCGAGGAGCAAATGCTCTTTGGACTAACGGAGGATTGCTCTATTCGCCGCCTTTCCGCTAAAAAGTCAGGGGTGAGAACATCGCAGCGGGATTGGTTCAGCTATTGGCTGTTAGCTCTTAGCAATGAGGAAACGCTCAGTTTGCCTATCCAGATAGCTCTAAGGTTTTTACGAATCGAGCAGCTAATTGCTAACGGCTCAAAGCTGTTAGTGAATTCTTCACGATTGGATGTCCTACGGGTTCAAAAATGGCTCAAGAAAAAATTCCTTTTTGGCGAAACCAGCGCGTTCTGCAAATTGTTGGGCAGGCGATCGTTGTTCTGATTCTCATTGCTGTTGTAGCGGTGCTGGGCAGCAATTTGTCGCGCAACTTCCGGCAGCTAGGACTGAGTTTTGGATTTGGCTTTCTCGACCGCACCGCCTCCTTTGGCATTAGCGATACCGTCATTCCCTATCGCCCGACCGACCCTTATCTCCAGGCACTTCTAGTCGGGTTGCTCAATTCGCTGCGGGTGATGATTTTAGGCATTATCCTGGCTTCGGTGCTTGGCATCACCGTGGGGATTGGTCGGTTATCCGACAACTGGCTAGTTGAGCGGATTGCCACGGTTTATGTCGAAACCATTCGCAATACGCCACTCCTCCTTCAGCTATTCTTTTGGTATTTTGCCGTCTTTCTCAAGCTGCCATCGATCGATAATGCTGTCCGGTTTCCCGGTCCAATTTTCTTGACGCAGCGAGGTATGGATATTCCCTGGTTTGCCGCAACGACTCAAACCTGGTTATCTATTGCCGTCATCATTGCCAGCGTTGTCCTAATTGGGTTTTTATGGCAGCGACGAACAAGAGTGATGGTGCAGCAGGGGCAGTCAGGACAGACTCTTAAGCTAGCAATCATTGCCTTAGCCGTTGTTGCCGTTCTCGCGATTATTTTTGGGCTAGATTGGTCTCAGCCCCAGCTTAATGCGAGTGCTAATACCATCGGTGGTGGACTCAACTTGTCCCCAGAGTTCGCCACCATTCTGTTTGGTTTGGTCATTTATACAGCAGCTTTTATTGCCGAAGTCGTGCGGGCTGGAATTCAGTCGGTCAATCGCGGACAGTGGGAAGCGGCGAGGGCATTAGGGCTAAAATCGGGGTTAGTAATGCAGCTAGTGATCTTCCCGCAGGCTCTCCGGGTGATGATTCCGCCGCTGACGAGCGAGTATCTCAACTTGGCGAAAAACTCCAGCTTAGCGATCGCCGTCGGCTACGCTGATATTTACGCCGTTTCCAACACCACCTCTAACCAAACAGGTCGGTCTTTAGAGATGTTGCTGATTGTGATGTCGAGCTACCTGACCATCAATCTTGTGATTGCCCTAATCATGAACGGGTTCAATCGCTCAGCACAGATGAAAGAAAGATAAATCGAGGCCAATTCGGACGGCCCCTAATGCCTCCGCAAATGCTCCGCTAACGAAGGAACTGCGTTCATTCTCTCCTTTTCCCTTTGCCCCTTCCCCTTGCCCCTGCGACGCTAAGCGACTGCAACGGGGTCGCACTTAGTTGTATTAGTCACAGTGTCTATGCAGTAACGATTGCGTCCTTGCTCTTTGGCTAAATACAGGAGGCGATCAGCAGCGGCGACCAAAGACTCAACCTCTGTCTGAGGAGCTGGAATTTGGCTACTGATTCCCATACTAAGAGTAACGTACTGATAGGCAGTGCGTTCGTGAGGAATCTTGAGCTGCTGAATCTGGCGCTGAATCAGCTTAGCAATGCGGATCGCTCCCGCGGGCTCTGTCTCTGGCAGAACGATGCCGAATTCTTCGCCTCCGTAACGAGCCAGCAGATCGGCGGGTCGTCTGAGAACTCCTCCGATGGCTTGAGCCACTCGCTTTAAACAGACATCTCCTGCCAAATGCCCATAGCAGTCGTTGTATTGCTTAAAGTAGTCGATATCGCACATAATCAAGCTAACGGACATTTGTTTCCTCAGCATCCGTCGCCACTCCTGTTGAAGACACTGATCGAAGCGGCGGCGGTTAGCCACCTGAGTGAGGCTATCGATAATTGCCAGGCGCTGAAGCTCCTGATTTGCTTGTTCTAGCTCTGCTGCTTGTTCTACGACCTTTTGAGTTAATAATCGGAGCTTGAGATGAACCTTAACTCTCGCAATGACTTCTTCTTGGTAGAACGGTTTAGTAATGTAGTCTACCGCTCCTAAAGATAGCCCTTTGACTTTGTTTTCTCCATCTGAAAGAGCTGTCATAAAAATGATCGGAACTTCTCGGGTAACAGCAAGGGCTTTAAGCCGACTACAGGTTTCAAAGCCGTCTATTCCCGGCATCTGAACGTCAAGTAAGATTAGCTCCGGTGGGTCTTCTTGAATTTGTTCAATAGCACTTTCCCCATCAACGGCGACTCGCACCTTCAACCCAGCATTTTTGAGGGCCTTAGATAACACCGATAGATTCACAGGATTATCGTCAACGATGAGAAGATGACCAATATTAGCGAATGGCTCTGTCAGATAACGATTCATGTTTCAGTTAAATTTGGAGAAGTCGTCAACAGCTTGAGTGAACATTGAGCTGGCTCAAAGCAGCCGGGGCATAGTGCAGACTCAGGTTCCGCACGTAAGACTGCCCCAAAGCCGGAGAAAGCTCCGGCGGAACATTGAGCAGTACAGGCTAATCACTGGTAGGCTACGGGTGTCGGTTGGTATCGCCACTTTAAGGAGCAGCCAGTGATTCTTCTCGCAGTATGCGAATATACATTTAAGAGCCGACGAGGAATCTTATAATTTGCATCATAAAAATTAAAGAATAGACTTGTAATCAGTAAAATCGCGGTCTTTTGCTCTTCTCTGGGAAGAGAAGCGGCGGGGATCGCCTAGTCATCACAACCAGGAATTGATACTCAAAGCGCAGCTAGAACCTTTGCCAAATGATGCTTTGAGCCAGCTCAGTTTTAAGCTTGTTTATTGTCTATGACTTCAACCAACATCTCGCAAGAACCAGCCCCCCTCGCCCGACAAACTAAACCGCTGGTTTGGCTTAAGAAAAATTTATTTAGTACCTGGTACAACAGTATTCTCACCGTTGTCAGTCTCTTGCTGATCTATTGGTTAGCAACGGGATTTGTTTCTTGGCTCTTAACTGAAGCAGATTGGGGAGTTATTCAAGCGAATCTGCGTCTATTTTTTGTCGGTCGCTACCCGGCGGAGCTACTGTGGCGTACCTGGGCCACTCTGGGCTTGATTGTGGCCCTAGGAGGATTTAGCTGGGGCGTTCTGGCGCGTTCGTCGCGGCTGTTCAATCGAACTAGCTTAATTGTATTAGCGATCGCCGCCGCCGTTAGCGTTGTCCTGGCCTTGCCCGTCAGTGCAGTAGCGACGCTACTGCTGCTGGGGATGCTGATACTGCTCGTTGTGGCCGCGGTCCTAGGACAACAAATTGCTCAGCGGGCAGAATCATTGGCCAACTGGCTGCCGCTGCTGTGGCTGCTGGCTTTTTTTGTCGGGCTGTGGCTGCTTCAGGGTGGGTTCTTCCTGCGGCGCGTCCGCCTCGACAACTTCAGCGGACTAATCCTGACGCTGCTGGTGGCGGTGGTCAGTATTGTGCTGTCGTTTCCGTTTGGGGTGCTGCTTGCCTTGGGGCGGCAAAGCCATCTCCCCGTGATTCGCTGGCTGTCGATTGCCTACATCGAAGTGATTCGGGGCTTGCCTCTAATTGGAATTCTGTTTATGGCTCAGGTGATGCTGCCCCTGGTGCTGCCGGTGGGGGTGCGACCTGATCGGGTCGTGCGGGCGATCGCCGGATTTACCCTCTTTAGCGCAGCCTACCTAGCAGAAAACGTGCGGGGCGGCCTACAGTCGGTTCCGAGAGGTCAAGCCGAAGCCGCCAGAGCCTTGGGTCTTAATTCTCTGCTGGTCGTGGGCCTGATTGTGCTGCCCCAGGCGCTGAAGGCGGTTATTCCCACGATTGTCGGCCAGTTTATCAGTCTGTTTAAAGATACCTCCCTGCTGGCGATCGTCGGCTTGGTGGAGCTTCTCGGCATCTCTCAATCGATTCTGTCTAACCCGAAGTTTATTGGCGAGTACGCAGAAGTGTATCTATTTGTCGCGTTAATCTATTGGCTCTGCTGCTATTCAATGGCTTTAGCGAGTAGAAGATTAGAAAAGCAGTTAAATGCTGGTCAGAGATGAAGCAAGCAGTAACGCTTGAGAAGCGTACTAGCGAGGCAGAGAGGTACAAGCTTATGCTTTTGTTGCAAAATCAACAGATTAGCCCGAATAAACCGAGATAATTGATCTATAATTTAGCGTTTTCAATTTTTTGATATGACCCGCTCCGATCTTGATACAGATATGGCTCAAGAAGCTTCCGTCAGCGACATTATCGTGGCCGATGATGTCCATAAGTGGTACGACAATGACTTTCACGTGCTGCGGGGAGTCAATCTGACCGTGAATAAGCAGGAAGTGGTCGTCATTATGGGGCCTTCTGGTTCGGGAAAATCGACTTTCATCCGCACGTTTAATGCTTTAGAGCCTTATCAAAAAGGCAAAATCGTCGTGGACGGCACTGAGCTGTCCCACGATTTAAAAAACATTGAAACAATTCGCCGGGAAGTGGGCATGGTGTTTCAGCAGTTTAACTTGTTTCCCCATCTCAGCGTTCTCAAAAATGTGACGCTCGCGCCAATTTGGGTGCGTCGCTGGCCCAAGAAAAAAGCCGAAGAAGTGGCCATGCAGCTTCTCGAGCGAGTGGGAATTTTAGAACAGGCCCATAAGTATCCCGGGCAACTTTCTGGCGGGCAACAGCAGCGAGTGGCGATCGCCCGCGCCCTCGCCATGCAGCCCAAAGTCATGCTGTTTGACGAACCCACCTCCGCCCTCGATCCAGAAATGGTCAGAGAAGTGCTAGACACCATGCGCAGCTTAGCCAGTTCTGGCATGACAATGGTTTGCGTCACCCACGAAGTCGGCTTCGCCCGGGAAGTAGCCGACCGCGTAGTGCTGATGGACGAAGGAACCATTGTCGAAATTGCCAAGCCAGAAGAATTTTTCAACAATCCCCAAGAAGAACGTTCCCAAAAGTTCCTCTCCCAAATTCTTTAGCCCTGACAGAAGTTGGCAGTCAGCAATTCGCTCATTCTAATACCTCCGTTCTCTTTCCCCTTTCCCCTTTTCCCGTTGCGGAGCAACAGTTTCCCTGCCCCCTCCCGCAGGGACCAACGGCCTAGACGCATGCACCAACGGCAGTAAGGGTCCGGTCTGTTCGGTGCCGTTAACTCCCAAATCGCTGTGGCACAGAAACACTCTTTCCTCGACCCGCCCAAGAACATCCTTGAGGATACGCTGCAAACGCTGTTGGTCCGCCTCTAGCTGCTCTTCCGATGTCCACCGATGCCCAGACCATCCCCTCAGAAACAGCGGTGCGGCAAACAACGTCGCCGCGCCGCCCTTCTCCCAAAGACTCGATGAGGCATCTAGCCAAAACTGCCAGCGGTGGGCGCTCCGCCGCGAGCGGTACTGAAAGATGGTGGCCATCATCACCGCGCCCTGGTCGCCAAACGAACGCGTTGGGCGTGGATTGGCGGTAATGGTTCCCCGGCGCAATAGCTGCACAAACTGGGCCACCGTTGCCGTTGCCGACTGGAAACTCGGCTCGTTCTGCCGCAGTCGGCGGTCTACCTCCCAGTAGTGCTGAGCGGTTTCCATCAGTTCGCGGAGGGCAGAGAGCTGGTCGTAGGCACAATAGCTGCTGAGAAACCGCTCGCTGGCCTGGTTCAACAACGCGATCGCACTGGTAGGCTTCGGTAGCGCTTTGGCCCATTTTAGCCACTCCACAATCTCTTGATAAGCAGCCGTAGCGCGGTGTCCGAGGCGGTCCCAGCGCGGAAATGCTTCGACCGCTAGCAGGCGCGGCTGTTCTGGATCGACCTGGTAGCAATAATCGGCTAGTAACCCAGCTCGAACGGGGTCTATCCTGGGTGCTAATCGTCCCGGCTCGGCATCGTTATCTTGACTCAGCATTACTAGCATTTCAGCGACTGCATCTCGATCTACTAAACGTCCTAACCCCGGATACACCAGCGATAGTAACGTCAGCAGAGCGCGAATCAGCGGCGAACTGGCCAGAGGACGCTGTTCGTTGAGCGGCTCAACGGGAATACCGTGACCAGAGAGAATTTCAATGAGGGTATAGCGAGCAATTTCGTCTAAACCAGGAGCAATAATGACAATTTCTGAGGGTTCGACGGCTCCGGTTGTCACTCCGTGGGCGATTGTCGCGGCAGTTTCGCGCAGCAGTTCGGCGCGAGAGATAGTCTGAATCGACTGCACCGAGGCTGGTAGACTGACGAGAATTGGCTCTGTGACCAAGGCAACAGCAGTTTGGGGCAAGTCATCCTTCTCTAAAGAAAGGGTTATCTGTTGACAGCGAGACGCTAAGCTCGCTAGGTACTCCGGATCGGCCCCTAAACCAAGCCGGACCTGAGAGTTGGGGTTATAGGTAAACACGCCCCAGGCTTTCTGGTCGAGCAGAAAATCAAACAAATCTTTAGCAATGGCCGGGTAGTCATCTACATCATCAGCAAAGACGGCCCGATAGCGATGGGAAAGATGTTGCTGATAGGTCGGGTCTGGAAGGAGGTAACGCCAGTACAGTTCGTACATCAGACCGTAGGTGAGCAAGCCTCGATGCAGGCACCACTGCCGCCATGACCTCAGCAGCGCTTCCTCATCAAGAGCCACAGCAGGTGATCGCTCTTCGTCTAGTCCCTGCTCAAGAATAGTTCCAATCTGCTCGGCCTCAATTCCGCTGGCTCCCGCTAGCTGGAAGAGATCGAGTAAGCGGCGGACCAGGCGATATTGAGGAATGTCGGTAAGCTGAAGCTGCTCTAGCGGCTCTCGCCACAGTTGCGTTGCCAGTTCCTGCTCTGTTTCAGGACGCAGCCGGACCGGGAATTGAGCTTTCAGATTCAGCTTGTTAAATAGCAGCGGCCAAAACAAAATTACTTCATCGGAAATAAATCCCAGAGGCGTTTTCGAGATCGCTGGATAACTTCCTTCGATGGCTGTCGAGAGGCGGTCGGCTAGGTTTTGACGACACTCGTCATTGGCTGCCAGAACTAACACCGCCGCTGTCATCTGCTTCGCGGGATGTTTGCTTCTGCTCCCCTTCACCCACCGACGAAACTCCTGCACCAACCGACTGGTTTTGCCAGTGCGCGTAGCTCCGGTAATCCAAACTGATAAAAGCAGCACCATTTCCCTTCAGTTAGTTTGATAGCATTTTTGCTACATTCAGTATGATGTTTTTGGTCGTCTTCATCACCTTAACAGCTTGTCAAGAGCAGCAAGCAGCAAATTAACTGACTCCCGGCTGTCTTCTCTTCTACAGTTAAAGCTGGGAGGTTTTCACTATCTCCAACCGACATCTATTGTTAAAACTGTAGCAGTTTCAATGATTAATGCTATTTTTCGGGTTGCTAAGCAATGGTTTTCTGATACGCCAGAAAGTTCCTTGGAGCAGGCCTATCAAGCAGCTCTCACGGTCAAAGCTATCGAAGAACAACACTTCAACGGTCAACAAGTTTCTCAATTCCCTAACTACAGCGAAAGTGTCGCTGCTTATTTTCAAGCAGAAGTCAAGAAATATGTCAAGATAGCCCGAATTAAGCTGGCCGAGTTTCAGGCTAGTAGCTCACTCCCGCTCACTCCAACCAGCAAAACAGGAACCCGCACTGCTCTAAGAACCAACAGCTTAGAATCCTCTAGCCGGGAATATTCTGCGATTTTAGAGAAGCTAAAATTGATTGACAGCGTTATCTCGAAATATTCTCACGAAGAGATAGCAAGCGGCACTTCTCCTCGGGCTCAGGCTGACAAGCTTGGCAAAATAGCTCAGAGTCAAGGCAAATTAAGACCCCCCAGTAGCCAAATTAGCTTGCAGAACAAAAAGATTAGTAGAGCTAAGGTTGAGCATGAAGCAAGCATGGAAACCGTTACGGATAAAACAGGAGTTCTCCCGCGCTCTTTCTTAAGAACATTTAATAGAATTAAGCAGGAAATAGATCCTAATTCAGAAGAGACAGAAGAAAAAGTTCTGAAAAAATTTAGAACCTCTAGAAACAAAACAACCGTCTCTGTCAAATTCTTTTTGCTGCTAATTATTATTCCACTGCTAACGCATCAGGTCACTAAAGCCTTTATTGTTAGTCCCATTGTTGAATACTATTTTGCTAGACACCCGCAGATCGTGTTTGTCAATCAAGACTTGCAAGAAGAAGCTTTTATCGAGCTACAGAGATTTGAAGAGGGATTGCGCTTCAAAAGCTTGCTCGGTTTAGCTCCTAATTTTACAGCAGAAAAAGCCGAGGAGCAGCTCAGAGAAAAAGCAACGGAAGTTGCCGAAAATTTCCGCCATCGAGGAGCAGATGCCGTAGAGAATATTTTTGCCGACATTTTTTCGCTGGCGGCCTTTGCGACAATTATTTATACAAGCAAAAAAGAAATCTTAATTGTTAAATCATTTCTGGATGAGATTATCTACGGACTCAGTGATTCTGCCAAAGCTTTTCTAATTATTCTCTTAACGGATATGTTCGTTGGCTATCACTCTCCGCACGGCTGGGAAGTCATTCTAGAGGGCGTTAGTCGGCACTTCGGTCTCCCAGAAAACCGAGAGTTTAATTTTCTCTTTATTGCTACTTTTCCAGTTATCTTAGATACAGTATTAAAGTATTGGATCTTTCGCTACCTCAACCGGATTTCTCCGTCTGCTGTTGCTACCTACAGAAATATGAATGAGTAATGGGGGTTCTTGATGCGATTGCTAGGGAAGAGAGCTTCAATCCCTTGATACATCATATTCTAAGACGGCGATCTGGCTGATTGAGTTGTGTGGCCCTCAACTAGGCCTGCTGGCCATCAACAACGAATCACCAGCGATTTTTCGGCTCTATTCTACTCCATTTAGTAACGCCAAGAGATAAATTGTCAGTTAATTTAAACTATGCTCGATCACTCTTATAGATTGCTATAGTAGACAAGGCTTGAATAAAGATTATTATGTCTCCCCACGATCTACTCCTGTTGGTTCTGTTGCTCAGTCCCGGTCTGCTGCTGTCGGTGCTGGTGATGCTGACTTTTGCCAAGGGTGGCTAGCGCTAATAGAGAACTAGCTGATTCTGCGACCGTGTTCTGAACCCAGTTATGATTCTTCGCTATCGTTTTTGACATTGAGAGAGTTAGAGTCAGACAGCGTTTCTTCTAAATCCCGACGCTGTTCCATCTGCCGCAGAAAATACCCCGTCATCATCGCGGAGGCTAGCAAATTAGCGAGGTTCTCTCGATTGGTCGTGACGTGGACATTAAAATTCTCCATCGGCAGCATCCCTACGAGGCCGCGAACGTTCTGAGAAATAATTTGTTTAATTTCTGGGCTGGCCGATTGAGCCACCTGCGCTAAAATTTCTGGATGCTGTTGCTGAAGATACTGCCAAAGAGTATTACTTTGCTGTTCTGGGTCAGAATTAAAAAAATCAGCGTCAAAAAACATGTAGATCTTCGGTGATACACAGAGATATTTCTATTTTACTGTACCGAATAGGAAGCCGAAGTCCGAAAAACTAACTAACGTGAGGTTTAATTGGGGTAGCTTCTTGAGTGGCTTGGGTATCCAGCTCAAAATACTGGTGAAACTTATCCGTTAACTCTAGCCAGTAAGAACGGCCATCAGCTTGACGGCGTTTGCGCACAAACCCAAGCTGCACTAGCTCCTGAATTTGTCCGTAGGCACTGCTCCCCCGGAGTTCAATCAAAGCCGTTTGTAGGACGGGAGATTTCAGGGCGATCGCCGCGAGCGTTCTTAGAGTACCAGTACCGAGTTCTGCTGGCACCAAATTATGCAGCAGCCCCGCAAACGGCGGACGTAACTGGAGAGCATATCCCCGAGAAGTTTCGACCACTTCTAAAGCGCTGTCTCGATGGGCATAATCTGCCATCAGCTCAATCAGGGCGGCTTCTGTGGCCGGGCGATCGCTCTGCACGTACTGGGCAATTTCTGCTAGAGAAAGAGGCTGTCCTTTGAGGTACAGCACCGCTTCAATACGAGTAGCTAATCGCAACTTCTGCCTCCATAGACGCTCACTCAATTAAGCCTTAATTTATCAGTAGACGCTGAGCGGTGACCAGTGGCCAGACCAAGTAGCTTACTGCTCACTCTGGCATTGCTGCCCATCGTCATAATTGCCTAGACCAAACTCGTTTAAAGACAATCCCCCATCAACAATTATCCCACCTAATCCTTACCGCTCCAGCAACCCCCTTACTCTAACCAAGCTGTCTGCCAGTTAACTCGACGAAAATATCTTCTAAGTTAGATTCGCGACTCATCATGCCCGTTTTATCCGGCTGGGAGTCAAGATAACGATGAGCTGCGGCGAGATCGGCAAAGAATTTGTATTCTAAACGGTCGCCTCCTTGCACGACGAGTCCCTTGCCGTAGCGAGAGCGCAGGGCTTCAGGAGTCCCCAACTCGATCAGTCGTCCCGCATTCATAATGCCAAGGCGATCGCACAAAAATTCGGCCTCTTCCATGTAGTGAGTGGTCAGTACAATGGTCATTCCTTGGCGATTAAGATCTCGAATGATTTCCCACAGACGACGACGAGTTTGTGGATCTAAACCAACAGTAGGTTCGTCTAAAAAGAGCACCTGGGGATAATGCAGCAGCGCTCTTGCAATCTGCAAGCGGCGCTTCATCCCGCCAGAAAGAGTTTTAGCAAGGGCATCCCGGCGCTCGGTTAGCTCTACATACTCTAGCCATTGCTCAATTAACTGCTGCCGTCTCGGATGCGGAATATGGTGCATACGCCCGTGAAACTCCATGTTCTCCCACACCGAGAGGTCGCCGTCAACGCTAGTTTGCTGCAAAACAACCCCGATGTTCTGTTTAATCTTGGCTGGTTGACTAATCGGGAATCCCGCTACCTCAATCTGACCTTGAGTTGGCTTGGTCAGAGTAATCAACATCCGAATCGTGGTTGTTTTTCCGGCTCCATTAGGACCGAGTAAGCCAAACATTTCTCCAGCTTCAATTGAGAAAGACAAACCATCGACGACTGGAACCTGTTTATAGAGCTTGTAAACGTCTTTAAGAACAACAGCGGCAACCATAGAATTAACTTTTCAGAGAAGTGTGGGGAAAGAACAAAGGGACAAGCAAGCGCTTTAAGCAAGCCTTGAGGAGCAGCTCAATCCTGAATGACCATTTATAATCTACAATCTTCTGCTATTCAATAATGCTCGCTTCCCAATCGCTGTCTGGATACTCAATTTCCCGGAGAGTTTTCCAACCTGAATGCCAGAGAGCCTCATCTTTAAGCTGTTTGGCATTGACCCAAAACCGCACACTGGGGTCGCAAGAGGCCACCATCTCAGCAAATACCCACTGGCCCTGATTTTTCCGGTTGATCACCTGAAAATGACGCCAGCCCCAGGTTTTTTGTCTGGCAGTCCACTTGGAGCCGAGGAGATGAGGAAATTTGAGTTTTTTCGTCATTTTCACTATTGCGTCGCTACTATAGGTTATGACTATCAGGAAAGCAAGATCCTCGTAAAGAGGGGCTAGGACTGCCTCAAAAGTATTAGCAAAATTATTTTTTGCCGCCAATTCGGTCATTAATAGTGTTAATCTAATCGCAATTGTGCATACCAATCACTTCGACAGTTGTTCTATGAGGTTCTTCGCTGTTTTTAGTTTATCGGCTCAGTGGCTCCCCACGGCTGGCCTTCTGCTGAGTGCTTCCTTCTTGCCGCCAACCCTAGCTCAGCCTGCCCCAGCCCTGCCCTCTCTCGGCGCAAGCGTTAATTCGGTAGAAACCGACTATACGCTAGGGGCGGGCGATCGCCTCCGCATTGATATTTTGCAGGTTGAAGAGTTCAGCGGCGAATATCTGGTATTGGTCGATGGCACCATCAGCTTACCTCTAGTTGGCAGAATTCAGGCCGAAGGACAAACAATTCCGCAGGTTTCTACGGCTGTTAGTCAGGCCTACACTCAGTACTTAAAGCGTCCCGTTGTTACCGTTAGTCTGCTGTCGCCTCGTCCTCTTAAGCTCGCTATTTCTGGAGAAGTCAATCGCCCCGGTTCCTATACGGTCGATCTTAACGAGACGGGAAAATTTCCCTCGGTAACCGATTTAATTAGGCAAGCCGGAGGATTGAGAGCTACGGCGAATATTCGTTCTGTTCAGGTGCGCCGCTTTCTAGAGGGCAGAGAACAGGTTTTAAACGTTAACCTGTGGGAGCTTCTCGAACAGGGAAATCTGGCTCAGGATGTGACTCTGCGCGATGGAGATACCGTCATCATTCCGACCCAAGACAGAATTGATGTTGCAGAAACGTTCCAGCTTGCCGATGCCAGCTTCGGTATCGCCACTAATCAGCCCGTCAACGTTGCCGTTGTCGGCGAGGTTAACCGTCCTGGGTCTTACCAGGTAACGCCCCAGCAGATCACAAGAGACACCGGACAAAGCGTTCCGCTACCGCCTAGACTCACTCAGGCAGTTGCCCAAGCTGGAGGCATTGAACCGCTAGCTGACGTTCGTAACGTTGAGGTTCGTCGCTTAACTCGCTCTGGGGCGGTGCAAACGATTGAGGTCAATCTTTGGGAGCTGCTTCAATCAGGCAACACCTATGAAGATGTCATTCTCCAAGAGGGCGATACCATTGTGATTCCTACCGCTACAGACCTCGACCCAGAAGAAGCCGAATCATTAGCATCAGCAAGCTTCGCTCCAGAAACAATTCAGGTCAACGTAGTCGGTGAAGTAGAAAACCCCGGCGTTGTCCAAGTTGACCCCAATACGCCCCTCAATCAGGCACTGCTCGCCGCCGGCGGATTTGACGAGCAAAGAGCCGACGAAAGTGAAGTCGAACTCATTCGCCTCAATCCAAACGGAACAGTCTCTAAACGAGAGGTAAACATCGATTTGTCTGCTGGGATCAACGAGGAAACTAACCCCACCTTACGCAATAACGACGTGGTTGTGGTAGAGCGCTCCGGATTTACTCAGGCAACGGATGTTTTAGGAAATGTCTTAAGACCCGTTGTGAATGCATTTACGCTATTTCAGCTATTTGGAGTCGATTTCTAACGGACTAGCTAGTCTAAATGTAATGTGAGGATACTGAGGAGTGAAAGAGTGACGAATGAAAAATACTCATTCTGAAGAGTTGAGACTGCCGAGCGGAAATAATGGATATCAAGCTTATCCATTTCCTCCAGCTCCCCCGGTTCGCGTCGATGAAGATGAATCTAATCTCGATCTCCGCCAGCTCTGGACGGTGGTTCGGCATCGGATGCGCTTGTTTGCTGGGGTGGCGTTAGGCGTGACGACCGTGATTGGATTGTGGACGTTTAATCAAACGCCTAAGTACCAAGGAGATTTCGATTTGCTGATTGAGTCAGCAACCGGAGGAGAATCAAACGAATCGTTTCTGGGCTGGGGTGTGCCTCTTGTTGATTATGAAACAAAAATTGAGCTTCTCAGCAGCCCGAGCGTATTAGAACCCATTGCCGAGCAAATTGCTCAACAGTATCCAGGAACAACCTACAAAAAGATTGTTGGCGCACCGCTGAGAATTACTCAAGTTAAAGACACCAAGATCCTACAGGTAACCTATCAAGATGAAGATCCTGAGAAAGTGGAGTACGTGCTTGAGCAGATTGCTCAGGGGTATCTAAACTATTCTCTCTCTGAACGGCAAATAGAAATTAATCAGGGAATTGAGTTTGTTGAAGAGCTGTTGCCGGGGTTGCGAGAGCGAGTAGATGGTTTGCAGGAAAGATTGCAAAAATTTCGGCAACAGTATAATCTTCTCGATCCAGAAAATCAGGCAGGAACGTTATCCAATCAGCTTATTAATTATGAATCTCAGTATTTCGAAACGCAGGTAGAGCTCGGCGAAGCCCGTTCTCGCTATCAGCTTTTACAGAACCAACTGGGTCTCGATCCTCAAGAGGCATTAGTATCTAGCTATTTGAGTGAGTCTCCCCGCTACCAAAATCTGCTCAATCAGCTTCAGGAAATAGAAATTGAGCTGGCTGAACAGTCGGCCATATTTCGCGAAGGGACACCAACCATTGCCGCCCTTGAAGAAGAACGAGCTAATTTACTGCCTCTCCTTCAGCAGGAAGCACAAACTGTTCTAGGACAAGTTTTTAATCCAGATAACATAGAAACCTTAGCGTCACCCAGCTCCCTGCGCCTAGAGCTGAAGCAAGACTTCATCCTCACGGCAAACGAGCTTCAAATTCTGGAGCTGCGCCGTCAAGCTTTAGAGCAAGCCACTCGTTCGCTCAATCAGCAGGTCCAGCAAATGCCGGTTTTGGCTCGCTATTACACAGATATTCAGCGAGAACTTGAAGTAGCCACAGAAAGCCTCAATCGCTTCCTCAAGGCGCGGGAAGAGCTGCAGTTTGAGGCGGCGCAAAAAGCCTTGAAATGGAAGATTATTGCGCATCCTGAAGAACCTTCTAATCCAATCTCTCCGCGCCCGGTTCAAGCCATAAGCTTTGGCATTGTTGCTGGCCTGTTGCTGGGTCTTGTTGCGGCTTACATTGCTGAACGACTCGATCCCGTTTTCCACTCCTCCGAGGAACTCAAAGACGCGATTAAACTGCCAATTCTGGCTAATATTCCCATTCAAAAGGATCTAGACGTCATTGAGCAAACCTTAGAAGGCAGCGTTCCTCAGCTACAAATTGGCGATCGCAAGCTCAACATCACTTCCCCTGCTAATGGTCATCAGAAAGAGCAGCGCTATCAGTCTTCTCCCTTCTTGGAAGCGTTTCGTTCACTCAATACTAATATTCGCTTGTTGGGGTCTGAAACTCGCAATACGTCTTTGGTGGTGAGTTCTTCAGCTCCAGCCGAGGGAAAATCCACCGTTTCGGTTCATTTGGCTAAAGCAGCGGCGGCTATGGGTCAGCGGGTGCTCATTATCGATGCTGACCTGCGACGACCGCAGGTTCACAAGCGTCTTGGCCTTGAACAGGATGGCCCGGGGTTAAGTAACGTCATTGCTGATGGCTTAGATGTTGAAGAGGTCATTCAGCGAGTGCCGCAGACAGACAACTTGTTTGTGCTTACGGCTGGAGAAACCGCTCCCGATCCGCCTAGACTGCTCTCTTCGAGAAGAATGCATCAAATCATGGAGCATCTCCAGAAAGAAAATAATTACGATCTCATCGTTTACGATACCCCGCCTCTGCTGGGATTCGCAGACGGTAGACTGCTCGCTCCTCGCACCAACGGGGTAGTCTTGGTCGTCAAAATGAGTAAAACCGATCGTAGTGCTCTTAAACAAACCATCGACCAGCTCAAGCTAGCGCGAGCTTCCGTCCTGGGCGTGGTTGCTAATGGAGTTAGCCGTCACGGTCATGGCTCCTACTACTACAGTCACTACTATCGCTACTACAATAAAGAGCGGTAATCCCTTTAAGAAAGCGGCAGCATGTGGTTTTGAGCGTGAATACGTCAGTTCTTTCCTCAACTTTCCTGCTCACCCTTCTCCTGATGGTGGGACTGTTTTTTTTCATCCGGGCTTCAACCAAGGATCGCACTCAGCAGCTCGAACTGGTAGCGCAGGCTCCCGGAACCCAGCTCATGAATCAAATGCGAGAATACTTTGAACGCCGCGCTTACCGAACGACTGCTGTTGATGAGACGAAGCAGGTGGTGACTTTAGAGGGGTTTGTCCGCCCGAGTCTTTTTTTGGCTCTCTTTCTGACTGCTTTAGCAGGAATAGGTTTTCTTTGTCTCGCCCTCGTCTTGGCGATCCTGTCTCCGCCGCTCAAGTTTAGTTTTGCTCTCATTCTCCTTGCTCCGGGAGCCGGGATTTTCTACTGGCGGCGAGCTGGGCGGGTAGAACAGGTTCAATTTGAGGTTCAACCGCTAGCAACGGAGAAGAGTCTGCTAACGGTTACAGCCCACAGAGACGAGTTGAATCAGCTACGACAGGCCTATCCGCAGTTGACCGCGAGCAGTAATCAGCAACTCAGTTAACTGAATCACCGTGAGGAGCCAGTCGTAAAGTTTCTTAATCTACAATAGATGAAGATGAGTTGACTAACAAAAATGGTTTTGTTTGGATTTAATAAAAAGCGCCTGCCGTCTCCGGAGGAAGCCTTACCGGGACGCACGGAGCCCATCCCGGTTCCAGAGCATCACTTCGTTAATGGCAATCCCCTGAAGCCTCCTTTCCCAGAAGGCATGGAAATGGCTCTATTTGGTCTGGGCTGCTTCTGGGGAGCAGAACGCCGATTCTGGCAGCAGCAAGGAGTTTATGTAACCGCCGTTGGCTATGCTGGCGGGAGCACTCCTAACCCAACCTACCAGGAAGTCTGTACTGGCATGACAGGACACAATGAAGTAGTGCGTGTCGTTTTTGACCCTGAAAAAATTACCTATGAGACACTGCTCAAAGTCTTTTGGGAAAGTCACGATCCCACTCAGGGAATGCGCCAGGGCAATGATGTCGGTACGCAGTATCGCTCTGGGATTTACACAACTTCTGCTGCACAAATGCAGCTAGCGCGAGCCTCACAAGCGGCCTTTCAGGAAGCTTTAGAGCAAGCTGGATACGGCAAAATTACAACAGAAATTCAAGAAGCTCCCGAATTTTATTATGCGGAAGGCTATCATCAGCAGTATCTGGCTAAGAATCCTAACGGCTACTGCGGCTTAGGCGGAACCAACGTGAGTTGTCCCGTTGGCAACTTGACTGCCTAGCAACTGCGCAAACCGAGAGCCAACAGCACCGAATCTGAAGGCAATTCTGCTCAGGCAGCCTAGCCGTAAACGATTAAGCTCCTTCAATAGCGCTGGCTTAAAGTAAGCTACGCTACACCTGCCCTCCAGTACCGGAGAGCAGGTGGGAGTACCCAAATTAAACTCTGAGCAATAGCTGGATGAGAAAGTGTAGCGCAGCTTTGCAGATTAGGCTATCTCTTAAACGGAAGCTTAAGTTGATTTACGTTATCGGACAACAGCAGTCGCCGCCGTCTGTTTATCCCGAGAATTGATAGCAGCAGTCGTTGCCGTTTTTTTGTCTTGAGGAATATGTAAACGTAAACTAGGAAACAAAAAATGATTCTCTTCAACGTATTGGGCTCCAAATAGCCCTTTCTCTGCCCAGAAATATCTATCTGTCGTATGTTCGTTTCTTCTCACCACTAGCACTGCCGGAGGTGCAATATTTAGAGAGGCTATATATTTTCTCGCGGCGGTGACTGGTTTATCTTCTCCACTTTCAATACTATACTGGGGTACTAGTTCTAAGATTTTCCGTCCTTCTTGGCGGCGGCGGCTTTTCCGTTTTCGTTTTCTTGCCAACCTACTTACCTCCTCTTTTATTAACTAGCTGTAATCGTGGTTACAAAAGTCGAGGCAATTGTATCCATTCTGTCAAAGAAAAGCAACTCCTCAACAAACTCCTTGAGAACTGAAGAAGAAGCTTAAAAAACAGCCAAAAACCTCAAATATGAGCTCTCGGTGTTTGAGGTTTAAAAGATAAAGATTTTTATGTGGTTAAAAAAGTAATTATTATTTAAAGAAACTACACATATAGGGAGCCATTACGTCAATATCCAGCTAAAGAGAGAGGAAATTAGCGTTCTAGGTGAACAATAAATGGGAAAGGGTCAGTTTCTCTTGAGTGCCGCTGTCTAAGATTAAAATGCATGTTTCATTCTGATTTTTCAATTTCTGCTAGCTCGGATTTTATTGCTCTTTGTCAGTCGCAGGTCGCTTTACTATCCCAAATCGGAGCCGTCTGGAGTGCTGTATACGTAACAGAAGGGCTGGCAGAGAACTATGCAGACAAGCTCGTTGCTGTTGCTGTCTATCCTCGTGAAGCCGCTCAAAAATCTGCTCTTCAAGATCAGCGGCCAGAGGTTCCGGCTGCTTTGAGCAAGCTTAATCTTCCCACCCAACTTCCTTCTCGCTTACTCACGGCTGTTCCAGAGGAAGCAGGGGCGACTGCTGAGACAGCAATTGAATTTCCTGGGGTACAGGAATTACAAGTCTTGCCAAAATATCAGCTAGTGCTTCCACTCAGTTATCAGGAGGGAGTGGTGGGACTACTGGTAACGCGGCGCGAAGACAGACCGTGGCTTCAAGGAGAACTCGCTCAAATTCACAATGTTGCTCAGACCCTTGCGATCGCCCGCCTGCTCGATCGTCACCAGGCGTGGTACAAGCAGCAGTTGGAGGCTCAGCAGCAGATTCGTATCCAAGAACGCGATCGCCTCGAAACCCTGCTTCATCAGCTCCGTAATCCACTAACCGCCCTGCGCACCTTCAGCAAGCTGCTGCTCAAGCGTTTACTGCCAGAAGACCGCAACCATCCCGTTGCCAACAGCATCCTGCGAGAAAGCGATCGTCTCCAGGACTTATTGCAGCAGTTCGAGCAGGTGCAGCAGCCTCTAGACTCATCTTTACTTACCCTTGAAGCTTCGACTACACCAGCCCTCCCCGAAGCCACCTCCTTTATCCAGGCCGAAGCAACAGCCGTCGCTGTTGAGGAGCTTTTAGAACTGCTGCTGGTTTCTGCCCAGGCGATCGCTCAAGAACGAAACATCGAGCTAACGGCAGACCTGCCGCCGATGCCCCCCGTACGAGGAAATGCGAAAGCTCTACGGGAAGTGTTTAGCAACTTGCTCGATAACGCCTTAAAATACACTCCGGCGGGCGGTCAGGTAAGGATTTATAAGGTTCCGCAGCGAGGCATTTGGCAAGGAATTGCCATTCAAGACACGGGCTACGGCATTCCCGCCTCCGAGCAGAAACGAATTTTTGAGCGTCACTATCGAGGTATACAGGCAGATAGTGAAATTCCCGGTAGCGGATTAGGACTAGCGATCGCCCGAGAACTCGTTGAGCAAATGCAGGGAAAAATCGAGCTGATCAGCCCCAATCCGGAGCAGACAACACCGCTACCAGGCACGACATTTATTGTTTGGCTTCCTACCGCTGACAGTTCAGTACAGAATTAGGCGCAGGGAAACGGGGAAATTGTCCCTGACGGGACGGGGAAAGGGCAAAAAGTTCCTCCGAACGGGGAAGGGGGAATTCGTCTCTGAACGGACAGAGAAAGAACACAGGGGTCAAGGAACCAGCTATCGGTCCTCTTTTCCCGCGCCGGCAGCGCTTAAACTTCTTGATGGATTTGCTGCCGATATAGCTTCTGAATAATTTTCAAAAGTCTGTAAAAAACTCCTTTCGGAGTTTCTCGGGCCGGATCGAGGCCCTGTAAGCGCGTGAGCAGTTTAGCTTCTTGAGTATCGATGTTGCCATCGCTGTAGATGAGAGCGCTCATAGCCTTCAGCAGACGCTCATAATCTTCCTGGGAAGGATGATCGCCTAAGTAATCTTCCAACCAGCCATAACATTCCGCTGGCTTAACGGGTTTTAATTCAAACAGAAGCGGTCTAATTTCTACATCGTCAGCCACTCCTTGTTCGGCTGCCATGCGACGTAAATAACGCCGTTCTTCTGGCTGTACCATGCCATCAATCCAAGCCGCCCCAATGAGAATCTTGAGTAGTTGTTTAGTGTTCATTGCTCTTTGACGAGGTAATCTTGTTTAAGCTTGACCATGAAAAAACCGTCCATCTGATGGTGGTGCGGCAACACTTTAATCCAGCCAGATGAGCTGACATAATCCGCTATTGGTTCTGACGGGATCTCGATCTGCCAATGAGGATGGTAGTTGAGAAACGAGTGCAGCACCGCTTCGTTTTCTGGCTGACTGAGGGTACACGTAGCATATACTAATGTACCTCCCGGTTTAACCCAAGTGGCTGCTTGTGCTAATAGTTGGTACTGTAGCTCTGAAAGTTCCTGAATCCGGTCAGGAGATTGTCGCCAGCGAATATCAGGACGACGGTGCAGTGTTCCTAAACCAGAACAGGGAGCATCAATGAGGACGCGATCCGCCCGCTGGGGAAATTGAAACTGACGGCTATCGACCTCATGAATGATAATCGACTGAAGCTGTAGGCGCTTGCTGTTGGCTTTGAGCTTGCGCAGCCGACTCGCGGCGCGATCACAGGCCCAGATTTGACCGCGATCGCCCATTAGTTCAGCGATGTGAGTGGTTTTGCCCCCGGGAGCTGCACAGGCATCAATAATCACTTCTCCCGGTTGCGGCGCGAGGAGGTGGGTCACTAGCTGAGCACTACTGTCTTGAACAGTCCACCAGCCGGCTGCAAAGCCGGGCAACTGCTCGATCGAGCGGGTTCCGCCTGTTAACCTTAGAGACTGGGGCAAGTGGGGCACTCGTTCAACGGCTACTCCCGCAGCGATCAATGTGGCCTCTACTTTATCAACTGATGTTTGCAAAATATTCACCCGAAGGTCAATTGGGGGGGGGTGGTTAAACCAGTGGCATAGCTGTTCGGTTTCATGAAGACCAATTTGCTTACCCCAGGTTTCGATTAGCCAGTCAGGAAAACTATGCAAGATCCCAATCCGTTGGTGCGGTTCATCGGGTAACACCAGCGGATCGCCCCTGCGCGAGAGGCGTTCGTAGTGTCTGAGCAACCCGTTCACAACCCCTGATAATTTAGCCAACCGGTTCTGTTTCGCTAACTCAACGCTGGTATCAACAGCAGCAGCAGCAGGAACTTGGGTAAGATAGCGTAGCTGGTATAGCCCGAGATGAAGAATAATTCGTAGGTCTGGAGGCTGCTGCACAGCCTTTTTGGTGCCTAACTGATCGATTAAAGCGTCAAGAGAGCGCTGTCTGCGCACCGTTCCATAGACCAGTTCTGTAAACAATCCACGGTCTATAGTCTTAATGTGAGCTTGGCTGAGGACTCGATCAAGAGCCACATCTGTGTAGGCTTCCTGCCGATAGACACTCCGAAGCGCCCTAAAGGCAAGTTGACGGGGATTGGCAGCAGAGGACATAGCAAGGATTGACAGCACCTGATGGCATGAAGGACAGACTCATATCCTAGCTTCTTGTTTACTGATTAACGATTGTGCTTCTTTGCCTGATGATTTTAAGGCCGCTATAGAGTGCGCTTCAAAAATAAAAGTACTCTTCGATTGAAGAGTACCCAACTGTCGCTTAAATTAAGTTTTTATTAATCAACAGTCAGGCGGCGGTCTGCCTAACTTATTAAAGTCAACAATGCTGACAAGTTGTGCTCGTCGTTAGCTTAATGAAGCTTGAGAGCGGTCGTAGGTGTTGCGAAAGCTGGAGTGGAGTTTGCCCTGAACAGTGCCTTCGTAGTTTTCTGTAACCTCTAGCCCAATTTCAGCCGCTGCTCGGCCCAACATAGATTGCTGACGATTTTTGATTGTGTGATGATGCCGATGCATTAAAGCACGAGCTTGTTCTTGAGTAGACATGGGACTTCCTCCTAATTGCTGACTGCTAATGGAATGATTGCTTTGATGGCTTACAAATATAATGCTAGCAATTTTCTGTATCATTTTTTACAAAAGTGCTTTGACATAAGCAATAAAAATATCTCAAGCCAGTAAAATAAAAAAAAGCAATTAGAATCTCTTGACCGACCGTGTTTATTTTTCGTCCATTGAATAATGGACTCAAGCTCACGCTATCTTCACGTTCTTGTGATACTTTAAGCACCGCGATCGCTCGTCATCAATTCATCAGATTCGTCATTTACAGCAACTTAACAAATATCTGCCGTTTAAGAACTCTTTAAGACTTTAAATAGATGCAATGGCCTTTAAAAGCGCTTTTTTGCTCGCTTTAAGTCTTTATAGTCGGGCAGTTTAACTAAACAACCTTAAACGCAGACACCTAAGCTTTCCAACAATGCCTATCACGGACTTTTTTTTCGGATACTTCATCTTTGCCTTGCTCTTTTTCGGTGTTGGTCTTCAAGCTTTGCTCAAAGATTCTACAACCCCCAAAACTCACTGTGAATCTTGGCTAGCGTTATCAATCGTATTTCTGTTTTGGCCGCTTGTCGTTGTCTGTGCCTGTCAGGAACTAGCAATCAGAGAGCTACGCACTAATCGCGGCGATACCGCAGATAAACAAGCGGAAAGAGCTATTGTGAATGCGATCCAATCCACTCCTGCAAAATGGAATTGACAAGCTCTGGAGCTTCATCTTGAGGACAGTGCCCCAATCCTGCTAAAGGAACGAATTTTTCTACGGCGGCATAGTCAGCATAGTTGCGTCCTAGCGCGATTGGTTCCCACGGATCTTCCTCTCCCCAAAGAATAATTGTTGGACAGGGTAGATTGGGCAATAAATCTTCTGGCAGTGGCCCTTGCGAATACCGAGTAAACGCTAGAAAAACATCAGCGGCTCCCACATCAGCGGCTGGCTTCATCAACATCTCTACTAGTTCATCGGTGACCGCTTCTGGATCTCGGTAGGCCTGCTTGAGAATGTTGCGCACCACTCTCGGTTTGGCAATTTGCCCAAAGAAAAAATTTCCCACTCTTCGATTCGCCAGAAGCTTCTGAAATAGAGGAGCTCCAATCCGGCGATACCAGGGCAACCCACCTCGCTTGCGATCGTGAAGTAGCCGAAGCGAGCAGTTAAGCGCAGCAATGCCCAAAGCAATTTCTGGAGACTCTACCGCCGCCTGCATAATCACAATACAGCCAATCGAGTTGCCAACCAAAAAAGCCGGACCGCCCACCACTTCGCAACAAAAATCAGCAACCTGCTGTCCCCAAGTTTCAAAAGTATAGGCAACGTCTTGGGGATTTGGTTTAGCTGAGGCCCCAAAACCAATCAAATCAAGTGCATAACAGCGACAGGTTTTTCCCAGCACCGGAAGATTTTTGCGCCAGTGCCCCCAGGAAGCTCCAAAGCCATGTACCATAACGACTGCCGGTCCAGAGTGGCCTGTTGTTTGATAGCAAATCGAATAGCCTCGCCAGGTCCAGGTTTGAGGAGCGTTTAATTGAGTGAGGAGATCGGCAGACGACATGGAGAATGAGCAGTGAGCAGTTACCAGTTACCAGTTACCAGTGTAGTGCTTAGTCCTGGTATCTTGAGGATAGAATATTGTTGAGCGAAATACCATGAGTCTATTTGAGCAGTGCCGCGACAATTTTTAGGGTCTGAAGTTGAAACCGCCTATGGAGCGGCTAAAGCCGTTATTTTGCCCATTCCCTATGAGGCCACAACGACTTACCGGAGAGGCTGCCAACATGGGCCAGCAGCTCTCTTAACGGCCTCAGACCAGCTAGAGGCCTACGATGAAGAACTAGAACGAGAAACCTGCTTTGAAATTGGCATTCACACTCATGCAGCGATCGCCGATACTCGCCCTGGCCCAGTTGCGGCTCAAGACATGCTTCAAATAACGTCTCAAACGGTATCGCGGTTGCTGGCAGAACAAAAATTCGTGATTGCCATCGGCGGTGAGCACAGTATTACCGCCGCAGTGGTGGCTGCCTACCAGCAGGAGCATGGGCCATTTACGGTCATTCAGATTGATGCCCACGGCGACCTGCGTCACGAATATGAAGGCTCTATCTACAACCATGCCTGCGTAATGCGGCGCATTGTCGATCTGGAGTTGCCGACTTTACCGGTGGGCATTCGCAGTATTTGCTTAGAAGAAGCGCAACTGATTAAAAAACACCAGATTCCGGTGGTGTGGGCTCGGGAAATAGCCACCAATCCCGACTGGATTGAAGCAGCGATCGCCCGCATTGCAACGGACAAGGTTTTTATCACCATCGATGTTGACGGCATTGACCCTAGTTTGTTACCGGGAGTCGGCACCCCAGAACCCGGAGGATTAACCTGGTACGCTCTCTTAAAGTTTTTGCATCGCCTTCACCAAACGCATCAGGTAATTGGGTGCGATGTCATGGAGTTGGCCCCAGTCGTGGATTCGGTGGTTTCTGAATTTACGGCGGCCAAATTGGTGTATAAATTGATCGGCTACCAGGGGATGAGTCGAGGATGGTTCAAGCAGCAGTAACCGGTGACCGAATCAATCTAGTCACTGGTCATCGACTAAGCGCCATCTCTGAATGCTCAGCACTGCTAACTGAGTTAACGAGTCACTGATTAGTTGGTAACTGATTACTGATGCCTGCTAAGATGTTGAGGCAGTCATTTAATTGTTAACCGTAGAAACTGGCGATTAGAATGAGTTACGGGCGAGTTTTACTTAAACTGAGTGGCGAAGCCTTAATGGGCGACCTGGGATACGGTATCGATCCACAGGTAGTTGGTGATATCGCTCAAGAAATTTCAGAAGTCGTCAGAAACAATATTCAAGTAGCGATTGTTGTGGGTGGCGGCAATATCTTTCGGGGGGTGAAGGCAGCAGCTAAAGGCATGGATCGGGCCACGGCTGACTACATCGGCATGATTGCAACCATTATGAATGCGATGACTTTGCAAGATGCGCTCGAGCAAATTGGCATTCCGACACGGGTGCAAACGGCGATCGCCATGCAGGAGGTGGCAGAACCCTATATCCGCCGCCGCGCTATGCGCCATTTAGAAAAAGGACGAGTCGTCATTTTTGGAGGGGGTTCAGGGAACCCCTTTTTTACGACGGATACAACGGCGGCGCTACGGGCGGCAGAAATTGATGCGGAGGTCATTTTTAAGGCCACCAAAGTCGATGGAGTGTACGACTCCGATCCTCACCAAAATCCCGAGGCGCGTCGTTACCAAAGCCTCACCTTTGCCCATGTCCTCACTAACGATCTAAGAGTGATGGACGGAACGGCGATCGCTCTGTGTAAAGAAAACGACATCCCGATTGTTGTCTTTAATCTTTTGGTTCGCGGTAATATTGTTCGAGCCACCCAAGGAGAACCTGTCGGAACGATTGTAGGAGGTTTCTGTGAAGTTAGCTGACGTTAAATCCCAAATGCAAAAGACCATCGAGGCCACTCAGCGGTCTTTTAACACCATTCGCACTGGTCGGGCGAGTACCTCTCTGCTCGACCGCATCATGGTAGACTACTACGGTAGCGAAACTCCCCTCAAGTCCCTCGCTAATATTAGTACTCCCGACGCAACGACAATTATGATTCAGCCCTACGATAAAGGGAGTATGGCACAGATTGAGAAGGCGATTTCTTTATCCGATATTGGCCTCACGCCAAGTAACGATGGTCAAGTCATTCGGTTAAATATTCCGCCCCTAACCAGCGAACGGCGCAAAGAACTAGTGAAGCTAGCGGGCAAGCTCGCTGAAGAAGGCAAAGTCGCTGTGCGCAACATCCGTCGCGATGCCGTCGATTCAGTCCGCAAACAGGAAAAAAATAGCGAAATTTCTGAAGATGAATCGCGGGACTTACAGGACGAAGTGCAAAATATTACCGATCGGTTTACCAACAAAATTGACGAGCTGTTGACCGCCAAGGAAAAAGAGATCACCACGGTCTAGAGAAAGTTTGCAGGATCAAGGACTAGCGTCAGTGGCGATCTCATCCTGCAAACTTGCTAGAGTTCCCGCACCAGCGGCTTGCCATCTTGGATTTCTCCGACTAACACGACATCAGCAACACCAACAAACAGACCGTTTTCTAAAACTCCCGGAATATTGTTGAGCGTTTTTTCTAGGGTGGCGGGGTCGCCAATGCTCTCGAACTTGACATCGATAACGAGGTTGCCCTGGTCGGTGACTACTGGACCAGCCTTTCTGACTCCCATGCGCAGTTCCGGCTGACCGCCAAGCTTTTTGAGTGCCCGCATCACGGGGGCGAGCGCCATCGGAATCACTTCGACTGGCAGCAAGAAAGTCGACCCTAGGCGATCGACTAGTTTGCCGCTGTCTACCACCACGATAAATTCTTCGGCTAAGGAGTCAACGATTTTTTCTCGCGTATGAGCTGCGCCTCCTCCTTTAATCAGATTCTTGTTCGGATCGACTTCATCCGCTCCATCGATGGCGACATCAATGCGCTCGATGGCATCTAGCGTGGTGAGCGGGACGCCGTACTGTTTGGCTAATACTTCTGCCCCAAAGGAAGTGGGAACGCCCACAATATTGTCAATCTCGCCTTTAGCGAGGCGATCGCCTAAATACTCGATGGTGTAGGCGGTTGTTGAACCCGTGCCTAGGCCAACCACCGAGTTTGACTGAACGCGTTCTGCGGCTTGTTTCCCCACTTCTTGCTTCATCAGTTGAACGGGGTCGTCTTTATCGGCCATTTTTCAAGCTCCTTCTATCATGTTTAACAATGTTTTCATTGGGCTTTTCCTCCCCATCCTGATTAACTGAGCAAAGCAACGGTAGTTAGCTGAGTCTACCGATGACTTTGCCCTGGAGGCTCTGACTATGGGCTGTTAGCGTCCGCAACGATCGAACGATACGATGACGGGTCGAGGTCGCTCGCCTCACCAGGACTAGACGCGAGAAAACACAGGTTAGCTCTTGACCGCTTAGGAATTGGTTGTCTGTGCCGCTAGCATCTCTTTGAGCTTCGCTAGCTCATCAGCCCAGCGCGGATCTGGCTGTACAGAACCACTATTAGAGCTACTGTCTTGGCGAGACCGTTTTTTGCCTCGCTTGTTCGGTGTGCTGGTCGGTTTGGCTGGCGATTCTGACGCTGGAGCAGCACCAGAGGGCTCTTCGCCTTTGCCTTTTGAACGGGGCAGCGCTTTTTCGATCTTGAGCGCACTTTCTCTAAAGGACTGACCGTTGTATTTTTCGATCAGTTCATCTGCCATTTCATCGGTGGGGACAGTGACAAAAGCAAAGCCTCGACACTTACCGGTTTTACGGTCTTTGATCACCTTAGTTGAGACGGATTCGCCAGCGTCAGCGAATACTGCCTGTAAATCGTCACGCTCGATGGGTTCTTTTGGCAAATTACCAACGTATAAGCGAACTGACATAAAATGACCTCCAAATTTGGCTTAATAATTTACTGTATTTCTGCAAACTGAAAAAATCGGGACAGACACAGGTTCTCCCGATAGCAGTCCTGATTGCTTTTTTCGACTCGGCTTGGCTGTGTCAAAACGACCGTCCTTGTCAACCTCATCACCAGGAATCGGCGGATATTCGCTATTCAAAAATCTTAGTGGCAGACTGAACCCGATTTTTACTTCTTCTTTGATTATTACAGAATGTTTACGTGATTGATCACCGGATTGTGATTTCGCCGCTAAATTTGGTGCTCGCCTCCTCAAAAATTAAGGCTTTGTTCGTTTTGAGCAGTTCTAGTTGAAATCGGCTGCTAAAACTCTTCATAAGCTGATGATTCAACCGAAAGTACACCCAAGGGAAGAGGGACATCTTGTCAAACGATTGTTACATTACTTAAACTAAAGACAGCAGTGCCCACAAGCATTGTTGATTGTCCTTAGTTGAGTGACACAAACAGTAACCTTATAGTAGGGGAGTTTACCAATGTCTCAACCAGCCCAGCTTACGCTAGAGCAGCAGTTTAACGTTCGCTCCTTTGAAACCCAGGTGAAAAGGATGAGTCGAGAACAAGCTCAAGACTTCTTAGTCAAACTGTATGAACAGATGATGCTCAGAGAAAATATGTACAAAGAGTTCATCAAGCATCAGTGGGGCATTGAGCCGACTGCATAGCAAGAGCGCCAGTGATACTGGACGACCTCCTTCTCTGGCTCGGTTCCAACTGGAAAAAAGCTGGGGATCTGGGGCGTCACCACCAAACTTTGTCAGATTACTATTGCCCGCGTCAATCTTTCTGCTAGGGTAAAGGGAAACTAAGCACTTCCTTACGTATGTTTCAGCGTTGCCTTATCTGTACAGATTTCTCAGACGGTCTGGAGCGCCTTGTTAGTTTCGTTCCCCAGTTAGCGAGCAGCGGACTACAGCAAATCGTTTTTTTGCACAGCGTACCTTTGTGGGAGCAGGGCAGCATCCCAAGAGTGGATGAAGATAAAGTCGCAGCAGCCAAAGAGCACTTATCGCAAGCCCTCAACAAGGTTCCTGAAGGAGTTGACGTTAGGATAGAAGTTCCTTCAGGCAAACCAACAGATCATATTCTTCGGACCCTCAAAGAATACCAGAGCGAGGTTGTTCTGTTGGGAACTCCAGTGCGTAGCTCACTCCAGGAGAAATTTGTTGGCAGTACTAGTATGGGGCTAGCCAAGCAAACGCCCACTCCCCTGATGATCTTTCGTCCCCAACTGATTACCACCTATACTCAAGAGGAATTGGCCCTACGCTGTCAGCACCTGTGGCGATACTTACTGATTCCCTTCAACGACAGTAAAACCGCTCAGTACCTCATCGAACGGATCAAAGACTATACCCAAAACTGCCCCTCAAGCACCTTAGAAAAGTGCATGCTCATCTGGGTAATTGAAGATGGACCACGCCAGGAAGTGATTAGAGAAAGTCGGCGCGAAGAGGCTCAGAAGAAGCTAGCAGCGGTAAAAGCCGAGCTAGAGGAGCTTGGGTTGCAGGTGAATACAGCAGTCAGAGAAGGTAATGGTCTACAGGAAATTTTGCAGGCTGCCCTCACCTTCGACATTAGCGCGATCGCCATTGCCACCGATTATCGCAGCAATCCGCTGGAGTGGACAGTATCAAGCTTTGCGAACGAGGTGTTGCATAAAAGTTGGTTTCCACTGCTGTTTTTCTCTCCCAAAAAGTAACCACCGCCCTTGGTGCGGGGAAAGGGATTAACTAATCAGTGACGAACGAGTATAAACGGACTTGAGCTTGAGCAGAATTTGCGGCTTGAGCTTTTGGTACTCTTGCTTGAGGAGCTTTTTGCTGAGCTGCGGAACGTTGGGAGGAACAATTTGACTAGCGTTGGCCCAGTCTTGAAGGCGATCGCACATTCTCGGGGCGACCGTTGAAGCAAGAATATTTTTAGGACGTTGCGGTTCACCAAGAGCAAATAACAAGATTTTGTAGTCTCCAGATTGGGCTAAAGCTCGCACCGCTTCCTGTCCGAGGTTAGACTTCATATCGAGGTAGCAAGGCAGCCAGCGAGGACCGTACTCGCGGTGATACAGAACCGAAATCCACAGCAGCATCGGATGGGGAGATTTGGTAAACAAAAACTGATTGTAGCGAGTACAGGGCATGCGTTGAAGAATTTCCTGATGCTCTAGCATGACGCAAAGAGTGACAATCCTTTGCCGGGGCATGTGGACTAAGTAGGGAAACACAATTTTTTGTTGTGGTTTATCTTTAGGCCAAGCCGTGTAGAAGCAGATTTCGTCGGCAGAGGGGACAAACGTACAGGTCTCGTCCTTGTCTCCCTGTTGTCGGGGTTGGGCAGCCGGAGAGGGTTGTTGAACTGAGCCTCCTTTTTCTAATTTTTCGAGGACAGAAAGAATCTCGGTAACGGACTGGGGGCGAGCGTCCGGCGTTTTCGCCAAACACTGCATAATTAATTCTTCTAGCTCTGAAGGCAGGTTAATCTCTTTAGCAAACGGGTGCGGTTCGTATTCACGATGGGCTTTATACCAGCCGCCAAAAGAAGAGGTTTCGGGCAGCAGGGGCATTTCGTTGGTGAGCATCTCGTACATCATGACCCCGAAGCTATAGATATCCGAGCGGCTGTCAAGTTCTTGGCCTTCGATTTGCTCGGGTGAACAGTAGGCTAAAGTTCCCATAAAAGAATGGGTTTGAGCGTCATTATCCTGAATTAGTTTGGCAATCCCAAAGTCAAGAATTTTGACTAGCTCTCCTAAAGAGGGATCTTGGATGACAAAAATATTGCTCGGCTTAATATCGCGGTGGACAATTGGGCAGAGCTGCTCCTCGAAAATAATCCCTTGATGAGCGCTTTGCAAGCCTAAGCCAATTTGGCGAGCTAGCTTGAAGAATCGCGGGAGCGCGAGGGGGCGCAGTTCAAGAACGTCGTCAAGACTTTCTCCGGTTAATAGTTCCATCACATAGAACGGAACCTTGTGTTCATCTACTCCGTAGTCTTTCACGCGCACAACATGAATACTCTTCTCTCCCAACAGAGCGCTGATCGTGGCTTCCTGTTCAAAGCGTTCCCGCATCCTCTGATTCAGGAGCGTCTGCGAGAGGAACTTGACGGCTACAGTAACGTTACCCAGCAAAGTATCTTGGGCGCGATACACCTGTCCCATTGCACCAGTGCCAATTAGATCGACAAGACGGTAGCGGTTGGCAAGCAGGCGGGGAGAATGAGATGACATAGACGCAAAGACCGAATGCAACTAATCAGCAAAAATATGGCTCCGTGATTTAGGTTGCCCGAAAAAAGCCAATCGCATTCAGTTTGAGCGTGAAAAAACGAACCGAAATGAATCGAAAAGGATCATCGATGGCAGCAGCCAGAAAGATAGAGACGGTAATACCATTTACCGAAAGTAGTCAGATAGTTCCCAAACCAACCAACAATTGGAGGTTCAAGGGCAAAGAGCTGCTGTGCTTCCCTTTTCCCTTTCCCCCAACTCATCAAGTCTCCTATTACTTTTTCTAATTGGTATAAGACGCACTGAAAGCGATTCTAGTCAGGCATTCTACTGATCGACAAAGGCGGTTCCCACTAACCACGAACTCTCGCTCAAGTAACGTTATGGCTATTTAAACGGATGTGATATTGCTTCTGACCCTTGCTAGTTTCATCAAACTAAACGATCGGCCAATGAATATCTCCAAGAAGCATTGGTTGTCTTGCGCCGGTGACGAGCGGCAAATTGCCCGGAATGGATTGATGACGCCAGTAGGCAAGCACAGCAAAAGCGATCGCTTCTTTGTAATCTTCGTTTAGTCCGGCGGCATCGGTAGTCATCACGGCGGCTTCCGACAAACGACTCTGGAGACGCTGTTTCAGATAGAGATTGCGACTGCCTCCACCGCACAGGAGAATTTCATCGGGCAGTTGCGGAAGAAAGGTGCGATAGCTCTGGACAACAGAAGCCACCGTTAGCTCTGTTAAGGTAGCAAGCCAATCTGAAGAGCTTAACTGGTAAGCGGCAGCATCCTGCCAACACTGCTGAAGATAGGCTTCCCCAAATAGCTCTCGACCGGTAGATTTCGGCGGCGGCTGGCGGAAATAGTCCTGGTCTAGCCACCGCTCCACTAACTCCTGACAAGGCTCGCCCTGGGCCGCCCAATTCCCATCGCGGTCATAGGTTTCCCTTCCTTGGGTAAGCTCCTGCACCGCTAGGTCAATCAACGCATTCCCAGGCCCCGTATCCCATCCGGCAATCTGCTGCTCCCAGTTTTCCGGCTCGCGAGCCGGCAGATAGGTAACGTTGCCAATGCCGCCAAGATTTTGAATACATCTCCGTCTCTTTGGATGACTGAGGACACAAGCATCCACTTTAGAAACTAGCGGTGCCCCCTGACCGCCTGCTGCAATATCTGCTGCCCGAAAATTACTCACTGTGGGAATGCCTGTTAAGTGAGCAATCACCTCGCCTCGTCCAAGCTGAAGGCTGTAGCCCAACGAGGAAGTAGACTGAAGCCCTTTCCCCTCCTTGCCCTGTGCCAGGGTTGCCCTTGGCGCTCGATGAAAGACCGTTTGGCCATGAGAACCAATCAGGGTAGCGCCAACGCCTGCGCTAATCTCTTGAGCGGTTCGAGCGAAGCTGTCGGCGATCGCCTCATCTAGCTGGGCAAGCTGCGCCATTGCCAGAGAAGCCCCACCGCATACCGCCAAAATTTGCTCTCTGAGGTCTGCCGGATAGGGAAAAGTATCTCCCGCCAGCAGCTCGACTGCTAAATCTGTCTCGGCTCCGGTCACTTTGACGAGAGCAGCATCAATGCCATCAACCGAAGTCCCACTGATTAAACCAACAATTTTCATGTCCCCCCGACGGTTAACTAACCCGATCCACTTAGTCTATCGCTAACGGGTCAACATCAATCGTCAGGCTGACTGAGCGGGGGCAGAGGGAACGTAGCGACCCTAGAGGCTGAACCGTGGCGGAAGACGCAAACTTGAGCAAGAGCTGCCAGCGGTAGCGACGCGCTACGCGCCGGATGTTGGCTGGGGCTGGACCCAAAATTTCATCTTCTGCCCCAACCAAGCTCATACAGGCATCTGCTAGCGCCTCAGCGGTTTGCTGTACCTCTGCTTCATCCAGTCCACTTAAGCGAATTAACACTAAACGACCGTAGGGAGGATAGTTTAATTCGGCTCTGGCCTTCAATTCAGGGTCCGTAAACGCGATATAGTCATGGTGCTTTACAGCCTGAATCGCCGGATGTTCGGGGGAATAGGTTTGAATAATCACCTGTCCGGGGATATCTCCCCGCCCAGCCCGACCCGCCACTTGGGTGAGGGTTTGAAACGCTCGTTCTGAGGCGCGGTAATCCGACCGGTGCAGCAAACCATCCGCCGCCACCACTCCCACCAACGTTACTTGGGCTAGATCTATGCCCTTCGTCAGCATTTGCGTACCGACTAAGACGTTGGCTTCTCCGCGAGCAAAGCGGTTGAGCAGGTGGCGATGGGCTCCTTTGGTGCGTGTCGTATCGCTGTCGAACCGCAAGGGACGGAGATGGGGAAACTGCTGCTGTAGCTCCAGCATCACTCGTTGCGTCCCGCTGCCGAAAAATTTGAGATAGGGAGAACGACACTGGGGGCACTGAGGCGGCTGTAAACAGCTATAGTTACAGTAGTGGCAGCGTAACCGTTCCGTGGCTCCTTCGTGAGTGTAGTGGTACGACAGCGAAACATCGCAGTAAGGACACTCAATGACAGTGCCGCAACTGCGACAAGACACAAAGGTACTGTGTCCGCGACGGGAGACAAATAAAATTCCCTGCTCTTGAAGCTGAGCGAGAGCCTGCCTCAGCGAACGACTAAAAATAGAGCGGTTGCCGCTGTGCAACTCCTGCCGCATGTCAACAATTTCGACCGCAGGGAGGGGGCGAGAGCCAATTCTTGCTGGCAAAGAGAGGTAGATTCCCGATAACGGGTTGCTGGCCGCTGAGTCTTTCACCCCGACCCAAGTTTCCAAGGAGGGAGTCGCGGAGCCAAGAATGAGCGGACAGCGGTCCAGTTCGGCTCGCCATTGAGCTACAGTGCGGGCGTGATAGGTGGGAGCCGGTTGGTTTTGCTTGAAGCTCGCGTCGTGTTCTTCATCTAAGACGATCAGTCCTAGGTGGGGCAGGGGAGCAAAAACAGCAGAACGAGTGCCAATCACGACCTGCGGCTCGCCCGTGAGCATCTGTCGCCAAGTATCAAAGCGTTCGCCGTCGGATAGAGCGCTATGGTAAACGCACACTTGACGACCAAACCGAGCGCGGAAGCGATCCGTGAGCTGTGGAGTTAGGCCAATTTCGGGAACGAGAACCAGCGCTGACTGTCGCCGCTTCAAAATCGGGGCGATCGCCTGGAGATACACTTCCGTTTTTCCGGAGCCAGTCACTCCATGCAGCAGCACTTGGGCACTGCCTTCTAGAGCCTGAATAATCTGGACAGCCTCGGTTTGGGCGGCGGTTAATTCCTTGGCTTGGTCGGCGGTGGTGGCAGCCTGCTCCAGGCGAAGCCGTTCTCGCCACTCCACGACAACACATCCTTTGCGCTGGAGAGCCTCGACGGTCGCAGAACTCGTCCGGCAAATTTGAAGCAGATGCGTCAGCCACAGTTCTCCACCCCGCTGCCGCAGCGCTTCAACCACTTCCCGCTGTCGCTCGGTGAGGTCCACAGGTTCATCGACAATCAGAGTCACCGCTTTTTGCCGCTTCGGACTGACCGTTTTCGGCGGTTCGAGGTAGCTTTCTACCCAGCCTCGTTTTAACAGTTCTCTGACTCCCCGATGGGCTCCGCGCACTTGGCGCTGTAGATACTGAGCGCTGTAGTTCCCGTGCTTTTGGGACTGAAGCAGCTTGAGCACCTGGCGAGCCACCGGGCTACAGAGAGCTTCGGCTCCGGGAGGCAGGGATTTGAGGCGAATCCGTCGCTGTGATCGCCCCAGCAGACCGGGGGGTAAAGCGACGCGAATGACCGTTATCAAGTCGGTACAGGTGTACCGGGCAACGCGCTCGAGCAACTGCCAGTATGAGCGAGGGAAAAAGGCAGCACTCACCACCTCCTCAATCTCTCGAATCCTTTCTAGCGGCAGATTGGGGGGAGATTGCACAAGACGAATCACAATGCCCCCCATAAGCTGCGCTCCAACGGGTACGCTGACAATATCTCCTGGCTGGGCCGAGACGCCCGTCGGTAAGCAATACGTCAACAGCTCTTGAACTCCCGGACAGTCTACTAACACTTCCACCCACTGCGGAGACTGATATGGAGCTGATGACCCAGGCTCAGCTAAAACCAAGCCAGAGTGACGATTAACCATGAATAAGCTAAAGATAACGTTTCTCTAGAAATTTGTCTCGCAACCAGACTTGAAACCACCAAGGCTTTCAAAGCTTACCATTTAGTTCGTTTCACTATCAAACTAACTCTTCTGAAAACTTTAAGCAATGTGTTATTACTTACTTAGCTAAAGCTGATAGTTGATGAGCAAGATGCGATTAGTATACAGAATTCTCACTAACGGTAGAGAGAGAAAAACATTCCTATATGAGATGCTACCTTTATAGCAACAGCAGTTTATAAAACGTAGCAATTCAAGAGATTAGCCCTGCTTTAGAGTTTAATCCCACAGCTTGTCGACTGGTGGATACGGCCCTCCAACTTCCGAGAAAGGTAGCCGTGTTTTCTGTCCTCAAATCTTCCACGAAGAGTTGTCGATTGTTACCGTAGCATTGTCAACCCTAAGTTTTGTAGTTAGAGAAACAAATGAACCCGATAAATTTGGTAGTCTTGTTCGCGAGACTCATCCTAGGCTAGCTAGCGGGCAGAGCCACGCCTTCAGGCCACACTTTCCTCAGCGGGCTTGGCTATGGTGGCGTTATGGCAGCGAAAACCCGACCGATTGACCAGCAGACACAGTATTTATTTTAGTTATCGCAGTTATGTAGAAGCTGAGTAGAAATATCCGAAGTCAATTTATTTAATAGTAAAAATAGAACGCATATGAACATTGCCGAACTGACCCAAGAGGAAACAATTCACTCCACAACAGATGAAAAAGAATTCACTCAGGCAGATGCTGGTGCTGATGATTCTGAGCTTGTTGAAGTTGAATTTTCTGACTTGGCTGACGATCTAGATAGTCCCCGATATAGTAAAACGAGATCTGAAGATACCGTTGGGGCTTTCTTTAAGGAAATGGCGCGGTATCCTCTTCTCAAACCAGAAGAGGAAGTAGAGCTGGCTCATCGCGTTAAGTTTTTAGTTGAAACCGAAGAAAAACGGCAGCAGCTAAAAGAAGAGCTGAAGCGTCCTCCCACGAAAGCGGAATTGGCCGAATCTTTAGGCTTAAAGAGTGAGCGTCAGCTAGAGAATCAACTTTATCGTGGCCGGGTAGCGAAGCGGAAAATGATTCGCTCTAACCTCAGATTAGTCGTTTCCATTGCCAAGCGCTACCTCAATCGCGGAGTTCCGTTTCTCGATCTGATTCAAGAAGGAGCCATTGGATTGAACCGCGCCGCTGAAAAATTTGACCCCAACAAGGGGTATAAGTTTTCTACCTACGCTTACTGGTGGATTCGGCAAGCGATCACACGCACGATCGCTAACGATGCTAGAACCATTCGTCTCCCGATTCACATTGTTGAAAAGCTGAACAAGCTCAAAAAGGCGCAGCGCAATCTGAAGCAGAAACTTCAGCGCAATCCGTCTGAAGAAGAGCTCGCCGAAGAGATGGAAGTGTCTCGTTCTCAACTGCGCCAGCTCCTCCAGCTACGCCGACAGTCGCTGTCCCTCAATCACCGCGTCGGGAAAGGAGAAGATACGGAATTAGTGGACCTGCTGGAGGACAACGAGCTTCAGTCTCCCGAAGAAAGCATGAACGAAGCAATGCTGCGTCAGGAAATTTTAGACGTGCTGTGCGACGTGCTCACAGAGCGAGAAAAAGATGTTATCTCTCTCCGCTATGGCTTGTCGTCTAGTCAACCCCATACCCTAGAAGAAGTTGGAGGCATTTTTAACTTATCCCGCGAGCGAGTGCGGCAAATCCAGAGTAAGGCCATGCGCAAGCTGCGGCGTCCACAAGTGGCTCGTCGGCTCAAAGGGTGGTTAACGTAAGTGTCCTCGGTCATTGGTCCTTTGTCCTTCGTTGTCCCAGTGACCCTCTAGTGTTATGACTGCTCATGCTCAATTAACCATTCGTGCTGCTCAGCCGTCCGACGTGACGGCTATTTTTCAGCTCATTGAAGCCCTTGCTCAGTATGAAAAGCTCTCCCAGGCAGTGACAGGTAATGTAGAGGCTTTAGAAAAACATTTGTTTGGTCCGCGCCCCTACGCTGAAGCAATCGTCGCTCAGTGGGAAGAGCAAGTGGTCGGATTTGCCCTATTTTTTACCAACTACTCCACCTTCTTAACCCGGCCAGGAATTTATCTAGAGGACATTTTTGTGCTGCCAGAGTATCGTCGTCGCGGAATTGGTCGAGCCATCCTGGACCGGGTTGCTCAAATCGCTAGGGAGAGAGGCTGTAGTCGGCTGGAGTGGAGCGTTCTCGACTGGAATGAACCCGCGATCGCCTTTTACAAAGAGCTAGGGGCAACCGTGTTAGAAGAGTGGCGCATCTGCCGCATCTCCTCCCCCTAGATCAAGACGGAGCAACGCTCGCTCCGATTTTTCTGATTAAACGCTACACAAGTTAAACCTCGGCCAAGGGTTAAAGGAAAAGACAAATCAACTGTCCTTTTCCCTTTCCCCCTTCCCCTTGACCCCATTCAACCATTGGTAGCTCTCTCAAGCTGATGCCAAGACAAATGCCAGCTACTTGAAGCGAGTGAGCTGAACGCGGTAGCGCTGCTTTTTGGTGATGGCGACTTCTCCTACCTCGACTCGTCCTTTCCCGCGTACCGAGATCAGGTCTCCTGGGCGAACGGTGTGGCTTGGCTGAGTCACTTCTTTCCAGTTGACCCGTACATCTCCTGTGCTAATGGCATCCGCCATCTTACTGCGGGACATGCCTAAGCCAGCCGAGGCGATCGCATCGAGGCGCAGCGACGCTTCCACCGTGGTCATCGCTTTTTGCTGAGGCGGACGAATCTTCAACTCGCTCAGTTCGATGCGCCGGGTTTTCACAGGGACAGAGCGGACCTGCACCAGCGCCGTTTCTAAAAACTCTACTAGTTCTGGCACCACAATCACCTGAGCCCCTCGTTCGCCGAGCACGTTAATATCGCCGATTTTCTCGCGAACGACTCCCGTTCCCAAAATCGCGCCCAAGAAATCTCGATGAGTAGCAGAATCGAACAGAAAATTTCCGGCAATATCAAGAGCCGCTAATTCGATCGAAGACTGCTCTAGAGGCACTTCAGAACGAGAAATACCGATGCGTTGACGTTCGGCTTGCGGATAGCCCCCCCAGGCCAGAATCTCTACTTCCGTCAGCCGACTGAAGGCTTGCTGAACATCGACAATGACCGCCGGAGAAACAAAATCGGTGGCAACCACTTCCCACGTTCTGAGCGCTTGCTCGGCTTTGTCTACAACCCGAACTACCGCTTCTCGCTCGGCAACTCCTTTGAGTAATTCTTCTCTTGGCAGCATAATGTTTAAAAATTAAGCACTGAGCGTCTCAGTCTCGGTGAAAGTTTGCAGGTCTTCGGGGTCAAACTGCTGAAGAACCTCAGTAGCTCGGTTCTTCACGTTCGCTGTTCCTTTCACCGCGACTAAATACTTGCCAGCTTGAAGGCGATCGCGGTAGGGAGGCTCTTCTTCCCGTCCAAAATTCAACACCCCACCGCCAACAAAAAAGCTCCCCATGGCCGCCGCTACGGCCCCAAACAGCCCTCCCAGGACGTGATTGCCTAAAGCTCCTAGGGGTTCTACAATCGCGATGCCGGTTTGCAAATTAAAGACGTAGCCCGCCACAAAGCCAAAGGGAATGAGCCACAAAGCCATTCCGCGCGATCGCCGACTAGCCAGCGCCTTTGGGTCCAGCACACTAAACGCCTCGCTTGTCTGATATCCCTGACCGATAATCGTTATTTGCTCGGAAGACAATCCGGCTTTTTCCAACCCGGTTAAGGCGGCTTCAGCCTTAGTTTTATCTGGCAAGACCGCCACTAAGTAGTTCATGACTAGAATTCAACGACGATTTCTTCTAGCGTAGCAGTCGCCGTCTGGCGTTAACAGTCTTTGACCACTTGCTTAAGCATTGACGAAAATAAGCCTATTTTGTTAGCAAATACCTAGCCAAATGCTCATAGCTAATAAAAGGTAGCTGCTCCCGACAAATTAACGATTGAGGAGAGCTCCCTTTCCCGTTACAATAGGCTACTGCGGCTGCTTGTTGCAGATTCAATCTGAGACGCAAGCTTAAATAACGCTTTAACTAGCCTTACGGAGCTAGTTATCTAATACTGGTTCGCTCTCACCCCTCTATTGACTATGGCTAAGGTTCTTGTCTCTGATTCCATCGATCAAGCTGGCATTGATATTCTCTCCCAAGTTGCCCAGGTTGATGTCAAAACAGGTCTTCCTCCTGAAGAACTCGCTAAAATTATTCCCGAATACGATGCCTTAATGCTCCGCTCTGGAACCAAAGTCACCCAAGAGGTGATTGAGGCTGGCACTCGATTGAAGATCATTGGACGGGCTGGAGTAGGCGTTGACAATATTGATGTCCCGAGCGCCACTCGCTATGGCATTGTGGTGGTTAACTCTCCTGAAGGCAATACGATTGCCGCCGCCGAACACGCTCTGGCCATGATGCTTTCTCTTTCTCGCTACATTCCAGAAGCAAATCAGTCGGTCAAAGCCGGCAAGTGGGAACGCAAAAAATTTATTGGCTCTGAAGTTTATAAAAAGACGCTCGGAGTGGTCGGTTTAGGAAAAATTGGCGCTCATGTGGCGACTGTCGGGCGCTCCATGGGCATGAAACTGCTGGCTTACGACCCGTTTATTTCCAAAGAGCGAGCCGACCAGCTCGGCTGTAGCCTTGTCGATCTAGATCTCCTCTTTACGGAATCAGACTATATCACCCTCCACGTTCCCAAAACCCCAGAAACCACTCATCTGATTAACGCTCAAACTCTGGCCAAAATGAAGCCCGCGGCTCGACTGATTAACTGCTCTCGCGGCGGGATTATTGATGAGGACGCTCTTGTTGAGGCGATCGCCGCTAAGAAAATTGCCGGTGCAGCCCTCGATGTCTATGAAACAGAGCCATTGGGGGAATCACGGCTCAAAGACATGGGGAGCAACGTTGTCCTCACTCCCCACCTCGGAGCCTCGACAGCAGAAGCCCAGGTTAATGTTGCTATTGATGTGGCCGAACAAATTAGAGACGTAATTTTGGGGCTGCCTGCCCGGTCTGCGGTGAACATTCCCGGGCTGAATCCGGACGTAATGGAGAAACTGAGACCTTACCTGAAAATGGCAGAAACGCTCGGAAAGCTGGTGGGTCAATTAGCCGGGGGCAGAATCGAGCAGCTCAACGTTCGTCTTCAGGGAGATTTAGCCAGCAACGCCAGCCAACCGCTCGTTGTAGCAGCCATCAAAGGTTTGTTAACTCCGGCCCTGCGGGAGCGGGTAAACTACGTTAACGCCAGTATTGAAGCCAAAGAGCGAGGCATTCGGGTTGTAGAAACGAGAGATGCGTCGATGCGAGATTACTCCGGCTCGCTGCATCTAGAGGCCAAAGGCTCCCTCGGACAGCATTCAGTGATGGGTACGCTCCTCAGTGACGGAGAAATTCGGATTACAAATCTGGACGAATTTCCGATCAATGTGCCTCCGAGCGGTCACATGCTGTTTACCCTACACCGGGATATGCCGGGAATCATTGGTAAAATCGGGTCTTTGCTGGGCAGCTTTAACGTCAACATTGCCAGTATGCAGGTAGGACGCAAAATCGTGCGCGGCGACGCGGTGATGGTGCTCAGCCTTGACGATCCGCTCCCAGACGGGCTGCTCTCAGAAATCACTAAAGTCGCCGGAATCAGAGATGCCTACACCGTACAGCTTTAAGAATATTAAGAATAATGGACAGAGCGAACAATTAGTAGACAGGCTCATTGATAATTGCTCATCGGTCACTAAATATGCGCTGGTGGAAAATAGAAGTTCAGTGTAGTCCCGAACAGGAGGAGTCTGTTTTTTATCGACTAGACGAATTTGGCTGTCGCGGGACGGCAACAGAGGTTCAAGGGGAAACGCTTTGGGTGCGCGGCTATCTTCCCCAGGAAGAAACAGCGGTTGCCGAGCTAGAGGCGCTGGCGCAGCGGCTTAGGAAAGATGCGGCGGAGCTATGGCGATCACCACTCATCGATTGGGACTCTCTAGACGAAGAGGACTGGGCAAATAGCTGGAAGCAGGACTGGCAGCCAACCCCCGTTGGCGATCGCTTTTTGGTGTGTCCGGCTTGGCTCTCGCCTGCTCCTGACGAGCAGCGCACGGTCATTCGCCTCGATCCGGGGGCGGCTTTTGGCACCGGAACCCATCCGACAACGCAGCTTTGCCTAGCCGCGCTCGCAAGCTGCCTTAACGAGGCTCCGCTCCTCGCCGATATTGGCTGTGGCTCTGGGATTCTCTCGATTGGTGCGCTCTTGCTGGGGGCACAACGAGTCTATGCGGTCGATTTAGATCCCCTCGCCGTTAGCGCTACGGCTAATAATCGACAGCTAAACCACCTTGAAGAGACTCGTCTGCTTGTAGAGCAAGGCAGTATTGAAAAGATAGCGGAAAAGGTTGACGGGGTAATGTGCAATATTTTAGCTCCTGTGATCGTCCAATTGATTCCGCAACTGTCGAGGATTACGAAACCGCATAGTTGGGGGCTGCTGAGCGGAATTTTGGGGCGCCAAGTCAACGACGTTGCTGCTGTTTTGCAGCAGCATCGCTGGACCATTGCTCAGCATTGGCAGCAGCAAGAGTGGAGTTGCCTCAAAATTGTTCAAAACTTGAATAAAGATTAATATTTTCTGGAAAATCTATTCTTACTCGTTGAACTGCGCGTTAAGATAACGAGCTCATCAAAATCAAACGAAAGAACGAAAAAAGAAGCTAAAATATTTGAGCTTGCTCAAAGCCGCCACCGGAGTTCACGTCTGGTAGAACGATGAGTTTGAAATATGCTGCCAAGCTAGTCTCCTCTTTATTTCTCGTATGAGCCAACAATCTAACTTTCTGCCGATTTCTCGACGAACTGCTGTTAAGCTGCTAGGTGTTGGTGCCGTGGGAGGCTTACTAGGGTATTCAAGGTTTGCTAAACCTCAGCCATCAGTCTTTGAGCAAGATCGCCTAGAGCTGCCGCCGCGACTGAATCAGCCGAAGACGGCTGTTGTCGTTGGTGCCGGTTTAGCCGGACTCGCCTGCGCCTACGAACTCAGTCAGCGAGGATTTGCCGTCACCTTGCTGGAGAAGTCGTCTAACCTCGGCGGTAAAGTGGCGAGCTGGCAAATTCGCGTCGGGGAAGAAGAATTTAGAATGGAGCATGGCTTTCACGGCTTTTTTCCCCAGTACTACAATCTCAATAATCTTGTCCAGGAACTGAACCTCGTCGAGAATTTTAAATCGTTAGATTTTTACTCTCTCGTTTTCCGAGATGCTGTTTATCAGCCAGAGGTGTTTCGTCCCAGTCACTCGGCCTTTCCGTGGAATATCGTTGATTTGGCGATCGCTTCTCCCAATCGTTGGCGTTGGGGCATTAATTTAGCCAAGCTCAAGCATCTGGAGGTTTTCCACGAAATTACGGGATTCAAAATTCCGAAAACCTTCGATCATCTCGACAGGATGTCGGTGGCTCAGTGGGTTGCTCGAGATTTTCCGCAAGGTCTCTACGATCTCTACTTTCTGCCCTTTGCCAAATCGAGCCTCAATGCCCCAGACCGCCTCAGCGCCGGAGAACTGCTCCAGTTCTTTCACTTTTATTTCTTTGGCAACCCCGAAGGGCTAGCTTTTAACGGAACTCGGCAGGATATGGGGACGAGTTTAGTAAAGCCGATTGCGGAAGCGATAGAGCGCAATGGGGGTCGAATCATCACAGAAGCAGCAGTAAGCTCCATTACCTGTAGCGAGAAGAAGATTGCCTCTGTAAGCTATCAGCAGGGTCATCGGGCGAGTACTATCCCTTTCTGGGTGGAGAGCACAGCGCAAGACAACCAGATGAAATACTACGGTGCGGCTGATACTGTTTTTGCCGCGGCACCAGAAGGGAACGAAGCGCTGTCTCTCAAATGCACCCATCAAGGTTGTACGGTAGGACGACAAGCCGATGGCACTTTCTTATGTCCGTGTCATGGTGCTCGTTATGATGAGCAAGGACGGGTAGTTAGCGGTCCAGCGACCAGAGATTTACGCCGTTTCCAGATTACCGAACGCAACAACCAAGCACTTCAGTTGGTAGCTGACACCTCCCTTGCCTCCCCAGAAGAGACAATCGTCGCTGATTATACGGTGATCGCCACTGACGTTCCGGGAGTGCAGCAGTTGCTGCGGCTGATGCAGGGAAACGATTGCGGAGTGAAAGCCCAGGTGGAACGATTGGCAGTAGCCGATCCGTTTGCTGTCGCTCGTTTCTGGTTCGACCAAGATTTTGAGTGGGAACATAGTCATTTCACCTCTCTTTCCGGCTATCAGCTCACCGACAGTATTACTCTTTATCACCGCATCCAGGATCAGTTTATTGACTGGGCGCAGCGCACCGGAGGCAGCGTCGTAGAGCTACACGCCTACTGTTACAAAGAGAAGGAGTTTCCGACTCAACAAGCGTTGCTATGCACCTTTGAGCAGGAACTCTATGAAATTGTTCCCGCTTTAGCCCAGGCAAAGATGCTGCACCGGGAATTGGTTAACCAGAAGAATTTTTCTGGCTATCCTCCGAACAGCTACGATGAGCGTCCTGAAACCACCACTCAAATTCCTAATTTAGTTTTTGCTGGAGACTGGGTAAAAATGCCGTTTCCCTGCGGCTTGATGGAGCGAGCCGTCAGCAGTGGCTTGCTGGCCGCCAATGCGATTCTTCATCGGGAAGGATTGCAAAGAAAGACGCTGCTATCGGTGAATCCCGAGGGAGTATTTAAAATTTAGCTAAACCAGAAGCAAAAGAGCCCCATTGTGGAGAAACGGTAATCAGGGCAGCAGAGTCAAAATTTTTTCTAGCCAGCCGTAGCGTCCCCACAGAAGCGTGACTCATGACCCTTAATCAGGTTAACACGTCTCCTCCCATCATCCGCTGATAGCGAACCTCCAGCTCTTGCTTCAAAGACGGCATCTTTTTCAACGAGGCATCGGCTAGAATCAGTTTTTCTGCCGCCTCCCGCGCTAAATTTAATACTTCCTGATCTTCGACTAAACTTGCTAACGCAAAATCCGGCAGCCCTGACTGACGCTTGCCTAATACCTCTCCAGGACCGCGAAAGCGCAGATCCATTTCTGAGATGAAAAAGCCATCTTGAGACTGTTCCAAGACGCCGAGCCGCTGCCGCGAGTCTGGAGTCTTGCTGGTGCTCATCAGCAAGCAGTAGGATTTATGGGAGCCGCGCCCTACCCGCCCTCGAAGCTGATGCAGTTGCGATAACCCAAACCGTTCCGCATTTTCAATCAGCATCACGGTCGCGTTGGGAACGTCAACGCCGACCTCAATCACCGTCGTTGAAACGATAATTTGAGTAGCATTATCCCGAAACGCCGACAGTGCCTCCTCCTTTTCTACTGCGCTCATCCGTCCGTGGAGCAAGCCGACCTGAAACTCACAGAAAATGCTTTCCGAAAGGCGCTGATGTTCCTCGACGGCGGCCCGCACGTCGAGCTTTTCTGATTCTTCGATCATCGGCAAAATAATGTAGGCCTGCCGTCCCTGCGCTACTTCCCGGCGAATCAAGTCATAGGCCTGGAGACGTTCTTTGCCAGCGAGGACAGAGGTTTGAATCGGCTGACGACCGGGGGGCAGTTCGTCTACCTGGCTAACATCTAAATCACCGTGGAGAGTGAGCGCTAGCGTTCGAGGAATGGGGGTGGCCGTCATCGTGAGCACGTGGGGAGACTGACCCTTGGCCAGCAACCGAGAGCGCTGCTGCACTCCAAAGCGGTGCTGTTCGTCGATTACCACTAGCCCTAACTGACTAAAATTCACGGGGTCTTGAATTAGAGCATGAGTACCAACCAGTAACGGGAGTTCCCCAGTGGCTAGCTGCGCGTAAATTTCGCGACGTTTCGCTGTTTTAGTCGATCCCGTCAGCAGCTCTACGGGGAGGTGCAGCAGATTAAACCAGCCCACTAGCTTCCGGTAGTGTTGCTCGGCTAACACCTCCGTTGGAGCCATCAGCGCCGCCTGATACCCCGACTGAATGGCGGCTAAAATCGCAAACACCGCGACAACGGTCTTGCCCGAGCCCACATCTCCCTGCACGAGCCGATTCATCGGCGTGGCCGATTGGAGATCTTGCAAAATGTCGCTAATCACTCGCTCTTGCGCTCCTGTGAGCGCAAACGGCAGCAGCCGCTGAAACTTCTCAATCAGTTGACCTTTGGGGAGCAACACGGCGCTGTGTTGCTCTCGCCGCTGCTGCTGGCGGCGCTCCAAAAAACCAAGCTGGAGGTAAAAAAATTCGTCAAACACCAACCGCCGTCTGGCGTGGGCGAGGGCAGTGTGCTCCTTGGGAAAATGAATATTGGCGATCGCCTCGGGCAGGGGAACTAAACCGTACTGACGGCGAAGGCGAGCGGGCAGGGGGTCTTTAAGCTGCTCTAGGGCAGGCAGACAAGCGACAACCGCTTTGCGCACAGCATCGGCGGCAATGCCTTCGCTCAGCGGGTAAACCGGCAGCACTCGCCCGATTTTCAGCGAGTCAATGTTGGCGCCGGGACTGTCAAGGACTTCGATTTCGGGGTCTTCCAGGGTCAGGCCGTACTTATTTTGCTTAACTAACCCTGAAGCGGCGACCGCTGCCCCCGGAGGGTACTGACGCTTCAGCTTTTGCTGCCAGCCCCGGTTACTAAAGCGAGCGCCTGCAAAAAAGCGGCTGAGCTTAAGCTGTCCGGTTGGGTCTTTGAGCAGGAGTTCAAAAATGGTCAGCTTTTTATTTTTTGGGCTGCTGAAGCAGTTGCAGCGCTTCACTGTTCCCACGACGGTCACGGATTCCCCGGGCACGAGGTGGGCCACCGCGACCTGACGAGCGTAATCGATGTGGTCTCGCGGATAGTAAAACAGCACATCTCGGACTTGGTAGAGGCCAAGACGCTCGAGCTGCTTGCTGCGGGTGCGCCCGATGTCTGGGACTCCGCTGAGCGGCGCATCAAGCGCGATCGCCCGCTGGGATAGAGGCAGGGAGCGAGTACGGGGGAGCTTCGGCGGAGGCGGTTCTGAAGAAGCGTCGAGGTTTTGCTTGAGCTGAAGCAAAAAGCGGCGAGCGTCAGCAACTAAGTGCTGGCGCTGAGCCAGAGACATTTGAGAGTAGCGGGCAAACTGAGTCGCCATTTCCTGCCAGCGACGGCGCTCCTGAGACGACCCGAGCGAGAGAGATTTGCCAAAGCTGAGGCACAAAAACTCGCTGAAGCGGTAACGATGCCCCTGTAAATCGCTGAATCCCCGTTCCGCCTCTACTGAAAGCGCTTTTTGTAAGCGAACCCAATCTGGTGTTTCTCCTACATTGGTCATCGTTCTCTGTTGAGTGTTGAGTCAAGACCACTTAGTTTGGATAAGCTCTTGGCGGTTAGCGGCAGCCGCCTACTCAGAGCTAGTGACGTTCAGCTTCTGGAGCACTTCCCACTCTCTCATCACTGTTTCTCTCCTGCCTCAGTTAACGATCGAACCAGCTTGCTCGCCAGGCGGCTTCGGCCTCGGCGATGGCATACTCGCGCCGCAGGCGACGATACTGCTGTCGGAGTTGGCGAATGCGCTCGGCTAATCGCCGAATTTTCTGACGCTTGGTAGTTAAACCCGGTTCAGAAAATTCTATTTCTGACCGACGCAGCCGAATTGCTGTAATTTTAGCAACGGTTGACTTTTGCGATCGCTCGTTTTCGGCTTCAACGAGCAAATGAAGCAAGTTAGGCGGACTACTGACGGCGCTAGCTTCTTCAGACATCGCTACCTCGACCAGCTTTGGCGGGAGCTGATCTGGCAGAATTTTCGCTCGCTGTAGCAGACGATTCACTTCTACCGAGAAGTCAGTCAAAGTCCGATCGATTTTTTGTTCGATTTTTTTCTGCCAGCGACTCAGGTTTTCTGGGTTTTTTTCTCTATCTGCGTCATCCACTTCATCAAAGCTGGCTTCTTCCTCGCTCTCATCTTCGCTGGCCAATTCCTCTGTAGCCCCTAGTTCTTCCGCAGCCGATAGTGAAGAGTCTGTCGGCAACTCCTCCAGCAGTTTTTCCATAATGTTCAGCTCTTGAGAATCTTCTGGCTCTGATTCTCTGAGTAAGGAGAGCTCATCGTGGATCTGCTCTCCTAGTCTCCGTAAATTTTCCTGAAGCTCTTCTCTTTGCCGTAAGGTCAAGGCCAGAAATGACTGAGGATAGATTTGAGTACAAACTTGGTAGCAAGCCAGAGCTATCTGCTTGCGCGCTGCTTGACCGAGTAGATTCAAATACTGCTCGTAAAGATTGTTGAGTTCGGTCTCGACGGCTGTTGATGACTCTTCTAAGGCCGTCAGTTCCTGCTGAATTTGCCCGATTTTCCTGCCCATCCTGACTCTAACGTTTTTTTACAGGAAAAGGAGCAGCTTGAGGCTCAAGCTACTCTTTCCGTATCAGTAGTAAAACTTTTGATCTACCTATCGAGAACGACTCCTGCAGCCCTTGGTGGTCAAGACTGACCCTATTTTGTGCCTGCCTGTGCTGCTACTTCCTCGGCGAAATTACTTTCTTCTTTCTCAATGCCTTCGCCGAGAACAAAGCGAGCAAAGCGGCGCACCTGAATATTCTCACCGAGTTGGGAGATGTGTTGCTTGACTAATTCTTCCACGGTAATGCTTTGGTCGCGGATGTAGGGCTGATCCATCAACGTCAACTCTTTCAGGCGCTTATCAATGCGACCTTGAACGATCTTTTCTTTGATATTGTCGGGTTTTTTTTGTAAATCATCCCGACCCATTTCAATTTCTTTTTCTTTCTGAATAATTTCCTCAGGAATATCAGTCACCTTGACGTATTCAACATTTTGGTAGGCAGCTACCTGCATGGCAATGTCGCGTACCAAGGTTTGGAACTCTTCACGCCGGGCCACAAAGTCCGTTTCACAGTTCACTTCGACAAGAACGCCAATTCGTCCTCCAGTATGGATGTAGCTCTCAATTAATCCCTCGGCAGCAACGCGCCCCGCCTTCTTTTCGGCGGAGGTAATGCCTTTTTGCCGCAGCCACTCTGTGGCTTTGGTAAAATCTCCACCACTTTCTGTAAGCGCCTTTTTGCAATCCATCATGCCAGCGCCCGTTTTTTCCCGTAGCTCTTTGACAAGTTTTGCCGATATGTCCGCCATCTTGTTTTCCTACACTTATACGACCAATTATGAAGACCAGGGTCCGCCTCTATTGTATGAAGCGGAGTTCCTTTGCCATCTTAATTATTCTTCTTCACTCTTGCCCTCGTCTGCTGCTAGATTGTCTTCGCTCCATTCTTCTGGTTCCTCACCAGCATCAATATCTTCTAAAGATTCTTCAAACTCTTCGTAGTCCTCGCTCTCGTCGGGTTGACCGTGACGACCTTCATAAATGGCATCGGCTAACTTACCGATAATGAGCTTAATTGAGCGAATGGCATCGTCGTTGGCTGGAATTGGAACATCTACAGAATCAGGATCGCAGTTTGTATCTAATAAAGAGACAATGGGAAGGCCCAACTTTTGACACTCTAAAACAGCATTGTATTCCCGACGGAGATCCACAATCAACACAATATCAGGGATTTTGCGCATTGTTTTGATGCCGCCCAAATATTTTTGAAGTTTCTCCAGCTCGCGGCGCAGCACGGACGCTTCTTTTTTCGGGCGCTTGTCGAGGTTTCCACTGTCTTCAAGCTGTTCGAGTTCTTTGAGCCGTTCAATGCGCGACTTAATCGTTTCCCAGTTGGTGAGCATGCCACCCAGCCAGCGCTGATTGATGTAGTAGGCTCCACAGCGAGCGGCTTCCTGAGCGACAATTCCCGCTGCTTGACGCTTCGTGCCGACAAATAGAAATCGCTGACCACTTTCAGAGGAGGAGCGAACGTAATCGTAGGCTTCTTCCATCAGTTGAGCGGTTTGCACCAAATCGATAATGTGAACGCCATTGCGGGCTGTATAAATGTAGGGAGACATTTTGGGGTTCCAGCGACGAGTTTGATGCCCAAAATGAACTCCTGATTCTAAAAGTTCAGCAAGTGAAATAACGGCCATTAATTTTCTCCTGTTCGGGTTTATCCTCCATCCAGGCGGTCTCTCGATACAGAAACACCCGAAGCCCTGGATGTGCGAATTTAGACAACTTTTCTAGAATAGCACGGGTCGGAGGGAAACAGATAGATTGGGGATATCGCCAGCCGCAGCTTGGGAAAAGGGGAAGGGGTAAAGGGGAAAGGAAACAATTTTCTATCAACAATCAGCCATTAACAATTAACCAGAATGTCAGGTTGCTCAAGCTTTCTAAGCTTGAGAAGCTGAGAAGCTGCCTTCACTCCTAATGACTGAGAGAGTACCGCTACACTAAAAGGCAACGATAAAAAATAGCACAATGTCCGAGCGACGCCTGATGATTTCGATAGTTAACCTCCTGCTGGTAGTGGCGGCAGTCTTTTTTGCTGTATTGGTCTGGCAACTGAGAAGTCTGATTGTGATTTTAATGATTGCGGTGGTGGTTGCTTCTACCCTGGCGCCAATTGTCGCCAGTGTTCAGCGGCTACGGATTCCCCGTTGGCTAGCCGTGATTCTAGTCTTCCTAGGCTTAATCTCTATTTTGACAGGAGCGGGACTATTAATCGGTCCGACGGTGGTCGCGCAAATTGAGCGGCTGGCCCGCACCCTGCCGGGGTATCTGGACGTATTGGGCACTCTCGCCCAGGATCTAGCGGTGCGATTTGGCGTGAATGAACCAGAGGCTTTTGATTTAATCAATCAACTCTTCGATATTCAGTCTCTAACGGCTTGGGCTTTTCGGTCCAGCCAGCAGCTACTAGTGCGCTCGGTGGGAGTAACGCGGGGTCTCCTCGGTGGAGTGTTCAATCTGATTTTGGCACTGTTGCTCTCTGGCTATATGCTTGCTGGCTCCAGCAAGCTGATTGACGGCCTCGTCAGTCTATTTCCGAAGCCCTGGGACGATCGCCTAGCGGCGCAGGTAGCTCCTGTCAGTCAGCGTATGGGAGGATATATTCAAGGTCGGCTGCTTGTATCGTCAATTTTAGCGATGGCGGTTAGCTTCGGCCTGATTGTTCTCGGCATTCCCGAATTTGCCCTCGGTTTAGGCGTTATTGCCGGATTTACCAATTTAATCCCCTTTTTTGGTCCGTTCTTAGGAGCTATCCCGGCCCTAATCGTCGCCGTTGCCCAAGGAGGCTTAACCTTTCTGTGGGTGTTGCTGCTGTTTGTGATTATTCAAAATCTAGAAACCTACGTGCTCGATCCGCTGCTGGTGGGATCTTCAGTGAGGGTGGCTCCACTGTATCAGCTCTTAGCGGTGTTAGGCGGCGTTCAGGTTTTGGGTATCATCGGAGCATTAATTGTGCCTCCGTGGGTCGCTGGTGCTGCGGTGGTTTTAGAAAATCTCTATCTCAAGCCGAAGTTACGAGCCGAGCAAACTATCGCCAGTCCGTCTTCAACCTTGACGGCGGCAGAACCGGAAGCGAGTCCCGTTTCTACCCAGTAAATCAGTCTCAATCGGGAATGACTAACCATGCGCCTTTTCTCTGTGCAGGTTTCTATCACTCAGGTGTGGCTCGGGGCGATCGCCTTTTGTCTAACGTGCCTGCTCTCAATCGCTCCCGTTGTCGGCCAAAGCCAGTCCCCCGCTCCGATTACCCTCGATGGTCGTCGTTTGTTTGAAGTCAGTTCTTCGGGAGGATACGACGCTCAAGAACGAGCCGCCGATGCCAATCGGCTGCTGCGGCAAAAGATTACCCAAGCCGAACCACCCGTCGAAGTAGAAATCGATCGAACAACCGAGCTGCCGGTGATTCGCGTTGATGGCGACCACCTCCTCACCGTCACTTTTGAAGATGCCCCCAGAGGCAGAAGCGTCCAGGAACAGGCCCAAATTTGGGCCACCGAGCTTCAGAACGCCATTGCTCGAGCGCAGCGCGAACGGACGAATAGTTATCTAGGGCGAGCCGTGCTGCTTGCTGCTGGGTATCTTGTCTTAGCTGCGGTGATGAGCTGGGGCTTAGGCTGGCTATGGCGCTACTGGCTACAGCCCAAGCTCGAACGAGATTCCCACTCTACTCCCAGTCAGGAGGACACTTCGCCTTCATCGGTCAGTGCAGAAATTGGGGCCCAGGTGCTCTTAACCCTAGTACGAGGAGCAGTCTGGCTTTATGCCGTTATTGCTGCCAGCAAGCTCTTTCCCCAAACTCGGCAGTGGAGTCGGGATGTGGTAGACGTAATCGCTAACAGTTTGTTTGCGGATTTATTTTCTCTAGGCGATAGCTCGTACTCGGTTCTAGACCTATTAATCCTCATTGGGCTGTTGGCAGGACTAATTATTGTCGCCAGATCCGTCAGAAAAATTCTCAAGTCACGGGTTTTGAGCCTCACAGGACTGAATCGGGCAACCCAAGAAACCATTGCCTTAGTAGCCAACTACGGATTTATTTTTATTGGCAGTCTTGTACTCTTACAGCTCTGGGGGCTAGATCTGAGTTCGCTCACGGTGTTCGCCGGGGTTTTAGGGGTTGGGGTTGGTTTAGGCATTCAGGGCATTGCTAAGGAATTTGTCAGCGGACTTGTGTTAATGCTGGAGCGCCCGATTCAGGTGGGGGATTTTGTCGAAATTGGCGAACTGATGGGAACCGTAGAGCGGATCAGCGTACGCTCGACAGAAATCCGGACTCTCGATCAGGTTTCACTGATTCTGCCTAACTCCCGCTTTCTAGAAACGGAGGTGATTAACTGGAGCCATCACTCTTCGGTGTCGCGGCTGCGGCTTCCCGTTGGAGTTGCCTATGGCTCCAATTTAACTACGGTACGTACGGCGCTAATGAATGCAGCCAAAGAACACAGCGACGTGCTCTCCTCCCCCGCACCGAGAGTCTTCTTCCTTGGGTTTGGCGATAGTTCTCTTGATTTTGAGCTGTTAGTATGGATTGCTGAACCCCGTAAGCAGTTTCAGATCAAAAGCGATCTTTATTTTCGTATCGAAGCGATTCTGCGCCATCGCGGTGTGGAAATTCCCTTTCCTCAAAGAGATCTACACGTTCGCGGTCGCTTACCGATAGACGTGTCCCCCGAGCTAGTACAGTCCTTAACCGAACTCACCACTGGATTGACTAATTGGCTCAATCACCAGTCTAACGGGGCTGCTGGACCATCGAGATTAGGGGTTAGGGATGGTCAAGACGACAACTAAAGGTAGGTCTTGGCTATTTAGCTGTTAGCTACTCAAGTAGTGGAAATCTAATATTAGCTCTGCTTGGTTAGTTGCTGTCTAAAAGGAAATCGCTTGAGTTAGTCAAAGCGTGGAAAACTGTCTTCATTGGTAACACCTAACCACTAACTCTTAATTGAACTTGGGGAGTAGCGACTGATAAAGTCAAGTTTCCTCAAGGAAAAACTTTGAGCCGTCAATCAAGCTAAGAGCTAAAAGCTCTTAGCTTTTCATCCCGTCTACTCGCCGCCGAGCAACCCTTCTTGCTCTAAAAACTCGCGGGCCACCTCATCCGGCTCGCGTCCGTTCCCCGCTACTTCCCAGTTGAGCCGCTGCATCGTATCCGCATCGAGCACCGCCGCTACCTCATTGAGTCGCTCTGCTACTTCAGGATGCTCTGCTAAGGTATCTTGACGCACGAAAGCAGCAGCCGGGTAGGGAGGCCAAAAGTTTTTATCGTCTTCTAACACTACTAAATCGTAGGCAGCAATCTGTCCATCGGTGCCATACCCGCTAGTCACGTCGATTTCACCTTCTTCTAGCCCAGAGTACAGCAGCCCTGGATCGAGGGTAACCACTTCTTCAAAATTGAAGCCGCCGTAGGTAGTTTGTAGTCCAGGCAAACCATCACCGCGCTCAGCAAACTCGAGATCGACTCCCAGGGTCAAATCGCTAGCTTTCTGCGAGAGTTCGCTAACGGTTTCTACGCCTAACTCGTTAGCCAAATCTTTAGGCATCACCAGAGCATAGGTATTATTGAAAGAAGTTGGCTCCAGCACAGCAACATCATACTCTTCTGCGTAGGTCTCTTTGACAACGTTGTAAACTTCTTCTCTCGTCATCTCGGGGTCAAATTCCTGACCAAGAATCGAAATCAGCGCCGTGCCCGTATATTCTGGATACACATCAATATCGCCTTCCACTAAAGCCGAATGATTTTCATCGGTTTGACCAATGGGGGTATATTCAGCATCAAATCCGGCATCATCTAAAACCATCTCGTACATATTGCCGAGAAGATATTGTTCTGTAAAAGATTTAGAGCCTATTTTAATTTCGTCGCCTGAGCCACCACCGCCGCAAGCCGTCGTTAAGCTAATCGAGGCTAAACCTAAAACCCCTAGAACTATTTGTCGCTTAAGCATTCTTCTTTCCTCTTAACTTGACGCTGGTACTGTAGCCACATAAATACTGCCTGTCGTGAAAACTAGTATAGATCGTCAACAGCGACTCGTTATCGATCGTTAATTGCTGAGTGTTTAGTAGAAGCTGGAGTCGAACAAGGAAGAGTTGCTCCCGAAACCTTGAACAACTTAGCCTATCTCAACGCTGTCGACCTGCATTTAAACACTCTGACTAATACTCGGTAAGCCCCAATACTCAAAAAAAGCGTTGAATCTGACTGCCGTTTTAATAACTTCTTGCTACTGTTATCCCAGCGTTGACCATACTAGGATTTTTTAATGGCTCCAAAAAAAATTCATGGCTGGCTATCCTAGCCCAAACGAAACTATAGTGAGGAGAGGGTGATGGCGGATAATTATGTTGAACTTATTAGACAAAAAGCAGTTTTGGTCTTCTCCACAACGACGCTCATTGGCCTATTTACTCGGGCTGACTTCAGCCGTTGCCCTCTGTAGCTCGGGGATGCTATTGCCGTTACCTCAAGGTTGGGCCGGAATTTTGTTAGGCAGTTCTAAGCAAGCGCAAGCTTCCCCGCATCGTCCAATGACTCTAAAATCGTCTGCTCCCCAAAGCATTCAGCAATTAATAGAAAAACAGGCTAGAGGCTGGGAAAACGCCGACTCGAAGTCTATTATTGAGGATTTTGCTGAAGAAGCTCTCTTTGTTGTTCCCGGCTCTGTCTTTAAGGGCAGATCAGCTATTAAAGCCGCCGCAGAAGACTATTTTTCTCAGTTTTCTCAAACTCAAATTACTATCGACCGTATTGTGGTAAGCGGCAATGAAGGAGTTGTGGAATGGCGCTGGAGCGATGTTAATGACCGAACGGGAGAGAAAACCTTGGCTGACGATGCCATTGTCTTTGAACTAGAAGACGGCAAGATTAAGTATTGGCGCGAGTATATTGATACTCAGTCGCCTGCTCAAGAATAAGCAAGACTTTTGAATCTGATTAAACGGAGTCTACCCGAGCTGGCGGGCTAGATGCTGATCGCTTTTGTCTGGCTGACACTTTGTTTAGCTCCTGCTCAGAGAATACGCTCAAAAAAACAAGAGTTTGTCCTGATCAAGCAGTACTGCACTAGCGAAGCTTTCCCTTGCAAAGGACAAGTTGACCAATTTACTATATTGAGCAGACAGTAATTCCATTCAGAGTTTTAAAAAGTATCATGGCAGAAGAAAATTCCTCTAACGCAGAATCGCCAAAAACTGACGACAAGACGGCTGAAACGACCGCTAAGAAACAGGCTGGAACCGATGATTCTACAGCTAATAAACCTGCTACTAAACCAGCCGCTAAGAAACCATCTACCAAGGGCGGCAAGAAGGAGAAGCCTCCTGCTATTGAAGACAAACCTTTTACAGAATTTGTTGAGCAACACTTTGTCCCTGCTCTTAAAGAGGCTTTTGCCGAACAGGGAGTCGAGGAGATTGACTTAAATTTTCTCAAGCAAAACCTCCCCAGCACCGTTATTAACTCTGACGAACAGTGCTGGCAAGTAACGGGTAACTGGCAAAATGGACAGCGCCAGTTTATTCTGTATTTTCTGGAGGAAGATATCAAAGGGCCAAAGGCGTTTACTTATGCCACCAATGGTTCTGCCCCAAGCACCATTGAATCATTTATGATTGACGAGCGTAAAGTCAATTTGGATTTGTTAGTTCTGTATACCCTCCAGCGTCTCAACGGGCAAAAGTGGCTGGTGCGAAATTAAGGAGACGGCTGTATCCGAGCGCACTCTTTGCCTTGAGATTGCTTCTGTCTCTAAAATAACGCGGTTCCTGAGTGAAACCGAATTAAAGCTCGAAGAAATCGTAAACAACGACTCCGGTATCCGAGTGATTGCCCACGCCGATATAGCCTTTTGTCAGCATCTCGTTGAGAGTCTGCTGAACTTCCTCAAAGCTTCCCCCGGTATCGATCACTCCTTGAGTCACAGAAAGTTTGCCGCCCCGTTTTTGAGCCGCTCGCGCTAGCTCGACCATAAGCTGTTCCTGGCGAGGTAGCTGAACAGGACTCTGGGACGAAGCGGGCTGGAAAGGTTCTTGGACCTGAGCTGTTCCATAGCTTTGAGGAATGCCCGTTGAGGATAGACCGAGACGCTGCCGCACTCTGAGGTTGTGCTCGTCAACCATGCTGGGAATCAGCAGCAAATCAACAAGTTGACCGACTCCAAAAAGCCCCCAGGTGCAAAACCACAAAAATCCGCTGAGAAATTTCCGATTGTAGATGCGATGAAATCCAGCAAAACCTAAAAGCCAACAGAGCCAGAGTAGATAACTAGTGCTAGAACGATTCATTGTTAATGAACGAGAAAGGGCTGTTGTCGCAGTTAGAAAAATTGGTAAGCAGCTTCAGGACACAGAACGTCTTAACATAGATGAAAGGCTGCTTGTACTTTAGTTTATATTCTAAGTCTTTCTTTTCTGTTAGAGATTCTAGAAAACAGAGAAGGTTGAGGGGTCTTAACTTATTTTCATATAGCTAGTTGACCATGCAGGTATTTGTTTTACTGTTTAACGCCCAAACCGAAAACGAAGGGATTCATACCGTTCAATCGGGCGAACACAACAAAGTATTGATGTTTGAATCAGAGGACGATGCAACTCGTTTTGCCCTGTTGCTCGAAGCGCAAGATTTCCCGACTCCGACCGTTGAAGCCATTGATTCTAAAGACGTAGAAGAGTTTTGTCTTGGGGCTGGTTACGAGTGTGAACTGATTCGAGAAGGAATGTTAGTTATTCCACCAGAGGCCAACGTTGAAAAAACCGACTGTTCTACTGAAGCAGACGCCCAGACCGCAGAAGCGACAGTCGATGAATCAGAATTAAGCAACGAGCAGCTCGAGCAAATTCGTCGTCAGTTAGAAGGGCTACTCTAGTCTGACCAAGGCATTCGAGCAGCAAAAGTGAGGTAGGATGAATATAGACAGAGGTCATCTGCTCACGGAGCAGATTAATCCCAACAGCCACAATCTCGATCGGCTCACTGCGCTAGAGTTAGTCGAACTATTCAACCGCGAGGACGCGCACACAATCGAGGCCATTGCTCATGCTAAAGAGGCTCTGGCTGAAGCGATTGAGGCGATCGCTTGCGCTCTGCGCCGGGGAGGACGTTTATTCTATGTGGGGGCTGGAACCAGCGGACGCTTGGGGGTTTTGGATGCAGCAGAATGTCCGCCAACCTTCTGTACCCCTCCTGAAATGGTGCAGGGAATGATTGCCGGGGGAGCCGCGTCTTTAGTGAAAAGCTCAGAAAGTTTGGAGGACCGCGCTGAAGATGGAGCCGCAGAAATCGAGCAGCGACAGATTACGGACTCCGATGTTGTCGTCGGCATTAGCGCTGGCGGCACTACCCCATTTGTGCGGGGAGCCGTGGAGGCTGCCAAGGAACGCGGAGCGACAACGATTTACATTAGCTGCGTTCCTGTGGCCCAGGTCAGCCATCGCGCCGACATTGATATTCGCCTGCTCGTCGGACCGGAAGTATTAGCCGGGTCTACGCGCCTCAAAGCCGGAACCGCGACAAAAATGGCCCTCAACATTCTGTCAACGGGAGTGATGGTGCGTTTAGGGAAAGTGTACGGCAACCGCATGGTAGATGTTTCCGTGACCAACAGCAAGCTGCGCGATCGCGCTCTGCGCATTCTGCAAGAGCTGACAGAGCTCGACCGCCCAGCAGCCGAACACCTGCTCGAGCGCAGCGGACTGCGGGTGAAGCTGGCGCTGCTGATGCACTGGTGCCATCTCGACGCTAGCCGAGGCGATCGCCTACTCCAGGAGCATGGTGGCAATCTACGCGCGGCTTTACAAGCTCAGCGGAGTCATGAGAATTAGTAACTATTCTGATTGAGCCTTCCGCTCTTAGCAACCACCATACCAGCAAAAACCATGTTTAACGGATCGCAGTCAACAGCAGTGCTTTTCATTCTCCTCGTCGTCGCCATTCAGGTCTGGGGCTTTAACCGCGCGCGAGCCTACGGCAAGCCAGGCATCTTAGCCTGGCTCCAGTCTGTTGTTCTGTTAGCCCCTTGGGTGGTTTTCTTTGGCCTACTGGCTGCCGGAATTTATATTAATATTGTGGGCATTATCTTTTTGCTGGTGGCCTCAGCAGGAGCCTACATTTGGATCGGTAGACAGGTGAGGACAGCCGGTCAAGAGCGTCTGAAAGAACAGGCTGTACATGAACCCACAGCAGAACTGCCACAGCCTCCCACCGAAGCAGAAACAGTCGCTCCTGAGTCGGAAGTACCGCCGATTGATGCGGGCGATCTCAAGCTGATTCAAGGAATTTTTGGGATCGATACCTTTTTTGCCACTGAAACCATCGCCTATCAAGAAGGGGCAATTTTTAAAGGTAATCTGCGGGGAGACCCCGAGACCGTTCATTCCCGTCTTTCGGCTAAGCTTCAACAACTCTGGGCAGACAAATATCACCTGTTTCTGGTAGAAAGCCCAGAAGGCAAGCCAGTCGTGATTGTGCTTCCCAGCAGCAACGGTCCTCAGCCCGCTACCCTGGCTCAAAAAAACTTGGCGCTGGTGCTGCTAGTGGCAACGGTGGCAACCACTCTAGAAGCGGGTGGTTTACTGCTAGGCTTCGACTGGTTTAGCGAACTGGGACGGTATCAAGAAGCCCTGCCCCTGAGCCTAGGACTGTGGAGTATCCTCCTCGCCCACGAACTCGGCCATTTTTTCGTAGCCAAGCGTTATCAGGTACGCCTGAGCCTCCCCTATTTTCTCCCTAGCTGGCAAATCGGTTCGTTTGGAGCGATCGCTCGCTTTGAGTCACTGCTCCCCCATCGCACCGCTCTCTTTGATATCGCTTTAGCGGGTCCAGCCTGCGGCGGCATCGTTTCCCTCGTCCTCTTTGTGATCGGCTTGCTGCTGTCCCGTTCAGGAAGTTTGTTTCAAGTGCCGACCCAATTATTTCAGGGATCGATTTTAGTCGGAGGATTGGCGCGAGCTGTTTTAGGGTCCGCCTTAGAAAAAACGCTGGTCGATCTGCATCCGCTGACGGTGATCGGCTGGCTCGGTCTGGTGATTACGGCTTTAAATCTCCTGCCTGCGGGCCAGCTCGATGGCGGGCGCATTCTTCAGGCCATTTATGGACGCAAAGTGACCAGGCGCGCAACAATCGCTACCCTCGTCGCCCTCGGCATTGTGGCGCTGATCAATCCGAATAACCCGATTCCCCTCTACTGGGGCATTGTGATTCTGTTTTTGCAAAGAGACTTAGAAAGACCGAGCCTCAACGAACTCACCGAACCCGATGATGCCAGAGCTGCCTGGGGATTACTGGCCCTCTTCCTGATGCTCGCGACGCTCATTCCTCTCAGTCCAAGTTTAGCGGGTCGTCTGGGGATTGGAGGCTAGAAACAGTGACCAGTGGCCCATCAACAATCAACAATTAACAGCATTCAATGACCCCGGAAATTTCAACGGTAGATGTGTTGCAGCTCGCTTCTGGCGATCGCCTACAGATTCAGATATACCAGTTTAAGGGAGCGCAGCCGGGCAAGAAAGCCTACCTCCAGGCTAATCTTCACGGAGCGGAAATCGTTGGCAATGCGGTGATTGAGCGTCTGATTCAGTTTTTAGGAACTTTAACGGCTGAACAGCTCGTTGGGGAAATTTGGCTAGTTCCGGCGTGTAACCCTGTGAGCACCAATCAGCGCTCTCACTTCTTCTCAACGGGGCGCTACAATAGCTACGATGGCAAAGACTGGAACCGCATTTGGGACTATGAAGCAGGGGACATTCAAACTTTTGCTCAAGCTCACCTCGATTTAGATCCAGAAGAGATTAGAACCCGGTATCTATCTCAGCTCAAAGGCATCTTTCAACAGCAATTAGCAGACATTCAGCGCCCGAGCAGCGTTGAGTATGGTCAGTACTTCCGCTTCCAGCTTCAGTCGCTCTGTTTAGATGCTAACTACGTCATCGATCTGCATAGCTCTAGCAACCACGGCATTGACTATCTTTACTGCTTTCACAGTCGCGAAGCCAGCGCTCCGTATTTGCTCCTGGAGTACGGCATTTTGATGAAGGAGTACGATGGCATTTCCTTTGATGAAGCGTTTATGAAGCCGTGGTTAGAGTTAGAAGCCCAGTTCGCTCAGTTGGGCCACCCGGTTCGGTTTGATGTTGAATCGTGGACTTTGGAGCTCGGGACAGGCATGCAGCTTAATCCTATATCGGTGGACAAGGGAGTGGCTGGGATTAAGAACTATCTGATTTACAAAGGAATGCTCGCCATCGCTGATTCTCATCCCTTAGCTTCAACCGCCATCACGCTGGTTGAAAAGAGTAGGCTGAAGAAGTATTACGCGCCCACTGGCGGCATGATTCAGCATAGAGTCCCGCTTAGGAAGACTGTTCAGGCTGGAGAAAAACTTTACCAAATTCTCAGATTTTCCCTAGGGCAGTTGCCAATCGTCGTGGACGTTTGTGCCGAGCAAGATGGCTTAGTCTACGATGTTTCTACTAACGAAGCCGTCAATCAAGGAGAATACGTTTTGTCTATGATGAATGCCAGGAATTAAAACTGCAAAGTGGAGCACAGCGATTTGACGGATACAGTTATTCCGATGGCCCCAGAGGGGTTTAAATCCGGATTCGTCGGAATTGTGGGACGACCCAACGTGGGGAAATCGACTCTCATGAATCAACTGGTGGGGCAGAAAATCGCCATCACCTCTCCCGTTGCTCAGACGACGCGCAACCGCCTCAGAGGAATTTTGACCACCGACCGCGCCCAGCTCATCTTTGTCGATACCCCCGGAATCCACAAACCCCACCACGAACTCGGTAAGGTGCTGGTTAAAAACGCCCAGAGAGCGATCGCCTCGGTGGATGTGGTGCTGTTGGTTGTTGACAGTACCGGGGTTGCCGGAGGCGGCGATCGCTTTATTGTCGATCTGCTCAAGCAGTCTTCTGTTCCGGTGATTCTTGGTCTCAATAAGTCGGATCTCCAGCCAGCCGAGTATCACCCCATCGATGATACCTATCGGCAAATTGCCGAGGAACACAACTGGTCTATTGTCAAGTTTTCCGCCTTGACAGGAGCCGGACTAGCATCGCTTCAGCAACTCCTGAGCGACCGTCTCGAACCAGGCCCCTATTACTATCCTCCCGATTTAGTGACTGACCAGCCAGAGCGGTTTATTATGGGCGAACTGATTCGAGAACAAATCCTGTTGCTGACCCGTCAAGAAATTCCCCATTCAGTCGCCATCACCGTAGAAAAAGTTGAAGAAACCCCCCGCATTACCCGAGTTTTTGCCGCCATCAACGTTGAAAGAGACTCTCAAAAAGGCATTCTCATTGGTAAAAAAGGCAGTATGCTCAAAGCCATTGGCACTCAAGCAAGAGAGCAAATGCAAAAGCTCATTGCCGGAGATGTCTATCTTGAGCTATTTGTCAAAGTTCAGCCGAAGTGGAGACAGTCGCGGTTACGCCTAGCCGAACTCGGCTACCGAGTTGAAGACTAGCGCCGCAGGCGCGGGAAAAGGGGAAAAAGTTGCTCCGCAACGGGGAAAGGGGAAATTATTGAGCTTATTTCTTAGCTCTGTGTTCTTTTGCTGTCCCGCACCGGACAGATTTCCCCTTCCCCGTCCCAACCGGGACAATTTCCCCTTTTCCCTTTCCCCATCGCGGAGCGATTTCCCCCTTCCCCGTCCCAACCGGGACAATTTGCCCGCGCCTGCGGTGCTTCTTTACCAAAATTAATTATTTAAATGGTATTTCCGGGCGTAATCCTGGGTACGTTAGCTCTAGCTTCAAGGGTTGCTAGCTTATCGTTGGCTCAGGAAATTCGCTGTGCAAAAGAAATCTCTCACCGGAAAAACGACGATTCCAGAATATCTCGACCAAGCAGAGTTCAAGGGAGAAGTTTTGCTTCAACTTGGACAAATGCTTCAGATGTTGAAGCAAGGGAATCACCCCGAATGCCGCAAACAGCTACAGGAGCAATGTCAGCAGCTATCAGAGCTTGGCCAAGAAGCCAAGCTTTATCAGTGGGTGACGCTGCTGCAAACGGCTCAAAGAGCGATCGCCAATCGCGACAATCCGTTTCAGGAAACGGCGAAAAGAATTATCAGAGATATCAAACGGGCGTTAGAAAAAGTAATAGCAGGCTGCGGTGATGAAATTGAACTCACTCAAGAACTGCAAGCTCTTGCTCCTCTTGAAAAGAGTTTAGAAGAGCCGCAATCAGTATCCAAACCTTCTGAAGGGGAGGCTAGCTCCCCCTCTGATGAGCTGCTCTCGCTGTTTGCGGATGTCTCTGATGAGGCTCGAACTGTCATCGAAGCGCCGCCTGACGACTTCGGCGACTACTGGCTTGAGGCAGCATCAGCCGCCGATCCTCCAGAATCAGCGGCTGAATTGGCCAGCTTGTTTAGCTCCTCTGAAGCGACTGAGGATGCGGCAACTCCGTCTTTAACCGACGAGAGCAGCTTATTTGGCGAGACGGAAGCGGAATTGAGTTCGTCCGATGAAATTCTTGAGCTGTTTGAGCCTGAGCCATCGAGCCAGCAAACAGACTCAGCCGATGCCCCGGTAGAGTTAGCAAGCCTGTGGGAGGATGAAGACGAACCAGAGTTATTAGCTGCCGCTCAGCCAGAGCCGTTGTTGTCGCCAGACCTGACAACCGACGATTTCACCGTCCGTGATTCTGAATCGATGCCGCCGTCAGCAATACTAGCCCGTCAAGATTGGGAACTCGTTTACTATGGTCTTGACGAGCTAGAGGCTTTGCTCGAGCAAACCCCTCAAACCTGGTTTGCGTCTTTTGATGAGTTAGAAGCGTCGCTAGCAGGCGACTCCAGCGAGCAGGCGAATTTCTTGGAGTCGTTAGGGAGCCCCCTCGAGGCGCTGCCTGATAGCGAGCGTCAGCTACTAGACGAGGGGACTACCGAGCTTCAGAAACTGCTCGAGGAGGCCAGCCAAGTAACGCCACAGCCTCAATCGGCCAGTAGCCAACCGCTGGCGACAGCGTTTGAACAAACCATGCGGGTGCCAGTGAAGCAGTTGGATACTTTAAATAACCTCATTGGGGAACTGGTCGTCAACCGCAATACCCTCGAGCAAGATCATGGCAGGCTGCGGCAGTTTTTAGACAGTTTACTGCATTACGTCCAGGGTCTGAGCGATATTGGCGGTAGAATGCAGGAACTCTACGAGCGATCGCTGCTGGAGGGAGCACTGCTAGCAAGCCGTCACGGAGAGCGCAACGATTGGTCTGAACCGAGCGCTAGCAGTAGCGATCGCAGTCTTAATGCCCTAGAGATGGACAGATTTACGGGCTTTCATACCCTCTCCCAAGAGATGATTGAACTGATCGTGCGCGTCCGAGAGTCTGCTTCGGATATCCAGTTTTTGGTAGACAATACCGAACAGGTTTCTCTATCCCTCCAGCAAATTACCTCTCAGCTTCAAGAAGGTCTCAATAAAGCGCGCATGGTGCCTTTTTCTCAAACGGCAGACCGTTTACCCAGAGCCGTTCGGGAAATTTCGCGGCGCTTAAATAAGCAAGCGCAGCTCAAAGTAGAAGGACGAGATGTTCTCATCGATAAGATGCTCCTCGAGCAGCTCTACGATCCGATGACTCATTTGGTGAACAACGCCATTACTCACGGCATCGAATCGCCAGAAGAACGCCAGCAGCAAGGGAAACCTCTCTGCGGTCAGGTGACCGTTAGTGCTTTTCTCCAGGGAAATCAAACGATCATTTCCATTGCCGATGATGGCGCGGGCATTGATTCGCGCAAAGTCAAAGCAAAAGCCTTAGAAAAAGGACTGCTCTCCCCGGCCAAGGCTAAAGCTCTGGCGCATCAAGATTGCTACGAATTTTTGTTTCATCCCGGTTTTAGCACCAAAGACAAAGCGGACGACTTCGCCGGTCGCGGAGTGGGGATGGATGTAGTGCGGACCAGTCTAGAGGCCATTCGCGGCAAGATTGGCATTGATTCTACTCTGGGGAAAGGCACGACCTTTACCGTTCGTCTGCCGCTAACGCTCAGCATTTGTAAGGCTCTCTGCTGTTTGAGCAATCAGTTCCGCATTGCTTTTCCCATGGATGGCGTAGAAGACATGCAGGACTACGCCGCGTCAGATATTCAGACCGATGCAGAGGGTCAGCCGTGCGTTCCGTGGCGCAATACCCTCCTGCCTTTCCGTTCTCTCAAAGAACTGCTGTCCTATCGTCGCTCGGTTGGTCGGAGAATGAGAGGCACTCAGTCAGAAGACACCGTGTCGATTGTCGTCCTGCGAGGAGCGGGAACCTTACTCGCTGTCGAGGTCGAACGGGTACTTGGGGAGCAGGAAATCGTCATTAAGCAAATTGAAGGCCCCATTCCTAAGCCTTTGGGCATTGCCGGAGCAACTGTACTTGGAGACGGTAGCGTCATGGCCATTGGTGATGTGCTGGAATTAATTGAAATCGCTCAAGGAAATCACAGCCTAGAGGGGCAGCTCTGGCAGAAGACCATTATTTATGCTCAACCAGAGGCGATCGTCGATCAAAAACCAGCGGTGTTAATTGTTGACGACTCCATTACTGTTCGAGAACTGTTGTCGATCAGCTTTAGTAATGCCGGATATCGCGTTGAGCAAGCACGAGACGGCTCAGAAGCCTGGGAAAAGCTTCGCTCTGGACTAGCGTGCGATATCATTTTCTGCGACGTAGAAATGCCGAGAATGAACGGTCTAGAACTACTCTCCTGTCTGCAAAAAGACGAACGGTTAGCGTCGATTCCGGTGGCCTTACTGACCTCTCGCGGTGCAGCCCGTCATCGTCAAGTTGCCGTTGAGCTTGGAGCTAGAGGATACTTCACCAAACCTTACACCGAGAAAGATTTGTTGGATGCGGCGCAAAAGATGATTGCTGGAGAAGTGTTAGTCTCTGGCAGTCCTCGATCTAAATCAACAGCAGATAAACCGCCAGAAGACGCAGAACCACCGGCAGAACCAACCGTGCTCATTGTCGATGACTCAGTGATGGTGCGAGAAATGCTGTCGATGACGTTTAAAAAAGCCGGTTATCAAGTGGAACAAGCCAGAGATGGACAAGATGCCCTGGAAAAGCTGCGCTCTAGCTTGCCCATCGATCTCGTTTTCTGCGACATCGAGATGCCGAGAATGAACGGACTAGACCTGTTAGCCCGTCTTCAGCAAGATCCCACGCTTTCTCAGCTCCCCGTAGCGATGATTACTTCCAGAGGAGCCGAACGTCACCGCAATATTGCCCAAGAACGAGGAGCTAAGGGCTATTTTACTAAACCCTACATCGAGAAGACCCTCTTAGAAGCAGCGAAGGAATTACTCAAAGGAGAAAACCTCATGGCGCAAGCAGCCGATTAAGTCCCTTCGGGACGGGAAAAGGGGAAACAGTTCCTGCGGAACGGGGAAGGGGGAAAGGAAAATTCCTCCGGGACGGGGAAAGAACACAGAATCAAGGACTAGGCTGAGTAACCCCCTTTACCCTTTTCCCCTTCCCCTTTTCCCGCGCCTGTGGCGCTATTCCCTTTACCCTTTACCCTTTACCCGCGCCGACGGCGCTAAAATAGCGACAGACGAAAATTCAACAGATCGTTAACACAATGCTTCTCAAAATCTCTCAGAAACAATTTTTGGCGTGTTCTTTTTTCCTGGGGTTGCTTTTTAGCCCATCCGTCAGAGCTGAAGAGATCGAAATTAAAGTTGGCATTGTTCAGCGCTTTGGAGATGAAGAGACTGATGAACTGACCATCGCCTCTCCTCAAGGAGATACGCTCACTCTCCGGGGTGAAGCGGTGGAGCTAGAGGCCAACCAAGTCGAACTAGAAGTGGAAATGCGGCCTTTGGCTATACCGGCGGTGGAAGAACGGTTGGTGCTCAGCGATCACGCCACCTTTGAAACAGCAGAATACAGCGCTCAACAGTGGGAAGCCCTTGGCATTGAAGTAGAAGTCACTCAGCCCGAACGCTGGCAGGTCTGGGCCAAACGAGACGTGTATGAAACTCCGCTGCTGCGTCGGTGGCTGTTGCAGAGTCTCCAGGCTCAAGGATACGCCGAGCCGTATTTAGATACTCAGGTTGTTTTAGAGAAGCCGCAGATTATTTTAAATGTTGATGGCGATCGCACGGCGGTCAGCGAGCTAGAAATTACCGCAGCAGGGGCGTTGATCCAGGTGAAAGAAGCCCCGGAGCAGAAAACTCACCTTTATCCAGGCTCTCTCAAGCTTCAGCCCAATGCCTACGGCACGTTTACCTTAGTTAATGAAGTCCCCTTAGAAAGCTACCTGCGGGGCGTGGTTCCTCACGAAATTGGTCCAGCGGCCCCGAAAGGAGCCGCCGAAGCGCAGGCTATTATTGCTCGGACCTATGCCCTCCGGAATCTGCGGCGGTTTCAAGCGGACAACTATGAGCTGTGCGCGAGCGTTCACTGCCAGGTTTATTTTGGGTTAGCCGACACTCATCCCCAGGCCGACCAGTCGATCGCCGCGACCCGAGGCTTGGTGTTAACCTATCAAAATGAACTAGTAGACGCGCTGTATTCCTCTACTACCGGCGGGATTACGGCCCCGTTCAGCGATATTTGGAACGGCAGCGATCGCCCCTACCTTAAAGCCGTAATCGACTCGCCTCAGCCGGTTTGGGATCTTTCTCAACGCTCCTTGGCTGACGAACAGGCGTTTCGGGACTTTATTTCCCTCCAGCAGGGATTCAATGAAACGGGCCGAAACGTTTTTCGCTGGAGCAAGCAGGGCGACCTCGAGCAGCTCAACGAAGATTTACAGAAGTATCTAGAGAAAACTAATCATCCTCTGGCTGACTTCAACACCATTGAGAGCCTGGAGATCGTCGAGCGATCGCCCTCGGGCCGAATTCTCAAGCTGATCGTGCAAACGGATCGGGGTTTGCTCGAACTGCATAAAACTGAGGTTCGCAGTGCTTTGGGTCCGCCCCGCAGTACGCTATTCTACATCGAGCCGATTTACGACGAAGCGCAAGTCCTCAAAGGATACACCTTTATTGGTGGTGGTTTCGGTCACGGGGTAGGCTTAAGTCAGTTTGGTTCCTACAATCTGGCCAATCTCGGCTGGTCTGCTGAGCAAATTTTGTCTTTCTACTACCCCGGCACCACTCTCCAGTCTCTTGACGAATCTGTTGTCTTTTGGCGGGCAGAAAAACCAAAAGAGCTAAATTAGAGGTGTAGAAAAGCGAGATAGCGTTCTGAAGGATGTTATGTCTGAACCACTTCTTGAAGTCCCTTACGTAGCGCTTCCGCCAACTCAGGACGAGCTACCGTGCGATGACGATATTCCGATGGAAACTCAGCGCCACAAATTCCAGATGGATTTACTCATCGAGCAACTGCTGCTGTGGCTGGAGACGCGAGACAACGGCTATGTTAGTGGCAATATGTTTGTTTACTACAGCATGGCGCAGATTCGCAATCAGGACTTTCGGGGGCCGGATTTTTTTGCCGTTTTAGGCGTTCCTAAAAAAGAACGTAAAAGCTGGGTCGTTTGGGAAGAAGGCAAGGGCCCCGATGTGGTCATTGAACTGTTGTCTGACAGCACCAGAGATCAAGACAAGACGGAGAAAAAAGCCATCTATCAAAACCAGATGCGCGTTCCAGAATACTTCTGGTTCGATCCGTTTAACCCTCAAGACTGGGCTGGTTTTGCCTTACGAGATGGAGTTTACGAACCCCTGGTGACAGACTGCCAACGCTTTGTGAGTCAGCAGTTACAGTTAGCTTTGGTTCAGTGGGACGGAACCTATAGAGGCGTGAATACCACTTGGCTGCGATGGGCAACCTTAGCTGGAGAACTACTGCCGACAGAGCGAGAAAAAGCGACGCAAGAAGAGCAGCGGGCCGAGCAAGCTGAACAGCGGGCCGAGCAAGCTGAACAGCGGGCTAGAGAGTTAGCCGCACAACTGCGAGCAATGGGCATCGAACCAGAAGGCGATCGCTTTTAAGCTAAAGATAGAATAAGCAGTCCGCCGTCAGCAGGATGCCTCTTGGCTTTTCTCTTCACCTCAGTCTTAGCATTTTAGAGAAAGAGCAGACAATTTCATCCTTCTGGAGAAACACTGTTGAAAGTTTAATAACCGTGAGGCAGCGGATTAGGCACGTCAACATCGAGTTGCAGCGCTCTCCCAATTTTGATCAGGAATTATTTAATAAAGAATTAAGAGTTTAAATTGGGCAACGGATATACTTTATCAGTCTTAAGAAGTATGCTTTTTGAAGTATCCGTTTGTCTGCTTACTCCCAGGTTGTACCGTCTCTGATCGATTTACTATGAAATACTGTCATTGGTCTGTCGATTGTTTTACGTTTTGAGCTCAAGCCTTGCCTTCATCTATCGCAGGAAGTTAAGTCTCTAACAAGGCAGCTTCACACAAGGCAGTATGAGCAATTTTCAAGTTCTGTAAAGCGAAGAATCAGCAAGGCTAAGGCTAGCTCCCCTTTTGGGCTATTGCCGCCCAAATGCGGACCTAGCATAGTACTCACTGGTATCTCTACTCAGCCGGATTCATACACAGTGCTCATTATGTCTGCGTTAGAAAATCAGTTACTGGCTAACTTACCCTCCACCGAGTGGCAGCGACTTTCGCCGCACCTCAAGCGGGTTTCTCTTCAGGCAGGACAAGTCCTTTACAATCCAGGAGAAACAATCAATCAGGTGTATTTTCCGACTGGGGCTTTAATTTCAATTGTCTCTGTCCAGGAAGATTTATCGGTAGAAATTGGTTTAATTGGTTATCAAGGAGTATTGGGACTTCCGGCGCTATTAGGAGATGGCGTTGTGACCAGTCGTAAAATTGTGCAAATTTCTGGGAGTGCTTTAGAGCTTGATGTTGAAGTTTTTAGAGCGGAATTTCATCGCGCTCAAGAGTTGCACAGACGACTCCTGCTGCACATACAGGCAATGTTGCTACAGGTGACTCAAACGGCTGTTTGTCGAGCAAACTATACGATCAAGGAGCAGCTTGCCTACTGGTTACTGTTGATTCAAGACTGCGTACAGAGGGAAGAACTGCCGCTGACTCAGCAGTTTATCGGCAGAATGCTTAATACCCGTCGTGCCAGTATTTCCGAAGCGGCCAGTAGCCTGAGCCAAGCTGGAATGATTGACTACAGCCGAGGCAAGATCAAGATCCTCAATCGCTCAGCCTTAGAAGCTGCCGCCTGCCCCCCTTATCGCTTGCTAAAGCGAGAAGAAGACCGATTATATAACACCTAGCGGGCGGGGGCAGGACAAGCCCACTGTTTTAAGCGATCGCGCTTCAGTTTGAATATGAGCGTTACTTGTCGAGAGCGGTTGTCGAAATGTTCAACATGACCAAATAAAAAGCCCGCACTAGAGGCGGACTTCTCTGACAATTAATTCGTGACATTCTCCCGACTCTGACTCTCCGAGTACAGAGCGGGCTTCATGAGATCACTCTCAATCAATTTCCTGCTTCATTCGGTCGTTTCTAGACATAGTTAACCGATGCTATCTACATCCCCGATAGAACCCGTCCACAGGCAGTTTGTTTATAGTCCACTTGATAGACCCACAGCAGACTTATTATGTATTGAAATGAAAACCAGAACATCTTACTTTCTGTTTGACGAGGTAGGGCTTGCCTTTCTGGCAAAGGTCAGAGGGAATTGACTCGTCATGTTGTGTACAGAGATCTAGCAAAAGACTAGACAAGAAACACCTTTTATTCATTACCTATTTCTAGGCTTCCTATTAGGAATTATCTTTATCATTCTAACATATAGTCCGACTCCCGTAATTGCTCCTTGTCAGTCGCGCGCTCCCTATCCCGACGCTCGCTTTCAGCAGAGCGCGGGGCTTCCGCGCCCAGCTAACGCTTCGCTAACTTTTTGGTTGCCATCTTGCGGAGGCGAATCGACTCTGGCGTTATCTCTACCAGTTCGTCGGAACCAATGTATTCTAACGCTCGCTCTAAGCTCATCTCCACCGGAGTCTGCAACTGTACTAGCTCGTCTCCCGTTGCGGAACGGTGATTAGTAAGCTGTTTCGTCTTGCAGACGTTGAGATCGAGGTCTTGGGGACGGTTGTGTTCGCCCACGATCATGCCCTTATAAACCTTAGTTCCCGGAGAAATAAAGAAAACACCGCGGTCTTCAGCATTCTTGAGAGCATAAAATGTTGCCGTTCCCTCTTCAAAGGCAATAATGACGCCGTTGTAGCGCGTCTCTAGATCTCCGCACAGCGGACGGTATTCTAAGAAGCTGTGGTTCATAATGCCTTCACCGCGAGTAAGGCGGACAAAATCGCCTCGGAAACCAATCAGTCCTCGCGCCGGAATCACAAACTCTAGCTGAGTACGTCCGTTAGTGCCAACCTGCATATCCTGCATTTCTCCCTTGCGCTGACCGAGGCGCTCGATGCAGCTACCGTTGGCTTCTTCGGGAACATCTAGGACTAAATACTCGTAAGGCTCACAGGGTTGACCGTTGACCTCCCGATAAATCACCTGCGGCTGAGATACCTGAAACTCGTAGCCCTCGCGCCGCATCGTTTCGATGAGGATGCCGAGGTGGAGTTCGCCGCGTCCTGAGACCGCAAACTTATCGGGAGAATCGGTTGGTTCGACGCGCAGCGCTACGTTGGTTTCCAGTTCGCGCATCAGGCGATCGCGCAACTGCCTCGAGGTAACATAGCTTCCTTCCTGTCCAGCAAAGGGAGAATCGTTCACCGAAAAGGTCATTTGCAGCGTTGGTTCGTCCACCTTAATCAGGGGGAGAGCCTGCGGCTCGTCGGGACAGGTAATGGTTTCGCCAATATTAGCATCAGCAAATCCAGCGACTGCCACAATGTTACCAGCGCTGGCTTCTGCTAGCTCAACTCGCTGAAGTCCTTCAAATCCTAACAGCTTCGTCACCTTTGCCTTAGAAACGTTGCCGTCTTCCTGAACGATTGCTGCCTGCTGACCCGCTCTAATAGTTCCGTTGTGGATTCTGCCAATCACAATTCGCCCTAGGTACTCAGAATAATCTAGCGTCGTTACCTGAAGCTGAAGCGGCTTGGTCGGATCGCCCACTGGAGGAGCGACGTGGTGTAGAATCGCTTCAAACAGAGGCTGCATATCGGACCCTTCGGCTTCCAGCTCTTCTTTGGCAAAGCCTTCTAACCCAGAAGCGTAGAGAGTCGTAAAGTCGCACTGATCGTCGTCTGCTCCTAACTCAACAAACAGATCGAACACTTTATCAACTGCCTCATCAGGATGAGCATTGGGACGATCAATTTTATTGACAACAACAATCGGACGCAGCCCTTTTTCCAACGCTTTTTTAAGCACGAATCGCGTTTGCGGCATCGGTCCTTCATTGGCATCGACAATCAAGATGCAGCCATCGACCATGCCTAGCACTCGCTCGACCTCGCCCCCAAAATCGGCGTGTCCTGGCGTATCAACAATGTTAATCAGAGTATCTTTGTAATGAACGGCTGTGTTTTTCGACAGAATTGTAATGCCCCGTTCTCGCTCTAGGTCATTGGAGTCCATAACGCAGATTGGAACGTCTTCCCCCTCACGAAAAATACCGGACTGTTTGAGGAGAGCATCAACCAGCGTTGTTTTACCGTGGTCAACGTGGGCAATAATCGCGACGTTGCGAATGGGAAGAGACATAATTAAATATTCAGTAGCTAGAGTTAGCCAGTAAAGATTTATTAATAATTTTAGCTTACACTCGGATTTCTGTCTTATTACCCTCCTCAAAGCGTTGCAGGCGCAAGAGAAGCCGCTTCAGCTTTCGCGCTCGGGAAAAGGTCCAAGGATCAGGGGGAGAGAGGATGGTTGTTAAGCTTATTTTTTGCTTCTATGTTCTTGTCCTACACCGGACAAATTTTCCTTGGCCCTTTTCCCCGTTGCGGAGCAATTTCCCCTTTCCCCTGTCTTGGTGCGCGTTCCCTTGCGTCTTTCGCCGACGCGGGGTCGCACCGCTTCCCCGTCCCGTCAGGGACAATTTCCCCTGTTTCCCCGACACCGCATCTGTTGCTTTACTTTCCAGAGATGGTATGAAATTAAGCGATCGCCACTGTCAACTGTTACCTATGTCATCCAGCTTGACAAAGCAAGCCTTGACTAGGCCCATTTCCTCGTATTTTGAATAGCCTCCCCATCGCTGTCAAGGACTGCGATGGCTACTGTGTAAGCCTGTGTAAAAGTTTGGCCTCTTCTAACTAACTTTTGTATCGAAAACAACATCTTTATGGGTTCTTTAGACAAGATCGAAGTATGCCCATAGCAAACTCATTACGAGTTTGCCTTCAATTCAAATCAAATTTTTTCACAAATTCTTGTTGAAGCGTTTTTAAGAGGAAAATTAACGATGGCACAAGTTGCACTGGAAATGGTCAAACATAGCGGGGTCGATGTAGATAAGCTCGTGAAAAAGCTAGTTCGTGCTGCTGCGGCTGAGTTTACGACCTATTACTACTACACTATCCTGCGAGCCAACGCCATTGGTTTTCAAGGAGAAGGGCTCAAGGAAATCATCGAAGATGCCCGTTTAGAAGACCGCAATCATTTTGAAGCGTTGTTGCCGCGCATCTACGAACTAGGAGGGGAACTACCCCGCGATATCCGGGAGTTTGCCAACGATGCTGCCTGTCCCGACGCCTACCTCCCTGAAGGAATGCAGCGCCAGAACTGTGCGCCGCGCGTTGGCTTCACTGGCGGAGGAGTCGAAGAGGAAAAAGCGGTTTCAGAGGTCAAAGAATCAGCACAGCAGGGCGATATGCGCCAGATGCTGCAAGTTTTAGTGGAGGCTGAACGCTGTGCAATTCGAGTTTATACAGATATTTGCAACATGACCTTCGGGAAAGATCACCGCACCTACGAGCTATCTTTAGCCATTCTTAACGAAGAGATTGAACACGAAGCTTGGTTCTCAGAGTTTCTAGGGGAGGGTCCGTCCGGTCATATCCGTCGTGGTTCACCAGGAGAATCTCCCTACACATCCCGCTTTCTCGTCGCACCCAATTCCCATGCTCAATAACTAGGAGCTAGGATAGCGTCACTTTGGAATTGGCAGTGCCTCTGACGTTTGCCCCTAATTCACTGCCAATTCTTGGTGACTATTATGGTTCAGCGTGTTCGAGTGGCCCGTGGTGAAGCATCTTTTAGCAGAACACCCCCTATCAGATTTAATCAGCACTGTCTGCTCCTGCGATCTAGATGGAGAAATTTATGCTGTAGAGGCTCGCTGTCTCCACTGCAACGGACCTTCAGAGCAAGGACAGCTACGGGGAAATATTATTGAATATCCTTAGTATTACTATCAATACGATGCCGTGTTGATCCCACCGACCTTTCTCAGTTAGCAAACGATTTGAAGAGGAGGTTTTCATAGAATTATCAGGAGATAACAATGAATTCAGCAAATTTTTTCTCATTCGGCGGAAATCTTGACCAAGACTCGATAGACTCCGTTGAGCTTGTCAAGAGATATGCTCAAGGAGAACGGAATTTTCATGAAATTCGGCTTAACGGAGCTAACCTTTGGAAGATTAATCTTGGCGAAGCCGACTTAAGTGGGGCAGATTTAATCGGAGTCGATTTGAGACAAGCTAATTTAAGAGGAACCAATCTTAGTGGAGCTAATCTGACTGGAGCTAATCTTCATCGTGCCAATTTGATGAATTCTCAGCTTATTTTGGCCACTCTACGGGGAGCCAACCTAGAGAGGGTTGAACTGATTCAAAGTAATCTTAATCAAGCGGATTTAAGGTGGGCAAATCTCAGCGAAGCGAATCTAAGTGCGGCAGATTTGCAGCAAGCAAACTTAGATGAGGCAAGGCTAGGCTCTGCTGTTTTAAGAGGGGCGAACTTGTACAGAGCGAAACTCGAAGTAAGTCAGTTAGAGGCAGCGAACGTCGATCTCACTTGGGCAACGATGCCGGATGGAACACTCTATCTCGCATAGCTTTTAAAAGATGAAGCAAAAAGGAAGATTTCGCTGCAATTGGCTTCCCTCGATTCAACAGTAGAGTCGCATAGCTCATTTTCTCCAATCAGGGCGCACAATCAAGAGCGTGAGTACTCCTGAAAAAACAATCATGCCAACATTAATTCCGAGCAGCACTAAGCCGCCAAATCCTTGTAGCGGAGAGCTAGACATAAAAGCAATGCTGGCAGCGGCAACCGATGGTACGAGTGCTAAAGCGGCTACCACTCCGACTAAGGTATCAGTCTTCTGCTTAGCAAGGGCAATGGCTCCTGCTATGCCCGCAGCGAGAGCAGCGGCAACGCTATACCAACCAGGACGAACCCGTTCGGCCAGTAGCGGTTTATCGATTAAGTTTGTTTCAGGGGGAATGACGTTGGTGGTGTTCAAGACCCAAGTTGTCAACACCGAAAACAGCATTGCGACTAAAAGACCTAATAACGACGTAGCCAAACCTTGCAGGGCTAAACGCGGCTGTCTAGCTACCAGAGCAAACGCAATTAAACCCAGAGGCGGGAGAGCGGGAGCAACGACCATAGAGCCAATCAGGATCGGAACCGAATTCGTTAGCATAGCGATCGCCGCTAACACTCCAGACATTGCCATGAAGACTAGATAGGAAGAGGTTAGCTCGGCTTGTTCAGTGATTCTTTGCAGGGTGCGATCGCTAACCAAGGGGCGGCGCTGAGAGGGCATCTTGAACAGTGAATCAGTGACCAGTGAGCGATAAACGCAAAGTTTATTTTGATTGAACTTTCAATTGTTAATTCTATAAGCTAAGGCCTGAAGTACAATCAATGAACTTCTCACTATTACAGTTATGTCCGGCTTCCAGCGTTTGATTGGCTTAACTGGCAGTATTGGCACAGGTAAAACGACGGTTTCTCGTTACCTAGCTGATGTATATCAACTACCGATCCTCGATGCCGATCTCTACGCTAGAGAAGCGGTCCAGCCAGGATCGCCCATTCTCGCCACTATATTTTGTCGATATGGGAGCTCGGTGCAAATGCCCGATCGGACTCTCAACCGCCAACGCTTAGGAGAAATCATTTTCAATGACGCAGAAGAGAAACGCTGGCTAGAGCAACAAATTCATCCCTTCGTGCGCGATCGCTTTTTATCTGAACTGCAACAGTTAGCGGAACCAACGATCGTTCTTGCGATTCCGCTGCTGTTTGAAGCCCAAATGACAGATTTAGTGACAGAAATTTGGGTCGTTTACTGCTCTTTCGAGGAGCAGGTTAAGCGGTTAAAGCAGCGCGATTGCCTCAATCGGCAACAGGCGATCGCCCGCATCCACAGTCAGCTCCCCATTGACACCAAGATGGCGGCGGCGGATGTTGTTTTAGACAATTCCTCCAGTTTAGAATCTCTCTACAGACAGATAGACCAAAGCTTCAAGCCGGCAAAAAGTTAGGCTTTTGCTATTCAACACACCACATCAAGCACTTAAAAATTAAGTAAGGCAGGAGGCAGACGGCAGAAGGGTTTGCAAAGGAAGGAAACAGGGGTTTGAGATGCGGATTGGGTGTTAGTTCGAGTCCTGAGAGTAATGGACCGCTGAGCGATGCTGTTCCTCGCTTTGTTCGTGTCGGTGCATCAGGATATAGGAATCGCTTGTCCATCAATCAGTTCGCAGGCAACATTGTCATCTGGCAGGGCTAAAAATTCTTCAAGAGTAAGGTTCGTTTTGGTTTGAGGCATTGTAGCAGGCACTTTCTGGGGAAAGGGTAAGGGGGAAAGGGGAAAGGAATAATTATTTCTTAATTTATCTGAGTTTGTTAGATTAATTGTATGCTCAAGGTTTTCAAGAGATTGGACAAAACCTAGCACCCCAAAGGCGATCGCAACTCAACGTTTAGTAATATGACAATTCTTGAACAGCTTCAAAACCGCTTGAGTAAAGCGTTGGTGGCGGCATTTGGGGGAGAATTAGCCGACCAAGATCCGATGGTAGTTCCGGCGAGTAACCCCAAGTTTGGCGATTATCAGTCGAATGTAGCCCTGCCGTTAGCGAAAGAGCTGAAACAGAAACCAAGAGCGATCGCCTCTGCTATTGTCGAGCAACTCAACGTTGCCGATCTCTGCGAACCACCAGAAATAGCCGGCCCAGGATTTATCAATTTAACGATCAAGCCAAGCTATTTAGAGGCGCAGTTGGGAGAGATCCAAAGCGATCCGCGCTTAGGAGTCGCCCCTACCCCCAGTCCGCAACGAGTTATTGTCGATTATCCCAGTCCAAACATTGCCAAGGAGATGCACGTTGGTCATTTACGTCCAGCCGTGATTGGAGACTGTATCGCTCGTATTTTAGAATTTTTGGGTCATGATGTGTTGCGGCTCAGTCATGTTGGCGACTGGGGAACGCCCTTTGGCATGTTGATTGCCTACCTGCGCGAGGCATACCCGGAAGCGTTGACGACAGAAGGGTTAGACTTAGGAGATTTATCTACGTTCTATCGTCAGGCCAAGCGGCGCTTTGATGAAGATGCAGAATTTCGAGAAGCGGCTCGCCTTGCCGTGGTGCAGCTTCAGGCAGGAGATGGGTCAACGCTTCGCGCCTGGAAAATTGTTTGCGAGTTATCAAGTCGCTCGTACCAGGAGATTTATAATCTACTCGGCATCTCTCCTTTTGTAGAACGCGGCGAATCTTTTTACAACCCCTTCCTTCCAGAAATTGTAGAGGAGCTAGAGCGCCTTGGCTTGCTCGTTGAGGATGAAGGCGCAAAATGTGTCTTTTTAGAAGGCTTTACCAACAAAGAAGGCAAGCCGCTGCCGCTAATTGTCCAGAAATCGAATGGAGGTTATAACTATGCCACGACTGATCTAGCTGCTATTCGCTATCGAGTGCAGAAAGATCAGGCGCAGTGGGTGATTTACCCGGTCGGAGCGGAACAGAGCAACCATTTTGCCCAAATATTCCAAGTCGGACGACGAGCAGGCTGGATCGGTGACGAGCATTGGTTCGTGCATGCGCCCTTTGGACTGGTGCTAGGGGAAGACAGCAAAAAGCTCAAAACCCGCTCTGGAGAAGCCGTCCGGTTGCAGGATTTATTAGAGGAGGCGATCGCCCGCGCTCGTGCTGATTTAGAAGCTCGTTTAGCCCAAGAAGGACGCACCGAGAGCGAAGAGTTTATCGAGCACGAGGCGAAAGTGGTGGGGATCAGTGCAGTTAAGTATGCCGACCTGAGCCAAAATCGCACCAGTAACTATATCTTCAATTACGATAAAATGCTCTCTCTTCAGGGCAACACCGCACCGTACCTTCTTTATGCCTACGTGCGGGTGCAGGGCATCAGTCGCAAAGGCAATATCGATTTTAAGCAGTTAGGTGCGATTAACGTTGTTCTCGAAGAAACCGAATTGACGCTTTCTAAGCATATTCTGCAACTAAGTGAAGTGCTCAACGCTGTCGAACAAGATCTCCTCCCCAATCGGTTGTGCGAATATTTGTTCCAACTGAGCCAAAAGTTTAATCAATTCTACGACCGCTGTCCGGTGCTTCAGGCCGAAGAACCGCAGAGGTCTTCTCGCTTAGTGCTGTGCGATCTGACGGCTCGTACCCTGAAGTTAGGTCTCTCTCTGCTAGGAATTCCGGTGCTGGAGCGAATGTAGCAGTTAAGTCGTCGGCAAGGACGCGAGGCGATCGCATTGGCTGTTGGTAAAGAGAGCGAGGCGTGTCTATCCAAAAAAAACGCCACTTGACCCCAAGCCTACTGCTATTCAAACACAGGCGGCCACAGCTCAGATACCTGCACTTCCCATCCCGGCAACAGATTGGGAAGGCTCAAAACATCTCCATCCTTTAGAGCGAGCGGTTCTTGCCCCGCTCGCCGAATTTCTAACCACCGCTGCTCTGGATGAATCAAAATGCCCACCTGAGTTCCCTGCTCCAGGAACTGATCAATTTTTGCTCGCAGCCCTGTCAGGCTATCGGTGGGCGATTTTACCTCGACCATTAAATCCGGGGCTAACTCCGCAAAGCTGCGCGGACTGCGCCGTAGCCGTTCTGCTTGCACAAACGATACATCCGGGGCGCGGGTATCTGAATTAGGCAAGTTAAATCCGGCCCCGGCCCCCGTCACTCGTCCAAGCTGGCGCGGTCTAGTCCAATTTGCAAGTTGCCGCCCAAACTCAAACGCCACCTCATCAGACTCATAGCCAGATGGACTCATCAGCACAATTTTCCCATCAATCAGTTCAACTCGATAGCGATCGTCAAGCTGACGCTGCACCTTCTCCAAATCTTTGGCTGTTAACCCCATTGCTACCTCTTGTAGACGCGCGAGCTACTTGCGATCTATTCTATGTAACTTTTGAAGTGCTGAGCGATCGCTGACTGGGGCGACTCTCGCCTGAGTGAGGCTAATCTCACCGGGAAAGCTAGGATCGTGATGTAGCATGCAGGAAACTAAGATGGTTGCTAATCAATCTAGGACTCCCGTTATCCCACCGCTGGAGAATGGCGATCGCCTCACTCGTCCTGAATTTGAACGGCGTTATGCGGCAATGACCCACCTTAAAAAGGCAGAATTAATTGAAGGAGTTGTCTACGTGCCAGCAGCATTAAGGTTTGGCAACCATGCAGAACCTCATGGTCAGCTCATTACCTGGTTAGGAGTTTACCAAGCCTTTACTCCTAGAGTCAGAGTTGGCGATAATCCTACTGTTCGTCTGGATTTAGATAACGATCCTCAGCCCGATGCCGTACTGCTCATCGATGGCGGACAAGCTAGCATTAGTGAGGACGATTACATTGAAGGTGCGCCCGAATTAGTCGTGGAGGTTGCTGCCAGTAGTGCTGCCTACGATCTGCATGACAAAAAACGAGCCTATAGACGCAATGGGGTGCAGGAATATCTTGTCTGGCGAGTCTACGAACAGGAACTAGATTGGTTTCGCCTGGAAGCAGGAGAGTTTGTGAGACTACAGCCAGATGCCCAAGGAGTTGTTCGTTCTAGAGTCTTTCCGGGTTTATGGTTAGCCACAGCCTCATTATTATCCGGAGAAATGGACCAGGTATTAGCAATGTTGCAGCAGGGACTAAATACGCCAGAACATCAAGATTTTGGGCAACGTTCTGATTAAACCGGATCGCAACTGCGAAAAAGTAGCATGCGGTATAAGTTAAAGTGATCGCTTTATTGTATTAAGTAAAGAGACAACTGCTCCCATTTCTCAACGGACATGCTGCACAAATAGAGAGAACTGTAACCTTTACCCCTTCCCCTTTCCCCTTTACCCCTGACACCGCATCTGTAGCTCTACTTTCCAGAAATGGAATGTCTATACCTGTAGCTCAAATCCAGGTAATACCTCTTCTCCAGAAACAATAGCTGGCAGTTGTCTCACTGCTACCGTTTCTGGTCGGTAGATTTCTACTGTGGCATCTTGCAGATTGATCAGCCAGCCTAAACGCAGTCCGTTAGTAATATATTCCTGCATTTTCTCTTGCAGGGAAACCAGGCGATCGCTTTGTGACCGCAATTCAATGACAAAATCGGGAACCAGGGGAGGAAATTTTTTCCGCTGTTCTAGGGTTAAAGCTTCCCATCGATTCAATTTGACCCAAGCCGCGTCAGGCGATCGCTTAGCACCATTAGGTAAGATAAAAATCGTGGAAGAGCTAAACACTTTTCCTAATTTAGCTTGACGATTCCAAATACTTAAATCTGTAATCAGATCTGCTTCTTGACTACCGCTTTCTCCTCCGACTGGTGGCACGATAATTAATTCTCCTGCTGCACTCATCTCCAGGCTGAGATCGCGATTAGCCATACATAACTGATAAAATTGCTCGTCGGTTAAATGAGCAATTGGTTCTAGATTGAGCACAACCGTATTCATAAAAATTGCCCTCGTGCTTTGCTCATAATTATAAAATTGAGGCAAGACCCGTGAAACTCCTTCAAACAGGAATGACTCATGGTACAGACCCCATTCAAACCCATCACGCTAGAAGAGTTTCTCCAACTGCCAGAAACTGAGCCTGCTAGCGAATATATTGCTGGGCAAATCATCCAAAAGCCGATGCCCCAGGGAAAGCACAGCACTATTCAAACTGAGTTTTCTACGACCGTAAATGTCAGTCTTAAACCTCGACAGGTTGCAAGAGCGTTTTCAGAGCTACGCTGTACGTTTGGTGAACGCTCAATCGTTCCAGATGTATCTGTGTTTACCTGGCAGAGAATTCCACGGGACAAAAATGGGGAGGTTTCTAATACCTTTCTCTTGTCTCCTGACTGGACAATTGAAATCCTGTCGCCCGACGGGCGACACAAGCCCCCGAATCGAATTCGGGGGTCGCGCCCTTATCAGAGCCAAACAAAAGTAACCAAGAACACTTTGCACTGTCTTAATCATGGTACTCAAATGGGTTGGCTAATCGATCCTCATGAGCAAACGGTTTTTGTTTATCGTCCCAAACAGCAGACGGAAGTATTTGATGAACCAAAACAGCTACTTCCATTTCCCTCCTTTGCTCAGGAGCTAAATTTGAGTGTAGGGGGTGTGTTTGGTTGGTTATTTGAGTAGTGCCGTTTAGACAGTTGTACATTATCGCTCTTGCAATGCAGCGCCAGCCTACAAGCTAAAATTATTGACAAGCGTACCTTGAGAATAAAATGACTACAACCAGTCGGCAGTTCACCTTAGCGGAATATCTAACCTATAGTGACAGCACAGAGGGACATTACGAGTTGGTTAATGGAGAACTCATAGAAATGCCGCCTGAGTGGGACTTTAACAACCAAATTGCCTCCTATCTATTTGCAGAATTGTTGAAGGTTGTTTCAAGTCGTCTCATTCGCTGCAAGGGAATCGAAATCGTTGTGGGGGGAGTGCGAGCAACGACGAGAGTGCCAGACTTAATGGTATTGAGTGAAGAATTACGACTAGCATTACGACAATCACGGCGGGGAACAATTACGTTGGATATGTTGCCCCCGGTACTAGTGGTGGAGGTAGTCTTGCCGGGAAAAGAAAATGAAGATCGGGACTATCGCTACAAGCGTTCAGAATATGCAGCACGAGGAATTGCTGAATATTGGATTGTCGATCCAGAACGCGGTCAGGTAGTAGTGTTGACGCTGGTGGATGGGTTGTATGAGGAGGCCATTTATCAAGGAAATGAACACTTGGTTTCCAAGTCTTTTCCAACTTTAAAGCTAACCTCAGAGCAAGTTCTTCGAGGAGGAGAATGACCGATGAAAAAGGGCAAGAGGGCTGAAGAGTCCTCGCGCCACTACACAGAACTACACAGTACTCGAAAACCGAAATCGTTGTAGCGGTTGTTCGGACTGCCGCTGTAGCGAAACGCGGAACGGCAGTATTTTGGAGCTTCGTACCACGCACCACCGCGCAACGGACTATTAGCGCTTTCATCATCAGATGACCAAGGTTTATTGCCGTTCTTCTTTAGTTCCTCTGGTTTTTCTTCATAGCTATCATGCCAGTGATCTAAACACCACTCCCAAACATTCCCGTGCATGTCGTATAGACCAAATCTATTCGCTACTTTGAAATAGCCCGCTTCGGTTGTTTCTTCTCTATCGATTCCTCGCGGTCCTCGACCGTAGTTTCCTAAATAAGTCTCGCTGTCTGTTTTAAGGTCTGTACCTCTGTAGTTTGCTAGATCGGTTGTAATTGTTTCTCCAAAGTGAAATGGCGTTGTCGTTCCCGCACGGCAGGCATATTCCCATTCGGCTTCGGTCGGCAATCGATATTCTCTTTCTGTGTGGCGAGAGAGGCGATCGCAAAACTCGACCGCTTGATACCAACTAACCTGTTCTACAGGGCGGTTGTCTCCCTTAAATTCTGACGGATCTGGCTCCAGCTTTCGCTTAACTTGAGGGAAAGAAGCTACAGTTCGCCACTGGGCCTGAGTAACAGGATGCATTCCTAAACAAAAATCGCTCAGGCTAACTTCATGCTGTGGCTCTTCAGAAGATTCATGTCCAATTTCGGTTGCAGGAGAACTCATCTGAAAGCTTCCTCCAGGGATCTCGACCATTTTCAGCAGAATCCCGTTGCCTAAATCTTCAGCGTAGTAACGTCCAGAGCGATTCTGATAGCGAAGGTTGACGCGATATTTTACTTCACCTTGGGAGACAGTCATAGTTAGCTTTCTGACCTCTGATTATTCGTTCTCCGAGGATGAATTTGTGGTCTCTGGGGAGACGGTTGAGGATGGGAACGTACCACTGAATGAGATCGTAGGTTTTCTGAATAATGGGTAGCTCTTCCATGCAGAATTTGAAAAATAAGCGATCGTGCTGCACACGAGATCGTTAAGGAAAAATGGTAAAGGGTAGAGGGCAAAAGGTCAAGAGAGCAAAGGGCTAAAGAGTCCTCGCGCCAAAACACACAACACGAAAACCGACAACGTAGAAGCGGGCGTCCGGATCGTTGTTGCGGCGAATCGCAGAACGGCAGAGCTCTGGAAGGTTGTACCACGAACCACCGCGCAACGTCCTTAAAGCGCTTTCATCGTCAGTTAACCAAGGTTTATTGCCATTTTGCTTGAGTCCCTCCGGTTTTTCTTGATAGCTATTGTGCCAATGGTCTAAACACCATTCCCACACATTTCCGTGCATGTCATATAAGCCAAAAGCGTTAGCCGGATATTCTCCGACTGAACTTGTTTCGTTTTCCTTGCTTTCAGAATAGTTCACTAGCTCTGGCGTAACTGTGTCCCCGAAATAATAGGATGTTGTTGTCCCCGCACGGCAAGCATATTCCCACTCGGCTTCAGTGGGCAAGCGATATTCTCTGTTGGTATGGCGAGAGAGGCGATCGCAAAACTCAACCGCGTCGTACCAGCTCACGTTCTCGACTGGGCGGTTGTCGCTCTTAAAATCTGATGGATCTGTCTCCAGCGCTCGATTGACTTCGGGTAAAGAGGCAACGACTTGCCACTGCGCCTGAGTAATTGGATATTTACTGATGAAGAAATCAGAAACCGTTACCTCATGTTGCGGTTCTTCATCGCGATAGTGACCCGCTTCATCTTTGGGAGATCCCATCAAAAAGCTTTCTCCCAAAACCGCCACCATCTCTAGCTGAATCTCATCGCTAATCCGCTCTATCCGCTGCCAGCCGAAGCCAGAAGACTTTGTAATTAGCCATTCTTGTTCGCGTCCAAACGAAAACCACGACCTCGGCTTTGGCTCAATCTTGGCTGTTTCAAACTCGAACCGTTGCAGAGCTTCTAGCTCAACTTCTTCAACCACAAACTCATGAGGCAACCATTGCGGCCATTCCTCTGGGATAAGTTGCGCTGTCTCGAACTCCAGAATTTTTAGCGTCGGGAATCCGGGGAACTGGGTTTCTTCCCACGAACCCATCCGAAATTCTCGCGCGAGTTCTCTGTACTCGCCTCCAAGACGTTCAAGAATACTTGCCGTTACGCTTGCAAACGACTTTAAACTCCCGTCTTCCGACTCGTTTTGCTCAGGGGACAATAAAACCGACTTAAACTGCTGCAACGAGGCATAGCCTAACCGCTGTGCTATATATAACGACACGGCATTGATAATTTCAATGGCATCCACCGGGGGCAGCATCTTTAATAGAGCTTCCCGTACCCCACGAACAAAATCGTATTGCACCAACTCTGGATCGATATCGCCAGCTTGGTCGGGTAACCGATGAAGCAGTCCGCTCAAAAAAACTTCTGCCACTGGCAAAGGCGACATTTTTGACATCATTGAGGCCCGGATTAAGCGCATGACTGGCAGAGTAATGACCGGAGCGGCGGCCAGCAGAGTGATTAACTGCCGTGCCTGTGGCGATGACAGCATCCGAAACTGCTGAATGCGATCGCGGGATAACTTGGCTAGCTCTTCTCCCAGCCACTGCTCGCGTTCAGCCTCGGTTAACTCTCCCGGCGGACGTTCCCGAAAGCGCTTGTTTACCTCGTCCTCAGACGACGGTGCTTGTGGGACACTCCCTCCCTGCTGGGGCAATAAAAATCCCGCCGTCACCTCTTGACCATCACCGGAGAGCACTTTGCTCCAGGCGGCCACGTCTTCGGTGGCTGAAGTAAACACCGGAACGGGGATGCCGCGAACCTCCTCTTCCTCTACAAAAAGGTCGAGTCCGATCGCTTCAGCTTCCAGTTGAGAGTTGACAGCACCGGAGAGGGAATTACGCAGAGCAACATAAGTACCGCGCCCCAGGGCCGTTCGCTCCCACATCCATTCCGGCAGCACCTGCCAGATCGCCGTTGGCATTGCGCCTGCCCACAGCTTCAAAACCGCTAACATCCTGTCATCCCACCAGTAATCAGCGACGCAATCGCTTAGAATAATCACGATGCGCCGACCGTTAGGAGAAACCAGTTCTCGGGCCGTATGCGGGGGGCGATCTGGATGCGATCGCAATACAATTGCCCCAGCCTCGGTTTCGAGTTCCCAGCGTCGAAGGTCGCGAAAGGCTCCGTAATGCTTTAAGAGTTGTTGGAGATCGTCGGCTAAGCGCTTCCACAAATTCATCGAGGAGCTGCGATCGACGATGAGGGCGATCTCAAACCACGGTTCGAGGTTTGGTTGAAGCACTGGCGACCAAACCCTAGTTTCCACGATGCGATCGACCGTTTCCGCCTCATCAATCTGCTCTCCTAACCCCGTTGGAACTTGCTTGAGAAGCGGTCGCAGCGCCCGAATTAAATCCATTGGGTTGTCCAGCAGCGGCGGATCGGCAACCCACAGAGGAAGCGCTTTTTGAGGAAGGGGCTTAGCCGTCGGACGTGGAGGAGGTGGAATTATGGGAATCTGTGGATCTGGTGGCTCATTATCTTTTCCATTGACTTTGCTATCGCGAGGTGGAGCAGGTGGAGGTGGAGGTGGTGGAGGGCCTGGATCAGGTAGAGGTGAAGGGTCTGGATCAGGTAGAGAAGTTTCTTCCGGCTGTTTTTCCTCCTGTTTGTCTCTTGGCTGAATGCGCGTTGTCAACCACAGGACTTCTGCAATATTAGTTGCATCGAGCTGCTCGTCTTTGGCTAAGGCAGCAATCAGCCGTTCGACATTCATTAGTCGGCCTCACTTAAGCGCTTAAACAGAAGCTGTCTGAGCTTCTCCATCTCCATTTCGCTAGGACCAGGATCGCGAGTAATCAGGTAAACGGCATTGAGCAACTGGTCAGTGGCGCGATCGGCTTTATTGCCTCCTTCGAGAAACTTTTTAATGAGTGGTTCGAGCTGCGGTTTCAGCGTTTTCCAGTTATCTTCGCCAAAACGGGACTCGATAATCGGATAGAGCGATTCGAGGGTTGGATCGGGCATTCTGACTCGCAGACAGCGCCGCCGAAACGCCGGAGGAAAGTCGCGTTCGCCATTACTGGTCATCACCACGAAGGGGAACTCGCAGCACTCGATGCGTCCTTCTGTAATGGTCGCGCTTAAATCTTTATCTTCGGTTAAAACAGTAACCTGCCTCTCAATTCTTTTGCGTCGTACCAGTTCAGGAATCTCAAACTGACCTTCCTCAAACAGATTGAGCAGATCGTTCGGAAGATTGAGATCGCTTTTATCGATTTCGTCAATGAGAAGAACTCGCGGTCGCCGGGAGGAAAGGAAAGCGGTTCCGACTGGTCCGAGTTGGATATAGTCCCCCAAGCTGCGTTCCTCTCGACTCGGTTTCTCTTGACTCTCTAATTGGACAATTGCCTCGCTGTCGGTTTGGTCGAGCTGACTGCCTCGCTGTCGAGCCATCAGTTCTAAAACTTGGGAGGTCGTTGTCTCGCTGCGGGTTTGATCGAGCTGAGCATCTTGCAGCCGCGCGATCGCATCATAGCGATAAAGGGCATCTTTAAGGGTCGCTCGCGCCGTTACGGGCCAGACTAAAACTGGACCGAGTTGAAGTTCGTAGGCGACTGCATAGGCTAAAGACGTTTTTCCCGAACCGGGAACTCCCGTGATCAGCAAGGGACGGCGTAGATGCAAAGCTGCATTAACAGCATCAACAATTTCTGAATCACCATTTTTATCTTTCTGAATGCGAAAACTCTTTCCCCTCTCAATAGCACGGTTTTCTTCCTTCGCTCTTTCATGCAGCTTGTCCCAGCGTTTGTTGTCTTTCTTCTCATCGACTTGTTCGCGGGGAAGAAACTCTCGCCAGGGAGGGCGATCGGGAATTTCTACGAGTGGATTGGGGGTGTCGCCGCAGTTGCCGTGAAAGTGTTTCCAAGTCATAGGAGCTATAGAGGTAAATAATCAAGGAGCAACGCGATCCGGTGAGTAGAGGGGACGTTCGTTAGTAGGAATCGTTGGCAAGCGATCGGGGTTGTCGCAAAGAATTCCTAGAGTCTGAATAGGATTAGCTGATGTTGCTAGTCTTTTTTCCTGAATTGACTGAGCCAGTTGTGCAACTTCTCTGAGGTTGTCTGCGATGAGAAGAGAATCGAACGCCTCACAAATCTCGTCTCGATCGAAGTCCGCACAGTGCGTCCACAAAACAATCGGCATCTGGGAGAGGATTAATTGCTTCAAGGCTTCCTTGCGAGCAACAGAATCATCCGGTAAACCCGAAATTACTTTTGCTCCTACCTTTCCAGAAATCAACTGCCCTGCAAAGGTATCTTGGCTACTAGAAAAATCAACTTCAATAAACTCCTGGCAGACTGAATTAGCTGTCAGGCACTTTTGCAGACGTTGCCAACCTTCTCTTACTTTCAGAAGCAGAAGTGGATGAGTAGCTCGTTCAAGCGAACGAACCAGTAATCTATAGCGATCGCCTAGCTTAGAGATTTCTTGCAACTCATCTAAAGCTTCCCATTCAAAGACTTGTTCTTCTAGAAGATCCCTGGGGAGAAAAATTTCCAGAACAGCCTGATGGGAGATTTCTTTTTCGAGCAATATCGATGCAGCTTGGTCTAGCCACGAATACAAAGGATTTGCCAATAGCTTGTCTACGTCCACCAGCTTACCGTTTGGGAGTTCGCAGGAAAATCCTCTCATTCCGTCAGAATCGCTATCGAGGGGGTGTGGTTGTCCTGCCAAGTGCAGCTCGGCAAATAACTGTACTGACTTGGCTTTACGCACAAGGGCAACTAAGACATAACCGTGGAGGGAAGTTAGCTTTGGGGGAACGGTGATGTTATGCTTCCTAACAAGATTGTCTCGCCAACTTCTCAGCTCATCAAAATTTCTTTGAGTTTGCTTGGTGATAATTTCGATGGCACTATCTATAAAGGCAACGGTCAGTTCAGGGCTGTCGTACTTACTAAAAATTTGGCGAAAACTCTTCAAGTCATTGAGGGATGGATGATCTCGGAAAACCTCCCTTAGCGATCGCTGGTAATGAGAGAGAAATGCAGCTTTGCACGCGACTTCTAGCGCGGCGCGATCACCTGGTTGAAATTGATTTAATACCCAATCCCACTCCTGCTGCGAAATTTTTTGTGTTGGCGCAGCGACTATGGAGCCATCCCTCAGCTCGGCTATTTTAGGGTCGTCAGGATGACTGACAGAGACCTTCAAGAATAGTTCGTCAAGGCGATTTTCTCGTTTTGCCCATTTGATCAGATCGAATGCTTTATCTCCTAAATCCCCTGATTCAGGAGCAATGGTATTTAGCTCCTCCACATTCATCAGATCGCTTAATCTCTCCAACTTTTTTGATGTAGGGTAGCAATTAATTATTGCCTGACGAAATTTTTCTCTTCTTTCCCCATTCCACTTCCTCATAAGCTAGCTATCGTTCTAATGGTGGTAACAATGGAATTGCACTGGCGTAAATGAGCAGTAAAAATGACCCGTAAAACGGCTGATAAAAATCTAGCGTCTCAAATGGTCCGCCGATGGCAAATACCCAAACGGCAAACGACGCACAAGATAGCCAAATTTGCTGCCAAGCCGTTGGTTTACCCGATTCCGCCGTCTGTTTTCGCGTCCAGAAATAGGAAAATACGAGTCCAGCTCCAAACAGCATCCAGAGGAACAAAGGTTTTGGGATATCGTTTCCCTGGCTTTGAATTAAGCCGTTGCCTGCCAGCCACAGCCCGACTACATCGGCAGGAATATACTTAAGGAGACGGTCGAAATAACCATCAATACTTTTATTTTCTCCTCCTGACTGGTACTGCTGCCAGACGATACGACGGCTCATCTTCTCCTCACTGCAAAAATGGTGCGATTTCTTGGTAGATCGATTGAAATAAAATGCCCTCGCGGATGCTCCCAAAACCCCGCGACATCGATAGGTGATGCAGCGCTATCAACTGCCAGCGCTCGTTAAAGCAGGGCGAACCGCTCGATCCTTTCTTTGTCCGGTTCACGTACCAGATGCGATCGCGTTCTAGAGCGAAACCGACGACTCCGCTATCGCTGAGGGAAACCTGCATCAGCTCTCCTTCGGGATGCTGAAGAACATATAAACCTTTTTTAGGTTCTGGTAAGGTAGCAGTAGAAACATAAACGAGAGGTTTAATGTGGTTTGCTTCAGCGATCGCTGCTTCAGCCCGCAATAAGACGTAATCGAGACTTGATATTGGGCTAAAGGCAACGACGGGCTTTTCCACTGCTACCGCATAGACCTCCGGGCGCACGGGAGTTTCGCGTTCTTCACTAACGTAACCAAACTCAAAACAGAGCGATCGCGCTAGGTGGTTGAGGCGTTTGGAATCTACTGTTTCCTCTGTCAGAACGTGATAATTGGTCAGAATTAAATCGGCAGCAACCAGGACTCCGGTTCCGGTGCGATCGCTATCGGTAAAAACTACTTTGCAAATTGAATCAGCACACTGCAAACCTCGCTTAAGCTGACCAACATCTGTCTCAAAAGAAAGCGCTCGCGCTGGGAAGAAGGCTTCGAGTTCAGTATCGGTCGTCGGACCTTGCCAGTCGAATGGTCGGCTAATGACTTCTGTGATCCCTTCTCCGTTGAGAACGAGATGCTCTTGCAATAAGTCCTGAACTCGCTGATAAAACTGACGAACATCTGGATTGTTAGACTTTTGCTGATAGAGAGAGACAATCAGCTCAACTAACTTGTTTTCCCTCCTCGCCCAATCGACAAGATCGAACGCAGCATCGGTCGTATCGCTCTCACTGGCAATTTCATTGAGATCGACATCCAAACTATCAGCAAAAATTTGGATCTTTTTGCGGGAGGCAAAAGCTTTCGTAATCGCATTGCGGAGCTGATTGCGATCGCTACCCGATAACTTCAACATCAGCGACCTCCAAAACAGGATTTTAGGATGTTGAACCGCCGCTCGTTCTCTGCGACCCGTTTACTCAAAGCATCTGCTGGCTGCAACTGTTATGGAAAAGAATATCATTCATGGGTGAGAAGTCAAATAAGAATGCCTTTTAGTGCAATTAATTGCGGTCAAAGGAAAATTTAGATCTGCTCGGTCATGTTTATGTCTGCATCCGAAAACCCCTCAAAACGGGGTAGCTTTAAAGCATTACTGACCTTGAATGATTCACCACAATGACAAAACTAATTATCCGACGGCAGCAAGGAAAAGCCCGGTACTACACTGAGGATCTAGGGGGTGGAGTCGGACTAGACATGATTCTTATCCCTAGCGGTAGTTTCTTGATGGGAACGGAAGATCGAGAAATCGACAGACTTTGTGAAACTTACAGCAGTGAGCATTTTAGAACTGAAGGACCACAACATCGAGTAACCCTCCCCACTTTCTTTTTTATAGGACGTTATCCCATTACTCAAGCACAGTGGCGAGCCGTCGCTTCTTTACCTTTAATCAATCGGAAGCTAGAGCCAGATCCATCAATATTTGAGGGAGACAATCGTCCAGTCGAGAACGTGAGCTGGTACGAAGCGGTAGAGTTTTGCGATCGCCTCTCTCGCCACACCGGAAGGGAATATCGGTTGCCCACCGAAGCTGAGTGGGAATATGTTTGCCGTGCAGGGACAACAACACCCTATTATTTCGGGGACACAATCACGTCAGAGTTGGCAAACTATGAAAGAAATCGAGAAGAGACAAGTCCAGTCGAAGAATACCCAGCCAACGCTTTTGGCATTTCTGATATGCACGGGAATGTGTGGGAGTGGTGTCTAGACCACTGGCACGATAGCTATAAAGACACACTAGAGGAATTAAAGCAAAATGGCAATAAACGGCTGACTGGTAAGAAAAGCGCTAATAGAACGTTGCGCGGCGGTTCATGGTCCTACACTCCAGAGGCCTGCCGTTCTGCGTTTCGCAACTACGACTATCCGGACCTCCGCAACGACATTATCGGTTTTCGAGTTGTGTGTAGTGGCGCGAGGACTCTTTAGCCCTTTCCCCTCTTGTTCTTTTGCCCTTTTCCCTTCTTTGGTTCAGTCCCAGATTTAACAAAGCTGGCAATTCTAACTTTCAGCATTCCGGCAATTCACGCAGTCTAAAAATTAAGCTCACCGTTTATGATCGTCAATTATGCAGGGGCAATTCACCGTGAAGACTCGTTCAGCCACCCAAGTACTCTTCGAGACCGATTATTACCAATGGACGCAAGGAACTGTTAAGCATCTCCAGAACCGGGATGTTGAAAACCTAGATTGGGAACATTTAATCGAGGAAGTCGAGCTATTGGGCATTAGCGCTAAGAATACCGTTAAAGGTTCTCTAGAAGTGCTACTCGTGCATCTTCTGTATTACCAATACTGGTATAACCGCCGGGAATACTTAACCGAAGGATGGGCGGATGAAATCGAAGAATTTCGCTCCCAATTTGAAAAGAGCCTTGCATCTCGGAGCCTCTATAATTACATGCTAACGATTCTCGACCAAACCTACGCCAAAGCAAAGCGGAGAGCAGTGAGAAGGTTTGTCAGGGCTAAGCTCATACCTCCCCAGTTTCCCGACCAATGCCCCTACAGCATCGCGCAACTATTCGATGAAAACTACTTTCCAGAGTTTAAGTCAGAGCTAGAATCAAGCGACTGATCGAAACAATTTATTCTCATATAGTGCAATTCACAAAGATTTTAGTTTCGTGACCAACAATAATGGTGGCGATCACTTCGCTTTCGCTACTTTTATGGAGGGTGCGCTACCAAACGAGTAACGCATCCCCTATTACTAAAATTAGGTAATCACCGTGGGAGCATCGCGGTCGGTAAATTTCTGAATTTGCGCGATTTCCTCGGCTAGCTGAATCAAGGGTTTCAGCGCTTCTTGGGTATCAACATCGTGCTTGCTCGCGTCTGGTTCGTAGCTTTCTAGGTAAACGCGCAGGGTTGCTCCTTTAGTTCCGGTTCCGGAAAGCCGGAAGACAATGCGGGAACCGTCGGTGAAGACAATGCGAATGCCCTGATTTTTGCTTACGCTGCCGTCAACGGGATCGGTATAGCTGAAGTTGTCGGCATACTCAACTTCATAATCACCAAACTGCTTGCCTTTCATATCAGTTACCATCGACTGAAGACGCTCCATCAGTTCAGTAGCGCGTTCTTTGTCTACTTCTTCGTAGTCGTGGCGAGAATAGAAGTTGCGACCGTATTTTTGCCAGTGACTGCGGACAATCTGCTCGACCGATTCGCCCCGCGCTGCCAGAATATTGAGCCAGAATAGGACGGCCCAAAGACCGTCTTTCTCCCGGACATGGTTAGAGCCAGTGCCGAAGCTTTCCTCGCCGCAAAGCGTTGCTTTGTCGGCATCAAGGAGGTTGCCGAAGAACTTCCAGCCTGTGGGAGTTTCGTAGCAGTCGATGCCGAGGTCGGCAGCCACCCGGTCGACCGCAGCGCTAGTGGGCATCGAGCGAGCGACTCCAGCTAGCCCTTGGGAGTAGCCAGGAACTAAATGTGCGTTCGCTGTCAGCACAGCTAAACTATCGCTCGGAGTGACAAAGAAGTGACGTCCTAAGATCATATTGCGATCGCCGTCGCCATCCGAAGCCGCCCCAAAGTCCGGCGCATTGTCACCAAACATCACGTCTACCAGTTCGTGGGCATAGACCAGGTTCGGGTCGGGATGACCGCCGCCAAAGTCTTCAAGGGGCTGACCGTTTTGCACCGTTCCTTCGGGGGCTTGGAGGTACTGCTCAAAGAGCACGTGAGCGTAGGGACCAGTGACCGCATGGAGAGAATCCATACACAGGCGGAACTGACCACTAAGCAGCTTGCGAATCTGATCAAAATCAAATAGAGACTGCATTAACTCGGCATAGGATTCCACCGGATCGATCACCTCCACATTCATCGTGCCTAGCTTGAAAGACCCGGCCCTATCGATGTTGATATCTGCCGCTTCTAAAATTTTGTAGCTGTCAAGGGCTTTGGAGCGTTCGTAAATTGCGCCTGTAACTTTTTCTGGGGCTGGTCCCCCGTTGCTGGTGTTGTACTTCACGCCAAAATCGCCTTCGGGTCCGCCGGGGTTGTGGCTTGCTGATAAGATAATGCCGCCAAAAGCACCGTGTTTACGAATGACACAGGATGCCGCCGGAGTCGAGAGAATGCCGTCCCGACCGACGAGTAGCTGCCCAACTCCGTTAGCCGCCGCCATTTTTAAAATAGTCTGGATCGCCTGACGGTTGTAGTAGCGTCCGTCACCGCCTAGAACGAGGGTGTTTCCTTCGGAATCATCAATCGCATCAAAGATAGACTGAATAAAATTTTCGAGATAGTGAGGCTTTTTAAAGACCGGTACCGATTTGCGCAAGCCAGAAGTACCGGGCTTCTGGTCGGAGAAGGGTTGAGTCTCAACTGTACGAATATTCATGAAAATTATGAAGTGAGATCAGTGCGGTGGCGATGAATGTCGATGATTATTCAGCACTCATCATGGAATCATTATCTTTGATCGAGTGAATTTTCAAAAAGTTTGTCCCTCTCGGTTTCTGTAGCGGACTGCCTCCTAGAATCAACACTTTGTCGCCCGGTTTGACGATCTGGCGCTCTAGCAAACACGTTTCCATCTGCTCGATCAGCGCCTCCATATCCTCTTGATAATCCTCAAGCAGCAGCGGCTTGACTCCCCAAATCAGGTTGAGACGATGGTAGACCTCGACGCTGGGGGTAAAAGCGACAACAGGAACCTGCGGACGCTCAGAAGAAGCAATGGTGGCGGTGTAGCCAGTGGTGGTAAAGCAGGCAATGCACCGTAAATCGAGCGTTTTGTCAATTGCATTCAACGCTTCACTCAGAGCATGGGTATCGTCGGCGGTGGCTGGCGGATTATTGACAAATTCGATGTCGCTCTCCACATCGGTGGCAATTTTGGCAAGCATCTGCACTGCTTTGACCGGAAACTCGCCCACCGCTGACTCTCCAGACAGCATCACCGCATCGGTCCCGTCGATAATCGCATTGGCCACGTCGCTGGCTTCAGCGCGAGTGGGACGAGGACTGCGGATCATGCTATCTAGCATTTGCGTAGCGGTGATCGTCGGAATCGATCTGAGGTTGCACAGCCGAATAATTTGCTTTTGCAGCATTGGCACTTTCTCGGGACTCATTTCCACCCCTAAGTCGCCTCGCGCCACCATCAGCGCATCGCATTCCTCTAAGATCTCCTCGATGTTGGCGATCGCCTGGGGTTTTTCAATCTTGGCCAACACTGGCATATCTGGGGCTCCCATTTGCGCCAGGAGTTCTTTAAGGAGCCGCAGATCTTCTGCTCGGCGCACAAAACTCAACGACACCAAATCGACTCCTTGAGAGAGTCCAAATTCTAAATCCTGCTTGTCCTTCTCCGTCATCGAAGGCAGGCGGAGATCTAAGCTCGGTAAATTTACGCCTTTACGACTCTTTAGAATCCCTCCTTGAACGACTCGACAGACCACAGCCTCTTGCTGAATCTTTTCAACAGCTAGCTCCAGCAGTCCGTCATCGAGAAGAATCTGCGTTCCTGGTTGAGCATCCTGCGCTAGATACGGATAATCAAGGGCGATCGCATCGCGATGATGTTCAAAGTCTGGCGGCACTAAGGTGATGGTGTTTGCCTCAGTTAGCCTGATTTCTCCTTGAGGAAGCTGACCAATGCGAATTTTTGGCCCCTGAAGATCCTGAAGCAGAGTAATGGGAGTATCCAACTCTGCTGAGACAGACCGCAGTAACGATACCATCCGCGCGTGGTCCTCATAGCTGCCGTGAGAAAAGTTCAGTCGTGCTACGCTCATTCCAGCCCTGACCATTTGATGCAGCACTTCTGGAGAACTACTAGCAGGACCAATCGTGGCCACAATTTTAGTGCGATGGGTTAAATTAAGCACAATCCTCTATGCTGACAAGGGTAAATTGTCTTCTTGCTGACCTTTTACAGTCATCTTTCTTTTTTCCTTGGAAAAAGCCCGATTAGGCTGATTAAAATTCTATTAAACTTCATCTCTTACAGACGTAAAAATAGCAACATTTTTACTCTCGATTTTTTTTAATAATGTTGCTACAATAACAAACCTAGTGAAATGCAAATATATTCCGCTATTTTTGGTAAAATAGCATCTAGCCTGTGGCTCTTGCAAAATTTCAACTCTCTTCAGGAAATTTTGGGAGCCAGTCTTCCCTTCGTTTTGTCATTCTCAAGCTAGCTACGCGTTTTTAACCAACTGTTAGTCAAGTCTTAACAAGGACAGCCTCGCAAAAATGACAATTTATTCTCTGAAACTGTTTTAAATCATTGCACAATTGACAAGAGCTGTTGAGACACCGTAGCGTATTCCTACTGTTAAATCGAGGTGAGAGCAATACCTCTGGTAATTCGTGATTCAACCTGGTAATTGGTAACTGATAACTGAATGGAGGAGACATGCTAGACAAACTACAAGTAGCCATTGAGGCGATTGAGGCCAGAGAAATTTTAGACTCGCGGGGTCGTCCGACAATCGAGGCAGAAGTGCGTTTGGAAACCGGAGCGATGGGTCTAGCTCAGGTTCCGAGTGGCGCTTCGACGGGAACTTTTGAAGCCCACGAACTGCGGGACGGAGACAGTCATCGCTATGGTGGTAAGGGGGTGCTGACAGCGGTGCGTAACGTTCACGAAAAGATTACTCCCGAACTGCTAGATGTCAATGCCCTCGATCAAACCCTCATCGATCATCTGATGTGCGATCGCGATGGTTCTCCCAACAAAAAGAACCTCGGGGCCAACGCCATCCTGGCCGTCTCTCTCGCCACCGCCAAAGCCGCGGCGGCTGAACTAGAAATACCGCTGTATCGCTATTTGGGGGGGCCGTTGTCCAACCTATTGCCCGTGCCGCTGATGAACGTGATCAATGGCGGTGCCCACGCCGACAACACCGTGGATTTTCAAGAATTCATGATCGTGCCTGTGGGAGCCGCCTCGTTTCGGGAGGCGCTGCGGTGGGGAGCAGAAGTTTTTGCGACTCTCAGCAAAGTCTTGAAGGACAAAGGCTTATTGTCTGGAGTGGGTGATGAGGGGGGCTACGCTCCTAACCTGGAGTCGAATGAGGCCGCGTTAGAGCTGTTGATAACGGCCATTGAGAAGGCGGGGTATCGACCCGGAGACCAGGTAGCCCTGGCGATGGATGTGGCAGCCAGTGAGTTTTACCAAGAAGGACAGTACGTTTACGATGGCTCGGCCCACGCCCCGGCAGAATTTATCGACTACTTGGCTAAGCTGGTGGGGCAATACCCGATTGTTTCTATTGAAGACGGCCTCCACGAAGAAGACTGGGACTCCTGGAAAACGCTGACAGAAAAGCTCGGCCACATTCAGCTAGTCGGCGACGATCTGTTTGTGACTAATCCAACTCGTCTGCAAAAAGGCATCGATCTGGGCGTTGCTAATTCGGTGCTGATTAAGCTCAACCAGATTGGCACTCTGAGCGAAACGTTGGAAACCATCGATCTCGCTACCCGTTACGGGTATCGCTCTGTGATTAGCCATCGTTCTGGGGAAACCGAAGATACCACCATTGCCGATCTGGCCGTTGCGACTCGCGCTGGTCAAATCAAAACGGGTTCCCTGTGTCGGAGCGAACGAGTGGCTAAGTACAATCGCCTGCTGCGCATCGAAGACGAACTGGGCGATCGCGCCGTCTATGCAGGGACGGTGGGATTAGGACCAAAATCCTAACCCTCCGTCCCCCCCAAACTGGGGTGGTAGAAACCCGCATTAGCGAATTAAATAGTTAAAGAATACGAGTTATAAGCTCCTGACTCGTGAAGTGAATGCTCTCCCGAGAAGAGCGCTGAAAACTGAAACCGAAGAACCAAGATGGACGTAAATTTTCTCAAGCAAGACCAAAAAGGCGAATTAGTCGAGAATTCAATAGACATTCAAGACGCGGTTCAGGTAGAAGCCGATGTTCAGATAGAAGACGACCGCACCGGGATGAGCGTTGAAACCCTCAAACGGGCGTTCGCCGACAACCTGTTCTATCTGCAAGGAACTGACGAAACCACGGCCACTCTGTATGACTACTACATGGCGCTGGCTTTTACGGTCCGCGATCGCCTGCTGCAGCGCTTTATCAAAACACGGCAAATCTACCGCGAAAAAGATGTCAAGGTGGTTTGCTATCTGTCTGCCGAGTTTCTGATGGGTCGTTACTTGGGCAACAACCTGATTAATTTGGGCATCTACGATCAGGTGCGTCAAGTTGTTGCTGAGTCTGGGCTAAACCTAGAAGAACTCCTAGAGCAAGAACCCGATCCCGGCTTGGGTAACGGCGGCTTAGGACGACTGGCTGCCTGTTTTCTCGATTCTCTGGCCTCCCTAGAAATCCCGGCGATTGGCTACGGAATTCGCTACGAATTCGGGATTTTTCATCAAATCATCAAGGACGGCTGGCAGGCAGAAATTCCCGATAATTGGCTGCGCTTCGGCAATCCGTGGGAAATTTCCCGTCCTGACGAAACCGTTGAAATTAAGCTCGGAGGACGCACAGAAGCCTATCAGGATCAGCAGGGTCACTACCGCGTCCGCTGGGTTCCTGACCGAACCGTGTTAGCAATTCCCTACGATACTCCCGTTCCTGGGTATAAAACCGATACCGTCAACTCCTTGCGGCTGTGGAAGGCAGAAGCCAGTGAAGCGTTCAACTTCCAAGCCTTCAACACCGGAAATTACGACCGCGCCGTAGCCGATAAGATCAGCTCGGAAACCATTTCCAAAGTTCTTTATCCCAACGATAATACGCCCCAAGGACGAGAGCTGAGACTGGCGCAGCAGTATTTCTTTGTGTCGGCTTCGCTTCAGGACTTAGTGCGCATTCATTTAAGCACTCACAATCACCTCGAAAACCTCCACGAGCGTATTTCTGTGCAGATGAACGATACCCATCCGGTGATCGCGGTGCCAGAACTGATGCGTCTGTTGGTAGACGAGCATCACCTCGGCTGGGAGCAAGCGTGGGAGATTACTAAAAAATCGATTGCCTTTACTAACCATACCCTGATGCCAGAAGCGCTGGAGCGCTGGCCTGTGGATCTGTTGGGGAATCTGCTGCCTCGCCATTTGGAGATCATCTACGAAATCAACTACCGCTTTTTGGAAAATGTGGTGCGGATCAGGTTCCCGGATGACGAGGAGCGCCTGTCGCAAATGTCGATTGTTGAAGAATTTCCTCACAAGCAAGTGCGGATGGCCAATCTCGCCTGTGTCGGCTCCCACGCGATCAACGGAGTCGCGGCGCTCCACACCGAGCTGCTCAAAAAAGATACGCTACGCCACTTTGCCGAACTGTGGCCCGAGAAGTTTTACAACAAAACCAACGGTGTGACACCGCGCCGCTGGATGTTGCTCAGCAACCCGGAGCTATCGGAACTGATTACCGATAAGATTGGCGATGGCTGGCTGATGCATTTGGATCAGCTCGCCAAACTCAAGGATTTCATCGATGACCCTGATTTTCGCCGTCGCTGGCAGCAGATTAAGCGAGACAACAAGCAAGAGCTGGCCAACTATATCAAAGACACGACCGGCATTGAGGTCGATGTGAACTCGCTCTTCGATATTCAGGTCAAGCGCATCCACGAGTATAAGCGTCAGCACCTCGCCGTTCTGCACATTATTACTCTCTACAACCGGATTAAGCAGAATCCTAATATCGACATTCAGCCGCGCACCTTTATCTTCGGCGGCAAGGCCGCTCCTGGCTATTTGCTAGCCAAACTCGTGATCAAGCTGATTACCTCGGTAGCGGAGATTGTCAATAAAGATCCCGACGTGCGGGGTCGCCTGAAGGTGGTTTTCCTCGAAAATTTTAGCGTTTCCCTAGGGCAGAAAATTTATCCGGCTGCCGATCTTTCTGAGCAGATTTCGACCGCTGGTAAAGAAGCTTCGGGAACCGGTAACATGAAGTTCGCCATGAACGGAGCGCTGACCATTGGCACTCTTGACGGGGCTAACATTGAAATTAGAGAAGAAGCCGGAGCCGAGAATTTCTTTCTGTTTGGACTCACGGCGGAGGAAGTTCAGGAGCGGAAAGCGCAAGGATACAATCCTCGGGAATACTACCAAAATAACGCCGAGCTGAAGCGGGTGATTGACCGCATCGCGAATGGCTTCTTTTCCCGAGGCGATCGCCGTTTGTTCCAGTCCATTGTGGAGCCGTTGCTCACCCAAGACCAGTACATGCTCATGGCTGACTACCAATCCTATATCGACTGCCAAGAGCAGGTCAGCAAAGCCTACCAGGATCAGGAGCAGTGGACGCGCATGTCGATTATCAATTCTGCCAGCATGGGCAAATTTTCTTCGGATCGCACCATTCGGGAGTATTGCCAAGAAATTTGGGACGTGAAGCCCGTTCCCATTCGTCTGGATGAGTATCGTCAAGAAGAAATCGGCTTAAACGCTAACAAGCAATCTACTGAAGCGAGTCTCTACTAGACCAGTGAGTTTGTCTCAGTAGGATTAGGGCGATCGCTTAAGGTTTTAACCACAAGGGCGATCGCCGTTTGTATAAACATGGTAAACAATGCCCTTGAATGCCAGCTTGAGCGGTAGCAGCTTTACTACTACAAAGCCTTAGAAATAAAGCAACTACTTTTGTTCACCCAGACCTTATTCTTCTTCTACTTCAACCTCGCCTCCTTCTTCTTCAAGCTCCACTTCATCTTCTGCCGCCGGATTGCATCCGACAAGAGCACCGCCGGATAAACCAAGAATTAATAGCAAAGCCCAGGCTTGAGTTTTCATGTTTCTTGTCCTCGAAAGTGATGTTCAATAACAAGACTAATGTAGTTTGAATTTTCTGATAACCAGATCGACCAAAAATCTATCTCAAGAAATAAACGAAATTAGGGAAAATGTTTTCTAAAAACTACTGTAGAGGATAGGATTACCGATTACTTCCTTTCCCCTTTCCCCTTTGCCCTTTCCCCCACCGTTCATCAATACATAATGATTCCTCCTCGCCCTAAAATGCCTCGGCTGCTCAGAACGCTCAACTTGGCTCTGCGTCCGCTGGAGTATATGGATGCCTATAGCCAACGCTATGGTGATTTTTTCATGGTAGGGAGCCGAGAATTCCCCGTGGTGTACTTTAGCCATCCCCAGGCGATTGAGGAACTGTTTACCACTCCTCCAGATAAATTTACCGTGGGGCGCGGCAATCAACTACGCTTTTTAGTGGGAGACAACTCTATTCTGTTGCTCGACGGAGAACGCCATCAGCAACAGCGACGACTATTAATGCCTCCTTTTCATGGCGATCGCCTGCGCACTTACTCCCAGTTAATTGTCAACATCACCGAGCAGGTGACGGCGCAGTGGCAAGATGGTCAGCCCTTTGTGGTGCGCTCGTCCATGCAGGAGATTACCCTGTGTGTTATTCTGCAAGCCGTCTTCGGCATTCATTCCGGAGAGCGGTTCGAGCGACTGAGGCGGTTGCTAAGTCAACTGCTCGACTCAACAAGTTCAACCCTCAGCTCTATTCCCCTCTTCTTTCCCTCGCTGCAACAGGACTGGGGTCCGCTGAGTCCTTGGGGTCGCTTTCTGCGTCTGCGCCAGCAGGTCAAGGAACTGATTGAGGACGAGATTGCCCAACGTCACCGCCGCAGCCTCAGCGGGGGCGATATCTTGTCAGTGCTGATGTCAGCCCGCGATGAAAGCGGTCAGCCAATGACCGATGCGGAGCTCCACGACGAGTTGATGACTCTGCTGGTGGCAGGACACGAAACTACCGCCTCGGCCCTCTCCTGGGCGCTATACTGGATTCACTATTTGCCAGAGGTTCAGAGTAAGCTGAGGCACGAGCTAGCCGCTACAGACATCAGCGACTTAAATCAGAGCGCTCGTCTTCCCTATCTCAATGCCGTTTGTTTAGAGACGCTGCGCATTTATCCCATTGCCTTGACTACTTTCCCGAGAATTACCCAAGTTCCCGTACGGTTGATGAACTACCGGTTTGATGCGGGAACGGCGCTGATTCCCTGCGTTTATTTAACACATCATCGAGAAGAGATTTACCCTGAACCCAAGCGCTTTCGACCGGAGCGATTTTTAGAGCGGCGCTATTCAGCTTACGAATATCTTCCTTTTGGGGGAGGTCATCGACGCTGTATTGGTCAAGCGCTAGCTCTGTTAGAGATGAAGCTAGTGCTGGCAACAATCCTGTCTCGCTTTCAGCTCGCCCTTGTTAATCAGCATCCGGTTAAGCCTGTCCGTCGGGGGTTAACCGTTGCGCCGCCTAGCGGAATGCGGATGGTGGTAAATTAGATGAGCGCTCAGTGAAAAATTGTGTTGTAGAGATATACAAAAATGAAAGCCCACGTCCTGAAAATGTATACCAATTAGAAAAAGTAATAGGAGACTTGATGAGTTGGGGGAAAGGGAAGCACAGCAGCTCTTTGCCCTTGAACCTCCAATGCTTGGTTAGTTTAAGGAACTATCTGACTACTTTCGGTAAATGGTATTAGGTCGTTGAGCAAAGAGAAGAATGAATTCTCAGTTCATCCCCAATGCTAATCGTTTTTCCAGCTTCGGTGTCAGGAAGCCGCGTATTAATTGCTAAGCGGTAGAAGTGGTTAAAACGTGATCGCTCAGCCCAGTCCGGTAAAGTTTCCCGTCGCTGCGTGACAAAGGTTTTCTGGAAATTTGGAGTAGCCACTCCTGTTTTGGGGTCACGGGTCACGACAACGCAGCGCTGACAGGGGTTAACGCCTCTAAACTGCACGTCCCCGATTTGAAACTTAACTGTTTCCCCGGCTTCTGTAAACAGCCGATCTTCCCAAAAGGCAGGCACTCCAGAAATTTCAATGTTGGAGCGAAACCGCAGGCGGACTGCTTCAACATCCAGTTCAGGATACCAGGAGGCGATCGCTTCTAGGGTAGCAGTGCTGATAATGGTGGGACCGGGAGACTCGGTATCGTCTGGAAACCCCATTTCAAGGTTTTGCTTTACGGCAACTGGGAACCCAAAGTACTTACTCAGCCAGTATTCTAGGGCTTCACTCTCCAGATTAAAAGTGTTGACCTCTTCTGTTCCCTCCACCCGCAATGAGATCCTGTTCGTTTCAAGATCAAATTCAGAGCGCAGGGCATAAACTCGCTGATTTCGCTTGCCATTAACAAAGTGACCGGAGCGGTCGAAGAGCGCAAAAGAGCGATCGCCTGCTAACGCCCCACTCCTGAGAACGACTACCTTGGTAACCTCAACTCTCTCTAGAGATTTAACGGGATAAATGAATAGTTTGGCGACGGAGGGAATTGTATCAGTCATTGGTATCTGCCCACAGTATCAAAGGCTTTATCGTGTGCTAGGGCTTCTTGCTGTACCAGCAGCCATGCGAATGACTATTCCTGAAGCAAATCCGAGTTGGTATATCTTGATGGCTTGAGTATTAGCCTTTCCTTGTAACATTATTATCGAATTTGGGGCTAAACATTATTAGTCAGCTCAGCAGTTATTGGTCAATTCAGCACAACCTCCCTTTTTTATGCAGCTTGTTAACGGTTTACATTTTAAGAATATCCGAGGCGATCTGTTTGGTGGAATCACTGCCGCAGTGGTTGCTTTGCCCCTAGCCCTGGCTTTTGGAGTCTCTTCTGGGGCTGGCGCGATCGCGGGTTTATATGGGGCCATCTTTGTGGGCTTTTTTGCTTCCCTGTTTGGCGGGACACCGGCCCAAATTTCTGGTCCGACAGGACCAATGACTGTCGTGATCGCTACCGTTTTTTCTGGTTTAGCAGCCAATAACCCCGAACACGGCGTTGCGATGGCTTTTACCGCAGTTGTGTTCGGAGGACTATTTCAGATTTTATTTGGGGTGATACGGCTCGGTCAATACATCACTCTGATGCCCTATACGGTCATTTCGGGCTTTATGTCTGGGGTCGGTCTGATTATTATCTTGTTACAGATTGGTCCTTTTTTAGGACACCCCGCTTCCGCCGATGTCGTCGAGTCGGTCAGTCAGCTTCCCTATTTTCTGACTCATGCTAACGCTGCTGCTGTAGGGTTAGGCATTTTAACTCTAGCCATCGTTTTTGGGTCTCCGGCTCAATTAAATCGTTTCATTCCTTCTCCTCTGCTGGCGCTCATCGTCGGGACTTTAGTTGCTGTTTATCTCCCTAACAGCGATTTGCGCTTGATTGGCGATATTCCCCAGGGTTGGCCTAAGCTACAGCCATTAGCTTTTGATCTTGCTCAGCTTAGAAACATCATTGGCTATGGCTTGATGTTGGCAGTTTTAGGCTCCATTGACTCCTTGCTCACTTCTTTGGTAGCTGACAACATTACTCACACTCAACATAATTCGGACCGCGAGTTAATTGGTCAAGGAATTGGTAATCTGATTGCTGGTTTGTGTGGTGGATTGCCTGGGGCAGGTGCAACAATGCGGACTGTCATTAATGTTAAAACTGGCGGCCAGACTCCGATTTCTGGGATGGTTCATGCCTTAGTGTTACTGGTAATTGTTCTCAAGGCAGGAGAATTAACCGAAAATATTCCTCACGCTGTTTTAGCAGGCATTTTGATGAAAGTTGGAATCGATATTATCGACTGGAGCTTTCTAAAACGCGCCCATCATATTTCTCTAAAAGCAACGGGGATTATGTACCTAGTCCTGTTTTTGACTGTATTTGTCGATTTGATTACGGCAGTGGCGGTGGGCGTATTTTTTGCTAATTTATTAACCGTTAAAAGCTTAAGCGATCTTCAGAGCCAGCAAGTAAAAGCCATTACTGATCCAGAGGATGATAGCGATTTAGATAGTGAAGAGAAACAAATACTCAAACAAGCTAGAGGAAAAATTCTCTTATTCAATTTGAGTGGACCGATGAGCTTTGGTGCTGCCAAAACAATCTCTCAATCTATGGGAATTGTGAGTAACTACGAGGTGTTGATTTTAGACCTGAGCGATGTTCCGTTACTGGGGGTGACTGCTTCTTTGGCTATCGAAAACATGGTTAAAGATGCTCGCGGCAAAAAACGACAGGTGTATCTGGTGGGTGCTGCTGGTAAAGTCCGAGAAAGGCTACAAAAAATGAAGCTGCTCAAGCTGCTACCGCCCGAACAACGCTTCAGCAGAAGACTGCCTGCTCTTCAAGAAGCGATCGCCTGTATTGATTCCGCTAGCGTTAAAAACGAAAAGGTAGTCAGTAACGAGAAATATAGTGCCGATCAAAGACATTAAATTTCAGCAATCTAGTTCTCTCCCCTCGCGACGTGACAATCGCGGAGCATTTGTGCAAGCTGATGGACGGTCAGAAAAACCAGCTCATTCATTTCACCTCTTCCATTCGTCTTTTAGTCTTGCCTACAACTTACAGCGCTTTGCAGGTTTATGAGGGACAATAACAGCAGTGGGTAAACCAGTTACGCAAATGCTGAGGATTTATGAGATACATCGCTATTTTGATGAGCAAATCAACTTTTTTAGCGGTCTTGGGAGAAAACTGTCTC
>JBHJGN010000002.1:0-11115 GCA_050331735.1 Cyanophyceae cyanobacterium
GCACCTTGGTCTGAGGAAAAACGGCTTCAATGGCTTCGGGAAATCCGGTCAATCCATCCACGCAGGCGATGCAGTTTTTTTCGACTCCTCGGTTATGAATGTCGTTGAGGACCGAAAGCCAGAATTTAGCTCCTTCTCCTCTAGAACGTCCAACCAGGGATTTCGCTCAAATTCGAGCAACTGCTGTTCTTTTCCCCAATCCCAGCACGCTCTAATTAAGAGCAAGTAATCTTTCGTCGTGCGATCGCTACAGCTTTGTAGCACATGCTCAACGAAAGCAGCAGGCTTTTCCCTAAAGAACTTACTAAGATGCCGCTGTGCTCCTGCGTATCGGCACATGCTACCCACACGTAGACTCTTAGAAGTTTTCTGAATATGCATGAACTTCTCAAACAGCTCAGCACAAGAAATCCGACCATTCCTACCAATTTGTCTTTGGGGTTTGTACTTCGTTAAAGTGCTGTCATAGTTCCCACTAGAAATGCCCAGCTCAATCTGCAGCGCCAGTCGCTCAGCATGGCCCCTGTTGATATGGCCATCTGGAAGTCCTACTGCGAGCGACCGACGCTTCCCCTGATAGGTCCAGCAAAGTCGCAGATGACCCTCACCACTCTCAACTTTAACGATCCCCCTACCACTTTGGATTTTGCCCCGCTGGATTATTGGCTGACCCCCTTGATGTATCGAAACTAACACAATTGATTTTTCTGCCAGAATCCGACTACTTTAGGGTCTAAAAAGGGCTAAATGTATCCAAAAGTGCGTTCCTTATTGAGAAGGATGCTGGTTGTTTTCCATTCCTTAGAAACAACGAAACCCTCTTGGTGAGAAAGTTTTAGTGGTATCGGGATGACTGGATTCGAACCAGCGGCCCCTTCGTCCCGAACGAAGTGCGCTACCAAGCTGCGCCACATCCCGCCGTATCAATTGGCACTATCAGATCTCATACTATCACGTCTCCAAAGGATGCTGACGCCGAAATTGATAAGATACATAATGTACAGCTCAACACAGAAGGGATTTTGGGCGTGACAGTTAAACCGACATGGCTACGGGTAAAAGCCCCTCAGTGGCAGCGTGTGGGCAGCGTTAAAGAGACGCTACGAGATTTAGGGCTTAACACAGTATGCGAAGAGGCTTCGTGCCCAAATATTGGGGAATGCTTTCAGGCTGGAACAGCAACCTTTCTAATTATGGGACCAGCCTGTACCCGCGCTTGTCCCTACTGCGATATTGATTTTGAGAAAAAACCGCAGCCCCTCGACCCGACCGAACCGAGACGGCTAGCCGAAGCGGTACAGCGATTGAAGCTCAATCATGTGGTAATCACCTCTGTCAATCGGGATGACTTGCCAGACGGCGGTGCAGTTCAGTTCGGGCGCTGTATTGAAGCCGTCCGCGCCACTTCGCCAAACACAACCATTGAAGTTCTCATTCCCGATCTGTGTGGCAACTGGCAAGCGCTAGAGCTGATTCTCTCAGCCAAGCCGGAGGTGCTCAATCACAACATCGAGACCATCCCGCGTCTCTATCGTCGGGTGCGTCCTCAAGGACGCTACGAGCGATCGCTGACGCTTCTGCAACGGTCTCGCGAACTCGCTCCCGGCGTTTACACTAAATCAGGATTAATGGTTGGACTTGGCGAAACCGATGTGGAAGTGCGATCGCTGATGCAGGATTTACGGGCTGTTGACTGTGATATTGTGACCATTGGCCAGTATTTGCAACCATCGCTAAAACATCTCGGGGTGCAAGAATTCGTTTCCCCGGAACAATTTGAGGACTGGCAACAGTTTGGCGAAGCCATTGGCTTCCTTCAGGTGGTTGCTTCTCCCCTCACCCGCAGTTCTTACCATGCTGAACAGGTCAGAGCGTTAATGAAGCGCTATCCAAAGGTTGCTCAAGTGCAGAAGTGAGGAGAACCTCGTTAGTACTCGCAAACAGGGCTGTTAGCGCCAGAACTCCTGAATCACATCTGCAATATGGCGGTCGGAAAATACATCAATTCCCACCGCCGATTTGATTAAATAAGCGATTAGAACAATAGCAGCACTCGCGACTAAATTGGCTCCGATTAAAAGAACGACCGCCGCTACCCAATTACCCGCTTGAGCTAGCTTGCTTGGCGCATAATCGCGCCGGTGTTGGCGGCGGTCTTTACCAACTAAGATCACTAAGTAGAAGCGGGAAAACAGCAGATCCACCGTAAATCGCAGGTCTACTAATTTAGGGGACGGTTGGGCGGCGCGTTTCAACCCCTGAGTGACTGCTTCAAGCTGCTGTGGCGTGAAGCTTTGAGCAATTTTAGGATCTAGAGACGATAAATCGCGAGGCGTTCTTGTCCGATAACGAGCGGACGGAAACCGCGACTGGGCAGATGATTTCAAATTCCGCTTCATTCTTGTCAGCTAATTCATCCTCACCAAACTCGTTAACTAAGTTGACAATTAGCTGACAATGGGCAACTAATAACGGAAACGGGTATAACCAAAGCGCACTTCTCATCCAGATGATCTCTATGACAATTCTTGATTGGCTGATTGTCCTGCTCTACCTGATCCTGACGATGGGATTAGGGATCTATTTATCTCGCAGAGCCTCAAAAAGCCTAGTCGATTTTTTTGTTTCTGGCCGCTCTTTACCCTGGTGGTTAGCGGGAACGAGCATGGCCGCTACCACTTTTTCGATTGATACCCCTCTATATATTTGTGGTGTAGTGGCCACTCGCGGCATTGCGGGTAATTGGGAATGGTGGAGCTTTGGCGTGGCTCACATTGTTCTCATCTATGTCTTCTCCCGACTCTGGCGACGTTCTGAGATTGTCACGGATGCGGAACTGACAGAACTGCGCTACGGCGGTCAAACAGCAGCGATTTTACGAGCGACGAAAGCGTTTCTGTTTGCCGTGCCGATCAACTGTATCGGCATCGGTTACGCTATGCTCGCTATGGTCAAGGTAATCGACGCTTTAGAACTGTGGCAAAGTTTAGGTCTCGCTCCCGGAGAAAACCTGAAAATCTGGAGCGTTATCGGCGTGAGCCTGTTTGTCCTCATTTATTCCGGTTTTTCGGGGTTATGGGGCGTTGTGACCACCGACTTTTTTCAGTTTTTCCTCGGTTTACTGGGAGCGATCGCCGTTGCCGTTGTGGCGGTTAACTCGGTCGGCGGGATGGGCGAACTGATTCCAGCCGTCCAGCAGGTTACAGAATTTGATGCTTTATCGTTTTTGCCGCTGTCTTTTGGCAGTGGTGGACTGGGCTGGAGCGATACAGCAGGAATTACGGCCACCACTTTTTCAGCGTACTTATTCGTTCAGTGGTGGTCGTTTCGCCGCAGCGACGGCGGCGGGGAGTTTGTGCAGCGACTAGCGGCAGCCAAAGATGAACGGGAAGCAGAAAAAGCGTCCTGGTTTTTCAATATCTTGAACTACATTGTGCGGACCTGGCCCTGGATTGTGGTGGCGCTAGTTGCTCTGGTTGTGTATCCCGATTTGTCGGATCGAGAGTTGGGTTACCCCAGGCTGATGCTGGACTTTTTGCCACCAATACTGCTAGGGCTTGTGGTTGCCTCTCTAATAGCGGCTTTTATGAGTACCGTTTCCACCTCGATTAACTGGGGAGCTTCCTATCTCACTAACGACCTCTATCGGCGCTTTTTTCGCCCCAGCGCTTCCCAGGCTGAGCTGGTCTTGGCTGGCAGAATGGCCTCGGTGTTGGTCACAATTTTAGGCGCGACCGCTGCCTTTTATGCCCAGGATGTCCGCACTGTTTTCCGCTTAGTCATTGCCATTGGCACAGGACCAGGGTTGGTTTTGATTCTGCGCTGGTTTTGGTGGCGCATCAACGCGGCAGCGGAATTGGCGGCAATGGTGGGCGGATTCGTCGTAGGGGTGTTTACCAGTATCCCGTCAGTGAATGAGCGCTTCGCTGACTTTGGCATACGGCTACTGGTGATTTCTGCGGTGACGGCTCTGATTTGGGTCACGGTAATGTTCCTGACGCCACCAGAGTCCGATGCCACCCTAGATCGTTTTTATCGACAGGTCCGCCCTGGAGGAGGAGGCTGGCAACGTCAGCGGCAGCGTACTGGGATTATGCCCGAGCAAAATCTCTGCAAAGAAATGCTGCGAGTGCTGGCGGCAATTCTACTGCTGTTTGGAGCGATGTTTGCCATCGGTGGTTTTCTCCTCCTGGAACCGCTCACGGGCTGGCTGTCTTTAATGACTGCCGTTGCGGGAGGTTTCTGGCTACGTCAGCTAAGTAAAAAAAGCATCAGGCCCATGCCCCGACCGGGGTTAGAGGATGACTGGGATACCCGGATGGGGGATTGAATGAGACGGCTAAAACTCAAGGACTGTTCTCACCGTAAAGAGAAAAATATCGGGGTTGTCGCGATCGTGATTTGGGGCCGTAATCCAGACTAAACCCGGTGTCACTTCGATTTGATTGGAGGGGGCGTTCTCAGTCGGTCGGCACCGGAGCCTTCAACCGCTAAACTTTGAGTTAAAACAGCGGTTAAGAAGCCCAAAATCATCATTATCTCTCCTCATCTTTACCCTAGACATTCTATATTTGTAGGAAAAGGTAAATACTCCGATAACCGTTGAATTTCTATTGCTGACACTACCATAGCAATGGTAGTAAAAAATCTCAGCCAGAAGCTGAGATTGCGGATGAAGAGCAAAACCGTAGAACTGAGGATAAGCAAGCTAGCAGCTCAGAGAGAGTGCCAGCGGCTCAGAGCAGTCACTATCAGCCAAGGGGCCAGCTCCCGCTAGGCGAAATCAGCGGTCGAAAGCAACGCGACAGGCTTTGAGGGCTTACTGCCACAAGCTAGTGACCAGCTTAACCAACCTCCTCCCCCATCGCTTTAGATGGCATCTATTCCCCGTTCTTCGGTTCTGATTCTAATAATTTCCTCTACCGGGCTGATAAAAATCTTGCCATCCCCGATTTCGCCCGTTCGCGCTGCCTCAGACAAAAATTCGACGACCTTTTCGACTTTACTCTCTTCAACGACTACTTCTACCTTAATCTTTTGTAAAAACTCAACCTGATACTCGTTCCCGCGATAGCGTTTTGTTTGTCCTCTTTGCTGCCCGAACCCGCGCACTTCAGTCACGGTCATGCCAATCACGCCGATGCTAATGAGAGATACTTTAACGTCATCTAGCTTGAATGGTCTAATAATGGCTTCTACTTTTTTCATGCTCTCCTTCCGTAAGCAAGTATTTCTGACTAAATCTGTTAATTTGGCTACATATTATCAAAATAATCATAGCTTACTCAATTGAGCTTTAGGGAAGTTGTGTCCAGAGTGATTCCTTGACTATTTCAAGGGAGGCAAGCCAGCTAAATTTCTCTCGGTGCTGTGCCCAAAAAAAAGGGAAGAGACAATCTCTTCCCTGCTAGGCTGGTTGTGTTGAGCTGGTGGCGAGTCTTTAAGCTTTCTGCGAAGCATTTGCTGCTGTTTTTTCAACTGCCTTTGTCTGGCCGAGCCGCCTTTACCCTTGTCATTGCGTCCTTGACGGCGAGGCGATTCCCATCGCTTTAATCGCTGAGCCATCGTCTATTGTCCTTTAATCTGAGTTTCTCTCTAAATTGTAACAAAAAGTATTAGAGCTAGCTCGCTGAGGGGCTGCTAAGCTCTTGCCAAGTGGTGTTTCTGGTTGCAGCGATTAGCGATCGCTTATTGTTCTTGCTGTTGTTCCCAACGCAGGAGCCAAACCATCAGCGCGACGATGCCAATTTGAAGAGCAAAGTTTGGTAAAGCCGAGGAAATATCCTTTCCCGCAACGATTTGCGTTAAAAAAACAAAGGCTCCGATGAGACCCGAGGCTCCGAAAGCGATGTAGAAAAATCTTCTGAATCCTCTGTAGGGAGCTTGCGCTTCGGCTTTAAGCCGAGCATACTTTTCTGAATCCATTTTCCGAGGATTAGAGGCTTGGCTACGCTGATTAAAATCTGACATCGTTTTGAACTCACTATTTTAAAAATCATGTTATGACGAGCGCTGCTCGCCTAAGTCGCACTTAATCGAGTAAAGTTGCTATACTAATAACTCGTCGCGGCGGTGTCACCGAGCAAACGATTCGGTTTGTTCGGGCCATATTAGTTGAACGCCACATTAGCTCAGTGGTAGAGCACTCCACTCGTAATGGAGGGGTCGTCGGTTCAAATCCGACATGTGGCTTCCTAAACTAGACTAGCCTAATCTTCCCGAATGGCGGTTGTAGTCAATGAGAAGACTAGTAAAAATGCGATCGAGCTGACCAATACAGGCTTGAGGTTGAGGCAGAATTGCTCTCGCTGTTGAAGCAGAGTTCTTGAGCTGCTCAATCAGCAGGGGGACTTTTGGCTCTTTCTTCGGCTGGCGCAGCGTCAACTGCTGCGTCCCAAAATTAAGGACTTTAAGCCAGGCTTTCATATTAGCGGGTAGTTCCTTCGTCAGGCGCAGAGAAACCGTGTCGTTAGATAACGACTGCACATAGGCAGGTGTTAAGAAAGACTGATACCGCTCCTCGTCTGCGAGCTGATAAACAAAAGCTAAACTCGCATTTTGAACAACCTGTCGAATCGGTTCTGCTTCTGCTCCCATCAGCTCTTTAACCAAAGTGTTTCTGGCCACCAGACTATCGGAATTACCAAGATCGGTAACGCTCATGTGAGTACCGCCAATAACGCTCAGAAGATATTTTTCTCCTGGCAGTTTCTCAAAGGGCTTGAGCTGATGAGCCACTAGAGGGGTAATCGAGTCTTCACTGGAGGAGAGAATGAGGGCGGGTAGGTTAGCTCGCGCTAAGCCAGCTTGACCAAACAAGTAACCGACAATTGGGTTGAGAGCAATGATTCTTTTCACGCGCCGATCTTGCAGTTTGATCGTTTCGTAGGGTAGTTCAGCCGCAGCACACTGTAACCAGTCGGCGGGTGCTCTTCCTAGGGGACTGAGGCGCTGACAGAAAGCGCGTAATTCTTTTGGTTTCAGTTCAGCTCCAGCTAGCGCCAGCGCCGTATAGCCGCCGAAAGAATGTCCAATCACGACAACCTGCTGAGTATTAAACTTACTTTTGAGATAGCCGCGGGTGCGAACAATTCTTTCTAGCTCATTAAGTAGGAAGGTAATGTCTTTAGGGCGATCAACAAATTCCGACGCGGGCAGAAAATTGTGAGGACTAACGCCTGCTGACACCTCCACAAGAGACGTAATGTTGCTACCGGGATGCTCGACGGCAGCGACGGTCAAGCCATGAGAGGCTAAATAACGAGCCAGATAGGTCAAAAATTTGCGATCCGCCGCAAAGCCATGAGACAAAACGATGAGAGGACCGTGAGACTGAAAGCTGTAGTAAAAGTCTACTGGAATAGTACGCTGCCTGCGCTGATCCCGCATAATGACGGTGCGTTTAAAGACGGCTTCATCTCCTGGTGCCGTGGTCTCAACGCTGGACTGAAGTGGATTTTCAACGGCTAAACTATTCCTGAGCTTGGGACCGAGAATTTTGTTGTGGAAGGTGAAGGCGTTAAACTGGATAGCCATGCCGGCTGAGGCGACTAAATTAACGGCCAAGTCTTCAGCCGGGTAATCCCGCAGCAGGCTGAGCGCGCTGAGATGCTTGTTGTGCTGAGCTGCGTTCGTCAAGGTCTCCTGAATTTTTTCCGTCGTGGTTCCGGGAAGAGCAACGCTCAACTGTTGAAAGAGCTGATTGCCATCAGGAGAACGCCGTAGCTCCTCAAAAAATGAATGAGCGACTACCGGATCGACGGGCAAATTTCTTTGCAGCATTTGCTGAACCTGGGGAGTTAGCAGCAACCGGTAAGGTCTGAGTGCTGGCGATAGCTGTCCCGTATGCGCAAAGCGTTCTAGATCGCTAACGGATACAGAGCTTTGTAGCGGTCCTAAGTGCAGTGTGACCCGCTCTGCGGCTGAGGCAGAGGCAACACTACAGCTTACTGCCAGCAAAAGGCTAATTCCAACTTGTCTGTGCCACGTCTTAACTGCCTGTGCTGCTAGCTTCACCTGCTGGCGATACCGATTGAGCCTGAATTTCATCTCTTGTTAACCGCAAAATAAACCACAGCAGCTCTGGTAGCAGAGCTATCTAGATAGGTGACGAACAATCCCTAATTTTAGAGGCGCAATGAGCACAAAATTCCAGTGAATTCCTTCAGCGGTGCAGCCAATACTTTTTAAGGCAGTCATGCTCTGTAATTGATGCAAGATGGGAACGAGTTACTATTTAGAATTCCCAATAATTCCAAGAATCTTAAACTGAGATTTTATTAAAGTTTGAGAAAGCTTCACTCAATCAAAATCATAGCAGTTTCACTCCTAAAATTATCGCTTTCTTAATAGTCCGTTTTATTTTGCTGACGGTAATTTTTAAAATTTTGCCAGCAACAAAGCTCGATCGACGACAGATGTACCGCTCCCCTAAAGGGGCGATGCTTCCTTCTCATTAGCGGCTAGCGGAATTGCTGAAGGGAGACAAGGGTGGTCGCGGCTCAACCGTCATACTTTGGTTCTGTCTGTCAGAATTTCAGATCCATCAGCGGTCACTAAAACAGTATGCTCGAATTGAGCCGAAAGAGAGCGATCCACAGTCACGACCGTCCAGCGATCGCGCAGCGTCCGAGTCACCTTCGACCCCGCGTTAACAATCGGCTCAATAGCCAAGGTCATCCCCGCCCGGAGCTTGATATTTTGCATTTGATTGGTGCGGAAATTGAACACCGCAGGCTCTTCGTGAAGATTGCGCCCCACACCATGACCTGTATAATCTTCGACGACAGCAAAGCCGCTGGCTTTGACGTGGTCTTCGATGGCTCCGGCAATATCCATTAAGAAGTTACCGGCTCTGACCTGCTCAATGCCTTTGTATAAGGCATCCTGAGCTACCTGAATTAATTTTTTAGCCTCAGACGAAACCTGACCAACGGCAAGGGTAATGCAGGAGTCGCCGTGATACCCTCCTTGGTAGGCTCCGGTATCCACCTTGAGCACGTCTCCGGCGCGAATCACTTTCTTTTTACTCGGAATCCCGTGAACGACCTCATCGTTAAGACAGGCACAAATCGAGCCGGGAAAGCCATAGTAGCCTTTGAAGCTAGGAGTGGCGCCCATCGCTTTAATCCGCTTTTCTGCATAGGCATCTAAATCGGCGGTGGTCATTCCTGGTTCCACCATCTCTGAAATTTCTTTGAGGACCGTAGCCACAATTCTGGCGGACTGGCGCATGATGTCCAATTCTCGCCCAGACTTAATCTCAATACCGCGACGACTCTGCGGACGAGGTAGACCTTGCTGACGTTGTGGCTTAGGCTTATCTAGGGAAAGTAGGTTAGTGAAAATGTTCATCTGTTGCTGGTACTGTCGGTTAACAAACTACACAGGGCAGTTTGGGGGAAAGGGCAACGGGTTAGGGGAAAAGGGGGAAATTCAATCGCTCAACTGTGGTAGGAGTTGCGGCTCTCGCATCAGCCTAACTCTAATCTACTAGAGTTTAGCGGTAAAGACCTTTTAGCTAAATCCGTATTCCTGTTGCCGATTTCAAAGATACTTCTGTAATAATAATGACAATTTTTCCTTGGTGGCGGCGGGAGCCTCAGTTAAAGGAGTGAGAATGGCGTATTGCAGAGCGGAGTGAGCCTCAGATTCGGGGAGATTCTGACTCAGGCGCTTCACGGTCTCTTGAATAATTTTTTGAGCATTGACGGCGTTGCGCCGGAGATTATCAATGACCATCTCTACCGTCACCTGGTCGTGGTCGGGATGCCAGCAGTCGTAGTCTGTGACTAAAGCAAGCGTTGCGTAGGCTATTTCTGCTTCTCTGGCTAACTTGGCTTCCGGTAGATTGGTCATGCCGATGACGGTGGCTCCCCAGCTACGATAGAGGTGCGATTCTGCCTGGGTGGAAAAGGCGGGCCCCTCCATACAGACGTAGGTTCCCCCACGGTGAAGAGTCACGTCAGGAAGAGCAAGGGAGGCGATCGCCTCGGCCAACACGGCTGCTAAACTTTGGCAAACCGGATGACCAAAGGCAATATGAGCAATAATACCGTCGCCAAAAAAGGTAGAAACTCGTCCTTTGGTGCGGTCGATAAACTGGTCGGGAAGAACCAAGTCGAGAGGTTTTACCGCTTCTTTAAGAGAGCCAACCGCCGAAGCCGAAATGATGTATTCCACCCCGAGCTTTTTGAGAGCATAAATGTTGGCGCGAAACGGTAGTTCAGAGGGCATGAGATGATGATTGCGCCCGTGGCGAGGCAGAAAAGCAACGGGCATTCCCTCTAGGGTTCCGACAATTAAAGCATCAGACGGCTCACCAAAAGGAGTGTTTACCTTGACTTCCTCTCTATCTTTCAGCGCCTCCATTTGGTAAAGTCCACTACCGCCAATAACGCCGATTTTTGCTTCTGCCATTGGTTCTAAGTTCAATATTTAGTCTCAGTTATTGTAGCGAGAAATTCATCAAAGCTCTTATTGAGGGCTTCTACCCATCAATCAGCCATAGCATCTTTTCTGAGAGTATTGATAACTTTCGTATAAGTGCTGATCTGGCTCTTATATTTTTGTTCTAGCCTAAGCAACTGTGAATCGGCGTTGTTTAGAGAGACATCGTTGGAGATTAAATAACGTCATTGAATTTGTCCAGGGGAAGGCCGAACTCTTCCCTCCACCCGAGCCTCAATTCGACGGCAAGATTGGCATCACCTATAAAGAATCTCAGCCCGATACTGGGTTACTGATACTATTTCTTAATAGTGATGCTACGCAAACAAAAGAGAGCTAAAACCTTTCCCCTTCTCCCCCTATACCGCATTTGTCGCTTTACTTTCCAGAGATGGTATGAAATCGACTGAAGCCAAAGCAGATGCTCCTAACATTTTGTTGTTACTGATTGATTCCGCAAAGTACTGCTCCTATTGAACAAATTTTGTAAGAAAGCGGGTATAGCACGACCCTATCCCACTAATACAGTTTTACCTATCCACATATGAATGAGAGCCAGAGTCAAGAAACCATCGAAGACAAGAGGCAGACGCTCAAGAGCGGACAACTAAGCGTCGATATTTTCTCTGATACCAAGCAAAGCAGCGTTCTTGCTGAAATCTGGGA
>JBHJGN010000003.1:0-49792 GCA_050331735.1 Cyanophyceae cyanobacterium
GAGACAGTTTTCTCCCAAGACCGCTAAAAAAGTTGATTTGCTCATCAAAATAGCGATGTATCTCATAAATCCTCAGCATTTGCGTAACTGGTTTACCCACTGCTGTTATTGTCCCTCATAAACCTGCAAAGCGCTGTAAGTATTGATACTGACTTGCATATTTTAACCCTTGGCAACCAGTTCTTAACAACAATGGTAAAGACATTAAAACATCCGCAGCAGCATAGTCTTGAACAAAACTGCTATTTTTGGAAGATTCTCATTATTTGCTTGAGTGATCTGCTTTTGGTACAGCAATTCTTCGTGGAGTGGAGTTGCCGGGGTCTAAATGTCAACTTTCAGAGCAGAGAATTCTGCCAGCCGGCTAGTGGCTACTGCTCGTTTCTCTCTTGTCTCCTAAGCGCTCCTCATCATTATCTCTATCTCAGATGTCACTGTGAATATTGCCTTGACTACTTCGGTTGACCCGCAGCGGGGGCAGGGTGGCAGAGGCGATGTCATCTCAATCTAGCATTTGACTACCCCCCTATCCTGACATCTTGTGGACTACCCTCGTCATCAAATAAGATACTGGCGAAGCGCTAAAATTCCTATTCCCGTGACAAGCAAAGGGGCATGACGGAATTTTCCCCTTGGGACGCACAATCTGCGTAATTTCTGTAATTGTCAATCCTGGCAACTTTCTATGGCCTTCCACTTTGCTGGACCTATCAGGGGGAGCGTTGCTTGCTTGCGGTAGGAGTCCCGGATGGACACGTCAAGAAATCAGAACGGATTCAGGACTAGCTTGCTTGTCCTCTCCAGATGGCGTCTGCTACGCGACACACATCACTCATCTCAGCAACATCATGAACCCGGACAATATCTGCTCCTCCAGCGATCGCACTGGCAATCGCCGCTGCTGTTCCCCACACCCGAAGCTTAGGATTCTCCTGGTTGAGAACCCGTCCGATAAAGCTTTTGCGGGAAGGACCGACTAATAGGGGGACATTGAGCCGCCTCAATTCCGGCAGTCGTCGCAGCAGCTCTAAACTTTGAGGGGCGGCTTTCGCAAAGCCGATGCCCGGATCGATGACGATCTGCGATCGCGCCACGCCAGCATCGAGGGCACTCTGAATCTGGCGCTCCAGAAAGCAGCAGATTTCCCCGACTAAATCCTGGTAGGCGGTGAGCTGCTGCATCGTTTGAGGCGTACCCCGGATGTGCATTAATATAATTGGAACGCCTAATCGAGCGACAGTCGGCAACATCAGCGGGTCGAAAGTGCCGCCCGAAATATCGTTGACGAGATCCGCCCCCGCCTCAACAGCCGCTTGAGCCACTGAGGCTCTGGTTGTGTCAACCGAAAGGGGAATGTCGAGGTGCGATCGCACCTCCTGAATCACGGGGATGACTCGATTGAACTCCTCTTCCGGAGCGATCTGCTCCGCCCCGGGACGAGTAGACTGACCCCCGATATCCAAAATATCGGCTCCTGCCTCGACAAGCCTGTGAGCTTGAACTAGCGACGCCTCTAGCGTATTAAACTCGCCCCCATCGCTAAAACTGTCAGGAGTCACGTTTAAGACCCCCATGAGGTAGGTCCGTTTGCCCCAGTCAAACGCATGGGTTCTGATCTTCAATGTCATCTTTTTAAGGAACCGAGCTATTGATAGTTAACGATCCGACCAAAGCTGTCTGGCTTCAGACTAGCACCACCAACTAAAGCGCCATCAATTTCTGGTTGCGCCATGATTTCATCAATGTTGTTTGGTTTAACCGAGCCTCCGTACTGAATAGCAACATCAGGATGATCGAGCAAAGAACGAATCAAACCAGTAATGCGGTTGGCCTCTGATGCATCGCAGGTATCGCCACTGCCAATGGCCCAGATTGGTTCGTAAGCAATGACCAACTGATGCAAGTCGATATTTACTAGAGCAGTTTTAATTTGACTGATAATGACTGTCTCTGTTTGCTCGGCATCTCGCTGAGCTTTTGTTTCTCCGACGCACAAAATCGGAATTAACCCGTGGCGCTGAGCCGCCTTCAGACGGAGATTCACCGTTTCGTCAGTTTCTCCAAAGTGCTGTCGGCGTTCGCTATGACCAACAATGACGTAGCTTACTCCCAATTCTGTAAGCATGGAGCCAGCCACTTCTCCTGTATAGGCTCCGGTATCTTCCCAGTGAATGTTTTGTGCTCCCAACTGCACCCGACTTTCGTACAGATGCTTAGACATGACTGCCAGCGCGGTAAAGGGAACGCAGAGAACAACTTCTCTGTCTTGAGTAGACTCAATCTCTGATTCAAACGCTTCCCAAAACTCCAAAGACTCTGCTTGAGTTTTGTTCATTTTCCAGTTTCCGGCAATAATTTTTTTGCGCACAGCTTAACGTGATAATGGTTTCTCGGCGGCAATATTTTCCGCAAAATATAAGTTTAAATCTTTAGGGAAGTTAAGGCGAGATTAAATTACTAGAAGAATGGTGACCTACTGCTGAAAAAGTGACCATTTATTAGCCTCAGCCTTGGCTTCATCACTAAATGTTCATTTCTTAAAGCTATGCTGACTGATGAGAGCGGTAGCAGACAGAGCACGACCGGCACCTGTGGCAAAAAAGAGGTGGTTAGCCTGAGTTGGCGATCGTTTTAACAGCATTATTGGGAACTCTAGAGCTTAAGCGGCTAATTCAACCGAACACATCACTCGCCATCGAGCGGGTGAACGGCGCTCCTTAGTACGCGGCTGAACAAGTTCTATCGAGGTAACAGGAGCTCGCATAATGCAAAGCGTTCAACACTACTGTGCCATTCTCGGCGTTAACTTCGATGCCCCTCCCGAACAGATCAGAGCTGCTTATCTAGCTCTGGTTAAGGTCTGGCATCCAGATCGCTTTACCGATTCTCCTCAGCTACAGCAGAAAGCGGAGGCAGAAATTAAAAAGATTAATCAAGCCTACGAAGCATTAAAATCTTGGTCGTGGGGAAAAACGACTGTTGGTAGTCCTACAGCCAACTCTCCACCATGCAGTAGTGAGTCCGACCGCCGCTGGAGTACTATCTTAAAAACCTATTCCAAACCCCAGGTTTGCTCTCGCACGGTTAGTCCTGACCTTTACCAAAAATTCGGTCGTTGATTGACGCTGATTGCAGCATCTCTTGCTCAACAGTTGTCAACACCTTGGGCTGCATCTGATACAGCTCTTGCAGCACCGGCTCAACCCGCTCAAACTGGAAATACTCGGTGAGTGAACCAATCGGATAATTGTTGTCTTGATAGCGATGTTTGAAGTATCGTTCGACGTTGCCGCGATGCGGCCACGTCCCCAAGGTGCGGAGGGTAAGGTGCTGATAGTGCGATCGCAAGTCCCGTTCTACTTCAGCCATTCGTTCGGCAATAGCACGCTGCGTCACTCCAATCTTGTACAGCGTTTTGCCATCAGCACAGACTTCTACAAAGTAGAGAGTGAGCCGCAGAATACGGCTAAACTGGGCGCGATACATCTTTAAGTCTGCTGCTCTCTGATTTAAGGTGGATAGATTGAGCATTTTGGCCCGCTGCCATCCTTGCGTTAACTCTGCTAGCCTGGTCAACAGGAGCGTTTCCTGTACCTGATTGAAGAGTCTTAACGGCAGCGCTCCCACTGGAATTTTGCCGAGGGAAGTAAACTGATAGCCGGGGGGCTGTTCATTATGCCAAACCAGCAACTTCGACAATACGAGTCGCATTGGCACCCAGGGAATTAAAGGTGCTTCCCCATACTCTCGCCACAGTTGCTTGAGCTGCTGTAGTTCTTGCCCTGATAGCTGAATGTTGAAGTCGTCGTACAGCGGTAGAGTCGGAACGCTGCGGCTAGCGACGGGCTGACAGGTAGCTTCGCTATGGGCAAAGTGGTGCTGTTTCACTTGACCCTTCTTAGCCGTCAGCAAGCCACCGCAGTACAAACAAACAAGCTGCGTCTTGCCTCGGGGAACTTCTTCAATTGATACTAGGCATTGGTTGTCTATATCAACGCCGTATTTGAGCCACATCGAATTACTGTTTTTTTTTGAGATACTACTCAGATATCAAAAATGGGGAAAAGAGAAAGGGGGAATCGAGAGCCTTCAGGCGATCGCCCGCATCTGCTACGATAGCACCACGTTTCTTGTACCTGGTTAACCCCAATTACCATGAAAATTCAACAGATTTCCGGCCAAGGAGTTCCCGTCATTGGCAACGATATCGACACCGACAGAATTATTCCCGCTCGTTTCCTGCGCTGCGTTACCTTCGATGGCTTAGGAGAGCAGGCGTTTGCTGATGATCGCACTCAAGAGGGAGGCAACCATCCCTTTGATTTACCTCAGTACCAAGGAGCTAAAATCTTAGTCGTTAACGGGAACTTTGGCTGTGGTTCCTCCCGCGAACACGCTCCCCAAGCGCTCTCTAAATGGGGAATTGAAGCCATTATCGGGGAAAGTTTTGCCGAAATCTTTTTTGGTAACTGTGTCGCTATTGGCATTCCTTGCGTGACGGCAGAAGCTCGCATCATTAACCAGATCCAAACGCTGCTTGAACGTGAACCGCAGATGGCAATGAGCGTAGATTTAGACACCATGCAGGTTAACTATGGTGACTTTCATGCCGCTATTAATTTAGGCACAGGTTCTAGGCAAATGCTGCTCTCTGGCACCTGGGACAACTGCCAACAGCTCGTTAACCATACTGATGCGATTAAAAAAACTGCCTCTCAGCTACCTTACCTGAGCTGGAGCCGTTAGCGCCGCAGGCGGAAGCCGCTGCCGCGGCGGGAAAAGGACAAAGGGGAAGGGGAAACGGGTATGTCCCTCTGGAATGGGTCAAGAACACAGGGCTAAGGAATACATTGAATCACTCCCCCATTCCCCCTTCCCCGTCCCAAAGGGACATGCGCCGACGGCGCTACTCCCATTCAATCGTGCCAGGAGGCTTGGAGGTAATGTCGTAGACGACTCGATTGACTCCTTGGACTTCATTAACGATGCGGTTAGAAATGGTTTCTAGTAAGTCGTAGGGAACGCGGGACCAGTCTGCCGTCATGCCGTCTTCACTCGAGATCAGGCGCAGCACGACGGGGTAAGCGTAGGTGCGCTGATCTCCCATGACTCCCACACTGCGAATCGGCAGCAGCACAGCAAAAGCTTGCCAAAAATCGTGGTACATCCCCTGCTGCTGAATTTCATCGCGCACTACATAGTCAGCATCTCGAAGAATATTAAGCCTGTCTGCTGTGACTTCCCCAATAATCCGAATCGCTAATCCTGGTCCAGGGAAAGGATGACGACGAACAATTTCTTCCGGTAAGCCGATGGAGCGTCCTACTTTACGCACTTCGTCTTTAAAGAGCTTGCGCAGGGGTTCTACTAGCTTGAAGCGGAGGTTCTTAGGCAGTCCGCCGACGTTGTGGTGACTTTTAATCTTTACCGCTACCCGTTCTCCCGTCTGCGGATCGACGTTAGTATCGGCAGATTCAATGACATCAGGATACAGAGTGCCTTGAGCAAGGTAGTCAAACGGACCAAGCCGCTGAGATTCTTCTTCAAAAACCTGAATAAATTCGTGACCGATACGGCGGCGCTTTTCTTCTGGATCGGTAACGTCGCAAATCCGAGTCAGAAAGCGCTCTCGGGCGTTAACGTACTCCACCGGAATATGAAATTCTTCCTTGAAGAGTTTCACTAGGCGCTCTGGCTCTCCTTTACGCATAAAGCCCTGGTCGATGAACATGCAGGTGAGCTGGTCGCCGATTGCTTCGTGCAGTAAGAACGCCAGAGTGGAAGAATCAACACCGCCAGACAGGGCCAGCAGCACCCGCTTATGACCCACTTTCCCCCGAATTTCTCGGATGGCTTCCTCAACAAATGCCTCCGTTGTCCAGGTGGGTTCACATTCGCAGATATGATAAACAAAGTTGCGAATCAGCGCAATACCGCCTTCAGAATGAACCACTTCTGGATGAAACTGAACGCCGTAGAGTTTCTTGTCCTGGTTAGCGATCGCCGCGCAGGGCGTATTTTCCGTATGAGCGAGAACAGAAAAACCGGCTGGCAAAGCAGTACAGGAATCACCGTGACTCATCCACATGGTTGAGCCGCTACCTACGTTCGTCAGCAGATCCGTCGGATCGTCAATGCAGAGAGCTGCTTTGCCGTATTCCCCCCGTTCAGCTCGCTCTACTTCTCCGCCCAACTGCTGCACCATCAACTGCATACCGTAGCAAACCCCCAAAATCGGAACGCCGAGGTGCCAAATTTCCGGATCGCATTGAGGAGCTCTGCGATCGTAGACAGAGTTGGGCCCTCCCGAAAGAATAATGCCCTTCAGACCCAGTTTTTTAATTTGCTCTGCGCTAGTCCGGTAGGAGAGGACTTCTGAGTACACTTGAGTCTCGCGGATGCGACGAGCGATTAACTCGGAATATTGCGAGCCAAAGTCTAAAATCGCAATCATCTGACGATTTACGCTCCCTAGCGGCTCTGTTGGTCTCTCGCTTTGAATGCTTGCTGTTTGAGTAGTCACAATAGATTCTGGTGGCGTAGATGAACTAAAGTATCAATAAGAACGAAACCGAAACTGCTGCCTTCCTCGATTTAAAATCAAAGAGGCAATCTCAGATTTTTAATTAAACTTAATATATTTAAATTATCCTAGCACAGCTTAGACAACATTGTAGTGCCGTTAGCGCTAGAAACGATTACGGTACGATTGCGATCGAACAGGACAGAACCGATGCTGACATCTCGTTCGGCGTGCTTGCGGATGTAGTCTTGGGTGCGCCGATCGATCGTGGCGGCGATCGCACCGTAAACCTGTGCTACCCAAGTCCTGTTTGTTTCCCGATCTAGCTGGCGCAGCCGCTGTAAGGCAGCTTCTGTTGTCGCGCTCGCAAATACCTGCTTCAGTACGGGGGGGGGTAAACCAAGGTTCGCACAGTGAGCCGTGAGCACTTCTAATCTGCCATCGGCTAAATGATGATGGGTATGAAAAATTCCTCCTGCTAGCTTGATGAGTTTTCCGTGATAGCCAAACAGCAAAATTTCCGCCACGTCTAGACCCCCCGCAGCGACGAGTAGGGGGCCCAGCCAGTTAGCCGTTTTGACGAGCTGCTGAGGCTTAATCCCGAAGCGCTGTGCCAGCTCAAGACCGTTTTCGCCAACGCAAAATACCAAGCAATTGTGCTGTGCTTTCGCTGCCAGCTCCTCCCGGTAAGCCGCCAACTGCCCCGGCGCACTGAGCGGTTGGGCGATGCCGCTCGTTCCCAGTAAAGATAGCCCTTCGACAACTCCAAATGCAGCATTAGAAGTTCTCTGAGCTAGCCTGCGCCCTTCCGGTAAGATAATTGTGACAGCCATCTTTTCTCCTGGCTGGAGGTGTCGCTGCAAATTTTCTCTAAGAAGCCGCTGCGCATAGCGATAAATAGCGGCTCCACCATCGGCAATCAGTCGTCCCACACCCTCTCCACCTTTGAGGGTGATGGCAGGAGGGGTATCGAGCTCAGGCAGCGCAGAAAAAAGCTCAACTAACGCCCAAACCGGCGTGTGACGAGTGAGATCGAGATTGTCCCCCGGATCGCTGCGGGTAATAGCGAGGGCTACGTTAGGACTGATGGGGGCAACTTGCTCGATGGGAATAGCAACGATTTGAGGCGGTTCGATCAGATCGACGCTCACAGTCGGATGAGATTCCTGACGCAAGCACTGAAGAGCCGCCATAGCGGCGGCGCAGGCAAACACGGGGAGAGTATAGCCAGAGCGAGGCTGATTCATTCGTTCAGTCCAGACAAACTATTCATATCGTCTGCCGTCTTTGTGGGTAAACGCCCATCCTTGGGACTCTTTTTGAGCCACTAAATCGGCATCTGGGTAATAAACTTGATCTCCGAGGGAGCGATCGCCAATTTCTAGATAAACAGCGATCGCATCTGAGCGATTGATCAAATGATGACCGTTGGCCTCTGCTGCTGGAAACCCAGCAGCATCTCCAGGTTTTAACAATTGTTCCCCATCGTCGCTAACCAGAGTGACTTCTCCCTCTAGCAGGTAAATCAACTCATCTTGCTGGGAGTGCCAGTGTCTTACAGAAGAGGCGCTTCCAGGCGCTAATTTGACCAGATTAACGCCAAAGTTTTTAAGCTGAGCCGCTTCTCCTAATCGCTTTCTGGTGCGTCCAGCCACAATCGCTTTGAAAGGTTCTGGATAATTGGTTCCGGTGGTTTCTGGAACGTTTTTTGGGTTGATCAGCATGGGAGCTACAGTGTTAATTTTAATAGAGGAAAAAAACTATTTTTCAGACAGTACAAGAGTTTGCCTTCAGCTTAACTGGACTAACTTGCTTTCATAAAATTAAGGAAAAGAAAACTGCCCTCAGCAATGCCACTATTTTTGTCCTTTAGAGTACTGGCTAATTCCATTCCCTCTGTTCCAACAGCAATAAATTTTTACTAGCTTAGTTTCTGCAAACTTAATGAATATCAAGCTGTCAAAAAACTGCTAGTTTTGTTTTGCTTTTAATTGTTAGCTGTTTCCCACAGTTTGCTATTCTTCTATGGCAGGCAAATCAAGTTTATCTCTTTAAATCAAACCAGATCGAAGCATGAATTAGTACGGTTGCTTGTATTGCCTCCTATTATCAGCGTTCGTCAAACCTTTAGCAATTAGTAGCATCAAATACAGTTTTCACAATGGTGCTGAGATTAGATTTTTGGTGTCAGCGATCGCGATTGGTTTTTAGTAACAAATCAACATGCAGGCTTCATTTAAAAGAATTGTCATTGGAGCAACATTTTTTGTCCTCACCATCATTATTGCAGTTGTTGGTTATATTTTCTTCGGTTGGACGTTACTAGAAGCTATCTACATGGTTGTTATCACCATTTTTGGGGTGGGGTATGGAGAAGTTCAACCGTTGGAAACGGCAGCAGAAAAAATTTTTACAATTTTGGTGATTATTGCTGGCACATCGTCAGCAGTCTATATCGTGGGAGGATTTGTACAAATGGTGGCAGAAGGAGAAATTAACCGGGTTCTAGACACCCATCGTAAAGCCAAAGAAATCCAAAAACTCGACAACCATACCATTATCTGTGGTTTTGGGCGCATGGGGCAGATCCTAGCGCAACAGCTAAAAGATGCCAGACAACAGTTTGTGATTATCGATTGTGACAGCGAGTTGATGCGTGGCGCTGAACAAATGGGTTATTTAACCCAAGTAGGCAATGCCACCAATGAAATCATTCTCCAGGCGGCGGGAATAGACAAAGCAAGAGTCTTAGCGACAGTGCTCCCAGACGATGCCGACAACGTATTTATTACTCTCACTGCTCGCGGCTTGAATCCTCAGCTATCAATTCTAGCCCGCGGCGAATTGCCAAGTACTGAAAACAAATTGAAATTAGCGGGAGCAGATCGAGTCGTGTTGCCAGCGACTATCAGTGCTATGCGGATGGCAACTCTAATTACGCGTCCTACTGCCATCGACTTCCTCGAAAGTGGTGACGAACGCAACCTTCTGGAGGAAGTTTTAGGACAAATTAATGTTCGACTCGATGAATTAGTAATTTCTCCAGGCTCACCCCTTGTTGGCAGAACAATGAATCGATTGGAAGTACAAGGTCGAGGATCATTCATCACCATTGCTCTCTGTCGCCAAGACGGAACTTTGGTTAAAAATCCCCAACCTGGAGTTGTTTTAGAAGCGGGAGATAGGGTAATTGTCCTCGGACATCAAGGGGATCTTCCTCGAATTGCCAAAGCCAACGAATTAAAGAGTAAAATGCGCTATCGAGGCTCTCGAATGAGTTGATTTCGCGATCAAATCCCTATCGTTTCGGTTGAGCTCTTAATTGGGTTGCTCACGTTAGGTTTAGCTGCATTGAGCAAGAGGATGAAAATATCTAAGTAAAATGGGGAGGCCAGTTTTCTTGGGAGATTAGGGTTGGTGTCACGGTAAGCCCTCTGTGCGTTCAGGGATGCTAGCACATTTATGAGAACAAAAAAGTAACGTGAACGACAGTAAAAGGAATAAAAAAGGTAGAAACTGAGTCGGAAACCGGTTTGTGATTGTGTACAAACTAGAAATATAGGTGTCAGCATAGAAAAACAAATGAATTTCGCATTAAAAAGGAAAAAAGTACCATCACAACATCCACGCTCTAGGCAGCGATCGCCTGTGGCGTTCCTCCAACCCATCCAAGTCGTATTTGGTTCTGCTCCTTACTGGCTGGCCTGTATCCCTCTGTCCGCCCTAATTGTCATTATTTGGAACACGGCGGCTAAGGCTCAGGGATTTGAGGCTCCAGCTAACGTAGACGAATTGAGAGTTGTCTTAGACTCAATTTTCCTGCTGTTCTGCTCCGTTTTGGTAATCTTCATGAATGCCGGATTCGGAATGCTAGAAGCGGGTTTTTGTCGCCAGAAAAATGCCGTTAATATTCTGGCTAAAAATCTGATCGTTTTCGGAATTGCCACCCTCGCCTACTGGGCGGTGGGCTATGCTCTAATGTACGGTGAAGGCAGCCCGTTTATTGGCACCCAGGGTTTTTTCTTTAGCGGCGATCCGGCCCCCTATGGTAACGATCCTTACCCAGCAGCGGTTCCCGAAGCAATCTCGTTCCTGTTCCAGGTCGCATTTGCGGCGACGGCGGCCACCATCGTTTCCGGTGCAGTAGCAGAACGAATTCATTTTGGAGCCTTTTTGGTTTTCAGCACTCTGCTAGTGGCTATTTCCTATCCCATTACCGGTCACTGGGTTTGGGATGGTGGTTGGTTAAGCGAAATGGGCTTCTCCGACTTTGCTGGCTCTACTGTCGTTCATTCTGTCGGTGGCTGGGCGGCTTTAGTCGGTGCCGCTATCTTGGGACCGAGACTCGGTAAATACCAAGATGGCAGAACGAATGCCATTCCCGGGCACAACATGGGGTTTGCGACTCTCGGTTGCTTGATTCTCTGGATCGGCTGGTTTGGATTCAATCCAGGGTCGGAACTAGCCGCAACAGCAAATGTGCCCTATATCGCCGTAACGACTAACCTAGCGGCAGCAGCCGGGGGAACAACGGCCACCTTTACCTCTTGGTTAAAGGATGGTAAGCCTGACCTATCAATGATTATCAACGGTATTTTAGCCGGATTAGTAGGAATTACGGCTGGATGTGCCGACGTTAGCTATTTATCTGCCGTAATTATCGGGGCGATCGCCGGCATTATCGTCGTTTTCTCCGTCGCTTTCTTCGACTCGATCAAAATCGACGATCCCGTTGGGGCCACTTCAGTCCACTTAGTTTGTGGTATTTGGGGAACGCTAGCCGTTGGTATCTTTGGCACGGGCAACATTATTACTCAACTGATTGGAATCTTATCTATTGGCGCTTTCACCGTAATCTTTAGCGCCATCGTTTGGGGAATCCTGAAGGTCACATTAGGCATGCGCGTTGATTCCGAAGATGAATTCATCGGTTTAGACATCAGCGAACACGGCATGGAAGCCTATAATGGATTTGTCAGAGAAGCAGAAGCATTGGCTTACAGTGACTCCGGTGCGGCGATCGATGCAGAAATCGGTCAAACAAGGTAGCGCCGCCGGCGCAATGTCGCGAAGCGACGGGGAAAGGGAAATCAGTCGCTCCGCGACGAGTAATCATACCAATTAGAAAAAGTAATAGGAGACTTGATAAGTTGGGGAAAAGGGGAAAGGGAAGCACAGCAGCTCTTTGCCCTTGAACCTCCAATTTCGGTAAATGGTATAAGACAGCGGTCTGAGATTAAATACTATTTAATTCCTCCCCTTCCCCTATTCCCTTTTCCCCGCGCTCACGGCGCTTTCTATTTACCCATCCCAAGCTGTTGAGCTTTTTGGTATACTTTTCCTTCGGTGAGTAAAGCTGGTGCGATCGCTACCTCCACCTGCTGCATCTCTCTCAGGTTCTTTGCTCCTAGAGTGCCCATACTATTTCTGAGCGCTCCTAGCAGATTGTGAGTGCCGTCATCGAGCTTAGCCGGACCCACCAAAATCTCTTCGATGGTTCCTGTCGTTCCTACGTTAATGCGCGTTCCGCGCGGAAGAACCGGACTCGGCGTTGCCATTCCCCAATGGTAGTCTCCTCCAGGCGCTTCGGCGGCTCGCGCAATCGGAGAACCAATCATCACCGCATCCGCACCGCAGGCAATACACTTACAGATATCGCCGCCCGTAACAATGCCGCCGTCAGCAATCACCGGAACGTATCTGCCTGTCTCCTGTAAATAATCTTCCCGCGCTGCGGCACAGTCGGCGACAGCGGTGGCCTGAGGAACGCCGATTCCTAAGACTCCGCGAGACGTACAGGCGGCCCCCGGCCCAATGCCGACCAAGACGGCTGCGGCTCCCGCCTTCATCAGATTCAAGGCCACTTCGTAGGTAACGCAGTTACCCAGCACCACAGGCAGGGGCATACTCTGGCAGAACTGAGCTAAATCTAAAGGCGTTACCGACTGCGGAGACAGGTGCGCCGTCGAGACAACAGTGGCCTGAATGAACAGAATATCGGCTTGAGCAGTAGCGACAGCTTCTCCATACTTGACGGCTCCTGCTGGGGTGAGGCTGACCGCAGCCAGTCCTCCTTGCTCTTTAATCTCGCTAATGCGCTGTTGAATCAGTTCGAGCTTAACTGGCTCCGTATATAGCTCCTGCATGAGCTGCACAAACTCGTTTTTCCCTACAGAGGCAATCCGTGCCAACACTGGCTCTGGATCGGGATAACGAGTTTGAAGGCCTTCTAAATTAAGAACTCCCATCGCTCCCAAATCCGAGAGCAGCACTGCCATCCGCACATCAACAACGCCATCCATGGCGCTAGCGATCATCGGAATTTCCCGTTCAATCCCGCCGATGTGCCAGCGCGTCTCTGCCAAACTTGGATCTAAAGTACGCACTCCGGGGACGAGTGCAATTTCATCGATTCCATAGGCTCGGCGAGCCGCTTTTCCCCGACCAATTACAATATCCACGACTTCTCCGTTCCCAAAGCTATTAGCTTAGGCTATCAAATTTATGAGCAATTCGTCACGCTCAGCGGAAAAGGCAGTGCCTGCGGCACGGGAAAAGGGTAAGGGGGAAAGGGGAACCATAGAGAATATTCCTCCCCTTTCCCCGTCCCGAAGAGACTATTAATTTACGCTGGATAGATTCGCAGCCTGCGATTGGGTTCTTCGCCAAAGCTGTCGGACTGAAGACGATAATGTTCTACCAGTTCGTGCTGCATCTTACGAACTTTGGCAGAGCGAGGCAGCAGTTCAACTGGCTGACCTTTAGGAATGACAATTTGCTCGACGGCGAGTCTGGCTTCTTCAAGAGCCTCCATTTCATCGTCGCTTCCGCTTCTGGTAAAGAGGCGTAAATCTGTCGTTTCCGGGTTCTGTCCGTCATCGATGTTCAAGATCCGCTGGAGGGCACGAGTAATTTGCGGCATCGTGCTGGCCTTGACAGCGTGAATGGGAAGCTGGCGCATTTTGGCCATCTGCCGCAGCTTGGCGTGGTTTTTGATGTGCGATCGCAGCGCTAAGACTGCATCGGCGCTGTCTAAATCTTTGGTAATGACAATCGGCAGATTCAGGACTTTAATGACTTGCTCTAGCTGAGAGCGACCTACGCCATAGGGATAGAGATACACGGGCCAATCCTCGCCATTCGGTCCTGGCGTACGCACTTTCTCGCCCGTCTCCTGCTGCCAAGAGCGGTCTAGTAACCGGTCGAAATCGCTGTTAGCTCCTAAGCGGGAACTCAGCGGTGACACCGGACTCATTCGCCCCGTAGCCCGCCAACCGGTTGGCTTTTCTGTCACTGGAGTAGTCACCACGACAGCAGGCGAACGCTGCTCTTCGGTAATTGAGACTTCACCCTCCTCGTTAATGGTTCTCACCTGCGTTGCTGGCTCTCGTCCCCGCAGCAAATCGTCTACTGTCTGAGCCACGTCTTCATGCACGACCCACCGCTGCCTCTCCAGCATCTCTACGGCAATTTCAAACGTTGGTGGCGCTTTTCGCTCTAGGACGGTTTTTTGCGAACCCCGCCGTCGGGCTTCTTCATCGCCTAGGGTGACGGCCTGAATGCCCCCGACTAAGTCTGAGAGCGTCGGGTTTTTAATCAGGTTGGCAATCTGATTCCCGTGGGCCGTACCCACAAGCTGGACGCCTCGTTCGGCAATAGTGCGGGCGGCAAGAGCTTCGAGTTCGGTGCCAATTTCGTCGATCACAATGACTTCTGGCATGTGGTTTTCCACCGCCTCGATCATGACCTGGTGCTGGAGTTCGGGACGAGCGACCTGCATACGGCGAGCGCGTCCAATTGCGGGGTGAGGAATATCGCCATCTCCTGCTACTTCATTGGAGGTATCAATGATCACAACGCGCTTGTTAAAGTCGTCGGCGAGCACTCGGGCGATTTCTCTTAGGGCCGTCGTTTTGCCAACGCCGGGACGTCCCAGTAACAGAATTGATTTTCCGGTTTCTACTAGGTCGCTAATCATGCCGATGGTGCCGAAAATAGCGCGACCGAGGCGGCAGGTCAGACCAATAATTTTGCCGGTGCGATTGCGAATGGCGCTAATGCGGTGTAGCGTTCGCTCAATCCCGGCACGATTGTCGCCGCTGAAGTTCCCAACTCTATCGATCGAATACTGTAAGTCTTCTTGAGTGACTGGGGTATCTCCCAGATCGACAGCATCATTGGGAAAGCGAGCCTCGGGAATGCGGCCCAAATCCAAAACTACCTCAATCAGGCGATCGCGTTGGGGCTGCTGTTCAATTTCAGCGCGAATTCTGGCGGGTAAAATTTCTAGCAACTGATCTAAGTTGTCTGTGATCTGCTCGCGGTGGGCGGAGATTTTTTCTGACATTAATGGCGCTTCTGAAGACAAAACTTGAGAGAAGTTGTTGTTCTGACTTACCATACCAACTTGAGTTTATCAATAAATTAAAAGATTAAAGTCGAGATCTAGGCGTTTTCAACGGGCTAACCAGAGAAGCTGCCCGCTCGACCGCTTCCCACAGCAGATGGGAGCAATTTTCTAACTGATTTGATCGAGCAACCTTGTTGAAATTTAAATAACTATCTGTATCAAGCTGCTTAATTATTGGCGCTAGTAAAGAGCGGGCATAGCTGCCGTAAGCAATACCGGAAATGCCAGGTGACTGGGAGTTGCGCTTAAGCAGTCCGAGTTCTCGCAGTTTAGTCACGGTGTGTGCATTGGTGCCGCCAGCAAGCTGAACGTAGCCCGGTAAACGAGCCTGCAAGACTTTTTGGGCAAGACGGACGGTAGCGCGGGTTGTGCCTGTGCCCAAATCGCCGCTCATTGGACGACCATCTGTTTGCCACACCAACGGACAAGGCAGGGGACTCATGGTGTCGTGAACAAACCGCAGGTAGTCAATTAAATCAGGACCATCGGGACAGCTAATGGCTAGGAGCTTGAGCTGATGACTGACAGGAGCAATGGTTGACCACAGGCTTCTGAAGTGCTCCTGGTGACCCACTTGAGTGTGAATTTCGAGCGCATCCACATTCATCTGCTCTATGAGACGTAATGGCGTCAGCGAGGTCACGGTGGAGCGAGTGGCAATTAGCTGACTCGGGCAAATCGGTAAACAGCGACCGCAACCATAGCAGCGTTGTTCGATCACGCCCTGATAGTGACTAAAGGCGATCGCCTCTGCCGGACAAATGGCTTCGCATGGCCGCGCACAGTTCGACGGACACTGAGCACTATCAAATTCGGCCTTGCGAAAGTGAGGATCTTCGCCATCGTTGAGGCTGACCATCAAAAACGGGGAACCCCGACGTTGAAAACCTCTCCGAGCAGCGGCAGCAGACAATTCCTGCGTCACGGTGATCGCTTCTTGGGCCGCAACGATCACGGCTGCATCAGCAGACACATCAATACAGTCGGCCCCAGCCAGAGTATAGGCAATGACGAGGCTACGTACAGCGGGAAGAGCTTGAAAGCTGGCTCCACAGATTAACTTGAACCAGTGACCCTTGTCGAGAGAATGTAAAGGATAGTACAGCAGATTACTCACCTTTACATGCTAAATCTTTATTTGCAAAGTGTGAAGAAAAATTATGAAGCCAATAATTCAGCGCTCAGTAACCAGTTACCACGCTGACTGAGTTGAATGGTTCACTGGTCACTGATGATTGCTTCAGTCGGTAATCGCGTTAAGAAGTACCTGCGCTAAACTCATCCCGGCCATATCGTCGATGGTAATGGTATCAACGATATCAAACTTAGCTCCGGCACTCTGAAGCTGGTCGTCTAGCGCCTTGAGAAACTCGGTCGCTTTGCGATCTTTGCCAACCTGAATCAGCGAAATGGCTAATTCTTCCTCTCTATCGATTTGACGAGAGGCTTCGATAATTTGCCGCATCACTGCTTTGCGGTCATCGGGTTCGCCGTCAGTAATCACCAAAATCGTTTCTCCATTTGGTTTAGTTTGTCCGGCGGCTTTACGCTGAAAGTAATTGTCTAAAGCATCTTGAAGAACACTCGCCAAGTCGGTGCGGCCCATCGGATCGTTTTCTTGATAGATCTGGCTGACTTTATCGGCTGTGACGTTGTCGTATCGCCGAAATCGACCAGAAAAAAGATAAACCGTGATACCGTCGACATCGATTTCTTCACATTTCTTGGCCAACGCCAAAGTAGATTCTTGGGCGGCGGTCCAGCGGGGTTTTCCTCCCGGCTGGTCGGCAGTAGACATGCTGCCGCTTTTATCAATAATAAGAGTGTAATCGCGGTCTCGGACAGTAGAATTTTCCATGCTCAGCAACCTTGTTAGCTACGGTCGATCAAGAGGTTTTCACCAAGTCTCATACCAATCCTAAACCCAAGGGAAATAGAGAGGGAACAGCAATTGGCAATCGCGAAAACCATTTTTCTTTCCCCATCTTGTCATTCACCGTTACAAATTTCGTTAATTCATATTACAACTCTTTCAAAAATCTTCAAAAATTGTCTACAACCAAATCATAGACGTACAAACAGGAGCAGAGTTCGCACGGAAGAGTTATGGATAAAGAACTGCAAAAGTATCGCATGATCTGCACGTTGACCTTTGGAGATATTTACGGTCAGATCATTGTCTGGTTAATCGTGATTTTTATCAGTCTGGCTTCTACTTTGGCTCTCTGGAGCAGCACCCGACAAATATATGCCCTAGCGACGGTAGGAATTATTTTGGTTTTGTCCTTACCCTTCTTACTCTTCGCTTTCGTCACGACCCTACTCAATCACATCGAGTTTAGTCCGGTAGAACCAGAAGCCGCCCCTCGCAGACCCCCGGCTAATCAGACAAAGCAACCTCAAGCTCCGGCCCCAGCAAGCTAGAGAAGAATAAGGATTGGTGGCTCCCCCCTCCTCTATGCTCCCATTGCTGAGTACTGCCGCAGTCCTCTGCGCCAGAGCCAGCGGTTGAGTGCTACAAACAGCGCTGTCCATCCCAACATTACGAGTAATCCGCGAGCGCTTTCTACTGGTAACCCAATGAGCAGCGCTGCCGGAAAATGCATCATGTAGGGAAACGGAGTCCACAATACAACGGTGCGGGCCATAGGAGGAAATACCTCCAGGGGGGCAATGGTTCCGGAAAGAAAGATGTAGAGGAGGAACCAAAATTGCTGAATGGCGCTGGCCCGTTCCGTCCAAAAAGCAAACATGGCAAAAGTGTACTGAATGGCAAACCGTAGCATAAACGCCAGCACAATAGCCACAAAGCACAGCAACAGCCGTGATAAGCTCGGTATCCACACGGCCTGAGGATAAAGCCAAAAGAAGAGAGCAATCAAGACAACCAAAAAAGGCAGGCGGGTCAGTTTTTCAGAGAGATGCCTCGCCACATGGTGCCAAACCGGGTCGAGAGGCTGAAGCAGCCGAAATGACAGTTTTCCTTCGACGACCTCTCGCTCAAACTCCCAGATCACCCAAATCGTCGTGAATTGGCGGATCAGGAAAACGCTGAAGAAGTAGCGCGCAAAATCTGTGGGTTCTAGGCCAAAGCTTCCCGTTTGCGCAGCTTCTATCCACACTCCCATTAGGATAATTGGCAGGGAACCGGCGAGCGCCCAAAGCACGATTTCGGCTCGGTATTCGAGCATGTGGGCGTAGTGAGACGACAGTAACGTTGTCGCTCTTTTGATTAACCATCTCATGAGACGACTCCAGTAGCGAATAGGCGACCAATCACATCTTCAATCGGCGGATCGTTGATGCTGAGGTCAACCACGTCTAGCTGTGCTAAGATTTGGGCCACCGTCGTTGTTAGTTGCTCCCGCTGCACCAAAAAGCGGACTTCTAACCCCTGTACAGCTTCGATTTCGCCGTATTGAGCGAGAGCCGCTTCTGGATAAGAGTGAGCCAGCTCTACTCGCACTTCTCGGCAGGGAGCAAACCGTTCGAGCAGGTTTTCCAGACCACCATCGTACATCAGGTTGCCCTTGTGAATAATCATGACCCGCTCGCTCAAAGCGGTAATATCTGCCATGTAGTGACTGGTCAGCACAATGGTTGCCCTATAGCGCTGATTATATTCTTTAATAAATTCTCGGACAGCCCCTTGAGCATTAACGTCTAGTCCGAGAGTCGGTTCGTCAAGGAATAACACCTGAGGGTGGTGCAGCAGGGCGGCTAAGAGTTCGGCTTTCATCCGTTCGCCCAAAGACAGTTTACGCACCGGTTGCGTGAGCTTTTCTTCTAGAGTCAGCATGCTCCTGAGCTCCTCTAGCCGTCGCTGAAAAACTTTTTCAGGAATTTTGTAAACAGCGGCATTAATGCGAAGTGAATCTAAGGCAGGCAAATCCCAGAGAAGCTGCTGCTTTTGACCCATCACCAGGCTCATCTTCTGCAAAAATTGGGGCTGGCGGCGGTAGGGAATGTAGCCTGCCACCCGGACGTTGCCACTCGAGGGATGAATTAATCCCGTGAGCATTTTGAGAGTCGTGGTTTTGCCGGCCCCATTCGGACCGAGGAAACCGACAATTTCTCCAGGCTCGATCGAGAAGGAAACATTCTGTACGGCTCGGATCTCGCGGTAGGTGCGGCGAAAAAAATGAGCGATCGTTCCTTTTAGTCCTGGTTTTTTAACAGCGACCGGGTAAGTTTTACTCAGATTTTCGACCAGAATCATCGACATGGGCATAGCGCAGGATCTGTACTTCATTATTGTCTGCGGCTTATCCCCCTAGCGCTACTGCCCTTTGAGAGGCATTTTTCGTGACGAACCAGTGACCAACGAGTTTAGCCGTTAGTGCCGCTTAGGGTTTGGGGACGCGCTCGATTCTGGCGTAGCCGCTGAACAGCAGCTTTTTTCCTTGGGTTTCCAGGCGATTGAGGCGCATGACAACTCCATCGAGATTGAAGCGCTCGAGGTCAATCATTTCATTGAGAATGTCTCCCAAAGCCGCTGTCAGCTTCTCAGATTGCTCCTGTAGCTCTTCTGGAACCGCCTCACGCTCGAACTGAATCTCCTTAAACAGAATCCGTCGTCGCTTCTCTACTGCCAAAGTGCAGCTCAAGCTGACGGGAACGTTTTCTTGAGGGAGCTTCGCTTTGGCAAATAGCTTGAGCCGGTTTTGGGGCAAAAGCTGAAGCTGGATATCGGTAAACGACACCGGTTCCCCGTCCGACAGCTCTAGCAGAGACGGTAAGGTGAGGTTTTCTAGACGCTTTCTCACTAATTCCGCTTTGAAAGCCTGATTAATATCCGTTTCTTCTAAAATCACTCTCGCGATCGCCTGAGTCGGCTGCTTGAGAGCAATTTCTCCTTTGAGTACCGAACCGAAGTCTAGCGACACGGCATCAGTTTCAAACGACATTTCCTCAGTCCGGAAGTCTCGCCGGATCACAAGTCCTCGACCACTCATCTTGAAGCTGTCGATACTTCCCTGCAGCAGCTTGCTAGAGGGATGGCAGCGAACGGTGACGTCAACAGACTCGCTACGAGTAAACAGGTGACGCAGTGTATTGCTGGCCACTTTGTTGAGGAGATTTTCTCCCCAATCTCCACCCTGATTACTATTGGAACCAATAAAGCCACCAAGCATAAAGCTCTCCCTCGGCGATCGTTCTCTTTTCTTGTAACAAATTATTAAGACTTCGGCAATTTAGCAGGGAAGGAGATGAGTTTAAAAATTTCAATCGACTGATAAAAAATTCAAACTAGTCTCTCGTCGCCGGTAGCGACAAAACCCATGCTCGGATCTGGGCGTTAACCGCCTCGGGGACTTCGTCATGGGGACAATGGCCGGCCTGTAAGTAGTGTTCCGTCAGATTCGAGTAATAGGAGCGAAACTGTGCCCCCCTTTCTCTAGCGTTCATCCAAGGATCGCCTTCTCCCCACAGCAGCAACAAAGGACAGGTTAGCTGTTGGAGGAGCGTGTCAATTTTTTCTCCTTGAGGAGTTTTAAAGACAGAGGCAAAAACTTGCGGTGCTCCGCGATCGCAGGCGGGTCGGTAAATTTCTTCAACAAGCTGGTCGGTCACGGCGCTTTGGTCTAAATAAACCTGATTGAGCGTTCTCCGAATTATCCAGGGTTGCTTAACCCACTGAAACAGCAGATAGCTAGCCCACGGCTGAAGCAGAAGCGAGCGCAGGATGTTGCTCATCCCTTTTTGCCAAGAGTTGCTCTCTTGAAGTTGGCTATTGGTAAACGGTCCAGCACTGTTGAGCAAAATCAAACCCGCTGCCGCCAATGGACGCTGTGCTGCCACACATAAAGCGGCGTAGCCCCCTAAAGAATTTCCGGCTAGTACCACTGGCCGCTCGATCACCTGGGTAATAAAATCATGAAGCTGATCCCGCCACAGCTCACCGCTATACTGAAGCCCCGGTTTAGCTGAGCGTCCAAACCCAAGCAGATCGATGGCCCATACTTCAAACTCTCCTTGAAGTTCAGCAATGTTTTTACGCCAGTGATCGGTGGAAGCGCCAAACCCATGAACGAGCAGTAGCGGAGGGCTCTGCTCGTTGTTTCCGGCTTTCACGTAGTATATTGAATGTCCCCGCCACTGCCAGTAAGTACCAGGAATCGGCGCGGTTCCCGTAACTGAGGTTGCCTGCATGGTTTGAAATCGGTAGAATGTTAAGGAACGTTAACTCAATCACTCTCAACTCCGATTCTTCCTTGCGTTATTCTAGCAGTAGGTGAGAAGCCAAAATTCAAGCTAGAAACCTGACTGTGCTGAATTTGGCTGAGTAGAAGTTGTGTCATCAAGAGCAGCTTCAAAAAGAGAGCGCGTTTGTACACACGTATATAGGTTTTAAGGAGTAAGCTGTGTCTGTTGAAACTCTTGAAAAGCGTTCAACGTCAACTATTCGTAAACCCGCTCCTCGCTATCGCGTTTTGCTGCATAATGACGACTTCAACACGATGGAGCATGTAGTGCAAACCCTGATGAAAACGGTAGCAGGGATGACCCAGCCTCAAGCTGTTGACATTATGATGGAAGCTCACACCAACGGCATGGCTCTCGTCATTACCTGTGCTCTAGAGCACGCTGAATTTTATTGCCAAACTCTTAAAAGCCACGGGTTGACCAGCACGATTGAGCCAGACGAGTAGAGCGCCAGTGAGCAGATTAAGCTGGCTAAACACGTTAGCCGCTGCTCCCGATTATTATTGAGATTTTTGAAGCCGAAACACCATCGTCTGACCCGTTTCCCAGCACCAGTTAGGCTGGGAATTTTTGTGGTGACGCTCCTGTTGCTGTGGCTGCCTGGGGCCATCCCCGCCTATTTTCTGCTGCGTCACCCCAATACCGTGACAATTGTGACTATGGCGTGGATGTTCATTGTTTTTCTTCTGTTGTTGCGGTTTTGGAGTCAGCAGTACGGACAGCTCTTTTTCAAGCGCTATGGTTTGGAATGGACTCGACAGAATGGGATCGACCTCCTGAAAGGACTGATGATTGGCTTAGGCTCTGTCCTGAGCCTATTTATTCTGAAGTGGAGTGCTGGCTGGATCGAGTTGGGTACTCCTTCAGCCCTAGGCAGAACTGTAGCCGAAGGACTTTTGAGTGCTGTGGGAATTGGTCTAGCCGAAGAACTGGTGTTTCGGGGGTGGTTACTTGATGAGCTACAGCAAGACTACTCTTCAAAAACGGCGCTGTGGGCCAATGCGACCATCTTTGCTCTGCTGCATTTTCTCAAGCCTTTAGAAGAGATTGTGCGGACTTGGCTACAGTTCCCCGGTCTCGTGCTGCTGGGCTTGACGCTTGTCTGGGCTAGGCGAGGACATCAGCAGAGGTTAGGAATTTGTATTGGGCTTCATGCTGGTTTGGTTTGGGGCTACTACCTTGTTGACGTTGGTCAGCTAATTGAGTCTTCAAGCTTTCCAGTGATAACGGGAATTGACGGCAATCCGCTGGCTGGATTGCTAGGGCTGACATTGTTGAGCATCTTGGCTGGGTGGAGCGCCAGAGGCGCGGGAAAAAATCCCTGTGGGACGAGGAAAGGGGAAATAGTCGCTACGCGACGGAGCAAGGGGAAGGGAAAAATGTTCTTAAGAGACGGGGAAAGAACACAGAGGTCAGAGAAAAGCTAATTTATCCCCCTTTCCCCCTTCCCCTTTGCCCTTTTCCCGTTGCGGAGCAACTTAAGTCGTCTAGGATACTCAATCATCTCCTAGGTAAGGTACAATCGGCTCCGAGCAGATCGAATACGTTACAGTGGCAAGTCAATGGTTGGTTATCTTGTTTTCCTGACAATTTCTACAGGGCTGTTTGCAATTTTTGCGTTGGGGCTGAATTTGCAGTGGGGATTTACCGGACTGATTAATTTTGGACACGTGGCTTTTCTGACCCTGGGAGCTTACGCCACTGTGCTGTTAAGCGCTCAGGGAGTGCCTTTGGTGGTGGCAGTGCTGGTGGGAGCGATGCTTGCTGCCCTGCTTGGACTGTTGATTGGAACTTCTACTCTGCGACTGCGGGAAGACTATCTAGCCATTGTGACCATTGGAGTTTCTGAACTGGTGCGTCTGGTAGCGCTCAACGAGGAATGGCTGACGCAAGGCGCTTTCGGCGTTCAGCGCTTTCCTTTACCTCTAAGTGGCTTTCAGCCGAATTTGATTGGCAAGCTAATCATGATTAGCATTCTCACCACCCTTGCCGTTTTTGCCGGGTGGCGACTGGCGCGAGGGCTGAAGAAACAACGACATCAGCAAAAAAGCCGGAAAAGTCCGCAATTGAAGTCTCTTTTGGGGCTGGTTATCTGGGGAATTATCGGTGCTGCCCTGATTTTGCTAGTCTACATCAATGGCGTGATGGCTCTGTGGAACTATAACTACAAAGCCGGACTGATGCTGCTGGTGCTAATCGTGTTGACGGTTACCTATGGAGCCCTAGAGTTCTTGGTGCGATCGCCCTGGGGTAGAGTGCTTAAAGCGATTCGCGAGGATGAAGAAATCCCCAGAGCGCTGGGCAAAAATGTTTTTTGGTATAAGATGCAGGCATTCATGCTCGGTGGTGCGATCGCCGGTCTTGCTGGCGCTTTCTTTGCTTGGCAGCTCACCACCGTTTACCCGACTAATTTCGATCCCCTCGTCACCTTCAACGCCTGGACAATTGTGGTGCTAGGAGGAGCAGGCAGCAATACCGGCACCATCTTAGGAGCCGTCATTTTTTGGGCTTACGATGCGCTCACGCGCTTTATTCTGCCGGAGCTTGGGTTAGTAGACAACGCCCAAGCTGGCGCATTTAGGATTATGGTCATCGGCTTAATTTTGATGGGTCTGATGGTGTGGCGACCGCAAGGTATTTTAGGAAATAAGGAAGAACTGTCGCTGGGTAAGTGAGTCGCATTCGCGACGGGAAAAGGAGAAGCGCCACCGGCGCAGGGAAAAGGGGAAGGGGGAAAGTTGCTCCGCAACGGGAAAAGGGGAAGGGGGAAAGGGGAAAGGAAGAATAAATCAGCTTAGTTTTTAGTCTTGTGTTCTTTTCCCGTCCCGCTAGGGACAAATTTCCCTTTCCCCCTTCCCCGTCCCGCAGGGACAGTTTTCCCCTTCCCCGTTCCGGAGGAACTTCATTCTATTAACGATGGAAGAAACTAATGACAAATGATACTCCCCTGCTGACGGCTAGCGGTTTATCTAAGAGCTTTGGCGGTGTTCGAGCCGTTGACGATGCTCAAATCAGTGTAGAGAAGGGCAGCATTACCGGATTGATTGGCCCCAATGGGGCGGGGAAAACGACCCTGTTTAATCTGCTCTCAAATTTTATTCGTCCCGATAAGGGACAGGTGATCTTCGATGGGGAACCGATTCATCACCTAGAGTCCTATCAAATTGCTCAGCAGGGGTTTGTGCGGACGTTCCAGGTGGCGCGAGTGCTTTCCCGGCTGTCGGTGCTGGAAAATATGCTGCTGGCAACTCCTAAACAAACCGGGGAAAATCTGTTTCAGGTGTGGGTGAAGCGGCAACAGATTCGCAGCGAAGAACGCCAAAGCCGAGAACAGGCTCTGGCGATTTTAGAATCTGTTGGGCTAGCAGCGAAGGCACAAGATTACGCCGGAGCGCTATCTGGAGGACAGCGCAAGCTGTTGGAAATTGCGCGAGCCATGATGACGTATCCAAAACTGATTTTGCTCGACGAGCCAGCAGCGGGAGTCAATCCCACGCTCATCGGTCAAATTTGCGAACACATTACAGACTGGAATCGCGAAGGCATTTCTTTTTTGATCATTGAGCACAACATGGACGTCATCATGACCCTATGCGATCGCGTCTGGGTTTTAGCCGAAGGACGCAACTTAGCTGACGGCACCCCGCGAGAAATTCAGAAAAACGCTCAGGTACTAGAAGCGTATCTAGGGGAGTAGCGCCGTAGGGAAAGCGCCGTTGGCGCGGGGAAAGGGGAAGGGGGAAAGGGAGATGAATTAGCTTTTCTCTGACCCCTGTGTTCTTTCCCCGTCCCGGAGGGACAATTTCCCCCTTCCCCGTCGCGGAGGGACAGTTTTCCCTTTCCCCTTTCCCCGTCCCGGAGGGACAATTTCCCCCTTCCCCGTCGCGGAGCGACTAAGGGCTATGTTGAATTCCAAAGAGTTAAATGACTATAGTTTTAACTAACGATGACGGTATCGATGCACCGGGCATTCGCGCTCTTCAGAAGGCTGTAGGGGAGAGCATCATCGTGGCTCCGAAGCATCACCTTTCAGGCTGCGGACACCAGGTAACAACGGCTCAGCCAATTGAGGTGCAAACTCGTTCAGCACGAGAGTACGCCGTAGACGGCACTCCAGCAGACTGTACGCGCTTGGCGGTTACCCAGTTGTGCGATCGCGTGAAGTGGGTGCTGTCTGGCATTAATGCTGGCGGCAATTTGGGAGTAGATGTGTACATCTCTGGGACGGTGGCGGCGGTGCGAGAAGCCGCCATGCACAGCGTTCCAGGAATTGCCATTTCTCACTGGATTAAAAGACCGCTGCTGCTTGATTGGGAAGTGGCCACTAAAAGAGCGGCTAAAGTATTGGCAGAACTCTATAGTCGCCCGCTTCCTCCGGGCAGCTTTTGGAACGTTAATCTCCCTCACCTCGAACCAGAGGCGGCTGAGCCGAAAATTGTGTTTTGCGAACCGAGTACGCAACCGCTTCCGGTTGATTACCGAGTGGAGGGCAATCGCTATCAATATCAAGGAGAGTACGCGAACAGGAAGCGCCAGACCGGAACGGATGTGGACGTTTGTTTTTCTGGCAATATTGCCGTGACGCTCATTCGGCTCTAGGGCTAGTTGGACAGCGTTTACTGCCTGTATCTGATGTTCATTCGCCTATAATTGGTTCAAATTGTTGTTGCTCTTACTTGAACCTGTTGCCCAATGTTTCTGAAGTCTAGCCCACTAGAGTTAAAGAAAGCCCCGTCGTCTGCTGGCATTTCTTTGACCGCGATTCTGAGTCTTGCTTCGGTCGCGATTAGTATCTCCTCCGTCGCCTTAGTCAGTAGTTTACAGATTTGGCTAGATTATCAAACTCAAAAGCGTTTAGTCCGCCAGCAACAGTTAACAATTGCCGTCGAAGTTGCCTCAGAAGTGGAGCATACCTTCGAGCAGGCTATTAACGTTGTGAAGGCGAAAGCGCTAACGGAACAGCCCTTAACAGAATCAGCAAGCAGACGACAATTAATGCTTAAACATCTGCTTCATCTAGAAGCTAACTTTGAAGAGGTAGCGCTTCTCGATAGCCGGGGGCAAGAGCTCAATAAAGTTTCTCGTTCGAGAGAACAAGAGTCAGTAAATTTGCACAACTACCAAAATTCTGAACTTTATCGTCGGATTAGTCGCCAGCAGGTTTACATTGGTTCAGTGCGCACTGAACCCAATCAAGAAAAACCGCTGTTAACGGTTGCTGTGCCAATTGTTGATGATTTCCGAGTGTATGGAGCGATCATCGCTCAACTCGATTTGTCATTTTTACAGAAGCTTGTCGATTCTCGCCAACTTGGACAAACGGGCGCAACTTACCTCGTCGATCGTCGCAGCAAAGTCGTTTTTTCTCAAAGCAATGAACCCATTCCCGCCGCGTCTGAACTTTTACTTCCCTCTGATATGCGCACAAACACGGGTCGACCCGCGTTTAGGATCGGAGAAGGAATTAATGCTCCGCTTGCGCTGACAACCTATGCTCCTCTAAAAATATCTGAAAAAATTTTTGACCTGAGCCTAATCATTGAAGTTCCGGTTAAAGAAGCCTATGCGCCAATTTTTCGCAAGCTGGCATTGTTAGTTGGCGGGTCGGTGTTGGTGATGGTGGGGGCTGTTCTGGCTGGAGTCTATCTAGCTCGTCGCTTGATGCAACCGCTACAGCAGTTAACCACTACAGCCGCTCATATTGCAGATGGCGAACTTGGATGGCAGGCTTCAGCAGGAGGAACAGCGGAAGTTTCTAGATTAGCGGAGGCGTTTAACCGCATGACCGCTCGGCTGCGAAACTCAATTCAGTCGTTAGAGGAGCAAGTAGCAGAACGAACGCAGAAGCTAACAGACGCGAATCGCCACCTTCAGCAGGAGATTGGCGATCGCCAGCAAATAGAAATAGACCTGCGTCACTCTCAGGCTAAGCTAGCCAGAATTTTCAGCTTTAGTCCCGGTCCGATCGGCATTGCCACCCTAGATGGAAGATACGTTGAGGTCAACGAAAGCTTTTCGACTCTGCTGGGCTATACTCGCTCCGAGATTATCGGGCGCACGTCTGTTGAACTGGAAATTTGGGAAAGCGACAAAGAACGTCAGCAATTCGTGCGACAGCTACAGGAGAAAAAGAAGATTACCAACCGAGAGGTCAACGTTCGTACCAAGTTAGGACAGCGGAAAACGGTACTGTTTTCTATGGAGTTGATTGAGTTGGACAATCAGCTCTGTACCTTGGGCGTTGCTGTAGATATTACCAAGCGCAAGCGGCTTGAAGAAGACCTCAAGCAGAGCGAAGAACGCTGGCAGCTAGCCCTGCAAGGAACCAACGACGGGATTTGGGACTGGAATATTGCTCGCAACCAAATCTTCTACTCAATCCAGTGGAAGAATATGCTGGGCTATGTAGAGCATGAGTTTGCTAATTGCAAAAGCGAATGGGAAAGCCGACTGCACCCAGAAGATCGAGAACGAGTCTTGCAGGCAACCCAAGCCCATCTCCGCAGGGAAACACTATTTTATGCAGAAGAATATCGTCTGCGCTGCAAAGACGGAAACTATAAGTGGATTCTCGATCGCGGACAAGCGCTGTGGGATGAGGCTGGCAATCCGACCCGAATGGTCGGCTCCCACGCTGATATTACCGAGCGCAAGCAGGCTGAAGCAACAATTCACCAGCAAGAGCAGTTTCTGCGCAGCGTTTATGAGGGGGTGGAGGCGGGTATTTTTATTGTGGACGTATTGGGAGAGCGGCAATTTCGCTATGCTGGCTCCAATGCCACCCACGAGCGCATGTCCGGCATTGATAGAGCTGCTTTACTCGATGCAACGCCGGAAACCCTGTTGGAGCCTGAAACTGCCGCCGCCGTGATGAAGCAGTACCAGGCGTGTATAGATTCCAGGGAACGGCTAACCTACGAGGAACGGTTGCTCATTCATAATCGGGTGACTTGGTGGCTCACGACCCTTACTCCTTTGCAGGATAGCCAAGGGCGAATTTTCCGACTGCTCGGCACTACTCTAGATTTGTCAGAGCGCAAAGCAGCAGAAGAAGCCCTAGCCAGACAGTTCCACAGACAGCAGTTGCTCTCTAGTATTACTAACCAGATTCGCCAGAGTCTCGACATTCAGGCGATTTATCAAACCACCGTGGCTGAAATTGGTCGTGCTTTTAACGTCAGCCGCTGTAGTCTACACGTTCTCGTTGAGCCTTCTAACCCCAATATTCTGACGGCTGCGGAGTACCTTGTTTCTGGCTATGCTTCTATGCAGCAGGCGGAAGTCCCTTTCAATGCTTACGCTCAGGCTCTATTGGAGCGAGACTGGGCGATCGCTACCTACGATATCTATCGTGAATTTTGGCTAAAACCTGTGCTTGATATCTGTGAACAGTTTCAAATCAAGTCGTTACTGACAATCCGGACATCCTATCGCGGAAAACCGAATGGTATCATTTCCCTACACCAGTGCGATCGCCAGCGCCACTGGAGTACGGAGGACATTGAACTGATTGAATCGGTTGCCGCTCAGGTTGGCATTGCCATCTCTCAGGCGACCCTCCTCGAACAAGAACACGCTCAGCGACAGGAACTCGCTCAGAAAAATACTGACTTAGAAGCGGCAAGACAGGTGGCAGAGCAGGCTAACCGCGTTAAAAGCGAGTTTTTGGCCAACATGAGCCACGAATTGCGTACGCCCCTCAACGCCATTCTTGGCTTTACTCAGATTATGCAGCGAGATGCTACTTTGAGTTCAGAACAGGGGACCAACCTAGATATTATCAGCAACAGCGGTCATCATCTGCTGGGACTGATCAACGACATTTTGGATATGTCTAAAATTGAGGCAGGCCGAATCATCCTAAACAAAAGTAGCTTCGATCTCTACTATCTCCTCGATGCTCTCAAAGAAATGATGCAGATTAAAGCCTCGGCCAAAGGCTTACAGCTTCTGGTCCAGCGATCGCCTGACGTTCCTCAGTACATTCAAACCGATGAAAGCAAGCTACGCCAGGTGTTAGTGAATCTACTCAGTAATGCGGTTAAGTTTACTGAATCCGGCTGCATAACGGTACAGGTGAGTCATAACCAATGTTCTGCGACCGATATGTGCTTTAGCGTTGCCGATACCGGAGCGGGAATTGAGCCAGAGGCATTGGAAACCATTTTCGAGCCGTTTATTCAAAGCAAAACAGGACGGCAAGCTCAGTCGGGAACGGGCCTCGGGCTGCCGATTAGCCGTAAATTTGTGCAGTTGATGGGAGGAGATTTATCCGTTAGCAGCACTCCTGGTCAAGGCTCAGTGTTTAGCTTCACCATTCAAATCGCTCCAGCGCAGTCCGTCGCCCACGCTCAGCGCCCGCGCCGAGTCGTTGGCATTGCCCCCCATCAGCCTTACCGCATCCTTGTCGTAGAAGATACCTGGGAAAGCCGGAAGCTGCTGGTCAAGCTGCTCGAACCGCTGGGTTTTGCCGTTAAAGAAGCGACCAACGGCGAAGAAGCGATCGCTATCTGGGAAAGCTGGCAACCCCATCTAGTCTGGATGGATATGCGGATGCCCGTGATGGACGGCTATGAAGCAACGCGGCGGATTAAAGCTCATCTTCGCGGGCAGGCCACGGCGATTATCGCGCTGACGGCTAGCGCCCTAGAGCAGGAGAGAGCCGTTGTGCTATTAGCAGGCTGCGATGATTTTGTTCGCAAGCCTTTCCGGGAAGAGGAACTGTTTGCCAAGATGTCTGAGCATTTGGGCGTACAGTATCTCTACGAAGAGCCATCTCCAGTTCCTACAGCGGAGCCGTCGTCCGGTGATTGGCAGGCCATCGAGCAAATGCCGACCGAATGGCGATCGCAACTGCAACAGGCGGCGACAACGGCTGACAGCGAATGGCTCTTGCAGTTGATTCAGCAAATTCCGCCCGAGCATCAGCTTTTAGCGAGTGCTTTAACTGATTTAGTTCACAATTTTCGCTTCGACCGAGTTATGGAGTTAGCCGATCTGGTAAGCTAATAAATTATTGATCGTCTTACCTAAAATAGTTACCTGTAAACATCTATTTTAAGTAAAATCTAGGCATTCTGCGTTAAAAACAATCAAAATTAGCCTTGCTGTAAATCCTCCAGAAATGCTTGAGTAAGCATGGATAAACCAGAAAAAAGGATTTTTAGCTATTTGTAAAGAACCAAGTATTGTCGGGAGATATCGTGCTTAGTCATCTATACGGTCAATTACTGCCTCTCTAATTTATGAATAGCCAGCAGTCCACTTCCAGTGGAGGGAACATTTTAGTCGTAGACGATACACCAGCCAACCTCCGTTTTCTATCAACAACTCTTCCTGAGCAAGGATACAAGGTGCGAAGCGTTCTCAGCGGACAGATGGCGTTAACCGTTGCCAAATCAGCGCCTCCTGACCTGATTTTGCTCGATATCAAAATGCCAGAAATGGACGGATACGAAGTTTGCCAGCGCCTCAAAGCAGACCCGCAAACTCGCGATATTCCGGTGATCTTCTTAAGTGCTTTGAGTGATGTTGTAGATAAAGTGAGAGCTTTTGCCGTCGGAGGAGTCGATTTTATTTCTAAACCCTTTGAGATCGAAGAAGTTTTCATTCGCGTCGAGAATCAACTCAAGCTGCGAGCCGCGCAGCAGCAAGTAGAAACCCTCAACGCAGAACTAGAGCAGCGAGTCATTCAGCGCACAGCTCAGCTAGAGCGAGAGAGCGCTGAACGACAAAAAGCGCAAGAACAGCTTCTTTACCTGGCGCTCCACGACAGCCTGACCGACTTACCGAATCGCGCTTGGCTCTCGAATCGTCTCGATCAGGTTCTAAACCGCGTTCAGCAACAGCCCGACTATCAATTTACCGCGTTGTTAATCGACTGCGATAACTTCAAGGCGGTCAACAATTCTTTAGGCTATATAGCTGGAGATAATCTCCTCGCTGCGGTTGCTCGCCGTCTAGAAACCTGTTTGCAGCCGATTGCTACCATTGCCCGGATTGGGAGCGATGAGTTTGCCGTTCTGCTGGAGACAACAGAGTTGCAAGATGCTATCCAGCTTGCCGAGCGCCTTCAGTCAGAAATGAGCTTACCCGTTCAGCTTGGCGATTATGAAGTCTTTGTCAGTCTCCGGATCGGTATTGTGGTTGGCTCGCAGGCTTACGAACGTTCCGAACATCTGCTGCGAGATGCAGAGGTAGCGTTGTCCCAGGCCAGAACCGAGGAAAATTCTTTTTATCAAGTTTTTGATCCTAGTATGTACCTGCGAGCCTCTAACTTCCTGCGGTTACAGACAGACCTCAATTTGGCAATTCAGCGGCAAGAGTTTCAGGTTTACTATCAGCCAATTGTGTCGCTAACCAGTGGCAAAATTGTCGGGGTAGAAGCCCTAGTGCGTTGGCTAAATCCAAGCCGAGGCCTAGTTGCCCCCGCCGAGTTTATTCCGGTAGCCGAGGAAACGGGATTAATTATTGCTATCGACCGCTGGGTACTCCGCCATGCCTGTCTGCAGCTTAAAGAGTGGCAAACTCGCTCTCTCGTCTCTAGCTCGTTTAAGGTGAACGTGAATTTTGCGGCGAAACATTTTTCTCAAGTAAACTTTGTAGAAATTATGGACCGCACTCTGCAAGAAACTGGGGTAGAGGGGCGAAATTTAAAAATTGAAATTACTGAAAGTACTCTGCTCAATAGAAAGACGCTCGTCGTCAATATTCTCGAACAGCTCGAAGCTCTTCGCATTGAAGTCAGCATCGATGACTTTGGCACCGGGTATTCTTGCTTGGGGTATTTAGATGGTTTGGCCGTCAGAACTTTAAAAATCGACCGCTGTTTCATCAATCGCATTTCCGAAGCCAACGAAAGAGCCAATTTAGAAATTCTCCGGGCGATCGCCACCCTCGCCCATAATCTTGGCAAATCAGTCACAGCCGAAGGCGTAGAAACCCAGCAGCAGCTCAACCATCTCAAAGCTTTAAACTGTGAGTTTGCCCAAGGATATCTGTTTTCTCCCCCCCTCGATGCTCAAGCAGTAGAGGAGTTGTTAGCAACAGAGCCACAGTATTGACAGGGAAATAGTCGCGTTCGCGACGGGAAAAGGGAAATTTGTCCCTGACGCGACGGGGAAATAGTCGCGTTCGCGACGGGAAAAGAATACAAGACTAAGAAATAAGCTGATTTATTCTCCCTTTCCCCCTTCCCCTTTTCCCCGCGCCGACGGCGCTTCTGTAATACGGAGAGACAAAAGTAGGCTGAGAATGCTTTCGGGGTAAAATTTGTTTCAGCAGCAAGTAATGAGGGAACCAGAATGCGGATTCTGATGATGGGCGGTACTCGATTTATTGGGGTTTATCTAACCAAGGTATTAGTAGAGCAGGGGCATGACGTGGTGCTGTTTAACCGGGGTAATCAGCCAGCGCCTGTCACAGGAATACAGCAGATTACCGGCGATCGCAAAGACCCGGAACAGCTCAAGGAAAAGCTGGCAGGCAAATCCTTTGATGCCGTATTTGATAACAATGGTCGGGAACTCGGGGACACTCAGCCTCTGGCGGAAATTTTCAAAGAGCAGGTGCAGCACTTTGTTTACGTTAGTTCCGCCGGAGTGTACCTACCCACTGATCAGATGCCCCACCGCGAAGGCGATCCGGTTGATCCTAACAGTCGCCACAAAGGGAAACATCACACCGAAGCTTACTTTGCCCAAGCTGGCCTCCCCTGGACCTCTGTGCGTCCCACCTATATCTACGGTCCTCAGAACTACAATGATTTAGAAGCCTGGTTCTTCGACCGCATCGTGCGCCAGCGACCGATTCCAATTCCGGGCAACGGGTTACATATTACCCAGTTCGGTCACGTTCAGGACTTAGCGCGGGCGATGGCGGCGATATTGGGCAACGAGCGAGCCAAGGGCGAGATTTACAATGTATCGGGCGATCGCTACACAACCTTTGACGGCTTAGCCCGGACCTGCGCTCAAGCAGCAGGGGTCAATGCTGACGACCTGCAACTGGTTCATTACGACCCTAAGCAGTTCGATTTCGGCAAGCGCAAAGCGTTTCCCATTCGCGTACAGCACTTTTTCGCCGATGTCCATAAAGCGATCGCTCATCTAGAGTGGCAACCGCAATACGATTTGCTCTCCGGGTTAAAAGACTCGTTCGAGCAGGATTATTTAGTGTCGGGTCGTCAGAACGAAGACGTGGATTTTTCCCTCGACGACAAAATTTTGGCCGCCTGCTAGGTATCTTATGGCTAATTACTATCCGCTGACATCTCCTCATCCGCAGGAATAATGTACTGTGACACATCCAGATTGTCTGCTAGAGGCGGCAATTTGCCTAAATTTACTAACGACTGATGAACAAGAGCAGAAGCTGTCCCCCGACTGATGGGTTGGTTAGGTTCTAGAACGTTGAGATCTGGATAGTTAACAACAAGGCCTTTTTGAGTCGCGACTGCGACGCTGTTGACGGCATCTTCAGGAATTTGGTCTGCGTCTTCGTAGTAAGCCTGCACGATTTCTGCGGCGGAAGGACCGTATTCTGGCTCGCTGGTTGTTGCTGCCGGAGCGTTAGCAGCCTGGAGAGACGCGGCGCGGATTAAAGGAGCCATCATTGCGGTAGAAGCCAGCGGAAAGACTAACCGATTCTTGGCCACTCGACGCTGCCTGGGAGTTGATGTGAGAGCAGGAGTATAGAACTGTTCTAATCCTCTCGTTAGCGCCATCAGAGCCTCTGCTTTAGAAATCGGTTCCTGGGGGCTAAACAGGTTTTCGCCAGTTTGATTCATAAATCCTGTTTCATAAGCTTCCTCAATGGGAGTTTCTGCCCAGTATCCAGTGGGAACATCCTCAAATACACTTGCAGAAGAAATAGTTCTTTCTGTCTCTTGACTAAAAGCCTTACGAACGACAGCCGCAAATTCGTCTCTGTCCATAGACTCTTCTGGTCGAAAAGTCCCGTCAGGATATCCGGTAACAATTTCTTCTTGAGCTAACACCTGAATAAAAGGAGTCGCCCAATAATCGGGGGGAACATCGGGAAAGAATTCCTGTGCTGCACTGGTATTGAGTAAAGCATCAGCAGCTACGGCACTGCCTATCAATGCCAGCATTGCTGTACTAGCGCATAGATAACGACGCTCAACAGGCATGGGTCTTGTCTCCTTAACGTATTGATTTTGAAACTCACCGCTCGAAGCCAGAAGCCCTGGCTGTTTCCGTAACCGGGGGGCTTCAGCGGCTTTTTTGCTTAATTAAATGTCACGACGTTTTCCCATTGTTGGATTGCCTTCAACATCAACTTCTAGTTCTTCGCGGCGGACTTGTTCGGCTGCTTCCACCGTCTCCTGCTCGACTTGTTTTTTGACTTCAACTTCTTCTCGTACAAAAGCTTGTTTGCTAACGTCCGCACTTTCTTCATAGACTTCCATGCGGGCCACTTCTCCTTCTCGAAAGTCAGTTCCGCTTGGAGTGACTGGTGTTCCAGCATTAGAGGGATTTTTGCGTTCAATGACCACTCGTTCTTTGTCAAGAGGTACTGACACTTGCGCTGTTTCAGTATCGACTCGTTTGCCAATCGTTACATCCCCGGATTTCCGACGGCTTTTACTAGCGACGAGTTTTTCTTCATAAAGTCTGAGCCGTTGATGGTCTTGCTCGTTCATCTGGTAAAGAGACGGCTCTCGCTCGTATGTATAAGCTTCTCTTTGGGGCGTAGCCGGGGCTGGCTGACTAGCACGGGGGACTGGACGTTGAGCGGCGGTTTGAGCTTCTACGGCATCCACGCCAGAGGCTTCGACGGGAGGAGAGGCTTCGACCGGAGCCGATGCTTCGACAGCAGGAGTGCGATAAACGCCTCGGACTTGCTCTTCATAGTCGTAGTCAACCGTCATGCTCTCATCGTACTGTGGCAGCCTATCTGCCTGCTCTTTACTAGCTAGTCCAGTGGCATACACTTTTTCTCGCTCAACATCAACGCGACAGCGACCCACCGGCAGCAGCACTTTTTTGCCAAAGATCCAGATCCCTGTATCAATTACTAAGTATCTAAAGCGGCCAGTTTCATCAACTAATACATCAGCAATACTGCCAATCTTTTCGTCGGTGTTGCCAGCATAAACGTTCAGGCCTTTAACATCTCCGCCATCAAACGCTTCTTGGCGATAATTAGGATTAAAATCTTCAATTTTGTACAGAGCCATTGTATTTTTCCTCAGCGATTCTTGGGCAACCTCAAGGTATCGGCTAGCAGTAATTCTGGTTGTTGCTCTGGGTGAGTAGGGAGCAACTGGAAATAGCTAGCTGGTCAAAGCCTTGAAGTATACTTTATCCTACGTAAGGCGAGGCTTAAAGCCTTCCTTCTTACGAGTGATTCCTTAATTGTTAAAAAATTAATTTCTCCGTAACAAATAGAAAAAAGCACCTTTTTTAATTTTTGTTAACGTTTCTCTATCAAAAGTGAGAGTAAAAAAAGAGAAGATACTTAACAAGAATTAATTGAAAAGTTTCAAGCAGCTTTTGGTTATATCTAATGGTAGATTAAGAGGCTACTAACTCTTCGTATGATGAGGGAATCCTCAATGAATAAATATTGGGACATTAACAGCAATTAGGGGGGATATAGTAATGGCGTATATGAATCCAGCAGAAGGTCGCTCGACTGAATCGGCTGTTATTAATCCGGTGGTTGACTACCACGATCGCGTGAGATGGGGGCCGATTTTTGCCGGGATTGTGGTGGCGATCGCCGCTCAGTTAATCCTCAGTGCGCTTGGTGCTGCTATAGGTTTAAGCGTTGGTGCTGGTGCGGGAACCGACCCGGGCGCGGTTGGTCTTGGTGTGGGGATCTGGTCGGTAATTAGCTTGCTCATTTCTCTGTTTATCGGCGGCTGGGTCACGGCGAGCAGTTGCGGACCCATGAATAGCAAAACCGCGCTGCTGCACGGACTAATTTTGTGGGCAACGACGTTAGCGATCAGCTCTTGGCTACTGGCAAGTGGGGTATCAGGAGCTTTCGGCGTCGTTGCGTCCAATGCAGGTGAAGTACTCAGTCAAGTGCAGCAACCCGGTGGAGTCAGTGTTCCCGATCAGCCACCAAACGTTAGCGCGGCTCAGGCAAGCAACCTTGCTGGCACATCAGCGAAGGTTGCTTGGTCCTTTATTATTGGTTCGTTGCTTGGTCTAGCAGCCGCTCTCGTTGGCACTTCGGTTGGCAAGAGGAAGCCGAGAAGCCATCCCCAGCAGGTCGCTAGAGTGTAAAAGCTAACAGCTTTTCGCTTCGTTGACATCGGAGCTTCGCTAGCGCTCAGCCGTTGTTATCGATGGCGAAGCGCTTTTTTGTGGCCAGATATAGAGTCCGCCAGAAATTAATGTCAGAATCACCGAGAGCCAAAATACACTCAACGCCACGCGGTTCCACGCAGTTGGGAGAGGCGCGATTAGTAGAGCGATCGCGCCAATTTGACTAACGGTTTTCAGTTTGCCCCAAATGCTTGCTCCCGAAATGCTGGTGCTGCCGGAAAGCTGAGGATTCACTCGCCAACCAGCGATCGCCAGCTCCCGAAACAGAATCAAAAAGACTCCCCACGCTGGCACTTCCCCAAGCTCAATCAACGCTAAAAATGGAGCAAACACCAGCAGCTTATCCACCAGCGGATCGAGAAACTTGCCCAATTCTGTGACCTGATCGAGCTTGCGCGCTAAATAGCCATCTACCCAATCGGTACTCGCCGCCACCAAAAAGATTCCCAAACTAATCCAGCAACCTTGAGGAGACGGGTTGTGCAGCAAATAGAGCAGGAACGGTAAACCCACAAGCCGAGAAAGCGTAATCCAGGTAGGAAGATTCATGAACGTTCAGGATGTCATTAACTACCAGTTTACTAGGAAGCATCTCCAGGCGCGGGAAAGGGGGAACTTGTCCCTCCAGGACGGGCAAAGAACACAAAATTAAGGAACGAACTAAATTATTTTCCTTTCCCCTGTTCCCGCGTCAATGGCGCTTAATAGGCTCCCTTGCGAGTAATCACGGCAGCAATCGTTTGCAGAATAAGGCTTAAATCGTAGCGAGGAGACCAGCGATGCTGATAGTCTATGTCCATGCGCACGATGTCTTCAAACTTCTTCACGCTGGAGCGACCTTTGGCTTGCCATTCTCCGGTCATGCCGGGTTTCACCCGCAAGCGAAAGCAATGATGATCCTGATACTGCGCCACTTCATCTGGAGTGGGAGGACGAGTGCCGACTAAACTCATCTCCCCTTTCAGCACGTTCCAAAACTGCGGCAGTTCATCGAGGCTGCTGCGACGGAGAAACCTGCCGACGCGAGTAATGCGCGGATCGTTTTCATTTTTGAAGATGTATCCATCCGCCTGATTCGATACTAAATGTTTATACTTCTCTGCGTCAGCGATCATCGAGCGGAATTTCCAGAGGCGAAATCGCTTTCCCTTCAGCCCGCAGCGGATTTGGCTATAGAAAATCGGTCCGGGGCTATCTAGCTTAAGAGCGATCGCAATTGGCAGCATCACACCCCCCGTGATCGCGATTCCGACTAGGGCTCCGGCAATATCAATGAGGCGCTTCGTTCTGCTCTGGGCCGAATAGTGTATTTCTAGCTGATTAGCGGCTGAGTGTAGGTTATGATCTTGATGGAGTTTCGCTGAGAAGCTGTTGAACAGTTTCCGTCGGATAGGCACGGCTTTAAGATAGTGTAACGGCTAGGTCTGTTTTCTTGACCTTGACAGACTATATTTTTTTTCTTGACCGAAACTGTCTAGAACGCGACACTTCACCTAATCTTCAAATCTACCCCGCCACTTTAAAGTTTTTGCAAAGATTTCGCCAAGAAAACAGAGTCTTCCTAGCAAACGTGCGCTTCTATGTCCTAACGATTCAGCCCTTTAACCGTTCCGGCAGAATCTGAACCATCGTCTGAGCAATACCGGAGAAACAATCAGGAATTTAATTCAAGTGACGCCAGTAACCTTAACAGAGCTCAAGCTGCTTAACCTATGCCTTCTGAGGATCGAGACCCATTAACCAACGATTTATTAGCTGATGAGACGAATTGGGTAGATTTAGACGATTCAGCATCCGGATTAGAAAAACAGCACCAAGGCACGGATGAAGATTCCTCTCAGCGTTCTCCGCAAAAGACAGCCGACGTTTCCTCGTCTCCGACGGCAGCAACTCGCACCATCGTCGTTGTGGAAACGGCCTTTCTCGCCAGTGCTGGCAGCCTCATTTGGCTGATCAATTACTACTTTCCCCTGGGGCTGATCCTCCGAGTCTTTTTTCCTCTGCCGATTGCGTTAATCTACCTGCGGCGGGGCAGTCGGGCTGCCTGGATGGCTGCGTTAGTATCAGGACTGCTGCTATCGGTATTGATGGGGCCTACTCGCAGCATTGTCTTTTTAATTCCCTACGGATTGATGGGAGTCCAGTTAGGAGCTCTATGGAGCCGGAGAGCTAGCTGGATCTTTTCGATTACAATCGGCGCTATTATCGGCACAATCGGCTTCTTCTTCCGCTTCTGGCTATTTTCAATTTTGCTCGGAGAAGACCTCTGGATTTACGCCATTACGCAGATTACCGAATTAACAGATTGGATTTTTATGAGGCTTGGTTTACTGGCTCAGCCCGGTGTCATGCTGATTCAACTCTTGGCTTTACTCACCATTATTGTTCACAACTTTGTTTACCTATTCGCCGTTCATCTGGTCGCTCTACTCATCTTAGATCGACTCGGCAACCCCATTTCCCGCCCGCCTCAGTGGGTCAGAGTGTTGTTAGATTATGACTAATAGCAGCAATCAGTGAGTAGTGAACAATTGACCCTCAACCATTAACTTTTAACCAGTAATTTGATTAAGGTTTACACTCAGCTCGACCAAGGGCAAAAATGGCTTCAGCAACACCGCCATCGGGTTCCGAGCTTTGCCTGTGTACTTGGTTTTACCGACACTGGCTTGATTCCGGGGATTTCTGCGGCAGGGGCTACCCCAGAATCTCGCCGCTATACGGCGATCGCCGACGCGGAGTTTCTCATCAACGGACCCCAGCCGCAGCCGCAGTACCCGCTGCCGCCGCTGACGGTGGGAGCCTCTCCGGTAATCATTTCTCGGGCCGTTGTCGAAGCGCTGTCTCTGCCGGTTTATCTGTTTAATGCGGGTTTACCCGTTGCACCTGCGGTCCCGGCGATCGCTTTACAAGGAGTTCCGGCTCGCTGTGCTTCTTCCGGGCGCGCTTTGCCGCTAGCAGCGGTGAAACATCTACTTCAAGAAGGGTTGCGGTGGGGCGAAAACCTGGCAGCAACGGCTGGATACGTTCTGCTTGGCGAGTGTGTTGTGGGAGGAACGACGACCGCTCTAGGAATTTTATCTGGGTTAGGAATTGATGCTGGCGGGAAAGTCAATAGCTCTCATCCCTGCTGCAATCACCAGCAGAAGCAAACTATTATCCAGGCGGGATTGAAGCGACTCGTTGCTGAACCCATAAATCCGCTGGAGTTAGTCGCGGCTGTTGGCGATCCGATGCAAATTGTCGTGGCGGGAATGGCCATCTCCGCCAGCCGTTCTGCCGGAGTCTTGCTCGCTGGCGGCACTCAGATGCTGGCGATCTATGCTCTGATTCAGGCCATTGCTAAGTCTTTGAACCTAGCGGTGAAGCTAGAGCACATTGTTGTGGGGACGACTCGCTGGGTGGCTGAAGACCCCACAGGAGATACTGTCGCTCTTGCCGAAGCGGTTGGCTCAGTGCTGCTGGCTACAGAACTCAGGTTGGCTGCTTCTCGTTTTCCCAGCTTGCAGGATTACGAGCGCGGGTACGTCAAAGAAGGAGTTGGAGCAGGCGGCTGCGCGATCGCCGCCTGTCTGTACCGAGGCTGGTCTCAGGAGCAGCTCCTCGCCGCGATTGACGCGGTAGCTGAGCGGTATTACGATCTAGGAGTGAATTCGACAGTCAAATAGCTGTTCTTCTAGAGTGGCAATGCGGTTGTAGGCCGCTGTGAGCTGTGCAGTTAATCGGCGAATTTGAGTATCTGGAGACAAGCCTTTTTCACTTTTAGTATCGTGATGCCAGCCATTACCGTCGATTAAAATATCTTTGTGCTCCATTGCCGAGTTGAAACTGTTATGGTCTGGCACAGCAGGCGCTGTCGTCGAGGCTGTCACTAAAGTATTACTAGACTGATTCAGGGTAAGTGCAGTAATCTTTTCGCTGAGATGCTCAACCGTTTGATGAAGTCTATCAACTTTGTGCTCAAGTTCTGTAATTTGCTTCTGTATTTCCATAGGACATTGGGCCACCGTCACTTCTTGTTCCTATAGTAAAAGCAGACAAAAAAAAGCCCCGAATATTCCTGATTCATTTAATGATTACTTAATTAAAAAATTGGTTCTCTATTCCTGGTCGGGAAAAACCGCTTTGATTGAATCGGTATTTATTCCTAATGCTCGAGCAGAAACTTTCAGTTTTGTCGGAGAGAGGGAAATAGGTAACCTTCAGGACTCGGTTTAGGTACTTTAAGTCAGCAAAGTACGAGTTATTTTCGCCTTCTTCAAACGGATATTTTTATCTCTTTAATCATTCATGACGTTTAAGTTTACGCCTCCAAAATCAACTGTAGAAATTGATACAATAAGCCTATGTTCAGTCGCCGTTCTTTTTTAGCTAATATCGGCATTGCTGCCTTGGCATCGTGGCTGTCGGGCTGTAGTAGCTCCCAAGCAGCCCTAAATATTGTTCTGCTGGAGAACTCGATTCCGCCGCAGCTTCTCCGCAGCTTTCGACAGCAATCACAAGGGCTGAGCTTCAAGCCAAGAGCAGGATTGGAAGAGCTGTTTGCAGTGCTTCAGTCTTTACAGCAACAGGAAACCGACTCAATTTTTTCCTCGTTACGAAGATTAAATCCCGATTTGGTTACTACTGGTCACTACTGGTTATCTCAGGCGATTGCGGAGCAACTGCTCGAACCGTTAGACCCTGAATCTCTTGACCAGTGGAGCCTTTTGCCACCACGCTGGCAAGCGCTGGTGCGGCGCGACGTTCAAGGCCAACTCGCTCCCAATGGTGCGGTGTGGGGGGCTCCCTACCGTTGGGGCAGCACAATGATCGCCTATCGTCGAGACAAATTGAGAGAGCTAGGCTGGACTCCGCAACGCTGGAGCGATCTCTGGCGAGCAGAATTGCAGAACCGAATTTCGTTACTCGAGCAGCCGCGAGAAGTCATTGGTTTAACCTTAAAAAAGCTCGGCTATTCCTACAACACTACCGATCTATCCAAAATTGCCAATTTAACATCGGAGCTGCTAGCGCTACAGCAACAGGTTAAATTTTATAGTTCTGACAGTTATCTCCAGCCCCTTATTCTAGGAGATACGTGGTTAGCCGTTGGCTGGTCTACCGATATTATTCCAATTACCAAACGCTACTCCACGATTGAGGCGGTCGTCCCCCAGCCAGGGACATCTCTGTGGGCAGATCTCTGGGTGAAGCCAAAGCAGATGGAATCTTCTAGCGCTTCTTCAGAAGTCGATAGGACGACTCAGTGGATCGATTTTTGCTGGCTACCGCAGTCTGCCAGTCAAATTTCTTTATTCACAACGGCAGCTTCCCCGATTATTTTGAGCCTCCCTCGAGAAACTCTCCCACTAGATATTCGTAACAATGCACTCATTTTGCCAGAACAGCAGCTCCTCGACAATAGTGAATTTATTCTGCCTCTTCCTCCTGATGTTGAACAGCAATACCAAGATCTATGGCGAGAAATCAGAACAGCAACCAGTTAAGCAGTGTCCAGATCAAAACGACTGGCAACGAACTCTTCGTTCAACGAATTTGCTGTTAACTCGGTAACTGGTCGCTGGTCACTATTACTGTAGAACTTCTTCAAGCTGATGCTGCTGCCACAAGGAGCGATAGAGACCCGACTCTTCTAGGAGCTGATCGTGAGTACCGCTTTGAACAATTTTTCCTCGCTCCATCACCAAGATTCGGTCCGCAGTGGCTGCGGCGGCGAGTTGGTGAGTGATAAAAATGACGGTTTTGCGATGGACGCCGGAAGAGAGATTTCTGAGGATTTGAGTCGCCGTTTGGTTGTCTACGCTAGAGAGAGCATCGTCTAGGATCAAAATAGCGGCATCAACCAGCAAAGCCCTCGCTAGAGAAGTGCGCTGACGCTGCCCACCAGAGAGGGTAATTCCCCGTTCTCCTACTAGGGTTTCGTATTGCTGAGGAAAGTTCAGAATTTCGGGATGGATTTGGGCCTGTTGAGAAGCCTCACTGATGTCTGGAGATTCCCTTAACGGGTCGCCGTAGCGAATATTATTTTTGATGGTTGTACTAAACAGAAAACTGTCTTGAGGAACGTAGGCGATCGCCTGCCGCAAGTCTTGAAGGCGCAGCTTGGTAATATCAATATTGTCTAAAAATAGCTGACCTTCCTCAATGTTCAATAAACGGGGCAGGGCGTTAGCCAGGGTAGACTTTCCCGCACCAATAGGACCAACGACGGCCACCGTTTCCCCGGGGAAAATGGTAAAGCTGATCCGATCGAGAGCTGGAGTGGGGGTTCCGGGATAGGTGTAGCTCAGGTCGTGGGCACTGAGCTTTCCTTTCACCGTTTCTGGAACGAGAGAGACGGCATTGGCCCGGTCTTGAATTTGAGGCTGCACCTGCAAAATAGACTCAATGCGATCGATGCTGACTTCACCGCGCTGATAGCGCGTAATCGTAAAGCCGAGCAAAGCGGTAGGAAACACTAAACTACTGGTTAAGAAGATTAAGGTGACAAAATCGCCCGGAGTAATTTCCCCAGCGGCGATCGCCCTAGCCCCCAAAGCTAACAGCACCAGCAAACTGATCGAGGATAAGCCCTCTACGAAGGGAAACAGAATATTGCGGGTTCTAGCCAGCTTCAAATTGGCTGTTAATAGCTGTCGGTTAATGTTTGCGAACGCCCGTCGCTCGTTTGTCTCTTGGGCATAAATTTTGATCAGGGCAATGCCGCTGATGTCTTCTTGAATCAATTCGCTTAGATGAGCAAGCTGCTCTTGCACCTCTCGCTGCTGATCGCGCAACTTACCGCTAAACAACTGAATGGAAATCAGCATGAGCGGATAAATAGCGATCGCCTTGACGCTCAGCGAGGCATCCAACGTCAGCATGACCGGCAGGGTAATGGTATAGGCAAACACGGTATTGACTAAACTTAACACCGCAAACCCAAGCAGAGCGCGGACGTTATCGACATCACTTGTGGCTCTGCTGATCAGATCTCCGGACGTATTGGTCGTGAAAAAGGCAGGCTCTAGGAAGAGCAGATGCTGAAAAATCTCCTGTTTGAGATCAAATTCTACTTCCCGCCCGACTCCAAATAACAAGATTCTCGATGACATGCGGATCAGCCACATCAGCGAAGCCAGAGCGAGAATCAGCGGTACAAACCCCCAAAGCTGCTCGAAGCTGAACGACTGTCGCAGGGTATCAATGGTGTCTCCAACCAATAATCCGATCCACACATTGACTGCATTAACAACTAATAAGGCAAAGATGCCCAGCAAAACTTTTTTCCAGTGAGGGCGGAGATAGGCCCCCAACCTCTGTAGCCGTCGTAAGTTAACCATGTCACAAATTTAACATTTCTCAACTGGCGCGGACATCTCTTCGGGCATAGCTCTATTACCTGAAGAAAATCTTAAGATAAGTGTTTTTTAGTCGAATTTACGGAAGTGATCTGTTTGTCTCTCTCGCTAGACTGATTTACAGTGCTATCACTTTTTTGAAGAAAAATTGCCAATCAACTCTAAAGTTTCGTTCTTCGTTTTTTGGGCAAACAATCGCGATGAAATTGTTGGTATCAATTAAGCCATTCTTTATCCACTAGAGTGTGAGCCTCATAAATCTCATGATTACCCTAAGCCTGCTACATCCTATTCATCTGCTTCCGGTTCAAAGCTGGACCTTCGATTCAAAAATTATTGGGATAGGACGCGCTCGAGATAACGATATTGTTCTCTACAGTGCCTTTGTCTCTGCCTATCACGCTGAACTCCATCGGCAATCATGGGGGTGGGAGGTAGTGTCGATGAGCAGCGACGGTATCTATGCCAACAATCAAGCTGTGAGCCGCTGTCAAGCTAGAAACAGCATGATTTTGCGCTTATCTAGCTGGGGTCCGCGTCTTCAGATTCAGCTTTCTCCCGCAGCCTCGAGCCAAGCGCCGTATTTATCGCCACAGAAGCGATCGCTAGGTGAGACGACCAAGGCATCTTAACCGAAACAGCTCCAGTTAATCTGACCAGTAACTAATAGTTGAACTGTGGGGAAACCGCTACACTGAAAAACGTAAAACTTACTTAATCATTCAGGTGTCGCAGTTTTTACCGACAATCCTTGTTACCGGCGGTGCAGGATACATCGGCTCTCACGCCGTCTTAGCGCTACAGCAAGCTGGTTATGATGTGCTGGTCCTTGATAACTTGTCCTCTGGGCATCCAGAATTAGTGCGCGATGTTCTCAAAGCCGAATTAATTGAAGGAGATACTCAAGATCGCGCCTTACTCGATCAGCTCTTTGCGAGCCGTTCGATTGCCGCTGTGATGCATTTTGCGGCCTACATTGCGGTGGGGGAATCCGTCACCGAACCCGCTAGATATTACCGCAATAATGTTGTTGGTACTCTCACTCTGTTAGAAGCCGCGCTCGCTGCTCAGGTGAAGCACTTCGTTTTTTCCTCTACCTGTGCTATTTACGGGATGCCCAAATCAATTCCGATGACGGAGGCTCACCCTCACAATCCTCTGAGTCCTTACGCGGCGAGTAAAGAAGTAGTCGAAAGCATGTTGGCGGACTTTGACCGAGCCTACGGCCTAAAATCAGTGACGTTTCGCTATTTCAATGCTTCTGGGGCCGACCCAGGAGGAATACTCGGGGAAGACCACAATCCAGAAACTCATCTGATCCCGTTAGCGCTGCATACGGCCCTCGGTCGTCGCCAGTCTCTCTCCATTTACGGCACCGATTACCCGACCCCTGATGGCACAGCCATTCGAGACTATATCCACGTTAGTGATTTAGCCCAGGCTCATGTTTTAGGACTAGAGTATTTGCTGGCTGGCGGCAAGACTGAAATTTTTAATTTGGGCAACGGCAACGGCTTCTCTGTGCGAGAAGTCATTGAAACAGCCAGAAAAGTTACCGGTAAACCGATTCCTGCCGAAGAGTGCGACCGCCGCGCTGGCGATGCGACGGTTCTGGTTGGCAGTAGCGAAAAAGCTCGCACCATTCTTAATTGGCAGCCTCAGTACGCGGAGCTAAACACCATTATTTTCCATGCTTGGCAATGGCATCAGCGAAGACATGGGTAAAATAGAGAGTGGAAAATCGAGCGACTGATGGTTAGACCGACTCAGCTAATCAAATCTTCTGGTAGACGCAAACAGCGAGTTCGGATGCTAATCTGGCATCATCTTGTCGGTTTCAAATTGTTATGTCGGACCATGAACTATCGTCAGCAGTAGAAGAGCGCTTTCGCCGTTTAGAATCAGTGGTTAATCGGGTGGGAAAGGCTGTACTCGCAACCACAGAAACCGTTGAATGTCTGGCTAAGCGTATTGACGATCTTGCTGTACAGGTAAAGCATCAAGGACATCAAGTACAACAACAAAGCTATCAGATTTGCGCAATTAGCGATGCCTTGCAGAATTTTATGACTAACCAATCACAATCGAGAGAGGAGTTAAACCAACTGACGGAAACCCTCCAAAATTTGACAGCAGTTCTGACTAAAATCAACGGTAGCGGCTCTTAATCGACAAATTGAGCTTATTCTGCCAATTGTAACTTGTCTACAATATGTTCCTGACTGCGCTACAAACTGCCATTTAAGTCTTTTGAAATACGCTAATTGCTAATTTAACATTGTTTTTGAGTTTATTTTTGTCATGATGTTAGTGCCTGATGCCCGTCGAAAAATAGCGATTTCCCTAAGTATAATTGGGCTGATTCTGACAAGCTGTGCGGAGACTAAAGTTTCTCAATGTCGAGAAATGATTGAAGTGACAATGAATATTGCTAACGAAACGAAAGCTCTGTCTAACAACGGTCAAACCAAAGAACCACAGGCAGCCCTACAGGTAGCAGATGCTTTTGAAAAAGCTGCTCAGGAAATGGCAAAAATCAACCTTCAAGACGAGCAGTTAGTCGAGTATCAAGACGGGTTTGCCCAAATGTACCTGGGAATGAGTCGAGCGACTCATAGCTTTATTGGGGCTTTAAACGACAAGGATATTACCGCTGCAAAATCTGCCAAAGAGGAGCTACAAACCCTGGGTAGTACGGAACGGGAATTGGTTAGCGGCATTAATAGCTATTGTCAGGAATAAGTCTAGAGAGGATTGGGAAGAGCGACGCAGGCAATCAGTTGCCCTTTTTTGATAGTCTTGCTAAGACGGAGACTATAGTCACCAGTTACCAAGAAGAATATTGCTGGGTCAAAGTTGCTCTTTTCAAAGAGCTTAGATATCCGGAAACTGGTAACCGTCTTTAGCATCGGGTATAGCACCAGCATGAGACTAATCTCAATCAAACTCTGTAATTTTCGGCAATTTTATGGCAAAACTCCAGACATTACTGTTGCCAGCGGCGATCGCAATACAACGGTCATTCACGGCAACAATGGAGCGGGGAAAACCACGCTACTCAACGCTTTTACCTGGGTTCTCTACGAGAAATTTACTGCTGCTTTTGCCTCTCCTCATCTACTGATTAACAAACGAGCTATTACCGAAGCCGAGACGGGAGCATCCGTCGAATGTTGGGTCGAAATTCAGTTCGAGCACGAAAGCAAACGGTATCAGGTGAAGCGCAAATGCTACGCTCATCGAGACAGAGACGATAGGATTCAGTACAGTCAGAGCAAGCTGTTTATGCTGGTAGTGGGGGATGATGGACGCTGGTATCCGCCGATGCAGCAGCCAGAAGAAATTATTGAAAGAATTTTGCCAGAGAGCCTCCATCAGTACTTTTTCTTCGATGGCGAACGGATCGACCATATTTTTCGCTACGGACAAAACCGGATTGCTGAAGACACGAAAGAATTACTCGGCGTTAAGGTATTAGATCGAGCCATTGACCATCTCAAAAAAGCCGTGCGCTCGCTCTCTGAAGAACTAAGAGAAATTGGCGATTTAGAAACTAAAAAGCTGCTGCGCCAGCAGTTGGACCTCGAAAAAGAAAGCGATCGCCTCACGGTGCGTCAGCAAGAGATCGCGCAAAACATCGCGCAGCAGGAAGCCTTAAAGCAAATCGTTTCTCAGCAATTATTGCAGCTCAGCGGTGCCGAAAAACTTCAGCAGCTTAAGGAAAAACTGGAGTCTCAAGAACAAACGGTACGTCAGAATCTGCTGACGGCTAAAAACAACGTTAAACAGGCAATGTCTCGCCGTGGCCATCTTATTTTTCTTGCCGAGGCGATCTCTCAATTCACGACTCTCATGGGGGATTTACGGCAACAAGGCGAGTTACCCGGCGGCATCAAACAGCAGTTTGTGCAGCAGCTACTAGAACGCGGGGTCTGTATCTGCGGTCAGTCACTACACGCCGAGACCGAACCGTATCAGCAGGTGCAGGCGTGGATGAACCGAGCCGGAATTGCTGATGTAGAAGAGGCTGCTATCCGCTTAGAAACCCAGGTAGGAGAAATCGAGAACCTGACAGTGCAGTTCTGGCAAGATCTCGATCGAGAACAGGCCAACATCCACCAGTACCGCACCGAGTTAGCCAGAATTGAGAACGAGATCGATGAGCTGAAAGAGAAGCTGAGAAACTATCCCAACGAGGATATTAAAAAGCTCCAGAACGAGCTAGATATTTTAGACAGCACGATCAAGGAGCTAACCTTAGAGCAGGGCATTAATCAACAACAGCAAGCCGATTTAGCTAAAGACATCGAGACTGTCGCCAAGCAAGTGGCTAAGCAGCAGTTGAAAGAAGAAAAACAAACCTTGGCCCAAAGACGGATTGCGGCGACGACGGTCGCTATTGAACGGCTCGTTGAGGTGCGATCGCGCTTAGAACGCCAGTTCCGCGTTTCCCTCGAGCAACGAGTACAGGAGATCTTCAGCGCGATCTCCTTTACTCCCTATATCCCGCGCTTGAGCAATAGCTACGAACTTACCTTAGTCGAAAATACCTCAGGCATGGCCGTTCCCGTCGCTGCCTCTACTGGAGAAAACCAAATTCTCAGCCTCTCCTTCATCGGCGGCATCATCGACAGAGTGCGCGAGTGGAGTCACAGAAACACCCTGATGGGTCCGGATAGCAGCACGTTTCCTGTGGTTATGGACTCGCCTTTTGGTAGCCTTGACGAGATCTATCGTCGTCAAGTCGCACAATCCATTCCTCAAATTGCCAACCAGCTCGTCATTCTAGCCACAAAAACCCAGTGGCGAGGCGAAGTGGCCGCAGAAATTGCTGACCTCATCGGCCAAGAATACGTGCTGGTCTACAACTCCCCCAAACCCGATTGCGAAGAAGACTCCATTGAACTCGATGGAGTGAGCTACCCCTTGGTCAAACGGAGCCCCAACCAGTTTGAGTACACCGAAATTATTCCAATTGACCATTAACAATTAACAATAACGAATCAATGCTAACTGTTGATGGTTAATGGTTACAGAGCTGTGAAGTAGAAAGCCAACGCGATTTATCCGTTGGATGAATACGATTAGCGGCTTTAGCCGCAGTTAAATACGCTAAAATAGCTGTATGAAGACGTTAAAGTTCAAACTTTACGATAATAAGCGCAATAGATATCTCAAGCGAGCGATCAATGTCGCTGGCTGTATCTACAACCGCTGTATTGCACTTCATCGGCGATACTATCGGATGTTTGGCAAACACCTTAACGTCTTCAGGCTCCAGAAACATATAGCTAAGCTGCGTTCTCGTATTCCGTTCTGGCAACAAGTAGGCTCTCAAGCGGTGCAGGATATCTGTCAGCGTATTGAGAAAGCATACAAGCGCTTTTTCTCAGACAAGAAAGCTGGCAAGCCTAGCTTCAAGAAAGTACGCAAGTACAAGTCATTTACGCTCAAGCAGGCAGGCTACAAGTTTCTGGGAGGCAATCGAATCAAGATAGGCAACAAAGTCTATCAGTTCTGGAAGTCAAGAGAGATAGAGGGAAAAATAAAGACTGTAACCGTTAAGCGCTCAGCGGTCGGTGAGATGTACTTAGCCGTTGTCGTAGACAACTACGAAATAGATGAGGTTGCAGCCAAGACGGGTAGAACCGCTGGCTTTGACTTTGGGCTTCGTACATTTCTCAGTACTCTGACAAAGAACAGATACAGTCACCTCAATTTCTCAAAGCAGCACTCAAAGAGCTAGCCGTAGCTAGCCGCAACTTATCTCGGAAGAAGAAAGGGTCTAACAATTGGCACAGGGCTAGAGTCAATCTAGCTAGAGCGCATGAAAACGTGACTAACAAGCGCCGTGATACTATTTCTGGAAAAGTGTGATCTGGGCACTCGTGCTGCGTAGCAGCCAAAAGATATGACCAACCAGAATCAGAGCGTACCTCTGTTTCCGTTAAAGAGTTCTCGACTTGAAAAACCCGTTGTCGCAGAAATGGTAAAGTGGGGAAATTTTGGT
>JBHJGN010000004.1:0-205985 GCA_050331735.1 Cyanophyceae cyanobacterium
GCAACTTTTCTGATCGAGCTATCACCTTTTTCTACGGCATCAATTATCTTTTCTCGCAAATCTAAGGAATAAGGCTTCATCTGGCAACTTATTTTTACAATACTAGAGATTGTCCCCTATTTAGCTGCAAACTGCTGTATCTTTGGCCACAACTGAGTAAGTTTTATTCTGTGAGCACCTTATGCACGAACTTCACCGCCATTGAGCCTTCTCCAATCGCTGAGGCTACTCGTTTAATTGAGTCGCAGCGGACGTCCCCAGCAGCAAATATTCCACGACAGCTCGTTTCTAAGAAAAACGGCTGTCTTTCGGCTGTCCAGTGAGGAGAGTTTTTGACTTCTAAGCCTGTTTTGATGTAGCCTTTTTCGTCGGTTTCCACCGCTTCTGGGAGCCAGTCGGTGTGAGGTTTAGCACCAATAAAAATGAACACCGCACACACTTCTATCTCTTGTTTTTCTTGCGTCTGATTATTAGTAATTTCGGCAACAGACAAGGTGCGATCGCCCTTTACCCCTGTGACCTCAGTATGAGTTAACACCTCAATATTCTCAATCTGTTCTACTCGCTCCAGCAGATAGTGCGACATCTTTTTAGCCAAACTGTCACCGCGAATCAGCAGCAGCACTTTCTCTGCAAACTGCGACAAAAACACCGCCGCTTGCCCCGCAGAATTACCGCCACCGACAATAATCACCGTTGAGTTTTGGCAGAGTTGCGCTTCGACTTTGGTGGCGCTGTAGTAAACTCCAGTCCCCTCGAACTGTTCGATACCGTCAACGGGAAGCTTGCGATAGGAGGCTCCTGTGGCAATGAGGAGCGAGCGAGCGTTCACTTCTTCCCCATTGGTAAGCTTGAGCAGATAGCGGTCCTCTTGAGGCTGTAAATCGACAACTTCTGAAGTGAGGGAGAACTGCGAACCGAACTTTTGCGCCTGGATATTGGCGCGACAGGCTAACTCTCTTCCCGACAATCCTAGTGGAAATCCTGTGTAGTTTTCGATCTTGGAACTACAGCTCGCCTGTCCTCCTAGGGCTTCTTTCTCTAAAATAATAGTGTTCAACCCTTCAGAAGAGCCGTAAACCGCCGCCGCTAAACCCGCTGGACCGGCACCAATCACAGCGAGGTCGTATAATTTATCTTCAATTGGTCTCTTCAGTCCTAACTCGACCGCGAGCTTCTCATTGGCAGGATTTTTGATCAGCCATTCTCCACCGTAGGTAATCACGGGGGTATCTCCATGACCAATCTCAAAGTGCTGGAGAATATTTTCTACTTCTGCATCGGATTCCGTGTCAATCCAGTCGAACTCGACGTGGTTCTTGTCTAGGAAGTCACGGATGCGGAAGGTATCGCGGCAGCTAGCCGGACCAATCACGCGCAAGCCCACGTAGTCTGATGCTCTGAGTGCCTGACAGCGAGCAATGAAAGTTTGCAGAATTAAATCGCTGAGGTGGGAATTTTTATTTAAGATCTGTTTGAGACTGTTGAACGGTATTGCTCTAACTTGGCATTCTCCTTTGGCAATCACGCTGCACGTAGCAGGGCTGCCCTTGAGGTTAGCTAAATCGCCGATAAACTCTCGTTCACCCATTGTGGCAACGATTCGCTCTTCTCCACTGGAGGCATCAACGACTTCTACCTGACCTGATTGAATAATATAAAAATCAAACTCCTTGTCTCCGGCGTTGAGGAGAATTTCTCCCTCCGTAAAAGTTTGGACTTTACCGAACTGATTCAACTCGGCTAGGTTCTCTTCGCTCAGCTTTGGAAAAGCTTCTTGATTAGTCTGTTTGTCGATGAGTTGCTGTACCATAAGAATTCTTTGAGATTACTATTTAGGCTACACGGATAATCTAAAATCTTTAGATTATTGAGTCTTCTACTACATCTAAAGAATTTAGTTAAGCTAGATAAACAAGAATAGCTGGCCTGTAGTTATATAGTAGTTGATTTTAATCTTTTTGATCTTTCAGAAGGTTATTTTAGTGGTAGAGGATAAACACAAAAATGGAAAGAAACCATAGCAGACACGGCCACGTCCATTCGAGATTGATCTGAAATCTATCTTTAGAAATAAGTTTTTTAGCAGGCAGCAGGCCTGACTCAAGAACTCATAGATCTTCAACAGGCGATCGCTCATCCAGACTACCAAAAGGCGTTAGCAATCGTGAACGATTTAGAGGTAATGAGCCGAGAAGATAAAATTCAAAAAATCGAGAGCTATTTTGTTGCTCTCTTGGTTCACCTCTTAAAGATTTATACCATTTACCGAAAGTAGACAGATAGTTCCCAAACCAACCAACAATTGGAGGTTCAAGGGCAAAGAGCTGCTGTGCTTCCCTTTCCCCCTTCCCCTTTCCCCCAACTCATCAAGTCTCCTATTACTTTTTCTAATTGGTATTAGGTAGAAAGAAGAATGACTAACTCTTGAAGAGCCTCAATTTTAAACGCTTTATTACATCAAAAAGCGAATCGAATGGGAAATAAAAAGACTCCCTCCATAAAATTGAACGAGTGGCAGAGCTACCTAGAAGAAGTTTTGCCGGAAGTATAGGTGATATCAATTAGAAAAAGACATGAGATTGGTTGGTTGGGGAAAATAGTTCGGTGTCGGAACGGGTTAAGGGGAAGGGGAAAAGAGCACCAGTTTTACCCAGTTAACTTCCGACTCTTTGATAGTTTGGGGAACTCTCTGACTACTTTTGATAAATGGGGTGAGTTCCTCTACAGCGGTAGAGGTAAACGGACAAGAAGATGACCTTGAATTAGAAGCAATCGTTGATGAGGATAGCCTCATTTCTCTTGCTGAAGATTGATTTGATTTAACTCTTCAACAGAAAAATACATCGACTCTGAAAACTACTGCTCGTAATCGACTTACTAAAAAGACACAGCAATACATGGAATCGTCTCTTTGGGACGAGGAAAGGGTGAAGAAACCAACTCGCCCTCTCCCTTTTTCCAGCAGCGGAAGCTGCTTCCTTGGTTTAGAGCACTCGTAGAATACTCGGAATCTCTTTAATCGTTTTTGAACCCCGAATGTCTGCCAACGCTTCGCGGAAGTTTTTTTCTTGAACATCGTGGGTGACAACCACCACTTCTGCTAACTTGTCTTGAAACCCAATTTGAACAACAGATTCCAAGCTCACGCCGCGATCGCCAAAAGCCGTTCCCAGTTGACCGATGACACCGGGAACATCTTCACAGAGAAAGCGAGCGTAAAAGCGAGTCACCAAAGTATCGATAGGTGCGATCACACAAGTGTCTTGGTGAGAACAACTTAGAAGTGGGTCAAGAGCACCATTTTTGCTTTTAAGCACTCCGACGATATTCATGATGTCGGAAACCACTGCACTAGCGGTCGGACCCGACCCCGCACCGCGTCCAAAAAACATTACTTGTCCGAGCGGTTCTCCTTCCACCACAATGGCGTTATACACGCCATTGACGCTCGCTAAGGGATGAGAACGAGGCAGCAGCGTGGGATGAACGCGAATTTGCAATCCCTGCTCTTCGGCTTGGGCGATCGCCAGGAGCTTAATCACAAACCGCAGCTTGTCGGCGTAGTTAATATCGGCAGCACTGACCTGACGAATTCCTTCACAGTGAACCGCGTTACGTTCGACCCGCCCGCCAAAGGCCAAGGAAGCCAAGATCGCAATTTTATCAGCCGCATCTAAGCCATCAATATCTGCGGTGGGATCGGCTTCGGCATAGCCCAACTGTTGAGCTTCGGCTAGTACCTCCTCGAAATCTGCCCCCGCTGCCGACATCTGCGTGAGAATGTAGTTGGTCGTGCCGTTGACGATGCCGACGACGCTATGCAGGCGATTTGCGCCCAGCGACTGTTTGAGCGGCTCGATCACGGGAATCCCGCCACCAACGGCGGCTTCGACCAGCACGTAGACTCCCGCTTCGTTAGCTGCGTCGTAGATTTCTGGACCGTAGCGGGCAATGACGGCTTTATTGGCCGTGACAACGTGCTTGCCCTGGGAAATCGCTTTGAGAATCAAAGTGCGAGCGGGTTCTAATCCCCCTAACAATTCCACCACGATATCGATGTTCGGATCTCTCACAATAGACTCTAAATTCGCTGTCATTATGGAGGCAGGCAACTGCACCGAGCGAGGTTTATCCAAAGAACGTACACCCACCCGACCAATGACAATTTCTTGCAGCAGCGGATGTCGCCCCGACGGGTTCAGTAAAATTTGAGCCGTTCCTGACCCGACGGTTCCCAGCCCCAGCAAACCTACTCTAACCACAGCTTTCATCCTCGTTCACTGCTGGCTTGCTGCGATCGCCTTTTGCAAGCGCTCTGTATCCCATCCTTTTTGGTTGAGAAGTAGCCATGACTGCACCAGATCCGGACCCTGTAATTCTCCCATCAATCCGGCTCTTAATGAGCGCATCACCACTCCTTTCTTAACGGTGTGCGCTTTGGTGACCTGTTTGATAATGTTTTTAATAGCCTCTTCTGTGAGCGGCTGAGCGGCGGTCGCCTCCTGCACCGATTGGAGAATTTCGCTCGTCCCCTCTTGCTCGAGCAACTCTCGGGCCTCTGGAGAGAAGTTGATGTCTCCAAATAGTAGCCGACTTTCTGGTTCGGCATCGGCAAGGCGCGTTAAGCTAGGACCAATGAGGGCGGCGAGCGTTGTTAACCAGGGACGGTCTTGTTCGGGGTCAAATTCGTAGCCAGCAGCTTGCCAGTAGGGAATCAATAACTCCACCAGTTCCTCGGCGCTCATGTGGTGCAGATACTGACTGTTAATCCAGTCGAGCTTAGCCCAGTCGAATTTGGCTCCGGCCTTATTAACCCGCTCTAGGCTAAACTGTTGAGCGGCTTCGGAGAGGGTAAACAGTTCCTGGGTTGAATCGGGCGGTGTCCACCCCAACAAGGTCATGTAGTTGCTCAACGCCTGCGGTAAAAAACCCATCGCTTTGAAGTCATCAATAGAGGTCACGCCATCCCGCTTGGAAAGCTTGCGTCCTTCCTCGTTCAGAATCAGTGGCGTATGGGCAAATTCAGGAACCGATGCCCCCATCGCTTCGTAGAGCAGAATTTGCTTGGCGGTGTTGGCAATGTGGTCTTCTCCGCGAATCACGTGGGTAATGTGCATGTCCACGTCATCGACAACAACGGCCATATTGTACAGAGGTTGACCGAAGGGCTCGTCATTGTCAGCAGCGCGGGCAATCACCATATCGCCCCCCAGGTCGCTGCCTTTCCAGACTACTTTCTCCCGCACTAAATCGTGCCAGACAATCTCTCGCTGGTCGTCAATTTTGAAGCGCACTACGGGTTTGCGACCTTCTGCCTCCAGCGCGGCTTGCTGTTCTGGCGTGAGCTGACGGTGGCGATTATCGTAGCGGGGAGCTTGCCCATTGGCTTTTTGAGCCTCGCGCATGTGCTCCAGTTCTTCTGGAGTCTCGTAAGCAAGATAGGCTAAATCTTTGTCTAACAAGGACTGAATGGCCTGTTTATAAAGCTCGAGACGCTTCGACTGAAAGAACGGTCCCTCATCCCAGTCGAGGCCAAGCCAAGTGAGTCCAGATAGAATGTTTTCAGTGTGCTCTGGCCGCGATCGCTCAGCATCGGTATCTTCGATCCGCAGAATAAACTGGCCTCCTTGGTGACGAGCGAATAACCAGTTAAACACCGCCGTTCTCGCGGTACCAATGTGTAAATTTCCGGTCGGACTGGGAGCAAGACGAACTCTAACCGTCACAACAAATCCCTCGAGCAATTACCAGTTACCAGTCTAGCAGTTAGCGCCACTGGCGTAGGGGAAAGGGGAAGCGCCACGGGCGCAGGGGAAAGGGCAAGGGGCAAAGGGCAAAGGGACTTAACCGTTATCAGTTTAATGAACTAGATTGGTCATTGGTCATTGTTTCCCCTTTCCCCTTTCCCCGTCGCGAACGCGACAATTTCCCCCTTCCCCGTCGCGGAGCGACTTACCCCCCCCTCATCTGCTGGCAGTTGTGGGCGGGCAACCAGGAGCTTGGATTGGCAAGATTTGGTTCGGCGGTGAGAACAATGCTTCCGCTGTCTGTTCTAAGCCACCCTTGAGCTTCAATCAGTTTGTGACTCGCCGTTCGTTGTGGAGCCGGTACAGATTTTGGTGAAGTGGCGTAGGTAACTGACGGAGTATCTGTGATGCGCCAATCTTCCCAAAAGTTTTTCGGGCTAAACGCTCCCTGGGGAGAATCTGGCATTCCTCCGCGTCCGGTAATGGCAAATTCACTGCCTTCGCCGACGCTACAAACGTTTTGGTCAATCAGTTGCGCGACGTTGACAACGTCTTGAGGCAGTTCGCCCAACTCTTCACCGGGATCGATTTCCGATGTGGTAATTTCGATAATGCCTTCTACTCCTAATTCCGAACTGGCGGTGATATCGTTAAAATCATTGCTGCTACGATCGCGGCTGGCAATGCCAAAGATCCCCTGAGCCGTAATATTAATATCACCTCCCCGACCCTCGGAAGCATCGGCCACAATATTGCTATCTTCCCCGGGAACCGCAATCAGAAATTGAGTATCGATGGTGATATTTCCGCCATTGCCAGCGCCGTCTGCGGTGGTGCTAATTTCACTGTTACTTTCTAGCTTCAAGAGTTTTTGGACGGCTAAATTAATATTGCCCCCTTCCTGACCAGAGGCCGTTTCAGCCGATAATTCGCCGCGCTCGAGTCTTACGAAGTCAGCAATAATATTTAAATCTCCTGCGTTGCTTTGGTTGCTATCGACTCCAACTACAGCACCGTCGCGGATAATCAGCTCTTCAGTATTAATGCTGATTTCTCCGGCGGTAGCAACGCCAGAAGAGCGGCTGACGATCCGGCTGGGAAACGCTTCATCTGTTGAGGTTCCGTCCACTTCGATCTTTTCAGCAGCGATTCTGATATTGTTGGCCGGACCTCCGTCTAGCTCGTCTTCAGAGAAAGACTGAAACACCAAAGAAGCCAGTGGTTCTCTTAACGTTAGCTCGCCACTATTGGTACTGATTCCTCCGCCATCGAGAATGGTTAACTGACCGGTATCAATCTCGATTTGACCTCCTTGGCCTTCAGCCCCGGCAATGGAAATGGTGGCAAAGCCCGATGAGTAGAGCGAATTTTCCGGAAACCCCTGCACAAAGATCGAATCAGAGGCATCGACCACAATTTTGCCGCCATTGCCCTGGCCAACGGTGCTGTTAGAAATTAAGCCCGCCTCCCAGAGGCGCAGACGCTCGGTTTCTACGGTAATAGTTCCAGCATTTCCTGTGCTCCCTCTAAGGACGGCCATTGAGATGCTGCCTCCTCTAAGGTTAACGTCCGAGGCTGCAACGCTGATGCTTCCTCCGGTCTCGTTCCCCAAAAGATTAACCGTGACCGTTCCGCCATCTTGAATGTTTAATTGCTCAGTTTCTATGACAATATCCCCTGACTGACCAAATCCCTGAGTGCCTCCGAACAAACCGTTTTCTCGATCCCGTAAAGCCAGAGAGCCGTCTGCTGCCCTGAATACGTAAACCTGCTGATATTGCCCTAGTCCAGTTCCGGTGATGTCTATCGACTCAGAAGCACGCACGGTTAAATCTCCTCCCTTGCCGGAACCAAACGTAGCGGCGGCAATAGAGGCTTCTTGCTCTAGCGTTAACGTGCCAGCTTGAATGTCAATGCCGTCGCCGTCGATTCTTCCTAACGTATCGGCATAAATACTAGCTCCCTGGGTAAGAGTGATGTCCTGGCCTCTAACGCGAATTGTTCCTCCTCCTGGTCCGCTGGCATTGATGCTGGCCTGCTGAGAAAAGTCAATATTCTGGAAGTCCTGAACGTCATTGTATCGGGCGCTGATTTTCGTCCCCGTTGAGTCTAGCCTGACCAAGCTATTGGGACCGACGCTTCCTAGTTCAATCCGTCCCTGGGGAGCAATGACATGACCACCTTCAATCTTGAGGGGGCCACCGATTAACCCAAGGGTTTGACCTCGCTCGACCTGCAAACCAACCGTGTTCCCGCTGGCGCTCGTTGCCTGAGAGCGGTTGACAATCGTTCCCGGATGCTGACCCATCTGTAAGCCAGTGGGGGTCGTGATGGTAAGTAACGGAGGAGCCTGCGGATTACTGGTGCTGAAGGCAAAGTTATTGAACAGTAAAGCGTCGGCGGTACTGGCCAGAAATGAGCCCGACAGATCTAGCTGCGCGTTTGGGCCAAAAACAATGCCGTTAGGATTGAGCAAAAATAGATCGGCAGAACCGAGTACGCCGAGGGTTCCTAAAATCGTAGAATGCTTGCTTCCCGTGACTCGACTGATGATGCGTTCAATTCCTGATGGACTAGCGAAGTAAATTTGCTCTCCATCTCCCACGTTGAATTCAGAGAAACTGTGCAGCAGATTAGCGTTGCGTCTGGCACCTCCAGTAATCACGCCGCGACTGTGCGCTGAACGCTCATCTCCTAAACTAGCATCGGGAGTGATTTGAGCGATCGCCCCTTGCTCGAGAGCTATCAGCATGCAGCCTAGGGTGAGAGCGCCTAACCAGTTCCAGCGCTTAGCGGATTGAACCATACAGGCAAAGTTTTCTGGCGAAGATAATAGTGCATTGGCGAACAATTATCTTAGATCGCTACCGTGGCAACTGTAAAATCTGCTTTTGATGCAGAATCGTGCAAAGCTGGCCGATTGTTGTGCAGCTTTTGTATTTAACAGCGAGTTTCTAAGCGTTAGGAGAGCGTCGAGCGACATTAAACTGATCGTAGATCTCCTCGAATAACTGGTGCATTCGCTGGCCGATTTTTGTGTTTTTCGAGGCAGAGCGAGCCACTAGTTCTTGAAAATCTGCTTTCACATCGTAGTCTCTGGCGGGAGCTGTGGTCAGGTCTTGCATCCATGTAGTGTGGAGAGTGAGACCCCAATTGAGGTAAGGATGACTGAGCTTGTAGAGCGGTCCCTGAGCTAAATTGTCGGCATCGAAAATCCAAACAGCGCTGTTGTCTGACCAGTTTTGAGCAGGAGAGGAATGGTGCTGACTGCGGTAGTGGTCGGAATAGACAATATCGCAGAGCAGGTAGCCCCCCTTGATTTGATCGCCTCCGCGAGGAATAAATACCGGAGAGTTGACGATATAGCCCGGGGAAAATTCGTAGCGGTCGGCCACTCGGAGGATGGCTTCGCTTTGACCAAAGTCCTCCCGCTTCAGGGCCTCCCGAAGCTGTTGGCGATTCAAGCGGACGCGAGTGAGGAACGTGGGGTTTGGTTGGGCGAGGGCTTTGTAGATTTCTGAGGCGGGAACTTGGCGATATTGATAGTGGCGATAGAGTTCGTAGACCCGCTGGGTAAACAGCCGCGGTCCTGCTGCCCCAGCTACCCAGTAGAGGTCGGTAAACTGCTGAGTGGGAACGTCATCTCGATAGGCGAAGAGGCCCAAAAACATGCTGTACTGGAGAGCTTCTTGCAGCTCTAGTTCGTACTTGCGGACTGTGTTGGCGACGGGATCGATCGCAACGGTTGCTGGACTGTTGACATCTACCGGGGCCGAAAACATGCCGGGGAGGAGTTCGGTGCCGTGAACGGGCTGATCGCTTCGAGAAATAAATTCAGAAGGATCGGTGGCGTAGGTCATCGCTGGATGCAGCACAATGTGGCCATCGGTTTCCCGGTAGTCGGTGACGAAGTGGGCAAACTCCCCGGCTACTGTAAAAGGCTGCGCCACGATAGAGTCACCGGGTTGGACGCGCTCAAGCTGTTCGCGAGCAATGACATAGACATAGGTATCCGGGGACTGAGGACCGTCTAGCCGACTTTTGAGCCACTGGTATTCGTGGTTCGAGTGGAGTTGTTCGTACTCTTGCGCAAATACTCGGGAGGCGGTTTGCTCTTTCTCAGCCGCTTCCTGTTCGGATGCTGCTTCGGGATCGCCTTCTACTTTCCCTAGCCAGCGCCGGAGGGTGCGAATTGAAGCGCTGGGTAGCATATCGGCGAGGGAGAGCTTAAAGGCTGTATCTACTAGAACAAGATAGTTTTCGGTTAGCCCCATCGTATGGCACGATTGCCGGATGTTCAGCGCCTTGCCGGTGGGCAGCACCACTGGCCACTGCTGAAACTGTTCCTCAACTTTTCCAGCGCGAGTTTCTCCTTGCCACCGAGCTAGATACGCCTTGTTTCTGCCAAACACGCCCGGAAGAAAGAAGTTGAGGCCATCGAGCAGCAGGTCAACGAGTTCTAGGACGAGTTCGCCGATGACTTCCCACCAGTTAAATCGGGACTTTTCTCCGGTGGCTCGGTAGGAGAACGGAACGCGTAGGAGAGAGTTGAGGGACTTCTGTACGTTGACGAGGAACAGTTGGTGCGAGTGGGGATCGTAGCAGGGATGCGCCCCGGTCATTACGCCCTGGAAGGGAAACGAGGGGACGAGGGAGATTTTGAGCAACGGCTTCCAGTCAGCGTTTAACCCCACCGGAGCGAGGGTTTGGAGCGAGGCGGGATCGACTTCGTAGGGACGGCTGGCATCGTTGGTGACAATCAGGCGATCGCACGGATCGCCGTGCAGCTTCATAGGCTGAAGTCCGGTATTAACCTGGTTGCAGATCCCCAAGCGGAGCGAGAACCGCGCTACACCCAGATTGAAGAAGCGAAAGCTCCAGAACCGGGAGCGTTTGTTGGTGGTGCGATCGCCATACGTAAGTTTGTCGGCGTAGTAGGAAGGCGGTTTGACTAGGCGAGTGGTGAGCCACACTTTCCCTAGCTCGCACTTGGTCGGCGTTTGATGAAAGTCGAACCGATACAGCATGCCGTCCCCGTTAAGGATCGGAACGGACTGATTTGCTTTGTTATCAGAATCCGGGAGCATTACCGTCTCCGGCTCAGCCCCAGGAATTCTATCCGAGGCCACCGAGCCAACGGGACCAACGATAAAGGCGTGACCCTGCAAATCTTCTGGCAATCGACCAGGAACGTAGGTTACTTCTCCATCCGGGGTTTCGGTTCGCTCTAGAATGGTTAATTCCAGTTCATCGTACTCTTCTCTAGCACAGGAAAGAATCGCTTTAGGAAAACCCGGTTTAGCTTGAGAGGCTTGCATGGCAATGTTTTTTGACTTAGGTGCTACAAAAATTCTAAGACTGGGAAAAGTATTATCTCCCTTTCCCCTTTCCCCTTTTCCCGCGCCGATGGCGCTCTCCCCATTCAACTAATTGGACGCTCTCGCTGCTCCCTTGGCTGCGAGATGCTGGCATCCTTGGGGCGGCGTTATTCCTTGAGGAGTGGCAATGTTAGCTTGAGCCGTGAGAATTACGTTACCATCGGCCTTTCTGACCCATCCGTGAGCTTCAATAATTGTGTCTTGAGTTCCCTGTGGTTGAGCGGGGGAGGGTTGTATTGGATCAGGTGACGGCTCTACGGTTGATGGCTCGATGTCTTCAGCAATCCGCCAATCTTCCCAAGTATCATCAGAGCTAAAAGTTGTGTTAGGAGACTCTGGTAAACCGCCACGTCCGGTGACAGAAAACTCACTGCCGCCATGTCCCGTTGCACAAAGATTGCGGTCAATAATGCGAGCAACGTTAATTACTTCTTGCGGTAATTCAGCACGTTCTTCATTGAGTTCGGCTTCTGGCGTATTGATTTCTACAATGCCGTCTAAGCCAAACTGAGAGCTAGCCGTAATATCATTCAGCAGAGGATTGTCTTCTTCTCGTTCTTCGATTCCGAATATACCTTGAGCTGTAATAGTAATGTTTCCTCCACTCCCATTAAAAGCATCAGCTCTAATATCGCTATTTTCTGAGGGAATCGCTACGAGTAAGTTAGTATCAATATTAATGTCGCCGCCGTCACCACCAGCGCCTTCAGTGCCTGCCGTCGTCGAGATGAGGCTGTTGTTACGTAAAAGTAATAACTCCTGCAATTTTATGTCAATATTGCCACCATCACCTGAAGAGGTCTCAGCAGTGAGTGTGCCTCTATCTAGTTCAGCAGAGCGAGCGGAAACTTTTAATGTACCTGCTCTCCCCCCTCCCGTATTGGCGACGCTGATTTTTGCTCCATCTTTAACTACTAACTGCTCAGTATCAATTCTTAAATCTCCAGCAGGCGCAGGAGTCTCACCCAGAACAAACAAGCCACTAGTACTTTCATCTAAACTTTGTCCGCTTACTTCTACTGATTTAGAACTGTTGATTTGAATTGTTCCTGCACTACCTGTCTCGAAAGCAGAAGAATCTAGCTGTCCACCCTTTATAATACTTAGTTTCTCCGTGTCAATTATTATGTTTCCGGCACGACCGCTTCCAGAAGACTGAGTAGATATTCTGCTTAGAGCTGAGCCACCACTTATTTCTATAGATTCATCGGCATCTACAGTTATATTGCCTCCTCTTGCACTAGATTCAGTTTGCGCTTCTATAGCTGCATTATCTCGAATAATAAGCTTGCCCGCTTCAATCCTTATATCACCTGCACTCTGATCGCCGAAAGTTGAGGCAGACACACTACTCTCGCCACTCAATTCTAAAGATTCAGAAGCATCAAACATAATGTTTCTACCTGGTTGTACACCGAAATTAAATGCAAGGATATTAGATCTACCTATAATTTCAATTTTTTTACCATGAAATTGCATTGCTCCAGCTCCATTACCACTGGTATTTACAAAGGCTCCTTGAGAAAGTTGAATATCACCAAAGTCTTGGACATTTTCGTATTTTATTGTCCATCCTTCAGAAGTCGGCTTCAAGCTAACGGGACTGGAACTAGCAATACTTCCAATTTCAACTCTTCCTTCTTGAGCTGTTAATATACCACCTTCTAAAAAAACATCCCCACCTACGAGGGCTATAGTTTTACCTGGCTGTACCTGAAGACCAACAGGCACTCCATCCTGCTCTCCAACATCAGCGAAGACGAAACTACCTATTGCCTGAGAAAGATTAGTAATACTCCTCGGATTTTCTCCAAACTGCAAGCCCGTAGGTACACTAATAGTTAATTGAGGTTGATCTTGGACATTAATAGCGTCGAAGAAAGTGCTGTCTTTAAACGTAAGACCGCTAGCTGTACTAGCTAAAAAGGAACCACCAATTTTTAGTGAAGCATTAGGGCCAAAAACAATACCGCTCGGATTAATGAGAAGCAAGTTAGCATTGCCTTCTGCTTTAACTAAACCATTAATATTAGAAGGTAGCCCTCCAGTTACACGACTAATAATGTTCTGAATGTCTGTGGCATTCTTGAAAAGAGCTGAGCCTCCATTCGGTAAAGAGAAGTTGTCAAAGCTATGGAAAAGGTTATTCCCTTTTCGGCGACCACCAGTAATGGAAAAATTATTGTTCTCCAATGGTTTTACATTAGTTTGTAGAGTGCCATCACTGTTAACTTGTACTGATTGCGCTTGCGCAGGTCTAGTTTTAGTTAGACAAAGGATAAAGGTAGCAGCAAGAAAGAACAAAGACTTTTTCATGTACAATCTATGTGTTATTTAAAGCTTAAATTACAAGCTAAAGACAATAAACCTCTTCTGCCACTTTCCGTTATTTCAAATTAATACAAAATTTTTAAAGTCAACCGGCTCAACTTGAGCTATTGGTCGTCAAAATTTCTCCTCCTGAGCGCCGCAAAAAATTTCTATTGAGAAATAACTAAGCGAGCGCTTAGTGGATAAAGGTTACAAGGTTTAGAAATCGCCAGGAGTTTCGGAGTCTGACAGAAAAGAGACAATGTATGTGGCAGCTCGAATTCTCGAATTAATGAGTAATGCCAAGAAGTAGTGGTGATTTATTATCATCCTGATACGTTGCAAATTTGGCAAGGAAGGAATCTTAATCGTTTATAATACTCGCCATTTATTGCTTGAGTGCAATTAGGTCGTACTTGACAATCGAAATTTAAATTTAGAGGCGTAAAAACAAGTATTGCTCCTCCTATCGTTATTAACATGATAGCTATTACTGCCATTATTAAAAATCCATTCCGGATGCGATTTCTTTGCTGTTGAAATTCATTGTTAGTCATCATATTTTTCTCCTGATTACCCTAAAATATCGAGTCGATTCAATGCAGCCTCAAATTAGCAAGAAGGTTTTCTACTGTGAAATTGATCAATCATAGACTTCTCAGAGATTTTTTCCCGGAAAGTTTACGATTTGATTCAACTTCTGGCTTTCCCTGTTTGTCGTGGGGGTAGGGCTTAAAACAGTGTTCACCACCACCTCTATCTCTTACTCATTGAACAACTCTTTATTTTATGCAAGCAAGCAAAAAAATGTTTGCTTTTTGCAACAGTCTATTTTGCAAAAATTGCTTGAGTAGAAAGGTTCAGAAATAGTTGCCTATCTCAGTAAAATCAGCATTCTTGAAAAAGCGATCGCCTTCTGCTGCTCCAGCGCTTAACTACAGGAAAGCATACAGCATGAAGGCTAGATAGAATTTTCTAGAAAAATTCGTGATTTGCGTCAATCACAACTCAGAGTCTTTCAGAATACCTCTATTACGTCAACAGGGAAAATAAACTGTATGAGCTACTCAGTAGCCAATTAGACGAATTATCTTCAGCATTAAACGGTCAGATTGGGTTTGCTGATTTTTTGTCCGTTTTGCACTACTAACTAATACTAATCGCGATCGCCAACCGGGTATAGTCACTACTCTTATAGGTCCGAGTCTAGCTGACTATGTAAATTATTCACAGCACCAATTGTCAAGCGTGGCTGACTAGGGACAAAGTCTCGTTAGCCAATTTACAGTCACCTTCCTGCTTGTTCTCTTGCTTTAATCTGTCTTTGTCCCAGATGAATGTGCCTTACCTGATAGCGCGATCGCTCTAAGGTTTGCTCAGCTCGAATAACCAGGAACTACTAAACAAACATTGACCGATTGGTATAAGTCGTGCTAGATTAAAACTATCGTTAAACACCAAGCAGATTCTCCATGACTCGCGGTCCCGATAAGCAATTTGATACAGAAGTGGCCTTATCTAAAGCTATGGAAGTGTTTTGGGCGCACGGCTACGAAGCCGCTAGCCTATCCGAATTGCTCAAAAACATGGGGATTGGCAAAAAAAGCCTGTACGATACCTTTGGTAACAAGCAGTCGCTGTTCCTCAAAGCACTAGCGTACTACGCTCAGACAACAATTCGGGAGCTTCGCGATCGCCTGACGGCAGAGGGCTCTGCGATGACCAACCTCAAGCACCTGCTTGAGGAATGGCAGCAAATGCACAGCCAGCCGGAGAGCTGTGGCTGTATGCTCGGCACCAATATTGCCGACTTCAACACCAGCGACAAAGCAATTGCCAAAGTGCTGCGGGAGTATCTACGGCAGGTAGAAGACAGTTTTTATATTGCCCTCACCCGTGCCCAAAAGCAAGGGGAACTTAGTTCTACAGTCGATCCACGAAATTTAGCTCGTTTGCTCCTCTGTACCACACAGGGAATGGCGCTGCTGAGTCGTGTGCTCGAGGACGATACGACGTTAGAAGGAACGGTGCAAGGGATATTATCCCTTCTGGAGAAAAACTAAATATTCACACAGCAGTAATTTCGAGTGCTGCGTTCAGCCAGCTAAACTTTTTTGCCCTAACTTTGACCAAATGTTCAAAGTTTTTGATTAAAACTATGGAGGTATGACCATGAATCGCCTACAGAACAAAACGGCTGTCGTTACTGGTGGAACCACCGGAATCGGCTTTGAAACTGCCAAGCAGTTTATTGACCAAGGAGCCACCGTGATCATTACCGGACAGAACAAAGAACGATTGCATACAGCCGCCGCAGCACTGGGACGAGCCATTCCGGTGCAGGCCGATGTGCGTTCCCTGACGGATTTAGACACGTTAGCAACCCAAGTAGAAGCACACCTTGGCAAGCTAGATATTCTCTTTGCCAACGCGGGTATTGGCTCCTTTGCGTCTCTCGATACCATCGATGAAGCTTTCTACGATAACCAGTTTGATATCAACGTCAAAGGAGTGTTTTTCACGGTACAGAAACTAGCGCGACTGCTCAATGAAGGGGCGAGCGTGATTCTCAATGCTTCTGCCGTCAACGAAAAAGGGATGGCGATGGGCAGCGTTTACTTTGCGACCAAAGCGGCGGTGCGCTCCTTAGCCCGGTCCCTAGCGGCGGAACTGGGCGAGCGAAAAATCCGCGTTAATGCCATCAGTCCTGGATTAGTGATGACTAATTTTCAGAGTAAAGGAATGTCTCCAGAATTAATCGATGGATTCGCAGAATACGTCACTAATGCTGCTCCTTTAAGGAGATTAGGTCAACAGGAAGAGATTGCCTCTGCTGTCACTTTTCTAGCCAGCGATCAGTCCTCGTACATGACTGCTGCCGATCTGGTCGTGGATGGCGGCTTCATGAATGTTTAGGGTTTGTCCCTCACTCAGCCTCGCTGCGGAAGAAGCTGGAGCAAGATTATTGCTCTAGTCGTAAACAAGCTCAAATGTTTACAGCAGCGATCGCTGCTGTGAATCAACAAACTCTTTCTACAAATCTATCGTCACTGGCGCAACGCTCGCGCCTATACCCGGCACGATCCCTCCCGCTAGAAGTATTATGCGTCGCGGTTTTGCTCAAAAAAAGCTCTCCCAACTGAGGGAGAGCTTTTCTGTCTTCTATAAATTCAAATTCAGTTCTTAGCCATTGATAGAGGGAGCCGTCAGAGCAACCGTCTGGGCCTCAGCACTAGCCAAGTCTAAGGGGAAGTTGTGAGCATTGCGCTCGTGCATCACCTCGAAACCCAGGTTCGCCCGGTTGAGCACGTCCGCCCAGGTGTTGATCACTCGTCCCTGAGAGTCCAGGATGCTCTGGTTGAAGTTGAACCCGTTGAGGTTGAACGCCATCGTGGAGATTCCTAACGCGGTGAACCAGATGCCAATCACCGGCCAAGCGCCCAAGAAGAAGTGCAGGGCACGAGAGTTGTTGAAGGACGCATACTGGAAGATCAGTCTTCCGAAGTAGCCGTGCGCAGCAACGATGTTGTAGGTCTCTTCTTCTTGTCCAAACTTGTAGCCGTAGTTCTGTGATTCACTCTCGGTGGTCTCTCTGACTAAGCTCGAGGTCACGAGGGAACCGTGCATCGCAGAGAATAGTGCTCCCCCAAATACACCAGCGACTCCCAGCATGTGGAACGGGTGCATCAGGATGTTGTGCTCGGCTTGGAACACGAACATGAAGTTGAAGGTTCCTGAGATGCCCAGTGGCATTCCGTCACTGAAGGAGCCTTGTCCAATCGGATAGATCAGGAACACGGCGGTGGCTGCCGCGACTGGGGCGCTGTAGGCGACACAAATCCACGGACGCATTCCGAGGCGGTACGATAGTTCCCACTCCCGTCCCATGTAGCAGAATACTCCAATCAGGAAGTGGAAGACTACGAGCTGGTACGGTCCTCCGTTGTACAGCCATTCGTCTAGGCTGGCTGCTTCCCATATTGGGTAGAAGTGCAGTCCAATGGCGTTGGATGAGGGGACTACGGCTCCGGAAATGATGTTGTTTCCGTAGAGTAAGGAGCCGGCAACTGGTTCGCGGATGCCGTCTATGTCTACTGGCGGCGCGGCGATGAAGGCGATGATGAAGCAGATGGTGGCTGATAGCAGGGTGGGAATCATCAATACTCCGAACCAGCCTACGTAGAGGCGGTTCTCTGTTGATGTGACCCACTGACAGAACTGCTCCCACAAGCTGGCGCTCGAGCGCTGTTGTATGGTAGTTGTCATTGGTAAATAATTGCTGTTGATTTGAATAATCTTGACAAAGAAAATGAGAATGATTTGTCAAGGGCGTGATGCTTTTGTTGCTTCACAGTATTAACATTAACAACTCTGAAAAGTTTTGTCAAGTTTTGTAACGAAGATCGAGCTGTTTGACGGCTGTTTTTACAAACTTGAATAGACTGAGAGACTCTCCCCGAGGATGGATACCGACAATATTACTCAGCGATACTCTAAGGCTGTTCAACAATGCCCAGTCAAGTCCATGTCCTCGTCAATATCTCTGGTTGCTACTACTTTGGGGATTACTTCTGTGTTGGTTACTGTAGCCTTCAACAAGGCGATCGCCGCTAGTCTAGGAGGAGCTAATTTAGAAGCTGTCGTTGTCTCGCAAGAAAATTTGTTTCCCGAAGGAGTTGAATATAGCTCTAGCCAAGAGCACTTTTTTCTTTCCTCTCTAACCGAAGGAACCGTCTATCAGGTGGGCAATGATGGTATCGCTGTTCCTTTTATAGAAGATGAGCGTTTAGTTTCCAGCATTGGAATTCAGCTCGACGAACAGCGCGATCGCCTATTAGTTGCTAACTCAGATCCGGGAGTGGGCGATCGCACCAGCGTAGCTACTCAAGGAAGTTTAGCAGCGTTGGGCATTTATAATGTTTTCACCGGAGAAGCGATTAGCTACACCGAGCTTGGCAGCCTGCGTCCGAATGCCCCCCACTTTGCCAATGACATCGCCACCGATGAGTCAGGCAACGCTTACGTGACCGATAGTTTCTCGCCGATTATTTATCAAGTGGATGTCGCTGGCACTCCATCGGTATTCTTGGAAGATGAGCGATTTCAGGGTGAAGGCTTTGGTCTCAATGGAATTGTTTCTCACCCAGACAACTTTTTGATTGTCGCTCAGTCAAACGCAGGAACCCTATTTAAAGTTCCTCTCGATAACCCCGAAGCTTTCAGTGCCATTGAGAGCGAGCAATCTTTTCCTGGGGCTGACGGCTTATTGCTCATCGATGATACTACCCTCCTTCTCGTTTCTAATAGCTTGAACCAAGTGTTCGCCCTCAGCAGTGACGATCGTTGGGAATCTGCCGTTGTAGAAGACAGCTTTGCCACTGGTAACGTATTTCCGACGACAGCGACAGCTCGACAAGCGGAAATTTTCGTACTCTACGCTCAACTGAACCAGTTGCTTGCTGCCAGCGAGCCTCCTTCTGTTGAGGAATTTACTATCCAACAGGTCGGAGTGGATGAGCCTGAAGCCATCCCTGAGCCAACTGCTATTTTTGGGATGTTCACTTTTAGCCTTGGTTTTGCTTTGCGCAAACGACAGAGATAGAGTTGCTCAACTGAATAGGACATAAAAAAGAGCGCTACAACAGCAGCGCTCTTTGCTATTTAGTCTTTAGAGAAGGTTAACTATCTTCAGCAACACCGACTACTTAGATTCGGTTTCTGAAAATTCGGCATCAATGACATCATCTCCACCGGATGCTCCTGCGTCGCCGCTCGCACCGTCGCCAGGGCCAGCATCAGGGCCTCCTTCGGCACCGACTCCACCAGCTTGCTGATAGACACTGCTACCGATGCTGTAGAGAGTTTGCTGTAGTTCTGGCATGAGTGTTTTGATACGCTCGTCGTCTTCTTTAGAGACGGCCTCTCTCAGGTCACTAATCAAGCCCTCTGCCTTACTCTTGTCGGCTGCGGGGATTTTGTCGCCCAGCTCTTTGAGCTGCTTTTCAGCTTGATAAACCAGCGAATCAGCCTGATTCTTGCGGTCAATGCGCTCGCGACGCTCTTTGTCCGCCGCTGCATTGGTTTCTGCTTCCTGAACCATCCGGTCTACCTCGTCAGACGGCAGAGTAGAAGCTCCGGTGATGCTGATCGACTGCTCTTTCCCGGTTCCTTTATCTTTCGCGGTCACGTTGAGAATCCCGTTAGCGTCGATGTCAAAGGTGACTTCAATTTGAGGAACACCACGGGGAGCAGGCGGAATCCCGTCAAGGCGGAAAGTGCCCAAGCTCTTGTTGTCTTTAGAAAACTCCCGTTCGCCTTGAAGAACGTGGATTTCGACATTGGTTTGACCGTCAACCGCCGTCGAGAAGGTTTCGGCCTTCTTAGTCGGAATAGTGGTGTTGCGCTGGATGATCTTGGTCATCACTCCGCCCAACGTTTCCACACCCAAAGAGAGAGGGGTCACGTCGAGGAGCAGAATGTCTTTCACTTCACCAGCTAGAACGCCACCCTGAATTGCCGCTCCCACCGCGACAACTTCATCTGGGTTAACGCCTTGGTTCGGATCTTTATCGAGAACCCGCTTCACCAGGTCTTTAACCGCCGGAATCCGAGTGGAACCACCGACAAGAACCACTTCATCGATGTCGCTCTTGCTGAGCTTGGCATCGCGCATCGCGCTTTCTACCGGAACGCGGCAGCGGTCAATCAGGTCAGAGCACAATTCTTCAAATTTGGCTCTAGTCAGAGACATATCCAGGTGTTTCGGACCTTCCTGGGTAGCGGTAATGAAGGGGAGATTGATATCGGTTTGAGTGGTGCTAGATAGCTCAATCTTGGCCTTCTCCGCCGCTTCAGTGAGACGCTGGAGAGCCTGTTTATCCTGCCGCAGATCGATGCCTTCGGTCTTCTTAAACTCTTCGGCTAAGTAATCAACAATCTTTTTGTCGAAGTCATCCCCACCGAGGTGCGTATCGCCAGAGGTCGCTAATACCTCAAACACACCGTCGCCAACTTCGAGAATAGAAACGTCGAAGGTACCGCCACCGAGGTCAAATACTAGAATGGTCTCGTTGCTCTTTTTATCTAATCCGTAAGCGAGAGAGGCTGCTGTCGGCTCGTTGATGATCCGCAGCACTTCGACACCAGCGATTTTGCCAGCATCTTTAGTAGCCTGACGCTGGGAGTCATTGAAGTAAGCCGGAACGGTAATGACGGCTTGAGTAACGGTCTCACCGAGGTACTTACTGGCATCATCAACCAGCTTACGCAATACCTGAGCCGAAATTTCCTCAGGAGCAAACTGCTTGTCCATCGCCGGACAGTTGAGCTTCACGTTGCCATTGCTGTCGCGCTGAACATCGTAAGAAACTTCGGTGGTCTCGTTGGTGACTTCATTGTGCTTGCGTCCAATAAAGCGCTTGACCGAATAAAAGGTGTTTTGGGGGTTCATCACTGCCTGACGCTTGGCAATTTGACCGACAAGGCGATCGCCATTTTTGGCGTAGGCAACAACGGATGGAGTTGTTCTAAACCCTTCTGCGTTAGCAATAACGGTGGGTTTACCACCTTCCATTACTGCCACACAAGAGTTAGTTGTTCCCAAGTCAATACCAACAACTTTTGCCATATAAATTCTACTCCGGTGCAACTACAAAACTATACTGGTCAGCAAATACTGAACCAAAAATGATTAACAAATAGCGTTATTTCCTTTGCTAATCCCTATAGTGACTGGAGTTCACCCTTCTTTGGTAGTGTAGGTTCCCGAACCTTTGATGGCGGGTAAGAGACAGTGAGCAGTGACCAGACTAAACTTTAGCTGTCGGGATAAAACCCCTGGTGGTCACTGCTCACTGACTAAGCACCATAGCTAAAGACTTAAGCCGTTGGTAACTGCTCACTGATTTACCATCCCCAAGTTCCGGCACCGCCTTTAAAGGGACCAACGATATCATTTGTAATCCAGCCGCCGTAGAAGTCTCCAGGTTGCGCTTGGACTTGTTCTTCATCGACGTAACAGGCATCCATGCGGCTTGGATAGAAGGCTACGTAGTCCTTGATGTCAGCAAAAGCGGCTGTTGGCGTAGGATAGTACCAGGCAACGTTGGGGGCTTGTCGATCATTGACAACGACTGTGTAGTAACTTGCCGTGCCTTTCCACTCGCAGAAAGAATGTTGACCCGTAGACTGCAAGTATTCCATTTTGATATCTTCAGGAGGAATATAGTAAACCGGAGGATGACTGGTTTCTAATACTCTGTAGGCGTTTTGAGTGTCGGCAATGGTAACTCCATTAAAAACAACCTGGATGCGCTTAGATGAGGGGTCTAGCCGAGGCGGACGGGGGTAGTCCCATACCGATTCTTGGCCAGGTTCAGGTTCAATACGTTTACGTTGAAACATTGATTTTTACTACAGCAGATACACTGTTTATTTTAATCAGTTGCGTCTTTTCAGCCGTGACCTCGCCCCGATGCTACCGAATATTGCTGCTCGCAATGATCGTTTCTAGGTCAGCAACCCGTGCTTCTAGCTGCTTGACTTGCTCTGCTTCCTTAAGTTGTTCGTTCTGCTGATCAGAAAACTTCCACACTGCAACTGTACTCACCGTTGCTCCAGAAATCACCGCCATCGGCAGAATTACTCCACTATCGGTTGCTTTGGATAGCGGGATACAAATAGCGAGCATGCCAGTTGCTAAGCCCCAAATCTTGGCAGTAGCGATCGCGCTAATTATATTGGCAGAACCGGTTCTTTTCGGTAAACGTGTCATTGTCTTTGCCTCCATCGTTTGCTAGGTGAGGAATTAGATTCAATGCGTTAAAAGCCTTTTTCTGGATGTTGCCGGAGGGTTTTCAGCATTGGTGGCATTGCCTGAGCAACCGGTAGCCATTGAGAAAAAGCCCGAAATCTGTTGACACGCATTCCAATCAGGAAAACGACGAACGCAGCATCAGTTTGGGCCGTGTAGCGACCAGGAAAGACAGATGACATGGCTGGAATCTCCTTGTTAGCTTCTCATTAATTGCTAAATTGAATATTCAATTTTTTGACTATAAAGATCATGCTATATTCAACTACGCGAGTATGTCAAGAAGAAATTATGGCTTTAGCCCAGGCAATTTTGTCAGTCTTAGTCACCTATCCAAGTAGTGGTTATGACCTAACTAAGCGGTTTGATAATTCGGTAGAGGGGTCAGTAGGATTCTTTTGGAATGCTAAGCCTCAGCAAATTTATCGAGAACTGAGCCGCCTAGAAGACAAAGGATGGCTAGAGTCTGAAACCGTGCGTCAAGAAAATCGTCCAGACAAAAAGATTTATTCGGTAACGGCACTTGGAAAGCAGCAGTTTAGCGAGTGGATTGCAGACTCCGAAGACGCAACGCCCATCAAAGATGATCTGTTAGTGAAGCTATTTGCCGGTTACCTAGTGCCTCGTCAGGTTATTCTGGATAAGCTAGAGGCCCATCGCCTGCAACATCAGCAAACGCTAGCAATTTATCGAGAGATAGAGCAAAACTATTTCTCCAAGCCTCAACAGCTATCAGCAGAGTTAAAGTTTAACTACGCCACCTTACTCAGAGGCATTCACTATGAACTGGGCTGGCTATCGTGGTGCGAGCAGGTTGTGCCTCTTCTTCAGCCTCCATCGGTCGAGAATCGAGACGATCCTCAAAGAGAAAGCTAAAAGTCATCTTCATTACGATGCTTGAAAATCAACACCCGAACTGTTGTTTTCGAGGTCTGGCAACTTTGAACTGTGAACTTTGGATTAATCTCTTCTGCCCCGAGAGCAAGCTTCCGGAAAGAGATGGCTGAACTGTTCTTATCCCAGGTTTAACTTCCCCTCTTTATCCTAGTGATAGGCTTTGTCAACAAAATCCTCCCCATCTAATCAGCGCCAATCACTGAATTTTGTAGTATCATACTACATAGCAAGCTGTATTGAAGCTTTAAAATGATTTAGCAAGGAGAATCATGGCCTCATTTTGGGATATCCTTGGCTATTTTCGCCACTACAAAAGAGTCGCGTTTCTGAGCATCGCGGCATCGAGTCTGTTTGAAATTATTGATTTAGTCGTCCCCTACGCCATTGGTCAAATTCTCAATGTTCTCTCCAATCAACCTATAGACGAACCCATCGAGCGCTTATCAGCAGTTGTTGCGGCGCTCACCAATCTGCCAGCGGGACGTATCCTTTCATTAGGAGTGTTGCTCGGAATTATATTTTTAGTTACCGTTGTCAGAGCGCCCATTCAGCCCTGGATTAGCAACTGGTATCACTGGGCCATTACCCTTGAAGCGCGACGCGATCATTCCCGCAAAGTTTTAGAGAAGATCCTCACGCTGCCCCTTGGGTTCTACGACGAGAACAACCCGGGACGTATTTCTGGACGAGTCACAAAGGGACTAACTAACTACACCTGGACGTACCCCGAAATTGCGGGTCAGTTGATTCCTAAGCTGATGCGGGTGTTAGGCATTTTTGTGGTAATTTTGCTGATTGAGTGGCGCATTGCGATCGCCTTTCTAATCTCCTTTATTGTGATTCTTGGCTTCGATCTCAAGCATCTCCAAAAGCTCATCAAGCAAGAGGAAAAACTAGACAAATACATCGAGAATACCAACAGCCGTACTTCAGAAATCATTACCAACATCAAAACCGTTAAAGCTTTTGCCTCAGAAGCGGCTGAGTTAGAACGCCAGCGACAGCGCATCGAGCGAGAATTCAAGGTCGTGATCGATCGCATTCATCGCGGGTATATCAAACTGGCCACTATTGATCGCACCATTATACAAAGCTGCGTGTTTTTGGTGCTGCTGTTTACGCTCATTGCTACTCTCCAAGGACAGATTACTCTCGGACACTTCATTACGGTGTTAACGGTTTCGAGTATGGCCTATGCTGAATTAGAACCCATTACTCAACTGACAGAAGTGTTTGCCCGGCGCTATGCGTCTCTACGTCGCTTTCAGGAGTTCATCCAGCTTCCAGCGGGAACCGATGCCGCGAGCCTGGTGCCAGAACCGCCATCCGCTAATCCCTATCGGTTCACGGGCAAAATTGAGCTGGAGCAGGTAACGTTTGGCTACGATCCGCAGCGTCCTGTCCTGCAAAACTTGAGTCTGCTCATCAAACCCTGTCAAACCGTGGCCCTAGTTGGTCGCTCTGGTTCAGGAAAATCAACTCTTGTTAAGCTGCTGTTCCGTTATTTTGACCCCAATGAAGGCCGAATTCTCATTGATGGCGAAGATGTCCGTACCCTAGATATTGCTCGCTATCGAAGACGGCTGGCCATTGTGCATCAGGAGGTTGACATCTTTAACGGCACTGTCTTAGATAACCTGACTTACGGCAATCCTGGCGTCAGCTTTGCTCGCGTTGAGGAAGCCTGTCAAATTGCTAAGGTCGATGAGTTTATCGATGAGTTTCCCCACGGGTACTATACGGTTGTTGGAGAGCGGGGAGTGCGCCTCTCCGGAGGGCAAAGGCAGCGATTAGGTATTGCCCGTGCGCTGCTGGTCGATCCAGACGTGCTGGTGTTTGATGAAGCCACTTCTAGTTTAGATTACGAGTCAGAGCGCTTGATTCAGCTCGCGATGCGCTCTATTTTTGGCACTCGCACTACCGTGATTATTGCCCACCGTCTTAGTACCGTTAGAGAAGCCGATCAGATTGTGGTTCTCGACGCTGGCAAAATTGTCGAAGTCGGTTCTCATGACGAACTGCTCAATCATGGAGGGATTTACCATCGTCTCCACTCACTCCAGGAAACGGGAGAGTTAACTTAAATCATTCAAAGAAATCAGCGGAACTGAACAGAGGGGGGAAGGGGGAAAGGGGAAGGGGAAAAGGACGCGCTTGTTCTGTTACTTTCTGTGGGTGATGCATAGAGCTAGCAAAGAGACTGAAGCTGTTGGGGATGAATCGTTAATTTGCGTGAAGTATCGTTGCATTTATTAAGGCTGCTGGCCAAGTATCCTTCATTTTTGTTTCAATAGAAACGCTCAAGAGCTGTATAAATGGATGCGTATTACTCAGCAGCTAAGCCAGGTCGGACAGATACTCAGCAAAAAACGGCTTTTCGTTTTACTGGCTGTGGCGATCGCCTTTTTCCCGTTTCTGTTTCAGCCAGTACTGACTCAGCAACCAGTGACGGTTACGGTTTTGTTGCAGTCAGGAGAAGCTTCGCAGTGGGAGCCTTTAGTGACAGAATTTGAGCAACAGAATCCAGATATTCGTTTAGAAATTATTCAAGGACCGTTTGCCACCGATGCTGTCGAAGATTTATATACATCCTCCTTTCTTTTAGGCAATTCCCCCTATGATCTCGTTTATATGGATGTTGTCTGGGTGCCGAAGTTTGCAGCGGCAGGTTGGCTGCTGGATCTGTCTGAGCGAGTTTCCCCGTCAGAACTCGAGCAATATTTAGAGGGCGATGTTCGAGGCGGGATGTATCAGGGCAATCTGTATCGGATGCCGCTGCGTTCAGATGCCGGGATGCTGTACTACCGCACAGATTTACTAGAGGCAGCCGGATACTCTCCTCCGCAAACCTTTGAGGAATTGCTGCAAATAGCTCGGGAGTTGCAGACCCAAGGCGCTGTCCCCTGGGGGTATCTCTGGCAGGGCAAGCAATACGAAGGGCTATCTGCTATGTTTGTGGAAGTGTTAGCAGGGTTTGGAGCATTCTGGGTCGATCCGGATACTCTTGCGGTCGGACTCGATGAACCAGAAGCGATTCAGGCAGTAGAATTTCTGCGCAGCACCATAGAAATCGGGATTTCGCCCCCGGGGGTGACAACCTATACCGAAGAGGAAACCCGCCGCCTCTTCCAGAGCGGAAATGCCGCTTTTTTGAGAAATTGGCCCTACGTGTTTGGGTTAGCAGCCGATTCTCCGATTGCCGGAGAATTTTCGATTAAACCCATGGTACATCTACCGGGTCAAAGGAGCGGGGCTTGTTTAGGAGGATGGGGACTGGGGATTGCCAGTTCTAGCCCCCACCCGGATGAAGCGTGGCGAGTGATTGAATTTTTTAGCTCAGAGGCAGCGCAGCAGCCGTTTATTTTAGAAACAGGCTACGTTCCGAGTTTGCGATCGCTTTTTACTAACCCAGAAATTGTTGCCAAATTCAATCACTACCCGCAACTGCTAGCGGTCCTTGAAAATGCTGTCCTGCGACCTCCCATTGCCCAGTACGCTCAGGCTTCAGATATTCTTCAGCGCTATCTCAGTGCTGCCATCACCAACAGCATGACTCCAGAGGCCGCCATGCGTTCAGCCGCCGAGGAAACGCGCCGCCTGTTAGGGGAAAGCGCCGTCGGCGCGGGGTAAAGGGGAAAGGGTAAGGGGGAAAGGGAGTAATGATTGAGTTTCTTCCTTAATCCTGTGTTCTTTTCCCGCCCTCAGTGCGGCTGATTTCCCTTTTCCCGTTCCGCAGGAACTGCTTCCTCCTTGCCCCTTCCCCGTTCCGCAGGGACAATTTCCCTCTTCCCTAACCTAAGCCGTGAAATTGTATGACCAGAGATCTTCTTCGCAAACAAGAACAGAGAACGGGGTGGCTATTGCTGACTCCAGCGCTGCTGCTGTTGGCAGTTGTGTTTGTCTACCCTATTGCGCGGGCGTTTTGGCTGAGTCTATTCGCCGAGAACCTTGGCACTAATTTACAGCCGATTTTTGCTGGTTTCGCCAACTACGGACGCATGATTGGCGATGGGCGCTTTTGGCAAAGCTTGCAAAATACAGCAGTTTTTACCGTTGCCAGCGTTGTTTTAGAACTGTTGCTGGGGTTAGGAATTGCTCTTGTGCTCAATCAGGCGTTTAGAGGACGCGGAACTGTCAGAACTATTGCCATTATTCCCTGGGCGTTACCCACTGCCGTTATGGGGCTGGCTTGGGCGTGGATCTTTAACGACCAGTTTGGGGTAGTTAACGACCTCTTACAGCGCTTAGGAGTCATTGATGATGGCATCAACTGGCTAGGAGAACCCGCACTAGCTATGTTGGCTTTGGTTGTTGCCGATGTTTGGAAAACTACGCCGTTTATCAGCATTATTTTACTAGCCGGGCTACAGTCCATTTCTGCTGACCTCTATGAAGCCCACGCCATCGATGGAGCTAATCCCTGGCAAAGCTTCTATCAAATTACTCTCCCGTTACTGATGCCTCAGCTCCTCATTGCCCTACTGTTTCGGTTTGCTCAGGCATTCGGCATTTTTGACCTCGTACAGGTCATGACGGGAGGAGGACCAGCGGGGGCGACGGAAACGGTTTCTATCTATATCTACTCTACCGTAATGCGCTACCTAGATTTTGGCTATGGAGCCGCTTTAGTGGTGGTGACATTTTTGCTATTAGTAGCGGCAGTAGCCATGACGGCTTTCTTGTTGTCTAGAGTACGGGCAGCGAGGTAAATGCACGATATTAATTGTTAATAGTTGATTATTGATGGTTCTTGATCTCCTAACCTAAAAGAGCCGCTATAGCGTTTTCTGAGAATGAACAATCAGCAACTAACAATCAACAAAAAGCTAGGCTACAAATTTGTACCTCATTGAAGTGAAAACCGCCATTTAAAATGACCATCGCTCAAAGACAAGCTCAATCAGCACCGAGAATTAAAGTCAAAGGAATTGTTTTAGGAATATGCATTGCTCTGATTATACTTTTTTTCCTCGGACCGATTCTCTGGCAGCTACTAACTTCTTTTAAAGTCAATGAAGATATCGCGGCGGTTCCTAACGTTTATGTTCCGAGCAGAATTACGTTTTCTCACTACCTAGAGCTATTTGAGCAACGTCCTTTTTTGCTTTATATGTTCAATAGCGCTTTAGTTTCGATTGTGTCGACAGCTTTGTGTTTAGCTCTGGGTTCCCCTGCTGCCTATGTTTTAGCCCGGATGCGGCTGCCGGGAGAACAAATTATTCTTGGCGGAGTGTTAATTATTACCCTGTTTCCCTATGTTCTGCTCTTTTTGGGACTGTTGGAAGTGATTAAAGCTTTAGGGTTGGGCAATAACTATTTAGCCCTGATTATTCCCTATACAGCTATTAATTTACCGCTTACCATATTAGTGATGCGGAGCTTTTTTCAACAGCTTCCTAAAGATTTAGAAGATGCCGCCAGAGTAGACGGTTATCGAACAATTCCGATGCTGCTGCATATCGTGTTACCGATGACAGTGCCAGCGTTAGTGACGACAGGCATCCTCGCTTTCATTTTTGCCTGGAATGAATATATTTTCGCGCTCACTTTTATTACCCGCGAACAGATGAAAACTATTCCCGTTGCAACAGCGCAGTTAGGAGGAGCCTCGTTATTTGAAATTCCCTATGGACCGATTGCCGCCGCTACTGTTTTAGGGACATTGCCTCTGGTGCTGCTTGTGCTGTTTTTCCAGCGCAGGATCGTTCAAGGATTAACGGCGGGTGCAGTGAAGGGTTAAGTGGACGCAATTAGCGATCGCCTGTGCTGTCTGCGGAGTGCGATCGCCTTTCAGGTCGATAGAATTTACCCCCACAACGCTCAGCTTTACCTGCCGTGCGACGAATATAAGCTCGCCGCGCCTTACCCCATCCGGTGTATCTCGATGAGCAACCATATAGTGCGCTAACTCATCACGACTCATATCCTCAAAGTTTAGTTTATTCACTATTGTCTCCTCCAGAAATATCATTTTCATCTAGGAAAAAGCCATTAGAGTAAATATAGTGACCTAAGATCTCGAATACCTAACCCCCCTTTTGATTGCTCAATAATTCGACGATGTAGTTCTAGAACTTCAACAAGGGTTAGATAACGCACTATGCTAAACGCCGATAGAGTTCAGCATTTTTGTTTAGCACATACTCTGCTGCATGAGTAAAATCGCTTTTGGGAGAACTGAGCCAGTCGTCTATGCTGGCGCGGAGCAACCCTTCAGACGGAATTCCATGCACTTTTGCTAGCTCCTGTAGCTTTTGGAATTGGCTGTCTGAAAGATCGATGGTAATAGAAGCCATAACTGCCGTCTCGGTATTGCTGAAAAAAGTTTAACGCTGCTGACTGATCGACAAGCTCTTTAAAGGCGATTGTGGACTCAGGGCAACTATGCTGAACGATTTGATGATAAGCGGTAGAGGAGTGCATCCCAGTTGTGCAATGAGTAATAATGCTTAGCGTCGAAGGCGGGTAGAAGCGCTAAGCTTTGAGCAGTATAGCCAAGGATGACTAGCCGGATGGATAGCACTAAAGCAGCCCGTTTCAAAGACCTGACTCAAGAACTTGCCGCCCTACTCTACTCTGAGACAGACCCAGAAGCCGTGAAAACCTTGGAGGGCATAGAAAAAGCGGTACGTGGTCATCTGCTAGAGCAGGTGGGACCAGAAATCGGTAATTTTTTATCCGCACGAGCAGCGGCACAACCAGCGGACGGGAGCGAAACATCGAAAGCATCATTGGACAAGTGAGCATTAGCGAACGACAGGGCAAACGACTAGGGCTCAAAGCGTGTAGCCGATGGAGTCCGTACTTAGAGAAGTGCTGCTTATTGGTCAGTGCCAATGAGTCCTACGAGCGTTCAGCCGAGGACATTGCGACTCTGACAGGAGTGAAAGTGTCGCGCAACACGCAACAGCGTCTGGTGCATCGCCAAGGGGTTGAGCCCCTTGAGGTCGATTGTGGAATCAAGGAGATGAGTATTGATGGTGGCAAGGTCCGCCTACGCACCTCTAAGGGCAAGCCCAGTGAATGGCGCGACTATAAGGGGGTGGAATCTACATCAGTGTTGTGTCAACGCCTCCTTTCGAGACAATCAGGGCTTAGTCAACTGGGTGAACCAGCAGCCATTGGTCTCTCCTCTAGTCTGCTTGGGCGATGGGCATGACGGGATTTGGAATCTGTTTGCCCAGGTCGGAGTTGACCTAGAGCGGCGAGAGGTGCTTGAGTGGTATCATTTGGTGGAGAATCTGGGTCAGGTCGGCGGGTCGCAGCGTCGCCTTAACGCGGTCGAAGCTTGCTTGTGGGTCGGCAATGTTGATAGCGCTGTGAGGCTGTTTGATGACTGGCAGCATGAGCGGGTTGAGCGCTTCATCGCCTATTTAGCCAAGCATCGGCATCGCATCGTCAATTATGCCTACTATCAGGCTGAAGGCATCTCCATCGGTTCTGGAGAGATTGAATCAACCATCAAGCAGATTGGCCGTCGAGTCAAAATTTCGGGCGCTCAGTGGCATGAAGACAACGTTCCGCAAGTCCTCTTGCATCGCTGCGCTTATCTCAATGGACAGTTCTCTCCTTAAGGCTTACAAAATTGGGATGCACTCCGGTAGAGCGGCTAATGCTTACGATGTAATGGCAACTTCTTCAAGCTGTTTCTCAACTGCATCACAGGCTACACCTACGCCGTCTTCTGAATGTATGATGCGCCCAATTTCTGCTGCTTTTGTTTCATAGCTAGGAACCTCGATTAATTGACTCAATTCCTCTGTAATTCGTGACGCTGAGTACTGCTGGCGACTGATGGTGCGAGATGTTCCTAATCGTTGAACTCGTGCGGCATTATCGGGCTGGTCGAGGCTGTAGGGCACAATCAGGGTTGGACGACCTGCTCTTAATGCCTGAGCCGTTGTGCCAATTCCGCCCTGATGAACAATCGCACAAGCGCGAGGAAAGATTTTTGAATAGGGCGCATAGTCACAGGCAAAGATGCTATCTGGTAAGTTTTCGGGCGGAGAATTTTTCCCAAGCAGTAGCACAGCGCGACGGTCAAGCTTGATAGCTGCCTGCACACTTTCGGCATAAAAATCACCGGGAGCATTGACTGCCGCCGAACCCAGGGTAAATACTAGGGGCGGCTCACCAGAACTCAGAAAATCCTCCAGTTCTGGAGTGAGGGGCTGCCCTTGATTTCCATCGTAGAAAGTAAAGCCAGTTGTGACAATACGGGGCGGCCAATCGGGTTTGGGAGTGCCCAAAAGAGATGAAAATAAAGCTAAAACTAAGTAGGGAGAATACTTATCATTGCCAACAATCGGATTTTGGATGGGAGATAACCCCAACTCCTGGCGAAGTTCATACACAGGTTTTCCCCAAGAGCGAGTCACAAATTTCGCGAATTTTACAACCCAGCGATTAATACCCGGTCCAAAATGGTGCAGCTTTGCTAGAGCGGGATACACAGAGGTGACAATCGGTTCATAGGCCGAAAAGAACGCATTTGGAGCCAGGGCACAGCTAGCCCAGCGCAACTTCAGCACTTCAGCGACTAAGGGAGCAACATAAACGATCTCGTGGGCGATCAAAAAGTCAGCGTCTTTGGCGATCGCCATCAAGTCTTCATAGGTATCCCGGATGTTGCCCAAAACAAGGTCTTTGAGAACTAGCTCTGGTCCTGCTTTTGGGTCCATCAACTGTTTAACTACTTGAGGATCTTCTGGCAAGTCAGGGCGAATCGACTGAAATTCTAACCCCAAAGCCTCAACCTGAGTTCGATATACTTCCGTCGTTGCTACCACAACATCGTGATAATGATCGCGCAAGCCCAAACTTAAGGCAAGGATCGGATGCAGGTCGCCAAGTGAACCCCAGGTAGTCAGAATAATTCGGCTCACGACTGACCTTTGGATACAAATTTACTTCATCTTAACCAAGACGAGTAAACCGGATCTGCGTTCTTCATGTCTTCGTAAATCCAGACCATGCGATCACAAAACCATGCCTTTGGCAGGACAGCACCGATAATGCCTGCAACTACTGCCCAAACATTCAGAGCGTAGAGTCCATAAAACCAGATCAATGCCCCCACAAGCGACATGATTGTTAAGATATTCGCCGCACGTAAGTGGTGCGAGGGAATTTCAACCTTTCTATCGAGAAAAATGCGTTCGCCGAAGGTGGCTTTAGAACCCCAGTTATTGGTTGACTTCGGCGGGGGAAAAGCTCTGGGGTTATACCAAGTCCAGAGAAAGGATAGGCCGATAGGCAAGAGCGAATACCAACCTAGCCAGACTCGGCTCCACACTGCCAAACTAATCAGTGGTGTCGTCGTCAAAAAACGTGTCCACACGCTCCAAGGACTAGCATGACGCTTCCACGTCTTGTCGTTCATGGACATTAAATGTTCAGCCTGGGCGAAAATATTCATGAGTCCTCCTCATTAGTATACTGCTCGGAAATCTGTAGCTCAGGTATCACACTGCGCTCTCGCTTTCGTTGGTACGTTGAAACAGCCCAGCAACAACACATTGAATCAGAAGCGCTTGCGTTTTACCCCACTCAGCACCGCCGAGCTCTTCCTTGTGCAGCAGGAGATGTGGAATGGCGGTAATGGTATAGAGTACCGCCGCCGGATCTGCTGCTATCATCGCGCCCGAAGCCTGTGCTTCTCTCACAAAGGCGAGGATAGGTTCGTAGCCCAACGCTCGTTTCACCTCCATTCTCTGGTTGCCAGCCTTGCGACGAACCGCCGCTAGCTCTTCAGGAGCTTCAATCAGGCGACGGAGAATCGGATTCTCGGCATATTCCACCATCAGAGCCTTCAAAAAGCTTTCCAGCGCCACTGCGGGTGGCAGTGACCTATTCTGTAGTGGGGTTAGGACACGCTCGGCGATGCCTGGTCCCTCCTGCATAATGAGTTCTAAGTAAAGCGCTTCTTTGGAGGAATAGAAAGAGTAAAAAGCCGCTTTGGAAATACCCGCTTCGCGGGTCAGCGAGTCAATAGACATCTTTCTCAGCCCAACTACAGGCAGCAGGCGACGAGCCGTATCCAGTAAACGAGCTCTAATCGAGTTGCGTTCTTCAGGAGTAAAGGCGACAGGCATTGCAATAAATTGTCTGTGTCCATTTTTATGATTTGATTATACGGTTTTTGACTACTCTATGCCACTGTGGCGGGGAGAGCACCAATGAATTAGACACTTAAGCAGAGCGAACGCGATGCTAGGTTGAGGGACGTAAAATCTTGCAAGAGGTGGCTCGACATGAACAAGCCTACTTCCTAAGCCCTCTAGAGGTGTTTCCTTAACCGCGATCGCTCTTATTCAAACGACTCGTTAACCAGCCAAGTCCCAATGACTTGACCTAAACCAACGGGTTGTTCAACAAATCCCAGCTTTTTATAAAAATCCACCGTATCGTCGGTAAATAAATAAACGTGCTGCCCCTTTAGTCGGTTCAGTAATGTTTGCATCATTGTGCTTGCTATTCCTTGGTGACGAAAAGGGCTGAATGTCCAAACATCGACGATATAGGCATTGCACACACCATCAGACAAAGCGCGAGCAGTCCCAATAATGCGACCTTCACTATAAACAATACAGGTGGCATAGCTGTTTTCAAAAGAAGCTTTGAGTTGTTCTGGGCTACGTCCATTGTCAAATTGATCTTGACTCAGCGTATTTTTCATCTCCACCCAGTCAACCTGCTCTAAATTAGTTTTGTACATTACGTCAATCATTGGCAAGAAACTTGATATCTGTCTGCTCCAGCTCAAAAACGACAGTGTCTATCAACGCATTATTTGAGTATCGCCATTTTTCTTAAAAACAAACATATTCCCCGTTGCTCCTCGTCCTATTCTGGTATCTTCATCCAGATAAGAGGTTATCCATAAAGCTTTATTTCTGAACAGCTCTAATATGGGAATGATAAGTGCGGGTAAACGACTACTAGGCAAACCCAAAAACTTTGTCGGTTGTAAACTAAAGGTATTAAAGCTTACTTGAGCCGTTCGTTCGTCTGGCTCAGGTTGCCAAATTCCCTTAGCACTCAGCCGATAGTCTCCTAGCAAAGGAAGCTCAATTAAGGCTTGATTATCAGCGGTAATTTGTCTGTCCTGGCTAGCTAAGGTTTGCCAGATTTGAACGGCGATCGCCGAGCCAAAAACGTTGGCAATCTCTGCCATAGAACGGGTAACAACTGTCCCATTGGCAGCATAGACAAGCCGCCAGTCACCGAGCAAAGCAGTAGAATTACTAGGACGAAGCGGCTGTGGAATGGGATTGATGTTCTCTAGCCGTCTGATGTTGTCATCTATGGACGCTTCTGAAAAGGGCAGCAGCGATCGCTCTGGTCCCAACGTCTCTATTTGATAAAAAAGCTCGGTTTTTAACTGATTGGCTTCAGTCATCTTCTAGCTTTTCTATAACCACTGTTAGCTTTACAATACCAGCCGCAGGGTTGGGTTCACCAGCATGAAGATCAGAAACTCGAAGATGCGATAGATTCTTCTCAGAACAGTGCATTAAGCTGACTTGCTAACTCCTCACAAAATTAGCCGGGTCTTGATCTCGGCGATGATTGAGGGGAATGGCAGAACCTTGATTGTCTCCGACTAAAGCGGCGGTCTCCTCTAAAGCCGTCCGCAGCCTCTTGGCGGCGTAGATAGACATATCTCTAGGAACGTTAACTCTATCCCGGAGGTATCGGAGAGCCGCATCAGTTCCCGGCGAAGGGATACAATCTTCGTTAGTCATCATGTGTGTTAGAGCACAACGCAGAGCTTTATCAAACAAATCGTCATCAGCCGGGTTAACCCGAATAATGTTGTGGCGATGCTCAATCACTCGTTGGAGAGCTTCGGCACGAGATGTTTCTGGTTCTGGATAGCATACATCTGGCAGGTCAAACCACGGACCTCGATCGACCCGTTCCTGATTGAGCCGCGTTTGAGGCTCACCGTTCGACCAGCACCCTCCCATCTGAGGCGGAAGATCGTGGACGTGGGTGTGAAAGTCGCTTTGGGTGCCGCGGTAGGTCGGTCGGCTTTCCATCGCTTCAAACCAGTCTGCTAAGCGAGGGTTTGACTCCCGCAGCGAGTACCCCTTGTAATAGTACAAGCTAGCGTTCATGCGTTCAACGTAAGGCGTAAAAATGACATCAACGACGCCGAACTGATCGAGAAAATATGGACCTGGAGTGCTGGCGAGGGACTCTTCGACTTTGGCGACTACATCCGTAAACTGTTGGCGGTTACGCTGCTCTTCCTTGGCCGAGCGTACCGGGTAGCAAAGCCAGGCACACCAAGCTCTAAACAAGAGTCTCTCTAGCCGCCGTAGAGGAAGCACCGAGGCGTCTTCCAGGCTCCGCCCCAAGGGTCCAAACTGTTCTAAAGCGATTAAAATATCGTCGCTTTCGGTGATGATGCGACCATCTAGCTCGATAGCTGGCAACATTCCCGACGGCACTTTGCGCCGATACCAACTTTCTTTTTTTCCATAGCAGAACATCGTTACTTTATCAATGCGATAAGGAATCTGCTTTTCCTCCAGCCACAGCCACACTTTCTGGCAGTAGGGACACCAAGCGTGCTTATCGCGGTACAGTGTTAAGCGAACCTCAGTTTCATCCCGTCCAAACAGGCGCAGACAGGCTTGAGCATTAGTCGGTCCGTTGATACGGTCTAATTGGAAGTCAGTAAGCTTGGCTAATTCTGTCCAGGTTAAGGGAGCGACGGTCATATAGGTTTCCTTCTAGCGGCAAGACAAGACAATCTTTGCTCATTTTTCACTGGCCGAGATTATCGCTGCTCCGCGAGAGGCGGAGGTTGATCAGCGACGGAATCAAAATGGCCAAAAATAAAAATAAACCGATGGTGCAGGCGTAGCTAATATCTAGATCTTGAAAAGCTCGCTCGTAGATGTAGTAAACAACGGTTTTAGAACTGTTGAGAGGTCCACCTCCGGTCATAATGTAGATTTCTTCAAAAACCTTAGTCGCAGAAATGGCCGAAATGACGGCAACCAAGAGTAAATAGGGACGCATCAACGGCAGAGTAATATCCCAATGCTTGCTCAAGCCATCGGAACCATCAATGGCAGCCGCTTCGTACAGTTCCGGGGAAATGGTTTGCAAGCCAGCCAGATAAATCACCATGTAGTAGCCGAGTCCTTTCCAGATTGTCACCACCATGACGCTCCAAATTGCTAAATTAGGACTGGTTAACCAAGGAATCCCCTCAAAACCCAACTGTCTGAGCCACTGGTTAATCATGCCGTTATCAGCATACAGTGCTTTCCAAGCAATGCCGGCTACCACCATCGAAATCACCACCGGGGTATAGAACGACATCCGAAACCAGTGCATACCGCGCAGCTTTCGATTGACTAGAATAGCTAATCCTAAAGGGGCAACGACGAGAATCGGCACAACTCCAACCAGATACAGCAGGGTATTTCTGAGGGTTTGCCAAAACACCGGATCGGCCCACAGTCGGTGGAAGTTAGCCAAACCAACCCACTCGGGAGCGAGGGTGAGATCGTACTCGTAGCGCGTGAAGCTCAGAGAAAAAGCCTGAATAGCTGGTCCAAAAACAGCGATCGCCAACACCACAGCGGCAGGCAAAAGGAATAAATAGGGAGCCATCCCCCGCCACAGTCGCGAATTGTGCCGTAGCCTATAGAGATTTTTGAGGACAGCGTTCCTAAACCGGGACCAGTGACTCATGCGATCGCCTACCCATCTTTGTGACTTCTGTTTCCATTAGCTTACCGGGGGGAGTCGCTTACATCAACGCCTGCGCTGGCGACTGACGTACTGCCCGTGAATATTGACGGCATACGGCACCAAATAAGTCAGTAGTCCAGAGAGCCAGCGCGATCGCGTCATCTTTCCCTGCGTCAGCGCCGCACCGTGATTTATGATAAACAGCACAGTCCCGACAATGGCAGCAACCTTCAGCGCCATTGGCATCAATTTCAGATCGAACAACGCTTGACAATATCCTTTAATACTCATGCGGTAGACAGGCAAAGAGGGAGCAGTACTTCCCCTGACTATTGCCAGAAATCAGCTATCCTCAACTGAGGTTAAAGAGAACAGCTAGGTTAGCAATCGAGCAGAAGTCAGAAGTTCACGGTCAAAAGTCAGTCCTTAACCGCCAGAAGTCAGAACTATTATTTCTTTCTCGACTGACGCTTAGGCTATCTATGCTGGGTCAAAACCTGACAGCTCTCGCTATAGAGGTCCAAAAAGCGCTAAACTGACTTAAAATTCTCGTTTTAGAGATATAGATTAAGACTGTATCATTAAATTTACCTGCTAATACCCAGTCTACAGAAAACATGCTCACTCTTGATTAATAAGAGCTATTGTCGATGTCTATGAACTCCATGTTTTCCACCGACAGTTGTATTCTAGGGCTTAATCTTATCAACCTGTTGAAAAATTTGTCGGGCCGTCAATTCTGCGGTTGCATAACAGGAGAAAGCAAGGCGTTGACGTGGCGACTTTACTTTCACCAGGGCAAGATTAGCTATGCTACAAATTCCATTGCCCCCTTTGAACGAGTTAAACGGTATCTCTATAGCTTAAGCAATCAAAATTTAAGATTAGTCAGTGTTGTTAGTACCCTACAGACTCACGGCCATTCAACAGATTTATTGGTAATTTGTTGGTTGTTAGAGCGTGGTTTAGTGCGTCCAGAGATAGCTAAAGTGCTCGTGAGAGAAATGGCCAGAGAAACACTAGAGAGCTTGCTGTTGTCTCCGATTGCGCCTGACATCCACTACAGTGATGCTCGCTGTCCTTTCGACTATCAAATAGAATTTTCCTCGCTCTTGGCAGAGTGTCAGGCGAGGCTCCAGCAGTGGACTGCGTTGCTTCCCACCATTGAGTCTCCTTTTCAGCGTCCTTTTCTCGTTCATCCCCAGTCGTTGGCGAGCGATCGCCGCCTCCAAAGACTGAGGAAAGTGCTGACGGGGTTCAGCTTTCGTCAGCTTGCCGTTCTCCTCAAGCAGGACGAATGCTTGATTGCTCAAAGAATGCAGCCGCTGATTGCCCAGAAGCTAATCGGATTGAAAGCACCTCAGCCTCCTTTCGATCGATTGCCGAGTCTAGCAACTCTACTCCAAGGTGGCGCTGGATCTCCCACACCACATCAAGAGCAAGCAGCACCTGTTGTGCAATGTTCTAGTGCCGATCAACAAAAACAGTGGCAAATTGTTTGCATTGATGATAGTCCAGCCGCCATCCGGCAAATTGAAGAGTTCCTCCAAGAGCTTGAGCTTTCACTCATTAAATTCAGCGAACCCGTTAAAGCGTTGCTAGAAATTTCTAAACTTCAACCCGACTTAATTTTACTAGATGTGGGAATGCCCAATATTGATGGCTATAGTTTATGCTCTCTGCTGAGGAAAAACTCATTGCTGAAAACAACGCCAATCGTCATGGTAACAGGTTACCAGGGGTTGATTAATCAAACCAAAGCCGATTTTGTCGGAGCCACCGATTATCTCACAAAACCGTTTACTCAATCAGAACTCGTCGCCGTGGTTTTAAAACACATCAATAGCTCTTAACCGAAGCAATTCTGTTAGTGAGATATCCCTGAGCGTAACTATTAACCATCAACAAAGAATTTCAGATATCCTGCTAGCTAAAAGTATGACCCATAACTCTGATATTCGTGACTTTATTTGTGACTTTTGGTGCCTAAACTGTTAACCTTGCAATCTAGACTCAGCAAACAATGAATAGTAAGCTAACTGTCTTAGTAGTTGAAGATAGTCCGTCTGAGATGTTATTGATTAGCGGCTATTTACGGGAGAGCGGCTATAACGTCATCAACGCCTACAGCGGCAAAGAAGCCATGGAAAAGGCGATGGAGCAGCGGCCCGATGTCGTGGTGACCGATGTAGTTATGCCAGGAATGAACGGATTTGAACTATGTCGCAGCTTAAAGAAGCATCCGTCTACTCAGAAAATTCCGGTGGTAGCCTGTACCTCCAAAGATCAGGAATTGGATCGCCTGTGGGGCATGAAACAGGGCATTGATATTTATCTCACCAAACCAGCGACGCAAGAAAAAATCGTGCGAGCCGTCAGAGCGGCGGTCATCTAAACAGATATGAACTCCGCCACTTCCTACCCCACCCCGTTACCGTCTCAAACTGACGAGAGCTATCTTCAGCTACAGCTTGCTCGCCAAACGCGAGCAGTTCTTCCTCTCCAGGCGGCTCGAAAGGTTCTGGTGATTCCAAAAACAAAAGTCACTCCAATTCCTAACATGCCGGAGTGCTTTCTAGGATTATTCAGTCAGCGCAGTCAGGTATTTTGGGCCGTAGATCTGCTCAAAATTCTGGACCTACGGCCATCAGAAATGCCGCCTCGCGACTACAGCGTTGTCGTCATTAATAGCGGGGAAATCACTTTAGGATTAGTGGTTCAAGAAGTTCGAGGCGTACTGCGGTTAGCCACAAACTCGATTCAATCGCCAAGCGGGATGGTGGCTCCCCGCTTAGGGCCTTATCTACAGGGATGTCTGCTAGAGCAGGGAGAAGTGCTGCTCGTTCTCAACGTGCAGGCGATCGCCCGCTCGCCAGCCCTCTACTCGGTGCCACCCCCGGTGTAAACGGGACGGGGAAGGGGAAATCGCTTCGCGATGGGGGAAATAGTTGCTCCGCAACGGGGAAGCAGTGCGACCCCGCGTCGGCGAAAGACGCAAGGGAACGCGCACCAAGACAGGGGGAAAGGGGAAGGGGGAAAGGAATCAAGATTTATGGGGAGGACTGTTCTCACATAGCTATGAGGGCGAGGGAAAATACAAATTAATCATTCCCTATTTCCCGTGCCGAAGGCACTACTCCTTCCCGTAGCTAACGCTGCCTTAAATAAAGTTGATTTAGAGGACTGACAATGGCTATTTATTCTTCCGAGGATGTACGACAGGAGCACCTATCTCCTGAACCGACGCAGGTTGCAAATGGTAACACTCCGGGTAACGACACTCCGGATAACGGTAAGGCGACAGTTTTAGCAGCCCCCAAAAAACGTCGGCAGGGTCGGCGTCGGTTTGGATTAAGGCAAAAAGCGACTCTACTGGCGATCGCCGTTGGCACCATTCCGGTGGCGGTAGTCGGGGCGGTCGCCTATCGCCTCGCCAGCCAGTCGCTGACCGAAGAAATTGTCAGGGCGCAAGAAAGTATTACCCGCGAACTCGCCAGAGAAGTGGAACAATTTACCGAAGAAATCGTTAAGGATGTTCAGCTTCTCACTCAGTCTCCCCTCCTCGTCAATCCTGACCTGAATCAGGTTGCTACCCGGCAGCAGCAGGTTGCGCTACTGAATAACCTGGTGGAGGTAAGTGCCGGAATTGAAGAAAGCATCGCCGTGTACGATCTCCAAGGAAACTTCCTGTTTGGGTCTGAGGGAATACAAACATCAGCAGAAGAGAACGAGAGCGAAGAGGAGTACTTTCAGCGTGCGGTGGCAAGCCGCGCCCTAACGATTAGCGATCCGCAGGTCACTTCAGATGGCGAAATCAGCGTTCACATCGTGGCTCCCCTCGAAGAAATGACAACGGGGAGCCTGATCGGCCTGCTAGAGCTCCAGGTTGCTGCCGACCGCTATGCCGATGTCTTTGTTCTTGCCCGCGCTCAGAATCTGGAGTATAAGTTGGTCGATGCTAACGGAGCAATTTTTGTTGCCGATGAAACAGAGTGGATGGGGCAAGCCCTTTCGGCAGAATTTGGAGAATTCCCTCAGCTAGAGGAGGAAGTGTTAGCAGCACAAAACCGTTTCCCCGACACTGACGAACCGCCTCTCGAAGCAGTCGCGACAGGAGTTCTCTATGACGAAGCCGAGCAAGAAGATGCCTTAGTGACCTACATTAGGCTAGAAGACCCCACGGGAATGGGAGAACCATCCTGGAGTTTGGCGATTGCTCAAGATACCGGAGATGCCTTTGCGCCGATTAACCAGCTTCGTTTAACATTTCTCCTGGGTACCGGAGTGGCAGCTTTGCTCGTGGGGGCGATCGCGGCGATCATCGCTCGGCAAGCGGTGCGGCCCTTGGTGGCCTCAGCATCGGCAGTAGAACAGATCGGTCGGGGAGACTTAGAAACCCGCTTGCCCGTGCGCGGAAGCGATGAACTGGCGGTGCTGGGAGACAATATTAACCTCATGGCAGAGCAAATCCAGACGCTTGTAGCCAGCCAAACCGCCGAAACCGAACGTCAGAAGCAGCAGAATCAGGCTCTTCAGCAAGAGCTACTCGGGCTGATCGAGCAGGTGGACCAAGCGTCTAAAGGGGATCTGACGGTGCGGGCCGAAATCACGTCTGGAGAAATTGGCGTGATCGCCGACGTGTTTAACGTGATTGTCGAGAGTTTGCGGGAGCTGGTGGGACGAGTCAAGCAAACTGCCATTCAGGTGAGTAGTTCGGTCGGCACGAACGAAGAGTCGATGCGTCAGTTAGCAGAGCAGGCAGCGATGCAGGCTTCCCAAGTAGAGCAAATTCGGCAGTCGGTCGAGGAAATGTCTGGCTCGATTCAATCGGTGGCGCAAAATACCCGGCAAGCGGCTACCGTAGCCCGCTCCGCCTCGACGACGGCTGAAACTGGCGGCGTGGCGATGGAGCGCACCGTTCGCAGTATTGTGCAGCTCCGCGAGACAATATCAGAAACGGGGAAAAAAGTCAAGAGACTGGGAGAGGCTTCGCAGCAGATTTCGCGGGTCGTAGCGCTCATCAACCAAATTGCCCTTAAGACCAACCTCCTCGCGGTAAATGCCTCGATTGAGGCAGCGCGGGCCGGAGAAGAAGGACTTGGATTTGCGGTGGTCGCCGAGGAAGTGGGAGAGCTGGCAGCCCAATCTGCCACCGCTACGACAGAAATTGAGCAAATCGTGGAAAACATCCAGCGAGAAACCGAAGAAGTCGTGAAAGCGATGAACCTGGGGACTACTCAGGTGGCCCAAGGAACGCGGCAGGTAGCCGAAACCCGGCAAAGCCTCACGCAGATTGTGGAGGTATCCCGTCAGATCGACGAACTGCTTCAGTCCATCGTGCAGACCACCATCTCCCAAGCCCAAACCTCTCGCTCCATCAACGATTTGATGGAAAATATCGCCCACAATTCTACCCAAACGTCCAATGCCTCCAGCCAGGTGTCTCGCTCGCTCCAGGAAACCGTCCAGATGGCTCAGGAACTCGAGAACTCGGTGGCAACCTTTACAGTAGAGGAGCGGGCATAGGTGGCAAACTGGCAACACGACCTGCGATCGCAGTTTCTCGTCGAAGCCCGCGAGCACATCGAGCAGCTCGAAGCGGGTTTGCTCGGGATTGGCACCTCCGGCCTCACCCGAGAAGGACTGGATGCGCTATTGCGCGCTGCCCACTCCCTCAAAGGCGGAGCGGCCATGATGGAGCTGCTGCCCCTCAGTCATCTGGCTCATCGCCTCGAAGAAGTGCTCAACGGATTGCGCTCCGCTGCCCCTCTCGATATTGCCATCGAGGAAAAGCTGCTGCGGAGCATCGATGCCCTACGCCGCGTGGTCTCTCTCTATCAGCAAGGAACAGCGGTGACAGAGACGTGGCTCCAGTCAGAGGCAGAGCCGCTGTTTGACGAACTCCAGCAGCATCTCGGCCCCCCGCCCCCGGAGGAGCCGCTTGTCCCAGAGACCGAGGGAAACCTCCAGCAGACTTTGTTTGAAACCGAAGTCGCTGCCTGTCTCCAGCGGCTAGAAACGGTGCTAGCCACTCCCGACCAGCCCTGCCTGCGGGAAGAAATTTTGCTGGCGGCTCAGGAGCTCGGCGGTTTAGGGGAGATGCTAGAGCTAGATTCCTGGCATCAGCTCTGCCTGTCGATTCAGCAGCAGCTCGAAGACAGCACGACAGAGCAGACTGAGGCGATCGCTCGGTCGGCTTTGGAGCAGTGGTGGCGCGGACGAACGCTAATTCTCAACGGTCAAGGAGAGGCTGTTCCCACGGCTGTCCGGGGAAGTGTCCCAGAGCAGTCAGCGCTAGTGGTAGACGTTAGCACAGACCTCGCAGCCACTTCACCAGCCGTCCCTGCTGAAATTGAGATTGCGTCAGGGCTGCTCCCTCCTTCCGCTCAGGAGACCGTGCGCGTGGCGGTAGAGCAGCTTGACCAGTTCAGCAATCTGTTTGGCGTACAGACCATCGAGCGCAATGGGTTAGAGCAGCAGCTTCAGGCCCTGCGTCGCTTAGTCGGTTTGCTGCACCAGAAAGGGCGGGTTCTCCAAGATGCCAATGCTCGCGTTCAAACCGCCTGCGACCAGATGGCCGCCACACCTTCCCGAATGCCCGCTTTCGTTTCTTCGAGCGGGAACGATGGACTAGACATGGACCGCTACAGCGAGCTTCACCTACTGTCTCAGGAGGTTACGGAAGTAACGGTCCAGATTCAGGAAATTGCCGACGACCTTCAGTTGGGGCTAGAGGACTCCGAACGCACGGTGCGAGAACTGGGGCGCAACTCTAAGCTGATGCAGAAGGGATTGACCCAGATGCGGATGCGCCCACTCTCTGAACTCCTAGACCGTTTCCCCCGGGCTCTGCGAGAGATGGAGCTGCACTACGGCAAAACAGTGCGTCTCCAGGTCAGCGGGGAAGCCACCCTCATCGATCGCACCATCCTCGATGTTCTCAACGAACCGCTGCTGCATCTGCTCCGCAATGCCTTTGCCCACGGCATCGAGGAGCCAGACCAGCGCCGCGCCTGCGGTAAACCAGCCCAGGGCAGCATCACCATTCGCGCTCGCTATCGCGGGCATCAGGTGGCAATTGCCGTTAGTGACGATGGGGGCGGTATTCCCTTTAACAAAATTCGGTTCCAAGCCCGCAAGAGAGGCTATGAGGGGCCTCTATCCCAGCGAGAACTGCTCAACCTGATTTTTGAGCCAGGATTTAGCACCGCTGAGCGAGTCACCAATCTAGCCGGACGAGGCGTAGGCATGGACGTTGTTCGCACTAATCTTCGCCAGATTCGCGGCGATATTCAGGTCGAGACTCGTCCCGGGGCCGGAACCACCTTCACCCTCACCGTTCCTCTCTCCCTTTCGGTTCTCAAGGTGATGCTGGTAGAGGTTAATCACCTGCTCCTCGCCTTTCCGACCAATACCGTCGAAGAAGTCTTGCTGCTCAAGCCCGAGATGCTGCTTCAGTCGGCGGGGAAAGAGTTCATCAACGTCGCCGGAGTCGTCATTCCCCTAGTCGAGCTCCGTCAGTGGCTTCAGCATCCCCAGGTCGAGCGCGGCACCATCGAAGCCGCTCCGGCGATCGATGCTTCTGTTGCGCTAATTTCAACGCGCGGCACTCATTTTTCCGCCCTGACCGCCGACCGTTACTGGGGCGAGCAGGAAGTCACCATTCGCCAGGTAGAAGGAAATCTGCCTCTGCCTCCCGGCTTTTCCGGCTGTACAATTCTCGGCGATGGACGTGTCGTCCCGTTAGTCGATGCGATCGCCCTCCTCAACTGGATTGAACAGGAACAGCGTCGCCCAGAACCAGCCGGTTTCCCCTCAGTTCCGAACGCGCTTCCTCAAGCAGAGCCGAATCTTCCGCCCACCGTTATGGTCGTCGATGATTCCGCGACCGTTCGCCGCTTTTTGGCGCTTGCCTTAGAGCGAGCGGGATATCGCGTCGAGCAGGCCAAAAACGGTCAGGACGGACTAGAAAAACTGCAACGACAGCCCGTACAGGCTGTCGTTTGTGACCTAGAGATGCCAGGAGTAGACGGCTATAGTTTCCTCAGCCAGGTCAGAGCCAGTCCCGACTATCAGACCCTCCCCGTGATTATCCTCACCTCCCGCAGTAGCGACCAGCATCGCTCTAGGGCTATGGAGCTAGGCGCGAACGCCTACGTGGTCAAACCCTACAAAGAGCCGGAGCTTCTGCAACTCATTGAGCAAGTCCTCCAAGAGGAGGAAAGGGAATATCGCTATGCGATGGGGAAAGGGGAAAGGGAAAAGGGAAATCTGTCCCTCCGGGACGGGAAAGAAAAAACAGTGAACAGTGAGCAGTGACCAGGCTGGTTCATTTAACTGCTCACTGTCAAGTCCCTCCCTTTCCCCCTGACCCTTTTCCCGCGCCAGCGGCGCAGCAAGTAACGGATACAAAGTATGTCATTATCTCCCCTGCGGCTCCAACGATTAACGGCTCGTCAAACAGAAGCAACGCATCAGTTGATTACTTTTCGACTGCGAGAGGACTGGTTTGCTTTGCCAATTCGAGCCGTGCAAAAAGTAGTGGCTGGTGAAGAGGTTTGCGATCGCTCAGGAGCGGCTGGACGAGTGGCCACGTACCAAAACCAAGGATTGCTGATTATTGATGTCGCGCGTCAGATCTTTAAGACTCCAGCCCTTCCAGGAACTGCCGCCACTTTACCTTCCCAGCGCGAACCCTACTTCGCGATCCTGCAAATCTCTGATGGAGGCATTGCCCTGCCTCTAGATTCCGCTCCGGTTCTTCGTCGCGTTCCTCTGTCTGCTCTATCTCCCGTCTCCGCTTCCTATCGGGCACAAGGAAATTTTTCCTGCGTTAGTGCTATGGTGATTGAAGAACGCGATCGCCCACCGCTCCTGCTCCTCGATCCAGAAAAATTGATGACAGCGTAATTGTGAACTATTGATCGTTGGGTGTTGATCGGGTCAGGGTTAAAGACGAGCTGGATTTGTTGGTAAGCATTCAACCTCTTCGATAAAATCCTAATCTTCTCTGGTCAGAACCCTGAGTCACTCAGTTTAATTAAGACGAATAGGAGCGGTTAAGAATCGCTGCGATTACACCCAAACCGGAATTCTTGTTTGGAGCTTGCGCTAGTAGACTTAGTTTGAGTAGCCGCACATTTGCCAGGATAGCAGTGTAGCTGTCTGCCCCAAAAATTTTTTTCTGCGGAGAAGCTTTTATCGTCGGAGTGGGAAAGCTTAGTATTAGTGCATACGGCTCTCAACCAAATACGGCAAGATAATGAAGATTGAAGAAATCGTTAAACAAGCCCTCAAAGAAGGCTATTTGTCTCCGACGATGGAATCCGAAGTCAGTAAAATTTGCGATCGCGCCTCGGAATTATCGGTTGAAGAATGCACTGCGTTAGAGGAGCTCATGGGGGCGCTACTCTCGGGAGAGGTGAAAACAACGCCTCGTAAAGAATTTATTAACGTCATGGAAGAATTAGTGCTGAGCGAGGCCATTGCTCGCGTTGCTCAAATTGAGGCCACGAGCGAACATACGCTCGATGTCGGCGATATTACCGCTTACGCCCTAAACCGACTCCCGCCTCTCTATGCTACGACAGAAGAAGGAGCCAGCTACCAGCGTCAAAGAGCTAAAGAAGAACTGCGGAATCTCATTCCGCAGCAGGTTGAGGCGGCGATCGCCCGATATTTGGATCGCCCGTCGTTTTTTCCAGAGCGGCAATCGCTCAGCAAAAATACGAGCGGAGATGCGATCGCGCAAATTAGTCATCTCCTCCAGGGCTATGCCCCTGACTATGAAACGAAAACAGAAATCAGCGTCTGATTTGCTCGTTGAAGAATGTGGAACCTTCATCAGAAAATAGCGGTCTAAGAGGAGAAGGATGGTGTAGTGTTAATAAATAAGTTAATGAATCAATCTATTCCGCTCTCTTGGTCTAGTGTTGAGGTTAACTCTCCTCAAAGCTTGGTGCCCCCGGATAAACTCTCTAACTACGATTTGATTGTTCGCTGTCAGGAAGGCAACTCTCCTGATCGCATTGCCTTTGCTGAACTGCTGCGCCGCTACCAGTCTCACGTAGAGAAAGTTTTGTATCATCTGGCCCCAGACTGGAACGACCGCTCGGATTTAGCCCAAGAAGTGTGGATTCGAGTCTACCGCAATCTGAAGCGTCTCCATGAGCCAGGTAAGTTTCAGGGCTGGCTGAGCCGCATTGCTACTAACTTGTTTTATGATGAGCTCCGCAAGCGCAAGCGCAAGAAGCCTCTTTCTCTAGACGCTCCTCGCCGAGTTAATGACGGAGAGATGGACTGGGAAATTGCCGATTTTGCCCCGGGTCCAGAAGAGCGCTTGACGACCCACGAATTTTACGAGCAGCTCCAGCAGGCGGTCGCCGATCTCCCAGAATCTTTTAGAACCACCATCGTGCTTCGAGAGATTGAGGGCATGGCCTACGAGGAAATTGCCCAAATCACCGGAGTGTCTCTAGGAACCGTCAAATCCAGAATTGCGAGAGCTCGAGTCAAGCTGCAAGCCATCCTGCAAAACTACCTAGAGGAAAGCTAATCGGTGTTAGGCAGGAGTGCGTGTCAGTCGGATAAATATTTTTTCTAGATTTTTACTTTTGCTGAAAGAGAACGGATAATAGAAGTAGCGCCGTCCGCATCACCTTGAACTTTGAGCCTCACACAACAAAAGCAATGGACAATTCTGAACGAGATCGCTTTGAACTATTAAGTGCTTATTTAGACGGGGAAGTAACGCCAGCGGAACGCCGTCAGGTGCAGCAGTGGTTAGACAACGACCCGTCAATGCAGCAGCTATATGCTCGGCTGCTGCGGTTACGGCAGGGGATACAGCATCTTCCCTGTCCTGATGTTCAGCAGCCGTCTAAGCAGTTAACCGAGGCCGTCTTTCAACAAATCGACAGACAGCGAAATCGGCGGAGAGCGCTTTGGGGAGGAGGAATTGCTGCACTGGTTATTGGCGCACTCTCGGGCTTACTGGCAGAAAGACCGCTCCCTCGTTTTGCTCAAGCACCAGAAAGTAGCTCCGAGCAATTAGTGATTGCTCTTAACAAACCTGCCGTTGCCATTCCCGCCGCCGCCACCCCTGCCGTCCTTCCATTAGAAACGCAAAAGTAAGGGGCAGTCCCTACAGGATGGGGAAAGGGAAAATCGCTCCGCGACGGGAATAGAACGCAAGAATAAGGAACATGCTGATTTATTCTGCCTTTCCCCCGCGCCTAGGAGCGCTTTCCCCTGACCCTTGTCCCGCAGCTTTGCTGCTCTCCCCGCGCCGGTGGCGCTTTCCCGTCCACCATCCAGATGGCAGCAATACGCCGCCAAGCTGCTGGACCATCTCCCACGCCATCAGGTAAGCCCACGCGGTGCCAAGAGGCTCTCCAGCAGGAGTATAAATCGCTCTTTTCTGACGATAGTATTCGTTTTCTTGGGGCGGTCTGTTGGGCTGGTAATCTTCTAACTCGTCTAAGACCGTTAAAATTGACGGGTCGGGGAAAACTAGTAAAAAACCCTCCACTCGACTGTTGCCAGGAATCATCGCCGGGTAACCCAAAGGAAGAGTGAATAGTTCCCCCCAGGTATAGCTTCTGACCGCTTCTAGGACTTGCCCCGCACACAATCGATGATTGATTTCTCCTGGCTTCAGAGTTCCGTAAGTAAACACCTTCTCCACAACAAATCTTTGGTCATCCCCCTATGTTCTCTCTACTGATATAAATTAGAAGCTTTGAGCATGTGGTAGGTGATCAACAACTGCGTCAGCGCCAACGGGTAGCTTTGAATCGTTTCTCCGGTCGTGCCGACGACTTTACCGATGGTGATTTCGCTTTCTATCCGACAGACATGCGCTAGTTCAGGAACTTCAGAGCAAATCGTTTTTTCTAGGTCCGTTACTTGTTCTTTGGTAGCATGCCCATCAATTTCCAATACGTCAACGGGCTTGCCCATATCGCGGTCCAAACCTAAACGAATTGGAGACGGAGAGTGCAGGTGATGGGAATCAAGAATTTCGATTAAGTCTGGATGGGGAATTGTTGGTCTGAGAACCAGCCGCACATTGAGACGACTATTACTTTCGTGGGATTCTGATTCCGGCGGATAGAAACTAACGATTAGATCCGCCCACTGACGCTGAGGACGGATAAACTGCTCAGAATCGGGTTCGCGCTTTTTTAGCGCTCCAATCACTTGTTCTTCGGTGTAGCCGCGCTTGCGAGTGTCCCGCTTAACTTTCCAGGTTGTGCGTAGCGACTCTGGAGGAGCTAAATAGACCTTGACATCATACGCATCTCGAGCCCCGCGCGTATAGTATCCTAGTAAACCTTCAACAATGACAAACTGAGTCGGCTTAATGTATTCAGGCGGATCGAAGTCTCCGGTATCGTGGTTGTAAATTGGCTTGAGAATCGGCTGTCCGCTTCGCAACAGAGTCAAATGCTGCTGCATAATATCAACATAGTTACAGTCAGGATTAAGGGCGGTAATGCCTAATTCGGAACGCTGCTTGCGGTTGTAGCGATGATAATCATCGGTACAGATTACTGTTACTTTGTCTTCTCCGAGTATTTTTGCGATCCCTTTTGTTAAAGTCGTTTTCCCGGCGGCACTGTCACCCACAATACCGAGAATAATCCGTCGAGCCATAAATTTCCCCTCAGCAGAAGTAAATGGTGCTTGCAACTCTCAATGGGATTAATTGTATAGGGAGAAGCAATCTCCTCGCAAAGCAAGCTGTCACAAATTGCGTAGCGGCAGCAAGACTTGAGCGGAAAACCGTCTGTCCTGGCGTAGAAGCAGACGCAATTGTTAGCAAAGCAAAACAAGAATGAGCTGAGAACATAGAGCATTAAAAATGTAGAAACAACCAACGCTCGCCGGAATTATCTAGAGTACTTCCGTGGAAAATCGACAATGCTCTACCGATAAAGCGCTAAGTTTGTTATAAAAGTGTTGCTTTGACCCATAAAGATGGTTGAGCTTGAGCTGATGCTCATTTACTTTATTAGGAGCTTTAAAGCTCAAGTAAAAGCAGTCTGATCGAGTAAATTTCTGGTTCTAGCAAATCTAACCAACAAGGTTATACAAACATTGTTGAGCTGGGAAGATTAGAGTAAATTGCTTATTGGATTGCTATATCAATGTGCAGATCGATTCAAAACACTCATATGAACATCTACTTTCATCAAAACATGCTGCGGTATTTAGGAATTTTGGCTGGTGCAGGGGCGCTGCTGATTGGGGTAGCGACTGCTGACGCACAGGCCCAAACAAATGATTCTGATTCAGCGATCCAGCTTGCCCAAAATCAGGAGAGGCGACGGGTTGCAGTGCTTGATTTCGACTTTAGCAGCATTAGTTCTCCCGATCTGCTGGCAGCCTTTCCGGGAATTGCGAGAGGAACGAGCGAGCTTTTAACCAATCAGTTGGTTAATGAAGGCTCGTTCTCTGTCGTGGAGCGCAGCCGCATTCAAAAGATTTTAGACGAACAGGATTTAGGCGAAGCGGGCAGACTAGATGCCAGTACGGCTGCTCAAATTGGGCGAGTATTGGGAGTCGATGCCGTTATTGTGGGTAGCGTCACTCAGTTTGACGTGCAGGAGGAAAGATCTGGATTTAGCATTGGTGGCTTGTTTGGTGAGAGAAAGCGTACCATGACCGCTGATGTTCAGCTCAATGCTCGCATGATTAACACTAACACCGGAGAAATCATCTCAACAGCGGAAGGAACTGGCCAAGCCGAACAGCGCGACGGTTCTACTCAAGTTCTAGGAGTCGGTGGCGGTAGCGAAACAGATAATCGGCAGCAGCTTCTCAGCGAGGCGACGAGACAAGCCGTGGCCGCCATTACCAACCAGCTAACCAATTCATCGGGGGATGTCGCTGCTGTCGGCAGTGGTCCTGAAGCAGCTCTCATTGCTGATATTACTGGCGATACGGTAGTCCTGAATCGAGGCACTGCCAACGGCTATCGTCAAGGAATGCAGGTAGCGGTTGAGCGAGTTGCCAGAGAAATTAAAGACCCCGAAACCGGAGAAGTAATTCGCCAGGTAACTGAGCAAATTGGTTTGATTGAGCTCACAGACGTTGATCAATCCTCCAGCTTAGGGAGAATTCTATCGGGCTCTAACTTTCAAGTTGGAGACACAGCGAAACCCGTTCAGTAAAGCGCCTGCGGCGCGGGAAAAGGGCAAGGGGTAAAGGGAAAAGGGAATTATTCTTAAGCTTGTTCCTCAATCCTGTGTTCTTTTCCCGTCCTGGAGGGACGATTTCCCCATTCCCCGTCCCGAAGGGACATATAATAATCGAGTTCGATTATTGTCTATGATGAGCAGCGATCGCCTCCCGGATTGGCAAAATTCAACCATTTTGATTCTTGGCGATGCCATGCTAGACTGCTATCTTCGCGGCACATCGACTCGTCTTTGTCAAGAGGCTCCAGTGCCTGTGGTAGCTGTTGCTGAGCGCCGGGATGTCCCTGGAGGAGCGGCTAATACAGCAGCCAACGTCAGCAGTCTTGGCGGCAGAGCGATTCTGCTGGCGGTGATTGGGGATGACGATGAAGGTTGTCGGCTTCAGCAAAGCCTTCAGCAGCAGGGAGTCAGGACCGATCGCCTTTTGGTGGATGCCTCCCGCACAACGCTCACGAAGCAGAGAACAATTGCCGCTTCTCAACTGCTAGTGCGGGCCGACTGGGGCAGTACGGCGGCGCTCTCGCACTCTACTGAGCAAAAGCTGCTCGCTAGTCTCCAGGAGCTGTTCCCCACCTGCGATGGAGTGATCGTTTCTGATTACGGCTACGGCATCCTCACGCCACGAGTCATTCGAGCCCTGTCCGAGCTTCAGCGCCAGCATCCGCGCGTGGTTGCGGTGGACTCTAAGCAGCTAGCTGCCTATCGCGAGGTGGGCGTGACCGCCGCTAAACCAAACTATGCGGAAGCCATACAGTTGCTCAACTTACCTGTAGTGGAAGAGGAGCGGGTGTCCCAGCTCAAAACCCAGGGAGAGCCACTGCTGACGCGGACAGGAGCCAAGCTGGTTGCCGTGACGCTAGATAGAGAGGGAGCGCTGGTGTTCGAGCGCGATCGCTCTCCGATTCAAACCAGTGCAACTCCCACCTCAAACTTGCAGGCAACGGGAGCTGGCGATACCTACATCAGTGCGTTAACCCTAGCGTTAACAGCTAACGCTCCCGCTGCTGTTGCCGCGTCTTTAGCAGCAGCGGCAACAGCAGTTGTCGTCACCGCAGCAGGCACGACCACTTGTCGAGCTGACCAACTACTTGCCATAGCTAATCCAAAAATCAGCCGTGAGCGATCGCACTTAGCCGCGTCAGTCCAGCAATACCGCGCCGCTGGCAAACAGATTGTGTTTACCAACGGCTGTTTTGATATTCTTCATCCCGGACACGTTACTTATTTGCAGCAGGCCAAGGCCCTGGGAGATATTCTGATTCTCGGCGTTAATTCTGATGAAAGCGTCAAAGGTTTAAAGGGCCCCTCCCGCCCCATCAATCCTTTGGCAGATCGTCTGACTGTCCTCGCGGGGTTAGCTAGCGTCGATTATGTAATCGCCTTTGATGAGGCAACTCCCATTGAGCTGCTCAAAATTCTTCGTCCTGATATTTACGTTAAAGGCGGCGACTATACGCCAGAGACTTTGCCAGAAGCCCCAGTCGTGAAAGAATTAGGAGGGATTGTCAAGATTCTCCCCTTTGTAGAGAACCGCTCGACAACGGCAATTATTGAGCGAATCATGAGTCCCTCTGAGACGAGAAAAGCGCCGTAGGCGCGAAGGGTAGGTAGGTGGCGACAGAAACAGCTAAAAGGGAATCAGTGTTCGGTAGTTGTTTCCAATAGAGGGATTCATGAATTGGCGGTTATAAATTGAAGCCTCTCTCTCATTAGTAATCAGAAGAATGTTTCAACTTAGAACAATCAGAAAATAACTATTACTTCCTTTTCCCTTCCCCTTTTCCCATAGCTAAGGTGCTTGCATAACACTATCAAGTTAAATTTGTATGGCGAAAGATTGGCAAAACGCAAGAAACGTTCTTTGTGTGAGGCTAGATACGATTGGCGATGTGATTATGACCACGCCTGCCATGCGGGCGTTGAAATTAGCTCATCCCGAGCGTCGCCTGACGCTGATGACTTCTTCGGCGGGAGCGGTGGTTGCACCACAAATACCGGAACTGGACGACCTGATCGTATACGACTCGCCCTGGCTGAAAGCCACGGTCCCGCGAGTCGATAGTCGCCCAGAATTTGAGATGATTGAACGGCTCCGAGAGTACCGCTTTGACGCTGCCGCGATCTTGACAGTTTATAGTCAAAATCCCCTGCCCTCGGCGTTTCTACTCTACATGGCCGGGGTTCCCCTCCGCTTAGCTCACTGTCACGAAAACCCTTACCAACTGCTGACCCACTGGATCAAAGACCCAGAACCGAACCAGTTTACCCGCCACGAAGTCCAGCGTCAGCTCGATTTAGTGGCGAGCGTCGGCTGTCACCATGATGACAAGCACATGAGGCTCTACGTCCCCGAAGCCGCTCGAAGACGCATTCAGCAGCTTCTCCACCCCCTTAAGCTGAAGGAGCGATGGGTTGTCATCCATCCCGGCGCGACGGCTCTTTCCCGGCGCTACCCCCCAGAAAGCTTTGCCGCTGTGGCCCGTCAGCTTGTTTTAGAACACCACCTTCAGGTTATTTTTACGGGAACTCAACCAGAGCAGGAACTGGTTGAATCGATTCGCACTCAGATGCAGGCTCCGTCTCATTCTTTAGTTGGCTGCTTGAACTTGAGTGAACTAACAGCATTACTGGCGATCGCCCCGCTGCTCATCTCCAACAATACTGGACCGGTCCACGTAGCGGCGGCTGTCGGCACTCCCGTCGTCGATCTGTACGCTCTCACCAATCCGCAGCATACTCCCTGGGGAGTCCCCAGCCGCGTTCTCTTCCACGATGTTCCCTGCCGCATCTGTTACAAAAGTATTTGCCCAGAAGGACACTACCGCTGTCTGCGCCTAGTTGAACCGGAAACCGTTGTTCAGGCGACCCTGGAGCTGCTGACAGAAGCTGACACTGCTCCTGACTTTACTCCCCCCGTACTCATTCCAACTGCTTAAAGACAATTGAGGGATAAGAGTCAGCCATCACATGCGTGAGAGAGCCGCTATTTTAACGCGCTTGTCCTTATCGAGAGCCTCTAGTTCATTGAGATGCAGCCATCCCTGTTTCAGTAACTTGGCGAAGACAAACAGAAGAGCAGAGTAGCTATAGTCGTACTTTCCATCAATTTCGTGTCTTCTAGCACTTAAGTAGTCATGCAAACGCCACACATCGTCAAGTTCTGCAATTACACTGGCTTTCTCGTTAATTTCCTGAATTAAAGCAGTTATTTCTCTGCTGTATGCTTTTTCAAAGACTTCCTGGGCAGCCCGCTTCTCAGCTTCGGACCACCTAATTTCGCTCTCTTGCATTACTAAACTAGAATTATGTATTGAATATTATCTATAGTTTAGCGCGATCGTTACCATCCTATCTCTCGTCTCAGAATAATCTAAATCGCTTACCTTAGCAGGTTCAGGCCGCTGAGCGCGTCGCATTGCCTGAAAAAAGCTTAAACATCTTTTTATTTCCTCCGCTCCTGCCGTGTGTCTCTATAAACACGAAGCGCCCCTATTCAAAGAGCGCTCCGCAACCATCAGTCAGTTTTACCTCACTGGCGCTAAACTTTTCTCTAGCGAGCGAAGTTTAATAGTTCTTTGGGAGAGGCTAGCAAATCGATGGCGACAAAGAAAATCTTGTTCTGAGGATTCAGCAAAAATCTCCAGGCAATATTCATACCCACCTGAGCACCAAACCAAGGAGACTGTACTTTACCCGTGACCTTTACCTGAGTGTAATCGTCTTCAGCCGGTTCAGACACTCCTTGTTCAGGCGCGACCTTGAGTCTTTGGCATTCTTCTCGAAAGAATTTCATAATGGCGTCTTTGCCAACAATCGGTTTTTGAAAAGGAGGTTGTAGAGCCCCGTCTGGTGCAAAGAGGTCAATGAGTGCTTCAAAGTCATTCGCATTGAGGTTGTTCATATAGCCCAGTATCGTCGGGTTTGTAATACCCTCAATACTAACTTTGGTCCGCTGTGATATTTCTTCAGGAGGAACAACAGGTTCGCTCACTCTAGTGTAATTCTCTAGCTTACTGGGGTCGAATCCCATGTCCAGAACAGAATTGCGGAGAACCGTAATTTGCTGACCGGACTCTAAACTTCTAATGGTCTGCAAGATGGCTGATGCATTAGCAGAAAGTTGATAGCCTTTAGGAATCGGAGCCACCAGTCCCTGTTCCATCAACTGCCCTAGCTGATACCAAAAACCGAGCTTGATGTTTGGAGTCCAGGTCGCATAGGTTCTGCTAACGGGAGTATCAGCGCGGTTAGCCAAGTCACACATGACCTGCGATTGCTCCAGAGGAGACATTTGCTGAATTTGTTTAAGAGTCTCCTGGGCAAACTGCATACTTGCTGCCCCAGGAGCAGCAACGGTGATGGTTTTCCCCATTTCGAGATAGGCAAACCAAATGAGGGCGAGCTGATCTTCGGCACTAAGCTGGCTGAATCTAGCGATTGTAGCTGGCACTGCATCGGCGGATAAAGTATTTGGAAAAATGCTGCGAGCTGAATCGATTGAGAATGGCATGATATCTACCTTTAGCTAAATTCACAGTGGGAACCAGTTAAACGGCTTGGCTTTTGTCGCAACGCCTAACTAGCTCAAAATCACTATAGATCATTAGGGCGTATTAAAACGGGAACTTCTCCTCAAAGAGGCAAAGATCAGCTAGAACGGACCCAGTTGTGCCGCAGACCTTACCTGAGTCAGTCTACTCAGGTTGCTCGCTAATCCACGCGCCGAAAGCATCGACAGCAATCTTGTTGTCTACAGAGTGACTGGCATAGGGAGGATACAGGGCAACAACATGCGGAACGGGACGCGGAACGTACCCAACTAAAGATTCTCCGGCATAAGTCAGGGAGGTACTCGCCCCGGAATCGAGCATCACAGCATCGCGAAAGCCGAGCTGATACAGCACTTCCCCGAGCGTTACCGAATCAACCATGTTTTTCGAGACCCCAATAACCGGCTGTCCGGCTTGATTAATGCCCCAGAAAGCCCGGTGCCGATACGCATCGAAATCAAATAGGCTACCAAAAGTAGCAGCGGGTTGAGGCTGACTATTTTTCACGAGCCATGCTGCCCCGACAAAAGCATCCGTGACGGATGCCATTTCTGAGAGCACCCCGGCTAAATCATTGTGTTCCTCATAGTCGAAGGGAACGAACTTGACTGCCTCGGGTCCGATTAGAACGAGCGGTCGCCCTTGGAGCTTCGGAATCTCTCCGCGATAGCCTGGAATAAACTGCTGATGGTTGGCGCTTAGAACCGGTCCAATCATCACGTTGGAGTCTAAATACTTTAAGGAGAAGAAACCACCATCAACAGCGGCGACGGCATCGGTTCCCTCTAATATTTCTGGCACTTGGTAACGACTATCGGCATGAATGGTGTTCGGTCTACCACCGGTAATGAGGATGACACTAATATCGTCTACCGTGTGTTCTTGCTTACGAATCGCGGTTGTAAAGTTAAATCCGCCATCTTTTCTGGGCAGAGGATGGCCGCCCCAAGCTTCGGAGACCACCGCCTCTAAGCGAGACTGCCCGAAGCGACCGATAGTGAGTAAATCTTGCGAGTCTCCGGCAAAATGTTCGTCGAGATCGTCCATAGACAAAGCGGCTTTATATCCGGCAGCAGCGACAACCTCTTCTACCCGTTCGTCTGAGCGACCCACTGGATAGGTGAAGTAGTCAATAGTAACAGCTAATTTCTCTTCAAGCAGTCGTTTGGATTCAAAAACTTCCGCCTCTAGCTCCTCATCAGACAAGGTTCTGAGATCGTCAGGATGAGTAATACTGTGGGAGGCAATCGTCACGAGGGGATCGGCGGCCATTTCTTGAAGCTGCTTCCAGGTAACGCTCGTTCTGCCTCCGGTTAGCTCCATTTTTTGGGTATAGATGGAAAAAACCGCCGGGTAGCCGTATTTTTTCAGGAGGGGGTAGACATGCTGATAATGCCCCCCATACCCATCGTCGAACGTCAGCAGAATGGGCTTTTCGGGAAGAGGAACTCCGGTGCGGAGGTGATTAACAAGCCAGTCCAGAGAGATAGGCGTTAGTCCCTCTGATTCGATCAGTTCAAAATCTGCCTCGAGTTCTTCAGGAGTGACATCAAAAAACACCTCTTTTTCCGGGAGGATGTCGTGATACATCATGATTGGCACCCGAGCCAGTCGGGCATGGTCGTGGATTTCTGGCCAGGGACTCGGTTGCGGAAACCCAAGCGCAATAAACTTTGTTTGAGCGCTCAGGGGCAATTCTAGCTCTTGAACCAAAGGGTCTGTCCAGGATGTTGAAGGGTCAGTGAAGCTGCTAGCAGGGGCATTGGCAGCAGTATCGAGGGTGCGAAGGCTTCTGATGGTTAGGAACAGGCAGGCGGCGATAAACAGGAAACCGCCACAGATAGCAAAGGGCTTGAAGGAAAAGGAGCGGCTCGCTGCTTCCTGAGTTGGGGGAGTCATATTCCTCGGTTAGGCGAACGGTCAATTCGTCTGATATTGTAAGCGATCGCATCCAGTTTACTGTGCAGTTATCAAGGAAGCACTGTTGCTGTCTCAATCAATCCATTTTTTGTAGAAATAGTTTTAACCAAAGCGCCTATTGGGGGTCAGAATAGAACCTTTCTTTCGACTGAGGAAGACGAATAGTCAATTGGTGTACAACTAGAAGTAGCGCTCTGCACTCGTCCTAGTAAGAGTTTCAACGCAGACAAAATTATTTCGTTAAGTTCAGTCAAATTATGCAAGTACCAGTCGAAATCTCTTATCAAAACGTCGAGAAAACCGAGGCCATAGATTCGTTAATTCATGAGAAAATCAGCAAGCTCGAACAATTCTGCGACCATATCACCAGTTGTCGGGTAGCGGTTGAGAAAGCTCACGATCATCCGAGCAGTGGTTCTCCGTTTCGAGTCCGTCTAGATATCACGATTCCGCCCGGTCACGAACTAGCCGTCAACCGCAACCCCGGAGAAGGCAATCAGTACGACTCACTGCCAACCGTCATTCGAGATGCCTTTGAGGCAGCACGTCGTCAGGTAGTGGAGCTCAATAGAAGACAGCAGGATCAGGTCAAGCACCATCCCCAGCAGGAAATGGTGGCCGTCGTTACTAAACTATTTAAAGAGCAGGGATACGGCTTTATTAAAACCCTAGATACCGGACGAGAAATCTACTTTCATCAGAACAGCGTGATTCATGGCGACTTCGACCGCATCGAGGTCGGGACTGGGGTTCAGTTCACGGAAACGATGGGAGAAATGGGACCGCAAGCAACAACGGTACACATTGTCGATAAAAAAGGGGTCAGCGCGTCAAATAGCGATACAGAAGCCACCGAAGCTGAGCCGCCTGTAAGCTGGCAATAGTTAGCACAGCGTCGCGTAGTTCTCTTCTAAGAGGATCTAGATTTAGTTAGTGGTTAGTCGTTACTAGCAAAGACTAAGCTTCACTGACCGCTAACTTGCTAACTCTTCGCTTCTAGCAACTCCACTTTTACGGTCTAACTTTCTGGCAAAATTAAGCTTTCGCCCTTTTTGCTTCTCTCCACCAGGCTAGTAAAGTACTGGCAACGAAAATACTAGAATAAGCTCCCAAAACGAAGCCGATAATTAAGGCTAAAGCAAAATATTTCAAGGTTTCTCCCCCAAATAGAAAGATAGCCACCAGGGGAAGTAGGGTAGTGAGCGTGGTATTAATAGAGCGAGTTAAGGTTTGATTAACGGCGCTATCGACAATTTCATTCATCGATTCGGTGGAGGACTCGGCGGTAGTTTCGCGAATGCGGTCATAAATGACGACAGTATCGTTGACCGAAAAACCAATGATCGTCAATAGTGCTACCAAAAATAAGCTATCGACTTCTACGCCAGCGACTAATCCGAGTACGGCAAAAACGCCAGCCGTCACCAAAGCATCGTGAAATAGAGCCAGGATAGCAAAGAAAGCATAGTCGAACTGAAAGCGAATGCTGAGATAAACAATAATGCCGAAAAAAGAAACAATCAGCGCTAGCAAACCAGCAATAAATAGTTCTCGACCGATGGCGGGACCAACGGTATCAATCTGAGTTCTCTGCGGATCGAAGGAACCAACAACGGTACTGAGAGCTTCCTGAAGTCGGGTGCGTTCGTCAACATCAAGAGTGTTAGTCCGAATCGATAACCCTTGCGCGTTCTCTCCGACTACTTGCAGACTGCTGTTTCCTAAGTTTTGCTCTACTAAGACGTCTCGTACTTGAGCAATATCAATGGGGTCGTCACAGTTACCTGCCACTGCACAATCACGTTCTAGCTGGAGGCGGGTTCCGCCGACAAAATCTAAGCCGGGACGTAAAGGAGCGTTAAAATTGGCAAAGGCAATCGCCATAGCGATAAAACTGCCAATTACAGCAATGGCAGAAACGCTCCACCAAAGATTTCGCTGTTTGATAACGCTAAATTTCATGTTTTCTTCTCGTAGGTGGCAATTGGTAAGCGAGCGATTGAAGCGACTGTCGCTGCCTCTCTATGACTTGGCGGAAGCGGGTAGATTAGGACAAAACAATTCCGGTTTTTGTCGCACTCCCGGAACTCCTAAAACCGTTAGCAGCAGAAAGGTGCGGCTACAGGTAAGTGCCGTAAACATACTGACCGCAACTCCAATTCCGAGGGTGAGGGCAAACCCTTTTACTAAACCGGACCCGAGCCAGAACAGAGCTGCACAGGCGATTAAAGTTGTCACGTTACTATCTAAAATACTAGAAAACGCCCGATAGAAACCAGACTCGACGGAACGATACAGGGTTTTTCCAGAGCGCAGCTCTTCCCTGGTACGCTCAAAAATTAATACATTCGCGTCCACCGCCATGCCAATGCTGAGAATAAATCCGGCAATCCCTGGGAGAGTGAGCGTTACGCCGATTAAGGAATAGCAGGCTAGAGTCAGCAAAGTATAAACAACGAGAGCCACATCCGCAAGCAATCCCGGTAGGCGATAGTAGACAGCAACAAAAATGAGGACCAATACTAAACCAGCGATCGCTGCATAAATGCTGCGCCGAATACTGTCTTGCCCGAGAGTCGCGCCTACGGTGCGATTTTCAACGACTTCTACCGGAAACGGCAGAGAGCCGCCGCGAATCTGAACCGCTAAAGCGTTGGCGCTTTCAGCATCAAAGTTACCCGTAATGACGGCACTCCCCCCAGTAATGCCGGTGGCGGCAAATTCCGGTCCTACCACGGGAGCGCTAATTAAAACACTGTCCAAAAAAATGCCGATGCTGCGCCCGGTTCCGGCTAAATTTTTAGTCAGTTCGGCAAACTTTTCGCCTCCCTCACTGTCGAAACGAATCGCCACTTCCCAGCGATTGCCTGCCTGGGTTGGCTGCGGTCGAGCATCTCTAAGATTAGTTCCGACTAGCCCTACCGGAGCAAAGAGTTCGGCTAACGTCTCATTGGTTTGCTGTAAAGACTGAGTTAGTTGAGCAAGTTCTTCGGGGTTAGACTCGTCTTGCCGCAGGAGCTGAAGCTGCGCTTGAAGCTGCTGCTGAACTCTAAATGCAGCCGCTAACTGCCCTTCGGTTCCCGGTTGCTGTTCTTTAAACTCTAGCTGGGCCGTTCCGCCCAAAACTCGTTCGGCTTGCGTCGGGTCAGTGATACCGGGTAGCTGGACGAGAATCTGATCGTCCCCAACGGTTTGCACAACAGGTTCTGCCACTCCGAGGGCATTGATGCGGTTTTCGATCACGCTTTTAACGGCATCAAGGTCTTCTGCCGATACGTTGGTGACCTCTGCCGTTGGCTGAACAGCCAGAGTCAACTGCGAGCCTCCCCGCAGGTCGAGTCCAAGCTGCAAGGGGATGTATACTAAAATGGCGATCGCCGCCGCCACCAAAGCGAGAATAAAGGCAGTCAGTAGTCGCTGTTTTTGCATAGCCAGTCGGAAAATTAAAAATTCACAGTAAAAAATTCAAACTTGCTCTGTCTATTAATTCTAAATTTAAGGCTTGCAGTGAGCTGTTCGACCTGTTCAATCAATTAAAAAGTCAAAACTCCTGTTTAAACCTGGCCTATTGAATTTTTGATCTCAGTGTACTCGCCATCGCTAACAATTCACCAGTGGCTAGATTTGCAGCGCCAGCATTTTTTGCACGGCTTCGGCAATTTGTGGGGGCTGAACAATCGTATGTCTTTCAAGCATGCCGTTATAGGGTGTAGGAATGTCTTGAGACGACAGCCGCAGCACCGGGGCATCTAGCTCATCAAAAAGCTGCTCGTTGATCAGCGCCGCTAATTCTGCGCCAATTCCCCCGGTTTTCATGCATTCTTCTACAATAATCACGCGATGGGTTTTCCGCACCGACTCACCAATCGTATTCATATCAAACGGCTTGAGGGAAACGAGGTCAATAATCTCTGGATCGCTGCCGTCTAGCTGTTTCAATGCCTGTAAACAGTGATGCCGCATTCGCGAGTAGGTGAGAATTGTGATATCTTTGCCTTGGCGAACGACTTCAGCGCGGTCCAGCGGCAGAAGATATTCTTCCTCCGGCAGATTTTCTTTGAGGTTGTAGAGCAAAACGTGCTCAAAAAACAAAATTGGATTGTCGTCTCGAATGGCAGACTTGAGTAAACCTTTAGCATTATAAGGAGTCGAGCAGGCCACAATTTTAAGGCCCGGAACGCCATGAAAGTACGCTTCCAGTCGCTGGGAATGTTCGGCTCCAAGCTGCCGTCCGACTCCGCCCGGTCCCCGAATCACCAGCGGAATTTTGAAATTGCCGCCAGAGGTGTAGCGCAGCATCCCGGCGTTATTAGCAATTTGGTTGAAAGCCAGCAGCAAAAAGCCCATATTCATGCCTTCGATGATTGGTCTCAACCCCGTCATCGCTGCACCTACCGCCATGCCTGTAAAGCTATTCTCGGCGATTGGGGTATCTAAAACCCGCAGTTCGCCATACTTTTTATAGAGGTCTTTGGTAACTTTGTAAGAGCCGCCGTAGTGACCGACATCTTCGCCCATCACGCACACGGTTTCATCGCGCGACATCTCTTCATCGACGGCTTCGCGCAGAGCGTTGAAAAAAAGAGTTTCTGCCATATCTTCACCAGTGACTGCATCTGTCATCCTATCATTAGGCTCAAGGAGATGATGCTCTTTGTCGCACAATCACCAAAATAACTGTAGTGCAGTTCGCCATGACTAAACAACCGATTGCCCTGACTAGTCAGCTTTATCGCTACCTCCAAGCGGTTTCTGTCCGCGAACCAGAAGTGTTAGCTCAGTTGAGGCAGGAAACAGAAAAGCAACCACTCAGCCAGATGCAGATTCCCCCAGAACAGGCTCAGCTCATGGCGTTACTGGTCCAGCTCATGGGAGCAAAGAAAACCTTAGAAGTCGGCGTGTTCACGGGCTATAGTACCCTGGCGGTGGCGCTCGCGCTGCCCCCAGACGGTAAAGTGATTGCCTGCGACGTGAGCGAAGAGTATACGGCGATCGCCCGTCGCTACTGGCAGCAGGCGGGAGTCGCCCACAAAATTGAGCTGCACCTCGCTCCTGCCTTGGCAACTTTAGATAAATTCATTCAAGAACAGGCAGAAACTTTTGATTTTGCCTTTATTGATGCCGATAAAAGTAACTACGATTGCTACTACGAACAAGCCCTGAAGCTGATACGTCCCGGCGGCCTAATTGCTATTGATAATGTCCTTTGGTCAGGAAAGGTAGCCGATCCTGAAGTACAGGATAACCGCACCAAAACTATTCGGGCTTTGAATCAAAAGCTGTATCAAGATCGGCGGATCGCCCTGAGTTTAGTTCCCGTGGCTGATGGCTTAACTCTGGCCATGAAGCAGTAATCATTTGGTTCAGCGTTAGCCAACATTGACTGTCCCTTCAATTTTATCAAAGCTGATGATTCTGTGAGACAATACAAGAATAGTTAAACTTCTCCTTGTCCATCTCGCTTGTGGAAAAAAATGACTAACGGTGTTTCTGAACCCGATAGACTAGAGCGAATAGAAACATTACTAGAAGGATTAACGACAGGTTTTAGTAAGCTAGACTCTGATGTACGAGACTTGCGTTCTAATGTTGAAGATTTGCGTACCAATGTTGAAGACTTGCGTACCAATGTTGAAACTTTAAACTCAGCCGTTTCTCGCACAAACGACAAGGTAGAGATCTATCAAAAAGCATCGCAACAAGTAGTTAACCTTGCTTTTGGCTTAATTATTACCTCCGCTTTAGCTATCATTATTCCCGCTGTCTTAAAGTAAACCTGTAAATAGAAAAATACTTGAGAAATAGAGAGGCTGAGGAGACAGTTAGTAGGGGAGTTTCCGGGGTTAAGAAACCTAATTATCTATCAGCAATCAACAATTAACCATTATCGAAACAATAAGGACAAGAAACTCCCTCTTGATACTGCGGTAAAGATTTATCAGCTTCAGAAATGGGATGTCCACAGCCTAGACACAGATCGTGACTTCCGGCTTCTAAACCCTCCTTAACGGCCACTCGCTGATCGAAAACGAAACACTCTCCCTGCCATAAACTGTCTTCTGCCGGAATTTCCCTTAAATAGTTGAGAATACCGCCTTTAAGATGATAAACTTCCGGAAAACCTTGAGACAAAAGGAAAGAGGTCGCTTTCTCACAGCGAATTCCTCCGGTACAAAATAAGGCAACCTTGCGATGTTTTGCCGGATCGAGATGGGTGCGAACGTAATCGGGAAAGTCTCTAAATGAAGCAGTTTGCGGATCTTGAGCGTTTTTAAAAGTGCCAATTTTGACTTCATATTGGTTTCGGGTATCAATCACCGTTACTTCTGGATCGCTGATAACGTGATTCCATTCTTGAGGACTAAGGTATTGACCAACCCGTTGACTTGGATCGATGGCTGGCAAACCGGAAGTGACAATTTCTGGCTTGATGCGTACCTTCAAACGGTCAAACGGTACGCTTTCAGCAACGCTTTCTTGATGCTCTAAGTCGGCGAGACGTTCGTTTGAACGGAGAAAGGCAAGCACTGAAGCAATTGCCTCACCAGATCCAGCGATGGTGCCGTTGATGCCCTCGGTGGCAAGCAGAATTGTTCCTTTAATCTGCTGTTTGTGGCCATAGGCGATTAAGGCAGCTTGAAACTCAGTTAAGTCTGGTAGCCGAACAAACTTATAGAACGTAGCAACAACGATCATGCAACTTTGCAACTTATAGCTGAGCGCGATTTCTTTCCCAACTTTATTGTAATCGGCTATAATAGCTAAGTGCCTATGGGGGTATAGCTCAGTTGGTAGTAGCACCTGCTTTGCAAGCAGGATGTCAGCGGTTCGAGTCCGCTTACCTCCACTCAATCTAACTCTTTAATCAATGCTTAAGGTCTGCCTTTGAGCAGGCGAAGTTATCTCATCAGAAAGATGTCCCAAGGCGAAAGCTAACCGTACCTTTAAGAAGTTCTGATAGTGAAGGTTAGCAACAAACATGGCTAAAGCGAATCCGATTGAGATGCAAAAGTATTTAAAGGGAATGGACTACCCTGCCAGTCAGCAAGATTTGGTGGACCACGCCAAGAAAAATGGGGCTGACGACGATACAGTTTCCGTTCTTGAACAGTTGCCTGACAAGCACTATGAAACAGCCGCTGATGTTAGTAAAGCAGTCGGTCAGGTCGAATAAAAAAGTGGCAAAATACGATAGTGCAGGGGCCAGAAGACAACTCGGGGGAAGGGAGACAGGGACATTTCTTTTCAGGATTGGTTCTGCTTACTTTGCCTCATCTCACTTCTTTTGTGCTGAAAGCAAATCGTGAATTAATTTACCAGGCGGGATGTTTAGCTCTAAGAACAAGAGACTAACCATAAAAACATGGGAAAACAGCACTCTAGGGCCAAAAAAATCCGTCAATTGGTTTGCTCTCAGTTTGGCTATGAATCTCTCCGCCCGGGGCAAGAGGAAGCCCTGAATGCTCTACTGGATAGACGTGATACGTTAGTGGTCATGCCAACGGGGTCAGGTAAATCAGCCATTTATCAAATGGCGGCGCTGTTATACCATTTACCGAAAGTAGTCAGATAGTTCCCAAACTAACCAACAACTGGAGGTTCAAGGGCAAAGAGCTGCTGTGCTTCCCTTTCCCCTTTACCCTTTCCCCCAACTCATCAAGTCTCCTATTACTTTTTCTAATTGGTATTAATTCCTGGTGTGACGGTCGTGATTTCGCCGCTGATTGCCCTCCAGCAAGATCAGGTTGAGTCTATCAATGAGGAGTTGACGAGCGAGGCGGCAATTGTGAATTCAACAATTACCAAAAGCGATCGCCTGTCTATTCTATTGCCCCGACGACCTCAACATCCGTCGCTTTTTAGCCAGTAGCGGACAGATTGACGTTGAGCAAGTGGAAGCGGTAGCGGGAACCGTTGAAGAACACAATCAACCACCGGGTCGCGTGGTAGAAGATACAGACAAGTCCTTCTGGGGACAAACAAAGATTCTCCGGTACGAAGGCAACAAAGTTGTCGTGCTATTTAACGAGGTTGGTTACAAAACCCTCAGCGTTAAGCTAGCGGTACAAAGAAAGTTACTCAAGCGCCTCAGCGATCGCACAAGACAAGAAAAGCCTATTCAAGCTTAGCTCTTAATCCCTTTCCCTTTTCCCAACTCAACCAATTTCTCTAACAAGATCAACTAGAATCATCCTGAGTATATTGCTTGAGCCAAGTCAGGGCCGGTCTTTCTGTACCGTCTTTCCGTAATAAATAGGCATCTTTTTGCCAAATTTCTCCTTCTCGATAGCCCCACAGCGTAATGCCCTTAACGTGGGGATTCTCCCAAAAAAGCGGAAAGATGGCCTGATAGCTTTCTAATTGAGCTTGTTCTGAAGGGCCACGAATATCTAACTCTGTGATGTAAACGTCTAAGCCTATGTCGGTAATTCTGTCTAAATTCGTGCTGACTCTCTCGCGGTCGTTTTTTGTCAAAAAATGGCCCTGCACTCCCACCCCGTCAACTAATCCTCTCTCTTTCAACAGTTCGATCAGGGCAATATATTTTGTGGTTCGCTGGTTGCTCTTTAACACATTAATCTCGTTGATCAGTAGCTGGGCGTGAGGAGCCTGTTTTCTGGCAATCCGAAACGCTTCGATCACCCAATCAAATCCAGTTTCTCCCGACCCTCCTAAAGCCTCTGCGTAAAAGGGCGGTTCTACTAAAGCTTCATTGACAACCTCGATAATCGCTGTATCGGGATAGCGCGTCATAAAAGCTTGAATCCACTCTTCAAATTCTGCCTTCTGTTCCGACGGCGGCAAATCTTTCAGCCACTTAGGGGGATTGTGCCACCAGATTGGCGTATGCCACTTGAAAATGACATTATTGCTCAACGAGAACTCATAGAAGATATCGAGCTTCGTCCAGTCCATGCGATCACGTTCTGGCTCGACCAATTGCCACTTGCCGTTGTTCTCGGGTGTTAACTGATTCCAATACTGAGTAAATTCCTCTGGAACCGTATCTCGAATCCCAACGACATTACCCAGAAATTTTTCGTTCGTCCGGGAAACAGAGCGTTCCGACCGCGGCTCGGCCCGATAGCTATTGCTCAAGCTCATGCTGCCAATTGCTAGCATACTGATGACGACAATCTTTTTGAGGCTGGGCACAATTAGTCTCTTGAACAACGACTTGGAGCGGCCAATAGCACAGAGTATCCGCGCCAACTAGCTGTCATTATGGTAGCTGCTTCCCCCAAATCGGAGGCAACAAGATCGGGCGGTGGATAAACGCGGAAATAGTCCTTCTCCGCTCTTGATGGTTGATAGACCCCAATCAACTATCAACAATGGACCGACCTCCGTTATCTCTGCCCGGAACGAGTTCAACGAATATCTTCGTAAAACTGCTTGAGATAGGTAGCAGAGACCCCCACGCCCCAGAGAAACCCAATGGAGAGGTAAATAGCATGAGCCTTCAGCGCTCCCCATTTTGCCACCCGACGGTCGGATGTTTGGACAATCCGATTAACTTGGCAAATCCGTCCAGATTTAAACAGCCTGCGACATAAATCCGCATCTTCCATAATCGGTAAAGTGCCATCGAAACCGCCACACTGCCAGAAGTCGGCACGACGACAGAATATCACCTGATCGCCGAACAGAATACGTAACCCTCTAAAAAACAGATGCGGACGAAACAGCAAAGGAGCATAATAGGTTTTTAAAAAATGATGCAGCACCACCCCCCAGCGAGTGGTTTGCGGTCCTGCCATCACTGAAACAAAACCGCCACAGGCTACAGTGCGATCGCTTAAAGTGTTCGCGATCACTTTTACCAAATCGTCAGGAACAATCGTATCCGCATGCAGAAAACACAGTGTCTCACCCGAGGCTACCTTTGCTCCGTCATTCATTTGAACAGCACGTCCTCGTTGCTCAGAGAAGACCACGGTCACTCCAGCCGCTTTAGCAATTTCAACGGTGTCATCTCGACTACCGCCATCGACTACGATTACTTCCCACGGAGCCGGAGACAAAACCTGGAGATGACACAAAGTTTGGCCAAGAGAGGCAGATTCATTTAAAGTCGGAATAATAATCGAAACGCGAGACATACAGAAGTCGTCAGCAGTGAGGAGTAATATTACATCTGGGCGAAAAGTGAGATAATTAGAACCTAAGTGTTTTCAAGTTAGTGGTTAGTCGTTACAGATCAGGCTTTTCTGCTACTAACTACTCCCCAAATCCCACTCCACCTTTTAGTATTGCGATCGCCACACCCGAGAACAACGACTCAAAGGATGAGATGCTAGCAACCGACTGCTCTCAAAGCGGCAGGTCGTCGAGGAGATTTTGGGTTGAGTTAAGTAAAGAACGCTGCGCCGATTGTTGCTGCTGAACGCTGGCAAAAGATTTAATCAATGGTTCTAAACAGCGCTGAGCGTCTTCGTAACCCCGCTGTCTCAGTAAGTTGATGCGTACGGTGCTAAAGTCGAAAAAAGCCTTAGCTAAACCGACTGCTGGAGTAGCCGACTCCTGAATTGGGAGTTCTGGTCTAATTTCAATGACGATTTGGCCCGGAAAGTTGTGACGATTCCAGGTAGCTCCGTTGCCCAAATGAATCACGATCGCATGAGTACAGCCGCGAGCCGCAAGTGCGCCGAGAGGAACGTTATCAGCCAGACCGCCATCTGCATAGCATTGACCGTTAATTTCCCGGCTCGGAAAGGCGAGGGGAATGGCTGCACTCGCGAGCAGTACCTCAAACATCTGATCGTCGGCAAAATCTCGAACGCAGAGCCAGTGAGCTTTCGTTCCGGTACGGGCGCGAACAATCTCGACTAGCCAATCGGATGCTCCCAGGTTCAGAGACGGGAAAACCGCTACCCAAAATTCAGTTCCCCTTCTCAACCTGTTGGGTTTTATCGCTGCTCTCAGCACCTGTTCAATTGGTTTCGGGTCAAAAATGGCTGACTGCAAGTGCTCTTGTCTAGAGGTGAGCTGCTGACCCCCCTTGAAGTAAGTAGCAGGCTGATTCCGACGAATAATGCCAATGCTGCCAAGTCGATCCCAAACTTCATTGACTCTCTGAACTCCATTTTCAAAGGAACCATTAGCGGCTAGAACCCCGCCATTAAGAGCGCCAATGCTCGTGCCAGCAATAATTTGTGGCTGGATGCCGAGTTCTGCTAAGTAGGTCAGTGCTCCAACCTGATAAGCCCCTTTTGCCCCGCCACCAGCAAGGACTAAACCAAAATGAGGAGTTGCTTTCTGATTCACCTGATTACTGAGTAGATTCAATAGCGTTAAACACCTGTTTAATAATTTTGGGGTGTAAGATTTTGCCAGCGTGAAAAGGAATGATTACTCTGACTTAATTCTTGAGGTAGATACGATGACTACCCTTGCTTCTAATGAGTTCAAAGCCATCATTTACCAGCAATTTCTCTGCTTCGGAAGCTGTCAGTCTGGATAGTTTAGGCAACCTGCACCTCTAATGTCGTAATCATCACTTCTTTGGTTAAAAGAGCCAATTTTTCTTCTTTTGATAAAGTTTCCAGGTAGAGTTCGACGGCTTCTGTAATGTTGACTTTGACCTCTTCTAAAGAATCTCCTTGACTTTGACAGCCTGCTAATTCAGGACAGTAAGCATAATACCCCTGTTCATCTTTCTCAATGACGATGTGAAGTTTGTCAGACATCTTCAGTTTGCTCCTAGTGCCACCGCAGCAGGTTTAAGCAATCGTTGGCGGTTTCCTCAACAATAGCAGTCACAAATTCGCGGGCATCGGTGGTGCGGCAGATTGAATCGACCTGAGTCCGACACAGAGCGATCGCACTCTGACCCGGTTTTGAGGGTCTGGAGGATTCGGGAAGCGTTGCCAGCTCTAGCGTGGTCCCAATTGTAAACAGCATCGGAGCGTTGAGGAGTCGCTGTGGGGGCAGGGAGCGAATTTCGAGGAGGGCAGCCGTCAGAGCGCGATCGCTCTTTGACATGGCTGACCAAGCATGGTCTAGTAAATCGGCTAGGCTAAAAAAGCTCTGGGGAAGCTGTTGGCTCATCGAGAGCAGCTTGTTAATCAGCAGCGATCGAAACCGGTGAGTATCGCCGGTTTCCAGCTCATAAACAGCCACCGCACTGCTAAACACCTCTCTCGCCAGCAGCACCACCTGAACGGCCCACGGCAGGTTAGTATAGCTTTGTCCGGCAGTCCATGCCGTCACAATCTGAGCCAAATCTTCGTTGGCCGCCACGCGCACTTCCAACTGTCTCACTCGCGCTTCTAGCTGATTGAGGCGATCGCCCACCTGCTGCGCGAGACAATTGAGCTGTTGAGCGAGCAAACTAACGGCCTCCTGGTGGTCTTGAGAGAGCTGCCGATACCGCCGGATGGCGTTGCGCGCTTCGAGCAAGGATTGTTGCGTCACTTCTAGCGCCACTTGGCTAATGCGCAGTGAATCGCTCAGTTCTAAAACCCATTGTCTGAGGGCTTCTTGACCAGCAATTAAATTCCCGTTGAGCAGCAGTTGGCGAGAGCGATCGCTTCCGTCTAGGCTGGACATCAATTGACCAAAATAGCCCAAACTTTTCCGATAGCGAATCACGTCGTTGCTGACCTGAATGCCGTTGACAATATTGACCAGTGCCCGATCGCCAACAATCGGAATCCGCTGCTGTAATTCTGCTAAATATCCCGTCGAATGGCTAACAACGTTGATCGGACTGCTGTGACTGAATTCTAAATTCATGGCTTAGCGAGCATTTAGTAGAGCGTTAGTACGCTCAAGATAGATTTCTGATTTTTTGAGCTTTGCTGCTGTCTCCGAAACGAGAGATTTGAAGGTTCCCGCTAATTGACTCTCGGCGGCCAGGGATTGCTGTTTGGCCTGCTGAGCTTGCCTGAGGCTGTCCTGGTAACAGTACAGGTAGTGATTGAGTTCGCCAAAGTAAGCCTCAACGTGCTGCTGCCATTCTTCCTGGACGTACTGAGCAATCTGTTGATTAAGCTGAGCGATGCTGTCGGTGATCGCCTGATTAATCTGCTTAGCTAATTCTTCTAAAGAAACAGTATAGTAAGTCTTTATTTTGGTAATGGGAATCTTCTGCTCTACCTTAAGCAAAAACAAAAAATAGAAAGGTCTTTTGACTTTAATTTCGACATTTTTGATCGGTTTGTCGATCTGCTCGACAACGGTTTGCCGACAGTTAAGCTGACGACTAGCAAGGGCAGGCCGCGAGAAAGTTAGCTCTCGCTTAAAATTTTGGGGGAGACAAGACTGAGCTTCTTCGAGCGCGGCTAATTCTTGAGTAAGCACTAATTGTAGCTGAGCTTGTGCTCTCTCAATTTGTTGTTCTATAGCGTTACCAACGTTTTCTAGCAGCTTGTTGGCGGCTTGTTGAATCCAAGTCACCGCTTGCTCAGCAAAGTTTCGCGCTTCTTGCTCAGTGGTAAACTCGAAGATGCCAAAGGATTTGTATTGAAAGCTCAAGTCTGAGTGTTTGAGCCAGGTGGAGAAAGTTTCGGTCTCATCTAGGGAGCTAACACTCTGTCCAGGGCTGAGCTGCTGTAGAAGCTGATGCCAGTCGTTGCTATCCTCGATCAAAAAATCCTCAACGCGAACCTGGAGCTTCTGATGAAGCAACTTAATGATATTATCTAGGCTCTGCTTCAGATGGTGACTGACGGGCTCGACTGCTTGCAGGCGATCGCGGCATTGCTCAACGCCAAGTAGTTCCGCTGCTAACGCCTCCACCTCTAATCGCCATGTCTCTTCCTCTTGTTTCCACGCATTCTGGCGCAGATTGAGGTCGTTTTTGAGTTCCAGCAACAGATTGCGACCCAACTGGAGCGCCGACACCATACAGCGGGGAGCGGCACTTTCTAGCAGGGCTTGAATGGCTCCTCCTAAGAAGGGTTGCATTCCAGAGTCTTCCCACAAATACAGGGCCTCCTCCTGGAGTTCGGCTACCCTCGAGCGGGCCAGTTTGCTCGCCCATCGCGGACCTAATGCTTCTTGCGCTAAGGCTGATGCAGACTCTAGATCGGCTAAATTCGCGTCTGGATACTGCTGTCGCTCCCGGAGAAATTTGGCCGCCGAGAACGCCCGAATCGCTGAGACTTCAAATATCCGCTTGCTGTAGCGATGGTCAAATGACAAATCGGCACAGACGAATTCCCGAACTTCTTGAGGAGACAAATCGCCTTGTCGTCGCTGGTCTATTTTGTTCACGAGAATGTAAAGATTTTCTGGCCCCAGTAATTCAATCACTGGCTGGACGTGTTGTTTCACTTCCGCAGCAGCCTGAGTGTTGAGCTGAGTAAAGTCTAGAACCAACAAGACGAGGGAGCTGCGACGCAGTTGTTCTTCCACCACCGACATTAATTTCAGACTGTCCTCCGCTTCGTTCGGTCCTGGGGTATCCACAATCACCAAATTGCCAAGTTCCGGGGGCTGAGTTGGCGAGTGCCAAAACGGAGTTTCGAGATGCGGTAACTCCATCAGGTGAGCCAGCGGATCTTGGGCAGGATTGACGATGCTGCAAAGGCGGATCACATCATTGAGAGTCGTGAGGGTATTCTCGATCTCCTCGCGTCCGCAGGCTTTTGCTAGCAGGGGGACTTCGGCGGGAATTGCCTCGAGTAGCTCCATCAAGTGAGGATACTGACCCACCTTTGTACGCATCTGTTCGATGCCTAATGCCTTAGTTTGCCACCGCAGTACCGTCAGAGCCGCCTGAAACACCGAGAGAATTTTGGGGCTGAGGGTGAGCACTGGCTCTGCAATGGCCCCGTTGAACACAATTTCGGTGGGCAGCATCGTCATCGCGGTGTTGCGACTAGGCAGCAGCTCCTGTCCGACAATCGAGTTGACAATAGTGGATTTTCCGGCCTTCATCGGGGCAACGACGGCCATTCTCAGCTCTAAATCTGCGACATTCCGCGCTGCTTGAGCAATTTCTTGTCGATAAAGGACGTATGGGGGAGAGTGTTCGGTACTGAGCGCCGCAGCACGCTCCATAAGTTCGCCAATTTGCTTGAGTAGTTCAAGAACGTCTTGCTGTAGTTCCTGGACGTTAGGCTTGAGAGTCATAATCATGACGCAGATCCCAAGTTGTCAGCTCCAGTGTGGCATTTCTCCGAGAACCGAGTCATCGGTGAAAACCGAGGAGGCGATCTTTGAGCTTACTGAGTGAATGCCGGGAACTTTGGGAGATGGGCTGCGTCTTTCGAGGCAGCCCTTTCTCCAGCAGTAAGGTTTCTGTACTAACAACTACTGCCTGAGTTGCTCGCCCAAATTTTTCAGTGCATTGTCTGAGGCCCAATACTGCACAGAAGCGCTAGGGTGTTGTCTACCTAGCTTGAGCAACAACGGTCAGAAATTCGGTCATAAATTCCTTAGAAACGACCAGAAGGTACTGACATTCGCCAAGGACCGTGCCAAGATTGCTGTTAGGTAAAGTAATATAAAGCTAACTTTTTCGTCGTTCTCTAGAGCCTTAGCTCCGGGAACCTCGTCTCCAGCAGACAACCGGACCACTACTTCCCGAGATGAAGATGACTCAAAGCCGCGAGCCGTTATCGGCAGACGTTCAATACTCTACCTTGGTAGAGCTGCTGCGTGGAAGGGCGCGGCACCAGAGCGAGCGTCATGCCTATACCTTTTTAATCGACGGTAAAAAAGCGAGCGCTCCGCTGACCTACGGAGAACTCGACCGTCAAGCCCGAGCGATCGCTGCTCACCTCCAGCAGCATCAAGCTCAAGGAGAACGGGCGCTGCTGCTGTATCCGCAAGGCTTAGAAATGGTGGCGGCGTTTTGTGGCTGTCTCTATACTGGAGCGATCGCCATTCCCGTTCCGCCCCCGGAGTCCGGCAGACTGAAGCGGACGCTCCCGCGGCTGCGCTCGATCGTCAAAGATGCCCAAGCCACCTTTGCGCTGACGACAGGGCGAATTCTCTCTCTCGTCGAGAATGTCCGCGACGAATTTCCCGAATTTGACCAGATGCGCTGGCTAGATACCGAGCAGCTCGACCTCACGCTAGCCGAGCAGTGGCAGGAGCCGCCCTTAGACAAAGACACGCTCGCTTACCTGCAATACACCTCTGGCTCCACCTCGACGCCGAAAGGAGTGATGCTCAGCCACTTCAATTTGATGCATCACGCGGCCTATCTCCAAAAAGCCTGTGGCTACGAACCAGAGAGCGTCACGACCTGCTGGATGCCCTACTTCCACGATTATGGACTGGTAGAAGGAATAATGGTGCCGCTCTACAACGGGACTCCGTGCTATTTGATGTCTCCTTTCTCCTTTATCAAGCGTCCGGTACAGTGGCTCCGCAATATTACCCACTTTGGAGTCACCCACTCTCAAGCCCCCAACTTTGCCTACGACCAGTGCGTACGACGAGTTAAGCCCAAGCAGCTAGCCGAACTCAACCTGAGCGGCTGGCAAGCGGCGGGTAACGCGGCTGAGCCGATTAATCCGAAGGTGATGGAGCAATTTGTCGAAACCTTTGCTCCCTGCGGCTTTTCGTGGTCAGCCTTTGCTCCAGCCTATGGACTGGCTGAATTTACTCTGCTGGTGTCCTCTAAGCCGAAAGGACAAACGCCAGTCCTGCTCAACGTTGATGCCGCCGCCATCGAACGCGACAAAATTGTTTCGGTGTCTGCCGAGGAGGGGCGCACGATTGCTGGCTGCGGTCATCTGGTGGGCAATACGCAAGTGGCAATTGTTCATCCTGACTCCCACCGACGCTGTGCTGAAGATGAAGTGGGAGAAATTTGGGTGTCAGACCCGAGCGTTACCCAGGGTTACTGGCAGCGCCCCGAAGAAACGGCCCGGACTTTCCAGGCCATGATTAAAGATACTGGGGAAGGACCGTTTCTGCGTACTGGCGACCTCGGATTTCTTAAAGATGGAGAACTGTTTATTACCGGACGCATCAAAGACCTGATTATTATTCGGGGAACGAACCATTACCCCCAAGATATTGAGTGGACGGTTCAGAATCTCCATTCTGCCCTGCGTCCGGATTACGGAGCCGCCTTTTCTATTCAGGACCGCGGCGCAGAACAGCTAGTTGTGGTCCAGGAAGTAGAGCGCCGCGCCGAAAACATTGAGGCCGATCAGCTCATTGCCGATATTCGCCAAGAAATTGCCGAACAGCACGAACTCCAGGTATACGCCGTGGTGTTAGCTAAACCGGGCAATATCCTCAAAACGGCGAGCGGCAAAATTCAGCGTCGGGCCTGTCGTCACAATTTTCTCACCGGACAGCTCACGGCGATCGCCGACTGGTGCGAAAATCCGCAGCTAAGCGCTAAATTTCGGACTCTACAAGGAGAAGTCGAGTCTTTGGCGCAACAAGTTATCGGCACATAGGTGTCCGACGACGAGACTGCCGCTGACTCCTAGGAAAACTGCTAAGATAGTGGCTAATTTAAGGGAATTTTCTCCTTCCAAAATCTGCTTGCTCTAGGGGTCACTCATCCAGACGTTTGTTGAAGAAATCATTATGCATAAACTGAAGCAATACTGGGTAGCCGAAACGCTCGAAAAAGATTTAGGCAGCCCCAACAATCCAGACAGCGTCATGTCTTTTAAAAGAGTCGTCGAACTCGACGAGCGCGAGGAGTTTCCCGAACAAGAAATCAACTGGCTCTACAACTGGAAACTGCACCACTACTACATCCCGACCAACTGTGGTGGTGAGTTTACCTCGTTTGAGGAATTTGTGGCGTTTGTGCGCGTCCTCTGTCGCCGGGATCAAAACATTGGCATTGCCTTTACCACCATGTTTTGGTCGTTCTTAACCTGGATGGGAGGAACCGACGAACAGAAGCAGCAGCTTGCTCAGTATCTGAAGGACCACAACGGGACTCTCTGCTTGGGGTATTCCGAAAGAGAACACGGCAGCGATTTAGTCGGAGGAAGCGTCACGGCCACTCCTGTTGCTGGCGGCTATCTGCTCAACGGAGAAAAATGGCCCATCAACCGCGCTACCCTTTCTGGTGTTTCTTACGTCCTGGCTCGTACCGGCAATCTAGGAGAAGCAAAGAGCCTATCGCTTTTTGCTGTGGATAAAAGCAAGATTAATGCTTCCCAATACTATAATCTTCCCAAAATTAAGACTCACGGAATTCGCGGGGCCGATATGAGCGGCATCGGCTTCAAAAATTGTTTCGTCCCCGAATCGATGCGCCTGCAAAAAGAAGGAGACGGGTTAGAGCTAGCCCTCAAAGGATTCCAAATTACTCGCACTCTTTGCGCGGCGTTCTCCCTAGGGGCTGCCGATACCGCGCTCAGGACCACGCTCAACTTTGCCCGACACCGCATCGTCTACAACAAGACAGTATTTGAGCTACCGCAGCCTCGTCAAACTCTGGTAAACGCCTTTCTCGATATTCTCATTGGAGATTGTGAAACGATCGGGGCAGCGCGGGGATTTCATGTGGTTCCTGAACAGTTTAGCGTCTGGGCATCGGTTGTCAAATACCTGGTAACTACCCGATTAGAAACGGCCATCAACGACGTATACCCGGTGTTAGGCTCGCGTTTCTACATGCGGGAAGAACATAACTGGGGAATTTTCCAAAAGGTCTTGCGCGATAACTCCATCATCAGTATGTTTGACGGCAGTACCGTGGTCAATCTACACGCTCTGATTCTACAGTTCCGCCAAATCACTAAGTACCGCTCCCGCCGCAAAGCCAACACCCTCGCTGAAATTGGTTCTCGCTTGGAGACCATCTTCTCGCTGGAGCAGTCAGTGCCCTCCTTTGCGCCTGAGAAGCTAGCGCTTTTCGGTCGCGGTGCTGACGATCCGCTTCAGGGACTAGAAATTGCCCTAGAACAGCTACAGGCTCTTGAATCCAAGGTTGATAGCGGAGTGTTAGAGAAGCTCCTGTCTCTGGGTAATCTAGTGCTGGAAGAATTGAACGCTCACGATGACCGAATTGCCAACTCCAAGTTTGAGTTTGGTCACGCTCAGTCTCCAGAATTGTTTGAAATTGCGAAGCAGTACTGTACGCTGCATGCAGCGGCCTGCTGTCTGCATATGTGGCTTTACAACCGCCACATCTTGGGAGACTTTTTTGCTCAAGGAGAATGGCTCGTCCTCAGTCTACACAGGCTGCTGCGCACCGTAAGACCTCTACCCTATGTGATCGCTCAAGCCTACGTAGAGAATGTCGCTCAAGAGCTACTCAAGCTGCACCGCGAGGAACGAGCGTTTTCGATTGTTCCTTTTCAACTGGCCTCGTCGTCAGCTCAGGAATCCCCCGTTTCAGAGCTACAGCTCCAAGCCTAATTTGTTCACCCTACCAGACCAGCTTATAATGACTCCTGTAGAAACTATTCAGAATTGGCTCGTCAATCAGCTTGCCGAGCAGCTTTCTTTGGACGCTAATGCGATTAGCACCACAGAGCCGCTGACTCGCTATGGACTCGACTCCATTGACGCTGTCACTATCGTCGGCGACTTAGAAGACTGGCTAGATATGGAGCTTCCCTCAACTTTATTTTGGGATCATCCAACGATTGCTCAATCCTCTCAGTTTCTAGCCGATAATTACGATGTTGCCGGAGCACTAAACAGTGAGCCCCAAAGCGACGCAGCAGACCCCGAACCAGTGACCAGCGGCAAGGGTTGGGGTGGATTATTTGGTCGCTTCGGCTCTTAAAAAACAGCCAGTCGTTGGGGGAGAATCGCTCCCCAACCAAACAGTACTCCCTCCTCAGTTCAGACCTTGAATTACTCGGACTTTTCTTTTTGGTGGATACTGCTCCTCTTTTGCGTTCCGTTCTTTACGGTACGCACCGTTGCTAGATCGGTTAATCTGTGGCCGGGGTTTTTCGATGCCTTGGGGCTGATGGCTCTGTCGCTGCTCCTCTTCTTCAACGCCAGCCGTGCTAGCTTCGTTGTTTTTATTTTCGAGGTGGTTTTTAACTACGTAATGGTGGCGCTGATGCAGCGCACTCGCGGTTGGCAAGCCAAGCTGTTTGCGGGGGTCATCATTACGATTGACATTGCTATTCTGGCGTACTTTAAGTATCTAGCCTTCTTTGTTGAAGATGTTTTTGGGATACTAGCGGGGGGGGTTGCCGACAACTGGGATCGCAGTTTGCCGATTCCGGTCTATAGCCATATTCCTCCAGGGGTGTCTTTCTACACCTTTCAGATGGTGGCCTTTGTCGTTGATTCTCTCACAGCCCGCAAGAAACGCCCGATCGGCTTTGTTGACTATATCAACTTTGTCGCCTTCTTCCCCCAAATTGTGGCCGGACCCATTGAGCGGCGCACGAACTTGTTTCCCCAAATTGAATCGTTTCGCTTCAAAGCCACTTTGGAAAATTTCGATGTTGGCCTGCGGTGGCTGTCTTTGGGGTTATTTATGAAGTTTGTGCTGGCCGACAATCTGTTTCCCTACATTGATTTAACCACTGTCGAAAATGCTTGGGGAGTCTGGTTCAACGCGTTTATCTTTACTCTCAGAATTTATTTCGACTTTGCTGGCTATAGCTTTATTGCCCTGGGAATCGCTCGCTTTCTGGGTGTACGCCTGACAGTCAACTTTTTAGCACCCTATACCAGCCCGAGCATTAACGAATTTTGGCGGCGATGGCACATTACCCTGAGCACCTGGTTTAGGGATTACGTGTTTCTCCCGCTGATGGGATCTCGGAAAAAACTAGCGCCTTTCTTCCTCTTTATTACGTTCACGCTGTCGGGTTTTTGGCACGGAGCTGCCTGGAACTTTATCATCTGGGGAGCCTATCATGGCGCTCTGCTGCTCGTGCTGCGCTATCTAGGCAGACCCTTCCATAAAGTGGTGGGTCAACACATTGCCCGACCTCAGTTTATCTCTTGGGGATTGACCTTTGGCTCTGTCGTACTCGGCTGCCTGTTCTTTATGGATACCGATATCGGTCGTTTACTCCTCAAGCTGAGAACGTTAGTGACTCCCTGGGCTTATTCTCTGTCTAATTTAGGAGAATTTTTCGGCTCCTACAGCGTCAACGAAGGAGCGGCTCTGCTACTGATTTTGGCCCTCTCCGGTCTCGTGCTGCTGATGGAACATATTGCCGTTTGGCAGCGGAAGTTTGAATACGAACTCTTGCTTTCCCCTTGGGTATCGCCCGTGCTGCTAGGGCTAACACTACTATTAGCGGCCAATACTCCTTCTGAATTTATCTACTTCGAGTTCTGATGAAATTTAAGTTAGTTCCTTGGTTTGTAGCGGCAGGGGTAGCCTGGTCGTTGGGCTACGCCTATAACGTCTACTACGGCGGCGAACTGAGCTGGCTGCGGGCGATGTACGAGCAGAAACTGGCGATCGCCGCCGCCACCGAAGCTCCCCAACGACTGCTGATTACTGGCGGTTCGGGAGCCCACTATACCCTCGACTCCGAACTGATTGAGCAGCAGTTGGGCATTCCCGTAATTAATTTGGGCATCGACGGTCCTGTGGGGCTGAACGTGATTCTGCCCAGCGTTCTCGACCAGGTGCGTCCGGGTGACGTGGTGCTGCTGATTCCGGAGTATTTAATTTTGCTGGATGAGGACGGTTTAGGCGATCGCTCTGGTCCCTTTAGCTTGGCCATTCATCGACCCGGCTTAGGGGGCGTTCCTCCGAAGCAGTTAGCCCAGGACATTATGCTGCTGGGAGTGCCGACGCTGCGCTCTGTCGCAAAATCTGCCATGGATTTGGTTCGGGATGGTGAATTATCCGGGTACTATTCCGATCCCCTCACCGAACGAGGCGATCCGACGACCGTCAATACTCGTACGGGAGAGTGGTGGCAATTGCAGATTAGTCAATCCATTTCCCCACACGCCGCGAACAGAATCGCTCAATTTCAGGAAGAAGTCGCGGCACGGGGCGGAACCCTGGTGCTGTCTTTGCCCTGGGTTTACGCTCAGGCCGACCAAGAAACCCTCACCAACGTACAGAAGACCGCCGAACAGCTAGAGGGAATTGCGCCCACCATCTACGATCCCTCCTCACTCAACATCAAGACAGACTCTAGCCTGTTTGCCGATACTCACTATCACCTCCTCCCAGAAGCTCGCCGAATTCGTGCTCGGGAATTAGCAGCTCAGCTACAGCCCGTCCTAAAAACAATTAACAATGACCAGTGAACGATGTCATATCTGTGTTCTTGGTGGCGGCTTCGGTGGTCTCTACACGGCTCTCTATTTCAGCCACTTTTCTCGGGTAAAATCGGGAAAATGCCAAGTTACCCTGGTTGAAAAAAACGATCGCTTTCTGTTTACGCCTCTCCTGTATGAGCTGCTCACGCAAGAACTACAGCGCTGGGAAATTGCTCCTTCCTACTACAAGCTGCTGGCCCGGACCAAAATTAAGCTCTGTCAACAGACGATTGAGGACGTAGATCTCAAAGCTCGTCGGGTTCGACTAGCAGAGGGGCACCTAACTTACGACTATCTGGTTCTGGCCGTCGGCAACCAAACTCAGTATGCTCAGATTCCCGGTGTCGTTGAACATACCCTGCCATTTCGGACTCTCGCGGATGCCGAACTTTTAGATCAGCGGCTTCAGCTTTTAGAAGCTACCCAACGACAGCGCCTGCGCGTTGCCATCGTTGGCGGTGGCCCCAGCGGAGTGGAACTGGCCTGCAAGCTCGCTGACCGTCTTCACAAACGGGGTCAAATCTCTCTGCTCGACCGGGGGGAGCAGTTGCTCAAGCCCTATAACCAAGCCATTCGAGCAGCGGCAGAGCGATCGCTTCATCAGCGCCGGGTGCAGGTGAGTCTCAATACCACCGTCAAAACCATTACAGCAGAGCACATTACTCTTGTTCAAGATGAACAAATCCAAACCGTTCCGGTAGACCTGGTGCTGTGGACGGCAGGAACGAAGATTAGAGACTGGGTGCAGAAACTCGAGTGTCAGCACAACGAGCGCGGCCAGGTTCTAACGAGGCCAACTCTACAGCTAGTAGATTACCCGGAAGTGCTAGCGCTGGGAGATCTGGCCGAGTGCCAGAGCAAACAAGCACCGACGACGGCTCAAGTCGCGTATCAGCAGGCCAGCCGCGCTGCTAAAAACCTCAAAGCAATTGTGAAAGGGCAACGTTTGCGTACTTTTCACTATCTTCACTTAGGAGATATGTTAACTCTAGGCAAGGGGGCGGCCATTGTTTCTAGTTTTTCGATTAATATTACTGGCTCTTTCGGTGCTCTGCTCAGACGATTAATTTACGTTCAGCGCCTCCCGACGTGGCGACATCGATTACAGGTGTTGAAACGTTTGTTGGTCGGTTAACCGGACGCTGCGTTTCGACGGCAGGCTGGGTAAACTAGTTGGCAAGGCAGAATTGCCCAGGCTTCAGTAAAGAGCATAAAATTAAGGACCACAGAGCAATGTTATTGAAGGAAAACAAGCTAGAGGAGGTTTTCGGCCTAGATTTACGGTCTTTGGGTCTATTTCGTATCGGTCTCGCCTTAGTGGTAATAGCAGATTTGAGTATCCGAGCTGGAGAGCTAACGGCTCACTATTCAGATGCAGGTGTGCTGCCTCGCGCCACGCTCATTAACGAAATTTTACCCTCTGGCTACTGGTCAATTAACTTAATTAGTGGCTCACCGCTGGTTCAGGCCCTGCTGTTTGGTATCGCGCTTTTGGTCGCGGTCGTGCTGCTGGTAGGCTATCGGACTCGACTGGCGACGATCGCCACTTGGGCAATGCTTGTTTCGATTCACAACCGGAACCCGGCTCTCATTTTCGCTGCCGACGACGTGCTGCGAGCGATGCTGTTTTGGTCGATGTTTTTGCCGTTAGGAGCGAGCTACTCGCTCGACAGTGCCCTCAACTCTTCTACCAAGCCGCTGCCTAAACGGGTGCTTTCCGTGGCGACGGTGGCTTTTATTGTCCAAATTTGCTACATTTACATATTTTCTGCCGCCTTTAAAACCCACAGCCCGCTGTGGTCTGGTGGAGAAGCAGTTTACTATTCGTTTCAGTTTGACCAATACGGAACGCCTTTAGGGCAATTTCTGCTCAACTTTCCGGGGTTACTGAAGCTGTTTACATTCTTCGCTTTGTGGTTGGAATGGCTCGGCCCGCTGCTGCTGTTTATTCCCTTCCGCACGAGCCTTTGGCGCTGCGTGACAATTGTGTTGTTTGTCCTGCTTCACGTCAGCTTTGGACTCTGCTTTCGATTAGGCATTTTCCCGTTTCTCAGCACTTTTAGCTGGCTCGCCTTGATTCCGAGTTCGGTCTGGGACGGGCTCAGAGCGCGAATTGCTGACTCCCGCCGTAGCGGACTGAGAATTTACTACGATGCCGAGTGTGGCTTCTGTAAAAAGGTAGTTTATCTGATTCGGACGTTTCTAATCCTGCCCGGAACTCCGCTATTGCTGGCACAGAGCGAGCCGTCGATCTATGCCGATATGCAGGAGAAAAATTCCTGGGTCGTGGTGGACTGGCAAGAACACCGACACTATAAATGGGAGGCGATCGCCTACGTGTGTAGTTTGTCTCCTCTCCTCTGGTTTCTCTCTCCGATCCTGCGGTGGAAACCACTAATGGCTATAGGCACCAAAATCTATGAAACCATCGCCTCTAACCGCCGATTCATGGGCAAGTTTACCGCGCCGCTCAAGTGGAAACCGCTCGAAGTCCGTCCTCGCCTCTGGTTCAACCTCATTACTTTCGCTCTGCTGCTCTACGTAACGATTTGGAACTTTAGAAGCCTAGCTCTTAGCATTCTCCCGCGCGACCATCTGGTGCATCAAACTTTCAGAAGAAGAACCTTTAATACCCTTAACTGGTTTGGGAAAGTGACTCGCCTCGATCAGTCCTGGAGTATTTTTGCGCCTAACCCTCCCCGAGATGATGGCTGGTATGTCGTGCGCGGTATCCTCGATAACGGTCGTGAAGTTGATATTCTCAGCGGGGAATCTCCTAACTACGATAAGCCAACCCTGCGCCAGCGTAACGCGCTCTATCGCAACATGCAGTGGCGCACGTACTTCATTAACTTGAATCGAGCGATTGGGCAGAAACTATATGCTGACTATGGCGCTTACCTTTGCCGTCACTGGAACAGTCAGCATAGCGAACAGCTTAACACCATAGAAGTTTATTTTATGGATGAAACAACGGTACCGCCCGGTGAAACCCAAACGGTTACCAAACGAACAACCTGGGAGCAAACTTGCCCAAGTAGCGAGGAGTAGAAGCCTGCGCGTCACCGTCATTTTCTGACCTTCATCAAGCCACAATAACGCTCGGCTGAACCGATATCAAAATGAGCCGCCCCCCACTCGAGACCCCCCCCACTCGCCGTCATCAACGACTGATAGTTAAGGCGGCTTTCTGGCTAATAGCAATAGCCCTCGGGTTTCTACAGGCTTGGAATAGCCGCTATAGCTTGTCCACAGGAGATGCCGTTTCTTACCTCGATCTTGGCAAAGCGTATCTTCAAGGAGATTGGGATGCGGCGGTGACTTCCTATTTTGCTCCTCTGTACCCAATCTTTTTGGCTAGCTTTCAGGCGCTCCTCAGTCCTTCGAGCTTCTGGGAATTTTTTGTTGTCAAACTGACTAACCTATTTATTTTGGCACTTAGTCTTGTTTGTTTTGATAGATTTCTCCACGAATTTATTATTTACTACAACAGTCACCGAACAACTGACAAAGAGCGTTGGCTCATTCCATCGTGGCTTTGGATAGTCGCTGGCTACATTTTATTTATTTGGTCAGCGACTCAATGGATAGGCGTTGATACCGATAGTCCCGATTTGTTGATGTCGGCAACAATCTATCTAGCGATGGCCATTGTGCTCAGGATTAGCCGCTCTGAGCAGTGGACCAGTTTTATTTTGTTAGGGGTCGTGTTAGGACTTGGGTACTTAACTAAATCCTTTATGTTTCCAATGGCGTTTATTTTTTTGGGAGTTTCCTTCTTTTCAACTCAGAAAAATTTCCGGTCAGCGGCTAAAATTGCCGTGGCTTTTTTGGCTTTTGTCACGATCTCGTGCCCCTATATTTACGCCATTTCCTCTTTTGAAGGCGAGTTCACTTTTGGATCAAGTGGGCAGTTGAACTACGCTTGGAACGTCAGTCCTGGAGGAATACACAATCATTATTGGCAAGGAGAACCGGCAGGAAGTGGGATACCAAAGCATCCAATTAGACAGGTTTTCGATCAGCCGACGGTTTACGAATTTGGAGAACCGATTGGGGGAACGTATCCACCTTGGCACAATCCTGCTTACTGGAACGCTGGTTTGCAGACCACGTTTAACTTGAGGAAGCAAATACACGTTCTCTGGGTCCACGCGCTAGAGTATTACCGCATCTTTTTTGGGGTTTTACTGTTTGGGTATTTGATTTTTGTGGCGGTAACCGATAGTTGGAACGTTGCCGTCAAAAACTTGCTCAGAAACTGGATACTGCTTATTCCAGCTTGTGCTGGCTTAGGAAGCTTTATGTTAGTGCACGTCAGGGCAAGATACAGTGCTGCCCTCATTGTTATTTTGTTTGCGGCATTTTTTGGCAGCGTTTATCCTCCTAACGTCAAAGCCGTAAAACGCTTTACTGTTACTGCTGTGCTGAGCATGACGCTACTGATTTGGCCTCAATTTGCTACCGCAGCAAAGAGTGCAGGAGAACCGCTTCAGTGGAAAATTGCCAACGGACTAAATCAGCTAGGAATCGAGTCTGGAGAGCGAGTCGCTATTCTCGGTGGCTATAAGGTTGGCAGCAATTACTACTGGGCAAAACTAGCAGATCTCAAAATTGTGGCGGAAATTCCTAGCATCGAGGAGTTTTGGGAGGCGGATGACGCTACTCGCCAGAGAGTTTACGATACGTTAACAAGGACTGGAGCAAAAATTCTTGTTCAAGAACCCGGACAAGATTCCCCTCTCAAGTATTTGGAGACAGATGACTGGCAGAAAATTGACAATACGAAGTCCTATGTCCGTTTTTTACGGTGAGCTGAAATTGAGCTTGCTCAAAGCAGCCGCCGGAAGAGGTTACGGCGGAACTTTGAGCGACAAGACAAATTAAAAAAGTAACAAGTTGCAGGTGATTGCTTACTCCACGGTCAACAATTATTCTCTACAGAATATATCAGGAAAACCACTTAAGACTAAATTGGCGCATACTTTACCTCAATTAGTTAAAGCTAGGAAATGGAAACTTAGATGCTATTTAACTCCTACATATTTATTTTCTGCTTTTTGCCAATTACGTTAACCATCTTTTTTTGTCTAGCTCGATTTCGCCAGCTTCAGGCTGCTAAAGTGTGGTTAACTATAAGTTCCTTATTCTTCTACGGCTATTGGAATATTAGCTATTTACCGCTGCTAGTAGGATCGATTATTTTTAATCATCAAATCGGTCACAGAATTGCTTTGACTAAACCAGAAAGTCGTCAAGCAAAAGCATTGCTGTGGATAGGAATTTGCGTTAATTTAGCCGCGATCGCCTACTACAAATACGCTAACTTTTTTCTCACTTCCGTCAACGTCGTTGCGAACACTCGCCTAGCTTTACCAACAATTATTCTCCCGCTGGCAATTTCCTTCTACACCTTTACTCAAATTGCTTATTTGGTAGATGCCTATCGAGGCGAAACCAAAACGGCCAACTACGACCTCCTTACCTATAGCTTATTTGTGGTCTTTTTCCCTCAGCTAATTGCGGGGCCGATTCTGCGCCATGACGAACTCATCCCGCAGTTTCGTCAACTACGAAATTTTATTTTTTCCCATAAAAATTTTGCTCTCGGACTCACTTTATTTAGCTTGGGCCTAGCTAAAAAAGTACTGATCGCCGATATTCTATCGCCTTGGGTAGCTCTCGTTTTCGATCATGCAGAAGCCGTGACTTTTATTGAAGCCTGGGTAGGCGCTTTTAGCTATACTTTTCAGCTTTATTTTGACTTTTCTGGCTACTCAGACATGGCAATCGGCTTAGGGTTAATCTTTAATATTCATCTGCCGATCAATTTCGATTCTCCCTACAAAGCCAGCTCAATTATCGATTTTTGGCGACGCTGGCATATTACGCTCTCCAATTTTTTGCGAGATTACCTGTACATTCCTCTTGGAGGAAGTCGCCAAGGAGAACTACGGCGCTACCTCAACCTCTTGACCACCATGCTACTAGGAGGACTTTGGCACGGTGCTGGCTGGACGTTTGTTATTTGGGGAGGACTGCATGGCGTTTATCTCTCGCTCAATCACTGGTGGCGCAAGCAAAAGATTCCGCTCCCGAACCTGCTCGGATGGGCGATTACATTTGGGGCTGTTATGGTGAGCTGGGTATTATTTCGCGCGTACAGTCTGCAAGAGGGGGTAGCAATTTTACTGGCAATGTTTGGAGCGAAGGGAGTTGTGTTGCCTGGAGAACCTAGCGGGAAGCTTGCCTTTCTGACCCTATTTGGCGTTCGGCTTCAGCGATGGGCAGAACTAAACTATCTGCCCACGTTATATGATAGTAAAGCTTTGGGTATGCTAGCCCTAGCCACGTTGACGGGGTGCGTAACGCTATTGCCCAATACTCAGCAAATTCTGCAAAAGCTGAAGCCAACATGGTGGTGGGCGTTAGGAATTGGAGCGATCGCTGGGTGTAGCTTACTCTCTCTCAACCGCGTGTCTGAGTTTCTCTATTTCCAGTTTTAAGCTCTTTGAAGTAGCCAGAGGATTTTTCCGGTCGTATCAAAAGGTTACTACCTGACGAGCAATTTTCCCTAGAATATATTTAGTAACTCACGTAAACAGCCTACAAACAGACTAAAAACTAATATTGGTTATCTTGTTCGCTCCCCAAACAGCAATCGCAATGTAGAAGACGGCTATTTGACCACTTTCGATGGCAGCAAAACCTTGACTGTAATTGCCCTAGCTACGAAGGCATCACGCAGTTGGCTAACATCCATTAAAGTCTGCCAAGGTTGAAGCTAACCTAGGGTGGACCTGGGCAGATGAAGCGAGCGCTTGCGGTCAGTAATTCTCTCTCAACCGCGCGTCTAATCTGTCCTTTTAGTTTTCAATCCTCTTAAGCAGCATGAGTACATTCTCTAATTCGTTTCGTTCTCATCAAGCTCCCGTTACTAAAAGGCAGTACCAAAAATTTAATCTTTGGCTGCTGGGAGCTGTGTCTGCTCCCATCGTGTCTATCGGCTTTTTCAATTTTGTTGTCGATCCCTACGATATTTTTCCCACTCCTGAACTCGGTATTAATCACGCTAAGCCCAAAAAAGGCAACAACGACCGCGTTCATAAAGCCGTTGACGTTATCCGTCTGCGACCAACAGTTGTCTTCGTTGGCTCATCAAGAACTAAACTCGGCTTAGATCCGAGTCATGCTGTCTGGGAAAACGCTGAAGAAGTTTACAATTTGGGACTCAATGGGCCTAATTTTTACGAACAGCTTCGCTACTTAGAGCATGCGATCGCTAATCAAGAGAACCTAGAAGCCGTTGTCGTTGGGCTAGATTTTTTTGCTTTTAACCAGCACTTAGACAATCAGCCCACTTTCTCCGAGCATCGGTTGGAGAAGCAGCATCTCACCATCCGAGACTTTGTTAACTTTACCGCTTCCCTCGATGTCCTGTCTGCGAGCTATGCTACTCTTCAAGAGAGTTTAAAGACTCCTAAGCGAGACGACTACGGCCAGGACGGCTTTACTCCAGACCGCTACGAAGGCGACCCGGGATGGAAATTTAGAGAAGGATTAAAGCTATATTTTCAACTGCATGGCAACTATGAGCTATCCGAGAAGTACATGGATAGCCTCAGAACCCTGGTAGCAATCTGTCAGCAAAAAGAAATTCCGCTCTACCTGTTTATTTCTCCGGCCCATGCAACGCAGTGGGAGGCCATTCGAGCGACCGGACGCTGGCAGACTTTTGAGCAGTGGAAACGAGAAGTGGCCGCCATTGCTCCGGTTTGGGATTTCTCTGGGTACAGTAGCGTCACGACGGAACCAGTCAATAGCCAGAGCAAAAACTATACAGATAACTCCCACTATACGCCTCTTGTTGGAGATTTAGTGCTTAATCGAATGTTTTCGGTAAACGAGCAGTCAGTTCCCCAAGATTTTGGAGTGTTGCTAACTTCAGAAAATCTTGAGTCTCAGTTAGCACAAATCCGTCAAAACCGCCAAGAATGGGCCAAACAAAATCCTGAAGTCGTTGAACTCGTCCAGAAACTACAGCAGGAAATTAAACAAGAGTAGTGGTTGTGAACTCAATGAGGCGAAAAATAACATCCTAGATTTCTGTTGATTGTTGATAGTTCATGGTTAAAGGCGTACCTGACGCTTTTTAAAAAAAACCATTCCTCTTGCCGCCTGGTTTCCCTCAATGTGATGAACGCTGGTTACTGCCCAAGAGACATATTATAGAAAAGAAAGAGCTTCCTCATTCAACATGGGAACTATTTGGGAACTAGATTTTTATTCGCGCCCGATTCTCGACGAGAATAACAAAAAAGTGTGGGAAGTCGCGATTTGTGAAAGTCCGCTAGAGATTGGGCGATCGCCCGATTCTTTGTTTCGGTACTCTCAATTTTGCTCCAATAAGACCGTCAATTCTCTCTGGCTGCGGGAGGCCCTAGAAAAGGCGATGGCGGAAGCTCCCACCCCACCGAAGAAAGTCCGCTTTTTCCGCCGCTCGATGAAGAATATGATTACCAAAGCCTGTGAGGATGCTGGCATTGCCGCTGTCCCAAGCCGCCGGACCTATGCCCTGAACCAGTGGCTAGCCCAACGGCAGGAATTTTATGCTCAGCAGCCGGGATACGACCCGACCGCCGCCACTGCCGCTTCGGTGCAGTACCCCACCGCGAACGCCGTTCCCCTTCCCGATGCAATTCGCGGAGACAAACAAGATCAATGGGCCTTCGTCAGCTTAGAAGCGGCTGCCTTCTCGGAGATGCCTGAATGGAATATTGCCTTTGGCGAAGCCTTTCCGTTAGCAATGATGGGCGTAACAAACGAAACCCGCATTCCCGGACTGATTATCTTTTCCGCGAGAGCTATTCCGCTGGCTGGCTGGATGTCGGGATTAGAAATGGGGTTTATGCGCTTAGAAGGCGGTTCTCGACCGCAAGTGATTCTAGAAACTGGAGATAGCGATAGCTGGATTTTAGCAAGCGTTACTAATGCTCAAACTCGGGCAGAAGCTGAAGGGTTTGAACGAGCCAAACGGGGACACGGCGTTCATTTTTTAGCCGTTCAGCAAAGCCCCAACTCCGAAGACTTCGCTGGATTCTGGCTGCTTAAGGGCGAGGGACGCGATGAGTGCTGATTTAGAACAGTTGCTGGAACTGGCCTTCAAAGCCGGGGCAGAGTATGCCGAAGTGTATCAAGTGCGATCACACTCTCGTCCGGTCTTTTTTGAGTCTAATCGCCTCAAGCAGCTAGAGAGTTCTCGCTCAGAAGGGGTAGCACTGCGGGTGTGGCGCGAGGGCTGTCCTGGGCTAGCGGTGGCCTATGGGTTGGTAGAACCACGGGCGATCGTTGAAAAAGCGATCGCCCTTTCCGCCCTCAATGCCCCTGAAACCGTTGAGATTGACTCAGGGCGAACTGAAATTTATCCAGATACGGGAGAGACAGTTCCCGTGGAAGAGCTGGTCGCTGTGGGCAGTAGTGCGATCGAGCAAATCCGCGATGTCTATCCAGAGAGCGTGTGTAGTGCCGAACTAGAGTGCGAACAAGAGACAACCATTTTGCTTAACTCTCAGGGACTGCACTGCCAATACACCACCACCTCTCTCAGCTACTTTATCGGGGCTGAGTGGATAAGAGGAGAGGATTTTCTGGGTGTCTATGATGGAGATTCCGTTCGCGGCCAGCCCGACCCGACTCCAGTGATTCAACATATTTTGCAACGCCTCGACTGGGCCAACTCTCAGGCGACTCCTCCAGCAGGACACATTCCGGTGCTTTGGACGACAAATGCCGCTACCATGCTGTGGGAAACGGTTGCTGAAGCCTTAAGCGGCAAAAGGGTCGGCGAAGGCTCTTCTCCGTGGAGCAACAAACAGGGGCAATTGGTGCTGGATAGTTCTTTAACTCTCTCGCAGCAGCCTCAACAAGGTTTCGCTCCCTGTCCTTTCGATGATGAAGGCACCCCGACTCACTATTTGACGTTGATTAACCAGGGAAAGCTCGAGCAATTTTATACAGACCGAACGACAGCCAAGTTCCTCAACACTCACAGTACTGGGAATGGCTTTCGCTCCAGCTTGACGTGCTATCCTACCCCGGAGTTAGTGAATCTCCTCGTTGAACCAGGGCAAGGAATGTTGTTGGAGCTAGTCGCCCAGCTCGATGAAGGATTAATTGTCGATCAAATTCTGGGCGGCGGGGCTGATATTTCCGGCAACTTTTCAGTGAACGTCGATCTTGGCTATCGAGTTCAAAACGGGGAAATTGTTGGCCGCGTTAAAGATACCATGGTGGATGGAAACGTGTACACCGCGCTGAAGCAGGTAGCACTCTTGGGGAGCGATCGCCGCTGGCAAGGTTCTACCTGCACTCCCTCTGTGCTGGTAGAGGGACTATCGGTAATCAGCGCTTAGGCTAAAGTCATCTAGTGAATTGTCACCAGTAACTCCCCTGAAAGAAACAACCGCTGTTACAATCAGTAACAGAGCCGTTAATCTCAAGCTCAGCTTATCCTTGTTCAAATGCTAGTGCTCGCGGAGCATAAGCTTTGTCAATGAGCGAGAAGGCAACAGTCTCTATCTACTTTACCTATTAGTTGAACTGAGGGGTGTAAATTAAAGCGTGTTTGTCCTCAGCGGTTATGAATATCTACTCGGCTTTTTACTGGTTACTAGCTTAGTCCCCATTCTAGCTTTGACCGCCTCTAAGCTACTGCGACCGAGCGGCGGAGGTCCAGAACGAAAAACAACCTATGAATCCGGCATGGAACCCGTTGGCGGTGCTTGGATTCAGTTCAACATCCGCTACTATATGTTCGCTTTGGTATTTGTGGTTTTTGATGTTGAAACCGTCTTTTTATATCCCTGGGCGGTGGCTTTTAATCAGCTAGGGCTTCTGGCTTTTGTAGAAGCCCTGATCTTCATTGCCATTCTGGTCGTTGCCCTGGTATATGCATGGCGTAAGGGCGCTTTGGAATGGTCGTAGGTAGCCGGATCACGGCAACAAACCTTGCCCTGTAGGGCGTTAATAACAGCAACATTGCCCGGCCTATAGGCTGAACAATTAAGGAATCCTGAAACTGAAACTCTATTAAGTATGAACACCAATACAGCCAATCCTGCTGACCTTGAGCAGCAAGAGAAAATTCTTAATCCCATCAGTCGGACCCAAGTTACTCAAGACTTATCAGAAAACGTTATTCTCACTACGGTTGACGATCTGTACAACTGGGCCAGGTTATCGAGTCTCTGGCCGATGCTGTACGGAACAGCCTGCTGCTTTATCGAATTTGCCGCCCTGATCGGTTCTCGCTTTGATTTCGACCGCTTTGGGTTACTGCCTCGTTCTAGCCCCAGACAGGCTGATTTAATCATCACTGCCGGGACAATCACGATGAAGATGGCTCCAGCGCTGGTGCGGCTGTATGAAGAAATGCCCGAACCCAAGTACGCGATCGCTATGGGAGCCTGCACCATCACCGGAGGCATGTTCAGCACCGACTCCCCGACGGCAGTGCGAGGCGTGGATAAGCTTATTCCGGTAGATGTCTACATCCCCGGTTGCCCCCCGCGACCGGAAGCGATTATTGATGCCATTATCAAGCTGCGGAAGAAAATGGCCAACGAATCCATTCAGGAACGCACAGCCACCAGACAGCAGACTCACCGCTATTACAGCACGACCCACAATATGAAAGCGGTTCCCGTCATCCACGATGGCAAGTACCTCCAGGCACAATCGCGGCAGCAGCCTCCCCAGGAACTCAGCGAAGCGATGGGAACACCGATTCCCCCCGCTCTCCAGTCGGCGCAGCAGGAAAAGGAGGCCGTAAACCGTGGCTGAAGAAACCAAACCAGCATCGCAAGAAGAGCAAGAGCAGGCTTCTGAAATTGTCGAGGCTGGCCCCACTTCCCGCTGGCTGTCAGAAAATGGCTTTGAAAACGAAGCCATTGAGCCCGACCATCGACAGGTGGAAATGATCAAGGTGGAGCCAGAGTACCTGATTCCCATCGCTACGGCGCTTTATGCCTACGGCTTCAACTATCTTCAGTGTCAAGGAGCTTTCGATTTAGGACCGGGGAAAGAACTGGTTAGCTTTTATCACCTGACTAAGGTCAGTGATGATGCCGACCGTCCTCAAGAAGTCCGGCTGAAGGTATTTTTGCCGCGAGACCATCCAAAAGTTCCGTCCGTATACTGGATTTGGAAATCGGCTGACTGGCAAGAGCGAGAAAGCTACGATATGTTCGGCATCGTTTACGAAGGTCATCCTAACCTCAAGCGGATTTTGATGCCGGAAGATTGGACGGGCTGGCCGCTGCGAAAAGATTATGTATCGCCAGACTTTTACGAGATTCAGGATGCTTACTAAACGTTTGGCCAGCTAAATTAGGTTAAACACTGAAAGTCTGCACCCGCTTGGTAACTGAGCGGGTCATTTTATTTGTCCTCTTCCACGAGTAACGGTGCTTGTTGAAGACGCTTGAGGACGAAAGCTGAGGCTAATTCAAGAAAAGCGGGAGAAGAAGACATGGCATCAGAGCAGCGGATGCTAACTCATTTGGAATACCAGGAACAAATTCGGCAAAATATCGCCACCCTAGAAGAAGATTTGCCCACGTTGTTTGAAAAAGATATCTCGTATGAAATTTACACCCGAGATATCTACTTCAACGACCCGGTTAATACCTTCAAGGGTCAATTTAATTACCGCATTATCTTCTGGACGTTGAGATTTCACGCCGGGTTGTTTTTTACAGAAATCTATTTCGATCTGCATCGAGTGTATCAGTCCGCTCAGGACACGATTGAAGCTGAATGGACGGTGCGCGGTACATTGCGAGTTCCTTGGAAAGCCAAAATCTACTTCGACGGTCACTCAACCTACAAGCTAAACAAAGAGGGGCTCATTTATCAGCATCTTGATGCGTGGGACCGCAAGCCGGCGGAAATTTTGCGGCAGTTTTTCCGCCCAGGTGCGAGAACAGGGAGCAGTGACCAGTAATCAGTGAGCCAGCCAGGGAGATTCGTCGGTGATGCTTAGCACTCTATATTGATACGGCGAGCGGCAACTTATTAGAGATAGCTCTTGTCCTGACTAGCAATGAATGGTTAAATTTTCAGTGACTAAGCGTGTGAGGAGCAAGGTGTTAAATCAGTATTCAACGATTGTCGAGCTGGTCCGCGATCGCGCGCGTTCTCAGCCAGGGCAAACAGTTTACACGTTTCTAGCAGACGGAGAAACGGAGTCCGGTACTCTTACCTATCAGGAGCTAGATCGCCAAGCCCAGGCGATCGCGGCTCGGCTTCAGACAGTGGTGCGTCCGGGCGATCGCGTTCTGGTGGTGTATCCCTACTCGGCGGGGTTAGAGTTTATCGCCGCCTTCTTTGGCTGTCTCTACGCGGGGGCGATCGCGGTGACGAGTCATCCTCCCCGACACCAAAAAGCGGTGGCTGGACTACAGGAGCGGGCGATTTCTTCTGGAGCCGCTGCTGTCCTGACGACAACACCGCTCCTCAACGGCATCCAAACGTCGCTAGCCTCAACCGCCTCCCCCTTAAGTCAATTGCCCTGGATTGCTACTGACGCGCCCAGTGCGAGCCCGGACTGGGTAGAACCAACTCTAAGCAGCGATATCGCGTTCCTACAATACACTTCCGGCTCTACGGGAACGCCTAAAGGGGTAATGGTGACTCACAGCAACATTCTGCATAATTCGGCAGTGATCCAGCAGTGTTTTGAGCACACGCCGGAAAGCCACGTGTTAATGTGGCTGCCTCTGTTTCACGACATGGGGCTGATTGGCGGAGTGATCCAGCCTCTCTACGTCGGGTTCCCGATGGTGCTGATGTCTCCAATTGCTCTGACTCAAAAGCCCTGGCGCTGGGTGCAGGCCATTTCTCGCTACCGGATCACCACTAGCGGTGGACCGAATTTTGCCTACGATCTCTCCTGGCGCAGTTCAACTCCGGAACAGCGGGAGCAGCTTGACCTGAGCTGTTGGGAGCTGGCTTTTTCGGGAGCTGAGCCAGTCCGGGCTGAAACCTTGGAGCAGTTTGCCGCCACTTTTGCCCCCTGCGGCTTCCGCTCCCAAGCCCTGTATCCCTGTTACGGCATGGCTGAGTCTACCTTATTTATTACCGGAGGACGGAAACAAGCGGCTCCCGTGATTCGCCATCTAGACCGCAAAGCGTTAGAGCGCAATCAAATTATGATTGCCTCTCCTGGGCCTAAAGCGCGGGCAGTGGTAGGCTGCGGTCGAAGCTGGTTGGGGGATCGGGTTATCATCGTTGATCCCGACTCTGGCACTCGGTGCTCGTCCGATCGAGTTGGGGAAATCTGGGTATCCGGTCCTGGAGTCGGACAAGGGTACTGGAATCAGCCCCAGGAAACGGCCCACACTTTCTCTGCCTACACCGCTGATGGTGCTGGACCTTTCTTGCGGACAGGGGATCTCGGGTTTTTCGACGATGAAGAGCTATTTATCACCGGTCGGCTCAAAGAGGTGATGATCTTCTGGGGCAATATGCGGTATCCCCAGCATATTGAACTAACCGCGCAAGCATCTCATCCTGCTCTTCGTCCTAACCATGGGGCTGCTTTTTCGATCGAGGTAGCTGGAGAAGAGCGGTTAGTGATTGCTCAAGAAGTAGAGCGGACGTCGCTAAGGCAGCTCAACGTCGAGGAAGTTGTCGGCGCCATTCGTCAGGCCGTCGCCGAGGAACACACGGTTGATCCCTATGCCGTCCTGCTGCTCAAGCCAGGAAGCTTACCTAAAACCTCTAGTGGAAAAGTTCAGCGTCGAGCTTGTCGTGCCCAATTTTTGGACGGAACTCTACCAGCCGTTGCTCACTGGCAGGAGCAGCAAGACCATTACGACAATATTTTAGAAATGTTCAGTCGCTAAGGGCTTGACAATCGATGAATGAGAGAGCAAAATCTTTCCCCTACGCCGCAGCGATAATTACTCGTCGAAAGAGCAACAGCAGTGCCTAAGCACTGCTGTTGCTAGGACATGGAGCGACGAGCGAGCAGGCAACACGAGGACTCCCTTCGTTAGCTAAATCAGCACGACCGGGTTCCCGCAAATTTTTTCAAGCAAACGCGGAACGGTTAGACCTAAAAATGACGTGCTATCAAAGCTGTTCAACCTGACTCATTTGGCAACCTACCAAGCACACGCTGAGTTTGGTGTGGCAGAGGTAGCGCGGGGAGATTATGATTTACTCTGTCCCAAAAAATGGAAAATGATATAAATTTAATAAAAAATCACGCTATTAGTGAATGATTGGTTTAAACACCTTTACAGCAACTACTTTAATAGACCTGCTCCAGTTTAGAGCAGATTCTCAACCGGAGCAATCTGTCTATACTTTTCTAGTCGATGGAGAAACAGAAGCCGTCAGCCTTACTTATCGAGAACTCGATCGTCAGGCCAAAAGAATCGCGGTTTATTTACGGTCTTACTGTCAGCCAGGAGAACGAGCGTTGTTGCTCTATCCGCCAGGATTAGAGTACATCGCTGCCTTTTATGGCTGTCTTTATGCTGGGATCGTGGCAGTTCCGGCCTACCCTCCGCGACCCAACCGTTCGCTGTTGCGCTTGCAGTCAATTATCAAAGATGCTCAAGCGAAGGTGGCGCTGACGACAAGAGCTGAGTTTGACCGCTTAGAACGGCGTTTTGCCCAGGCTCCAGAACTGAGAAATTTGTACTGGCTGTCTACAGAGGTTGACTCCTGTTCAGCTAACCAGTGGCGCGCACCAGATATTGCTAGCGATACGCTCGCTTTTCTTCAATATACTTCTGGCTCAACGGCAGCTCCGAAAGGAGTCATGATTACTCACAGAAATCTGCTGCACAATTTAGAGGCCATTCGACAATATTTTGAATCGAGAACTAGCAGTAGAGGAGTCATTTGGCTGCCGCCCTATCACGATATGGGTCTTATTGGCGGAATTTTGCAGCCTTTATACAGTGGTAGTCCAGTGGTGCTGATGTCACCGCTGATGTTCCTGCAAAGTCCGATTCGCTGGCTCCAGGCCATCTCTCGCTACCGGGCATCAGTCAGTGGCGGTCCTAACTTTGCCTACGAACTGTGTATCCGGAAGGTAACTGACCAACAGGTATTGACCCTTGACCTGAGCAGATGGGATGTTGCTTTTAATGGCGCAGAACCAATTAACTACAGCACCATAGAGCGCTTTGCCGAAAAATTTGCGCCCGGCGGCTTCCGACGAGAGGCATTCTATCCCTGCTACGGCATGGCTGAAGCCACTTTAATTGTTTCTGGCGGAACCAAAACAGCGCCCCCCGTTGCGCAGGTGGTGTGCAAAGAAGCCTTACAGATCAATCAGGTGGTTCCGGCGACCGTTAATCGCTTTGAGATAGACTCTTCTCGCGATCTGCACGTTCTAGTTGGCTGCGGTCGAAGCATTCCCGAACAGAAGATTGTCATTGCCCATCCGGAGAAGCTGATGCAGTGTGCTGAAGACCAAATTGGAGAAATCTGGATTTCTGGTCCTAGCATTGCTAGAGGGTACTGGAATCAACCAGAAACGACAGATCGAGCATTTAGTGCGTATCTAGTTGATACTGAAGAAGGTCCATTTTTACGTACCGGCGACCTCGGCTTTATCAGAAACGGAGAGCTGTTTGTTACTGGTCGCCTGAAGGATATGATTATCATCAACGGTCGGAATTACTATCCTCAAGATATTGAGCAAACGGTAGAACAAAACCATCCCCAACTACGCGCGAACTGTTGTGCTAGCTTTTCTGTCAGCGTTAGCGGAGAGGAAAAGCTGGCTATTGTCGCCGAGGTAGAGCGGACTTATCAGAGTCGTCGTCCAGACGACCGGGGCGCTAGCGAGTCATCAGTGCATCCCTATCTTCTCGTGGAGTCTATTGGCCGAGCTGTGGTTCAGGAGCACGATTTGCAAGTCCACAAAGTTCTATTACTTAAGCCAGGCAGCATCCCAAAAACTTCCAGTGGCAAAATTCAGCGCCATGAATGTCGGCTAGGCTTTCTTAACGGGACGTTAGAGGCGATCAATGGAACGAGATGAGGATGGCTGTTATTCTCTAGCTCATGATTTGCCAAGCTACAGTCGAGGACGAGTCTGTGTGCTGCAAACAGCACAATACCACGCCACAGTTGGCAAAAAGTTTGTCAATCCTCCAAACTATGGTTCACTTAAACAAGTGTCTAATTCTAGACTGATGGCGAGCGACATTTATATAGTATGAATAAACTGAAACAAACACCCCTAGAGAAAAACTTACCAATAATTGTGACCGCCAAAGCATTCTCTAGGTAGTTAATAGGAGTATCTGAGCGATGTAAATGGTCTAAACAGATTGGTTAATTGGCAAGCGGGTGTTTTAAAATCAGGATTGCTAAAGCAGTGAGGGTGATTCATCCCAAAACTGATTCTTGCTTTTGCTGGTAAAACTGCTCAGCCAGCGTCTCAAGATTTTAGCGGTGACTAAAACTTGAGATTTTCAAGAGCGCTAATTAATGTGGTGGAGGAGTAAATAATGGCACTGTTGAACTCATCCTGGAACGGAAAAGAGAACCAACAGCTTTATGCAGTTAAAAGAAACGCGCCTTATTCTTATCGGTCATCAGATTCGCTGACGGCAGAGGCGATTACTGTCTGGTTAATTTCTAGGTTAGCAGAAAGGCTAGAGCTTCAGCCGGATGAAATTGATATTCACAAAGATCTGACCGAGTATGGACTAGATTCTATTGAAGCCGTTAATCTTTCTGGAGAGCTTGAAAATTTCTTGGGCTACCGACTTTCTCCGACTTTACTGTGGGATTATCCAACGGTAGCCACTCTCGCTCAGTATTTGGCCGAGAACCCTCAGAGATACCAAGTGTCGCCAGAAAGCGTTGATGAGTTACCGCTTACTCAAGGGGAACCCCAGCCTTTATCATCTCCGGAACAGGAATTGGATGAGGAAATTCCCCTAGAATACTACCGTTTTGAGCGATCGCCAGAATATCAGCAACTTCAGCGCCAAAAGCAAGACATTGATGCTCTCGGGATTGGTAATCCTCTGTTCACTCCTCAAGAACGGGTTGTTAACAATACGACGTTTATCGACGGACGAGAGTTAATTAACTACGCAACCTACAATTATTTGGGGCTGTCTGGCGATCCGACGGTCACCCAAGCGGCGATCGCCGCCATTAAGCAGTACGGAACATCTGTGTCAGCCAGCCGCCTTCATTCCGGCGAGAAGCCCCTGCACCGAGAATTAGAACGGGAAATTGCTGATTTTATTGGCACTGAAGACAGCATTGTTTACGTCGGTGGTCACGCCACTAACGTCACCACCATCAGCCACCTGTTTGGAAAACACGATCTGATTCTGTACGATTCCCTCAGCCACAACAGCATTCTGCGGGGCTGTCATCTGTCGGGAGCCACGCTGCTGTCCTTTCCTCACAACGACTGGCAAACCCTTGAAGCGGTCCTCCGTGATCGCCGCCATCGCTATCGAAAGGTGCTAGTGGTGATCGAAGGCGTCTACAGCACCGACGGCGATATTGCGAAGCTGCCCGAGTTTATTGTCCTCAAAAAGCGCTACCGGACCTATTTAATGGTCGATGAAGCCCACTCGATGGGGGTACTGGGCGATCACGGTCGCGGAATTGGCGAATTATTCCAGGTTGACCCGGCAGATGTCGATCTGTGGATGGGAACCCTGAGCAAGTCCTTTGCGAGCTGTGGAGGCTATATCGCTGGTAGTAGCGCCCTCGTCGAGTACTTAAAGTATACGGCTCCGGGCTTTGTTTATAGCGTGGGCATCTCTCCCCCAGATGCCGCAGCGACGTTAGCAGCCATTCGTGTGCTGAGGGCTGAACCAGAGCGAGTTACGCGCCTACAGCAGCGCTCTCAATTATTTTTGGAGTTAGCGACTCAGCAGGGACTTGATACCGGGTTGAGCCATGGTTCTCCAGTGATTCCCATTATTGTTGGTGATGCTTTAAAATCAATTCAGCTTTCTCGCTGTCTGTTCGAGCGGGGCATCAACGTGCCGTTTATGTGCTATCCGATTGTGTCAAAAAATACGGCTCGCCTGCGCTTTTTTATTACCTGCGAACATACCGAAGAGCAAATTCACTATACGGTTAATACTCTAGCAGCCGCAGTCGCTCGGTTGAACGTTAAAGACTAGAGGGAAATACAGGCCCATAGTCTGTTGTCTCGTGATTGCCTCGAGTAGGCACTAGGCACTCCAGCAGCCATGCCGAAGTCATGGCTGCTACTCAAGCAAAATCTCAAAGCGCGGACAACATATTTAAACTAGCCGTCGCAAAAGAAGCTGCCAGGGCAATGAATGCGGAACACACTAATATGACTGCCGAAAGCAGAATATATTCTTGAACGTTGCCCATCTTGCTAGGTTTATTTAATAGAACAACTCTCAAATTAATGTCCCCCAGCTTTTGAGGAGTTGGGGGTAGACTTGATGATTGGCCAGCCGTTTATCAGTGTCGGCCTTACTATTGGCTGGCCGTTGCCTATAACTGAGACCAGCAGCATTAATTGCTTACTATTGTAAACTTATATATCGAATTATTGCAAGAACCGGAAAAAATAATTAAACGCTTGCTGCCGATATCAGCCATGAGCCTCGACTCGTCTTGTTGCTCTGTTGCTGCCAGAGTAGAGGAAAATAGAAGACGAGTATCGCAGTCTAAATCGGAGGCAATTTAGCCAATGGCCCTCACTCCTTCCACCATGTTGCCTTTAGCAACAAAAGCACCTCGCTTCGAGCTACCAGATGTCGTCTCGAACCAAACCGTTTCTTTAAAAGATTTTGCCGACCAGCAGGGCTTGCTAGTGATGTTTATTTGCCAGCACTGTCCCTTCGTCAAGCATATTAAGCCCGAACTGGCTCAACTCGGTCGAGACTACGCTGATTCGGGTTTGGGAATTGTCGCTATCAGTGCTAATAATGTAGACACCCATCCTGATGATTCTCCTGAAAAGTTAAGAGCAATGGCCCAGGAGCTCGATTTTCAGTTTCCAATGTGCTACGACGAAACTCAAGAAACAGCAAAAGCGTATACGGCTGCCTGTACGCCAGACTTTTTTCTCTTTGATGGGGAGCAAAAGCTGGTGTATCGAGGTCAGCTAGACGATAGCCGTCCGAGTAACAATCAACCCGTCACGGGAAAAGATTTACGAGCTGCCATTGATGCCGTGCTGGCAGGCCAAGCAGTTGACCCCGACCAAAAGCCGAGCGTTGGCTGCAACATTAAGTGGAAGCCGGGGAATGAACCAGATTACTTTGGTTAGGTTCTAAGATACAGCATGAAGCAGGGAGAATGGGGTCATTCTCCCTAACGCTAACTGGCCAGCCAACCGCCAACCGCTGCTTGTTCAGTTAAGCTTCTTGCCACATCGTGCGAATTTCATCGGGAAGGAACTCGGCAATTTCTGCGATCCGTTCTTGGGACAACTCATCTTTAGTTGCCGAAAAAACGCCCGTGACTGCTTGTTTAGGATCGGTATCCTTCTGTAGCCCCCCTTCTTGGCGGATCCGGAAGAGGAAAGTTTCTGAATCAAATTTGAGAGGCGGGCGAATCCGGCTGAGAAAATTAACGATAGGATTCGTATCCTGCCACAGGTCAGAAATTTCGTCCCGCAGCGCCTTGTTGTCGGTGGGTTCGGCTAATTGGTGCAGTTCTCCCGCCACTCGCTCAGAGGCTTCTGTTGTCATGAGATCGCGCATGGTCCGAAAAACGACTTCAGCCACATCTCTGGCATCAAAAATATCTTCTAAGTTACTTTTGAGCATCACCTTTTCCAAGAAAGGCGTATTTTCTGTGGCAATGGGATTAGTTGGCCCTTCGCCAAGAATTTTATCTTTATTTTCCTCCATCTTCGAGAGCATTTGCTCTCCTTTTTCGGTGAGTCCTGCCCCTTCAAAATCAATCAGGTGTGGCAACGGACCGTCTTCGGCACCAAAGGTATTTGCCACTCGCAGATCTACTTCTTTGGCGTTAACCGCATCCGGGACATCTTCCTGGTTAGCATAGGCGTTACCGCTAAAATCAGCCTCGATAAACTGCTTTTGATTAAGGTAGTCTAAGTGACCCATTAAGTCGGCTTTAGAAATGGGAATGCCCGTAAAATCAGTATTTGAAAACGATACCTGATGTTTTCCTGCCTCGCCGCGATCGCTATCCTTAATTTTTTTGAGAACGATGTACATAATATCTTCTCTTAAACCAATTGGCATGACTCCTAGCCTCCTATCTTTTCCGGTTTTAGGATAAATTTATAAATGCTGGCGCAAAGCGTGACCGCGGCTTCTCAAGGCTAAATCGTGCTGCTACTGACATGGTGTTGAGCGGGGAAAATGTTCAAACCAGAGGCAGATAGTAGCAGAACGTCACTCCCTGCGTCAGCTTCATCTTTATCAGATTAGAATGAACCGATCGGCAAAGCATCTGTCACGGGAAACATTTCCCTATCTGGGTAGAGGTTAAGTTTTATAAATTACTCCTACGACCAGCATGAGAGCAAGTGCTCTTGCGGTGATGCTCACGATTTTCTTCTCGCCTCGGCTCGAACGCCTGGACCGGAGTTGACAACCGGCAGGGTGACGGTAAACGTTGTTCCCTGCTGAAGGACGCTAGAGACCGTAATGTGTCCGCCATGATTTTCGACAATTGCCCGAGCGATCGCCAGCCCTAATCCCGATCCGGTTGAAATAGACTCCTGGGAGTGGCTGCGAGAAGGGTCGCCTCGGTAGAAACGATCGAAAATGGAGGGCAACTCCGCTTCAGGAATGCCCGTTCCCGTGTCGCGGACCGTCACCTGTAGCTGCCGAGAGCGATCGCGCTTAGCCCATTGGAGCTCAACTTCGACAAGAGCTTTTTGGTGCTCGGATAACAGCGACGGCATTTCTCCCTCGCTGGTCTCTGGCTGAACAGCCGTGTGTTCTAACGCATTACCGATCAAATTAGTAAACAGTCGGGCGAGCTGATCCCAATCTCCAGTTAGGGTAAACAACTCCTCTTCTGGGGGCGCCTCTGCCCTAGCCTCTGCTGAATCTGGCTCGAGGATTCGCAAGCACAGAAATATTCCTCTCTGTTCAGCCACAGTTCGCTGTTCTTCAATGACTTCTATCAGGAGCGCATCTAAAGGCACTTCCTGTTGATTCGTTTGAAGCATCCCGCTGTCTGAACGAGTTAAAAACAACAAATCGTTGACCAAGTGACCCAGGCGCTTTGTCAGCCGTTCTACGACCCGTAGCTGTCGTTGCTGATGCTGAGGTTCAGCATCCGGGTAGGCCAAAGCCATCTGAACATTTGTTTGAATAGTGGCAATCGGATTTCTCAGCTCATGGGAGGCATCGGCGGTAAACTGCTTGAGGCTTTGGTAGGAATCGCGGACTGGCTTGATGGCAATTCCAGAAAGCAGCCAGCCAATCGCCGCTACGCCTAGCACCATCAGGCTTGTCCCCAGAGTCAAATCCAACACCAGTTGTCGAATCGGCTTGGTGACTTCAAACCAGGGATGGCTAGCCCGGAGATAACCAAGCACGTACCGCCCCATCTCTATCCTCTCCGTCACCTGTCGCAGTAGATGCTCTGGAGACTGAGAAACGGTTTCCCCGCTGCGGTTTGGATGCAGCGGAATGTTAGGGGGGTCAGAAAAGGTAGACCACAGTAGCTCTCCGGTTGGACTGAACCACTCCAAATCAATATGGTCGTCTTCCACCGCCACAACCCGATTGCGAAAGCTCGCTTCTACATCCACGCGGTATCTTCCCTCAGTCGGTGGCATGGACTGAATCACTAGAGAGCGGTCGACAACTTCGAGGACGTGCTTAAGGGTGTCGTCGATGCGCTCAATGAGCGTACTGCGGACGTACAAATACATTCCTGTCGCAAATACCAGCAACAGAACAGCAGTGACGGCAGTATACCAGAGAGCCAGACGGCGGCGAGTCGCTTGAAACATCTGTTTTCCCTTTTTAGCTTAACGTTTTTTCCCCGTAGCTGAGCAGGAAGGCGCGATCGCCATCGAGGATGAAAATAGGCTGGCGCAGAAAGCTACAATTGATGGAAAGCGGATCAGGCTTCATGGGCATCTCGCTCAGCGCTGACGCTAGATAAAAGCGTTAATCGCTCCTGCCAAGAGCGCTGCTGGTAATGGCGGTGATTGTCCTGTGCTCGACCTCGACTCAACAGTTCGTCCGAGCGGCAACACCTCTTAAAATAGGGCGGAAACCACCAAATTTTCTGCCATTTGAAGAACCGCTGACAAAATCCTCTTGCCAATATCGCTGTTAAATACCTATGACCGCTGAATTTCAAGCAGAATTAGAACAGGCCGTTACTCATCGCCGTAACTTTGCGATTATTTCTCACCCGGACGCGGGCAAAACAACCTTAACAGAAAAACTCTTGCTCTACGGAGGTGCTATTCACCAAGCGGGAGCCGTCAAAGCTCGGCGGGCGCAGCGGCAAGCGACCTCCGACTGGATGAAAATGGAGCAGCAGCGGGGGATTTCGATTACGTCTACCGTCCTTCAGTTTGACTACGAAGATTTCCAGATCAACCTCCTGGATACGCCGGGACACCAAGATTTTAGTGAAGACACCTATCGCACTCTCGCCGCCGCCGACAATGCGGTGATGTTAATTGATGCCGCCAATGGCTTAGAAACCCAGACGCGCAAGCTGTTTGAAGTCTGTCGGCTGCGTGCTCTGCCGATTTTTACCTTTGTTAATAAGCTAGACCGACCGGGACGAGAACCGCTAGAGCTGCTCGACGAGATTGAACAGGAGTTAGGGCTACAAACCTACGCTGTCAACTGGCCAATTGGCATGGGTGATCGCTTTAAGGGCGTATTTGATAGACCCAATCAGCAGATCCACCTGTTTGAACGACGCGCTCACGGAAGCCAGGAAGCTACCAATACGATTATTGACCTGGGCGATCCGAGAATTGAAGAATTTTTAGAACAAGACCTCTATTATCAACTGAAAGAGGACTTAGAAATTTTAGAAGAATTAGGAGCCGATCTGGATCTAGAGGAAGTCCACGCAGGTCGCATGACTCCGGTATTTTTCGGCAGTGCTATGACCAACTTTGGCGTAGAGCTATTCCTGACGCACTTCCTCAATTATGCCCTCAAACCAGAAGGCAGAAACTCTTCAATTGGTCAAGTGCCTCCCACCGCGATCGATTTCAGCGGCTTTGTGTTCAAGCTTCAGGCTAATATGGACCCCAAGCACCGCGATCGCGTGGCGTTTATCCGCGTCTGTACCGGAAAATTTGAAAAAGACATGACGGTGAGCCATGCCCGCACCGGGAAAACGGTCCGCCTCTCTCGACCGCAGAAGCTCTTTGCTCAAGGACGGGAATCTTTAGCTGTCGCCTATCCAGGAGATGTCATCGGCTTGAACAATCCGGGCGTGTTTGCCATTGGCGATACAATTTATAACGGCCAAAAACTTGAATACGAAGGCATTCCCTGCTTCTCGCCGGAACTGTTTGCTTACCTCAAAAATCCCAATCCTTCTAAATTTAAGCAGTTCCAAAAAGGCATCCAGGAGCTGCGCGAAGAGGGAGCCGTGCAGATTATGTACTCTACCGACGAATTTAAGCGCGACCCAATTCTAGCAGCGGTGGGTCAGCTTCAGTTTGAGGTGGTGCAGTTTCGGATGCTCAACGAGTATAACGTTGAAACTCGCCTAGAACCCCTCCGTTACAGCGTGGCTCGCTGGGTCGAAGGCGGGTGGCAAGCCCTAGAAAAAGCCGGACGACTGTTCAACACCATTACAGTCAAAGATAACTGGGAGCGTCCCGTGCTGCTGTTTAGAAACGAATGGAACGTCCAGCAGATTGTGGGCGATCATCCAGAACTTAAGCTCAGTGCGATCGCCCCAGTGGGAGCGGGAATTGAGCCAGAAAAATAAGCCAGTTGGCGATCGCTCATTTGTCCTTTTAATTTGTTGTCAACTAAAATTACGGCCCTATCTTTACTGAGCAACCCTAATGATTACCACTAAACGGCTGATGACCTTAGAGGAGTATCTCGACTACGACGATGGGACAGATACTCGTTACGAGCTAGTGAATGGGGAGTTAAGACAAGTGCCAACAGAGAGCGATATCAATGTTTTAATCGCGGTGGCATTGTTAGTTCAATTTTCGCGCTTTTTACCCCCGACACGGTTGCGCCACAAAACAGAAATAGCTGTTAGTGGCTATCGAGTGACAACGCGGATTCCTGACCTAACGGTGCTGAGCGAAGAACTGGCACAAGCTTTAGCTCAAGCTAAGCGTAGCGTTGTGATGCCGGATATGCCACCTCCTGAATTAGTGGTAGAAGTTGTTTCGCCAGGAAGAGAAAATCAGGAGCGGGACTACCGCTATAAGCGCTCTGAGTACGCAGCCAGAGGAATTCAGGAATACTGGATTATCGATCCTCAGCAGGCTCGCGTGACGGTTTTAACTTTAGTCTCTGGCATGTACGAAGAAGCCGTTTTTGCCGGCGATCACGTGATCGCTTCTCTCGTCTTGCCAGAACTTGATTTAACGGCTACACAGGTTTTACAGCCTGAGTAACGGCAACCCACAAGGCGAACACCATGAAAACGCTTGTAGGAGTGATGGGACCGGGAGACCAGGCTACGGCTGCGGACGTTGAAAACGCTTACCAGCTTGGAATTTTAGTAGCACAGCAGGGATGGGTTCTGCTCACCGGAGGTCGCAACGTAGGTGTCATGGATGCAGCCAGTCGAGGCGCTAAGGCAGCGGGAGGGGTAACTGTCGGCATTTTGCCAACCTCCGCTCCAGAAATCGTCTCAGAAGCGGTAGATATTACCATCGTGACCGATATGGGCAATGCTCGCAACAATATTAATGTACTCTCCTGCCAGTTAATGATTGCCTGCGGGATGGGAGCCGGAACCGCTTCAGAAGTTGCTCTGGCAATTAAGAATCATAAGCCCGTTATTCTCCTCAGCGAACATCAGGAAAGCCAGCGATTTTTCACAGGATTAGCAAAAAAGTCTGTTTTTCTTGCTAATTGTCCTCACGAAGCGATCGCATTAGCAATCAGGCTTGTCGCCAATTAAGTTCGATCGCTGGTCAAGGAAATCGGCACGTTACCCGACCTAAAACTTGTTTGCAGGATACAGCACCGAAGGAACGACTATCTGTACTTTCTAGAGAATTATCGCCTTTGAGGTAGCAGCCATCTTCTAACACCGCAACAACGCGCTTGATGAGGCGTAGCTGCGGCTGCTGAGGATGCTGCGCAACAACAAGATCGTTGATGGTAGGAGGTTGCTTTCTGTAGGCTTGTGGGTCGAGTAAAACTTCGTCTCCTGGCTTAAGCAGGGGAAACATCGACATTCCCGTAATCCGAAACCGCTGTCGTCGTCTCAGTAGCCAAAGCAACAAGTCCCAAGCACGACTGCTCCTAAGTTGGTCATGACTCATCGGTGACTAATGACAGACATAACCCACTGATTCGTCTGCTCAATTGGTATTAAAGCACAAACGAGCTTCTGTGCCCTCAAAGACTTTAGAAGCTCGTCGTCCTACTTAATCATTCAGTCAGTTATTCAAAACTAGCTAGCCTTGTACCATTCAACGTCACGATTCTTGGTAGCCCAGAACATTTGATGAATCTTGTGTACCGACTCCATCAGTTCATTGGCGTGGTCCATGTTAACTTCTACTTTGCAAGCAGAACAAAGCTTCGCCGTTTTCCAGAAAGTATCGTGAAGGTCAGGATATTGTTCTAGGTGTTGAGGCTTAAAGTAGTCAGTCCAGAGGATCAGAATTTCATCTTTTGCCTTCTGTGCCTGTTCTTCTTTGATGGCGACGTATCGAGAGAAGGTATTGTTGTAGGCGATCGTGGCTTCTTTGTTGCTGGGATCGGGAATCTCTAGCTCAAGAAGCTTCTTCGTCATCGAAACAACAGCCTCAGCGTTAATTCTGGCAGCCGAAGGATCGTAAACACCGCAGGGACCATCGCAGTGAGCGCTGACTTCCGGTGCTGGAAACCACTTTTGAATTTTGGCGATCGCTTTTTTGAGCATAGTATTAATTAAATAATTGATGTAGGTTGACGGATATTTAGAGTAAAATCACTCAGATTAGAACATGGTCAAAAGGGGATAAGTTTAACTTGCCTGTTAAAGTCGGCAATGTGTATCCTATCCCCCCCCATACCATATAAATAGTAGTGTTATTGCAGTTTTCGTGCAACTAAGAATCTATTGAACTGAAGAAATGAGATAAGCGCAACGGCGATCGCCTGCTAAGAGATGCTCCACTCGCTCCACGCTCACCTCAGCTCCCAGCAACTTCTGAAAGACTTCCCATTCGGAACTGCAAAGCCGAGGGCATTTTTGCGCTGCTGTACAGATTGAGCAATGGTTTTCAATCAGAAGCAGAGCGTGATCGGGTTGCTCAATGACTTCTGCCATATACCCCTCCTCAGAACGAATTTGGGCCAGTTCTGCTACACGCTCCTGCCAACTCTTTTCCTCTGATAACCTTGCCGAATAAGCATCAACGATTGAACGAAAGCGCTGTGAGAGCACCGTTTCAAGACCATCCTCGCCATAGACTTCTCTCACTCCTTCTAAAAGTTTGACGACTAGATCGGCATGCGCGTTTGGAAATAACTGATTCCCTTTTTGGGTGAGTTGCCAGAGTTTAACGGGACGACCAACCGGTTGACGCTCTTGTTCGTAAGTAATCAACTGCTCTGACTTCAAAGCTTGCAAGTGTTGGCGAACTGCCATTGGCGATATCTGTAAATATTCCGCCATCGCGGTTGCCGTTTGTGGTCCTTTTATTTTCAGTAAATGCAGGATTTGGTCTTTGATTTTGAGGTTGTCTGCCGTGGCAAACTTATTCATTGTTAACGCTGTTCTGAGTAAGCACCAGCTTGATTCACGCTCAGAGAAAGCTTGCCTGTCTACAACAGACGAGGAGGTTAAACATCTAAAGAAATTTCAGATGTAGCCCCCGGGCTTTCACGAACTTCTTCAAGTCTGGCCTGTTTGCATCTTGTTTTACATTTAACAAGATCTTAATCTTCATCGCCAGTTTTGCTCCGACGCTAAAGGACACGATCCCGAGATCGTGTCCTTGCATGAGGGGCATTTGCTCCGACAATAGCTGTTAACAATCAACCAATTAGCTTACCTGTGCATAGCGCTCGTTCACAGCGTCCCAGTTTACGGTATTCCACCACTGCTTGAGATACTCAGCTCGCTTGTTCTGATACTTAAGGTAGTAAGCATGTTCCCAAACATCGTTACCCATGATGGGAAAGTGCCCATCTGTCCAGGGATTATCTTGATTGGGCGTACTGGTGACTGCGAGTTTGCCATCACTGGTACGTACTAACCAAACAAAGCCACTACCAAATTGACCAGCACCAGCATCATTAAACTGGGTCTTGAAATTCTCAAAAGTTCCAAACGTATCATTGATGGCTTCGGCGATCGCCCCGGTGGGTTCGCCCCCGCCATTAGATCCCATTAATGTCCAAAAAATTGAATGATTGAAGTGGCCGCCGCCATTATTGCGTACCGCAGTCTGAACCGACTCTGGCAGACTATTCAATTCCTTAATCAGTTCGTCAATACTTTTACTTTGCAGGTCTGAGTGAGATTCTAAAGCGTTATTAAGCTTGTTCACATACCCCCCATGATGCAGATCGTGGTGAATCTGCATCGTTTGCGCGTCGATGTAGGGTTCTAACGCATCGGGTGCATAGGGAAGATCGGGCAGTTGAAATGCCATAAAGTTTATTTGAATTCTGCTTTCTATACATAATGCTATCAAAAGTTTTAATAGTTTCTTCTATCAAAAGTAAGATTGTGTTGTTGCCGGAGTCTCGGTTCGCGGTACTCTAAAGACAATATTTAGACAGCCGTATCGAAATGGGTGTGAGTTCGCGCGATGAACAGTCAGAAGCCCGCTATATCGAGATGACTGACGGGTTCTCTAAACCGTGGCTCCTCGTTTAATGGCATCTTGCTAAGCTACAGGAGGAGCGATCGCAGCTAACCGCTGAAGAGTAGAGCCGTTAGCTAGCAGAAATTCACAGAGACCTGGCAAACTTGGGTGAGTGGTGGCGCGGCTTGGAAAATGAGCTGTTTTAAAAAGTGGCCAAGTCAGCAGAACACCTCCGCCTCTCATCCCTTCTCTTAGTATTTTATTAACCGCCTTTTTACTGCCCCTTCGTTAAGAGCCATCTAAATAAAGAAGCGAGAAGAACAACATCTCCCAATCCTCTATAAGCTCTCACTATGACTGAATCTAAAGTAGCGTCCCCAATAGATCTAAGCGACTCTCAGTACTACTTCAATCGCGAACTGAGCTGGCTAGAGTTTAATCATCGCGTTCTGCACGAAGCCCTTGATGATCGGACTCCGCTGCTGGAACGGCTCAAATTTCTGTCCATCTTTAGCTCGAACTTAGACGAATTCTTTATGGTTCGGGTGGCTGGCTTGAAGCAACAGGTAGAAGCCGGGGTGACAAAATTAACGCCAGACGGTCGCTCTCCTTCCGCTCAGCTTCATGATATCAGTACTCTCCTGCGTCCGATGGTGGAAAAGCAGGACCAGCATTTTGAGTACGTGCTCAGGCCAAAACTGGCGCAGCAGGGAATTTATCTGATTAACTATGTAGACCTCAATCAAGAACAGCGCCAGTACCTGCACAATTACTTTGAAGACCACATTTTTCCCGTGCTCACTCCTTTAGCAGTCGATCCCAGCCATCCGTTTCCCTACATCTCTAATCTCAGCCTCAACCTTGCCGTTGTTGTCAAAGAACCAGAGACTAATAAAGAGCTGTTTGCTCGGCTTAAAGTTCCGAAGGTCTTGCCCCGGTTTGTCGTTTTACCGACCGAAATAGCACAGCAGGAATCTACTTGGGTCGGCGTTCCCCTTGAACAGGTGATTACCCACAACCTCGAAGCCTTATTTCCAGGAATGAACATTCAGGAATGTCATCCCTTTCGGATTACGCGCAACGCAGATCTAGCCGTAGAGGAAGATGAAGCAGACGATTTGCTGTTAGCTATCGAGCAAGGACTGCGTAAGCGGCGCGTTGGCGGTTCGGTCGTGCGCATGGAAATTCATACTTCGACTCCAGAAACTGTTCGCCAGACCCTTGTGCAGGAACTGAGCTTAACTGAAGATGACGTTTATGAAATTGAAGGACTCTTAGGACTCGGAGACCTGATGTCGTTTATGTCACTGCCGCTTCCAGATCTCAAAGATCCTCCTTGGACTCCGGTAGAGCCAACCTTTTTCGATCCGCCGACTGATTCTGATCTCAGCGATCGCGGGGGAGAGAGACAAACAGAAGACTTTTTCGCCCTCATGAAAAACTCCGATCGCCTCGTCCATCATCCTTATCATTCTTTTGCCGCGACCGTCCAGCAATTCATTACGCAAGCCGCTCACGATTCAGATGTGCTGGCCATTAAAATGACGCTTTACCGCACATCTGGAGATTCGCCGATTGTGAATGCCCTGATTGCCGCCGCCGAAAATGGCAAGCAAGTGGTGGCTTTAGTAGAACTCAAAGCTCGCTTTGATGAAGAAAACAACATCATTTGGGCAAGAAAGCTAGAACAATCGGGAGTCCATGTCGTTTACGGTCTGTCAGGACTCAAGACCCACACCAAAATTGCGCTGGTGGTGCGCCAAGAAGACAACCAGATTCGTCGCTATGTTCATATTGGCACCGGAAACTACAATCCAAAAACCGCGAAGCTATACACTGATTTGGGGATGTTCAGCGCTCAAGAAGAGTTAGGAGAAGATCTCACCGATTTGTTCAACTTCTTGACCGGGTATTCCCGACAGCGCTCCTACCGCCAACTCCTGGTAGCCCCCGTCAACTTGCGCGATCGCATGACAGCGATGATTTACCGAGAAATTGAACAGGTGCGTAACGGCGGTTCCGGTCGGATTGTGGCGAAAATGAACGCTCTGGTCGATCCTGATATTATTGCCGCACTGTACGAAGCATCTCAGGCAGGAGTCAAAATCGACCTCATCGTTCGTGGCATTTGCTGCCTGCGTCCCGGCGTAAAAAACGTTAGCGAAACGATCCGCGTTGTTAGCATTATCGGGCGGTTTTTGGAACATTCTCGCATCTTTTATTTTTATAACGGCGGCAGCGAAGAAGTTTATATTGGCAGTGCTGACTGGATGCCTCGCAATTTAGATCGGCGAGTAGAAGCCGTCACTCCGGTCATTAATTCGGGAATTATCAAAGATTTGCAGGAAATTCTTGGCATTATGCTCTCCGACAATCGGCAGGCCTGGGAGCTACAGGCTGACGGAACTTATATTCAAAGGAAACCGGAGGATGAGTTAGAACAGAGTACCCACAAGATTTTGATGGAGATGGCGCTGAAAGACTAGCTCGTTAGTCTTTGAGAAGAAACGCTTTCGAGGCGAGAACAGGAAAGAATTGCCGACCGGTTATCCTTTGCTCCGCTAAACGCCACTATCTAATTTATAGGCAGAAGCTTAAGGAATCTCAATTAGTTCTGAGTTTGTATACAGCTCAATGCCCCAGCGACCTTCAGTGCCGACTTCAAAAGCAATGGTAGAGCCATCGGCGCTCATGGTTGGGTTACGCACTTCTGCCTGAAGATTAGCGGTGAGGTTGCGCTTCTGCTGGGTTTCGCGATCGTATAAATAAATTCCCGTTTTGCCATCGACAATGGCGGCAAACACAATCCAGCGGCCATCTTCTGTAATCGCCGGATGGGAGGCGATCGCATCCAAGGAATTAAGTCCGGGGAGGTCGAGCAACCGCCGCTCTTGAGTATCAAATAGATAAATCTCCTGAGACCCCTTGCGTTCAGAGACAAACACGAGATATTGAGCCGCAATTTGAGGAGCCGATTCAGAGGCAGGACTGTTTAAGCCTCGTCCAGATTCAAGTGACAGGCTTGGATAGCTATGACAGCTACTGAGAACGATAGCTGTGAAAATCGCTACGATTAACCGCTTCACGACTCAGGGTTCACGCTCAAGCTTCCGTCAGCAATATCTAATTCAATGTTGGGTCCACGGTCGATCACGGCAATGTCCCACTGTCCCTGTCGAACTGTCTCGAACACAATGTAGCGTCCATCAGGACTAATGCGGGGATGCCTTACTACCCGACGCGAACCCGCAGTCAGCCTTTTTCCTCGCTCCGCAAGTCGGTCGTACAAAAAAATTTCTGGGCGGCCTTCAGGACTGGTAATGTACACTAGGTAGCGACCCGTGCGACTCAAGCTTGGACTTTCGATCGGTCCTTGCGGATGGAGTTGAGGCGCGATTAGCTGTCGATTTTTAACATCGTATAGGGTCAGGGAATTCCGGCGATCGCGATTAGAAATAAACGCCAGCAGTTGCCCATCTCCACTCAAGGCGGGCTGTTCATCGTGGTAGCGGTTTGCTATCTTCACGCTCGGCACAACGGTTGCTGAGCTACAGGCGGAGAGAAACACAATCACAGCGCCAATTCCCCATAGCCATCGATGGGAAGGTCGTGGAACGGTCATGACTGCTAAAATTTGCCACACACAAAATGCCATTTTCCCGAGCAGTTTTCACTAGCGGAGAAGCAAGCCCTCTTGGAGAAGATCGAGCTGGAGCGTTTCAGCGATTATTAATAGTCGAAGTTAAGGGAGGAGCCCCTTTCGTCGCGACCTTTTCCGGGCCCTTCTGTCTGATTCCGGCTTGGGCGGGCTTCAGCATCGCTAATCGGCTGATAATCTACATAATCCGCTGCCGTTGCCTCAGTGTCGGTACGAGCTAGCTGTGAATCCGTGGGGCGGGGTCGCCGTCGTCTAGATGTCGAACGCTCAGCAGGACGAGAACGGGAAGCACGATTCCGGTCTCCCCACTCTGCTTCTCCCCAGGCTGTCTGTTCGCTTGCCGGGGGCATTTTCGAGCGAGGGCGGCGGGAACTTTTACTTCCAGTTCTGGTTGGATAGCGCTCTGCACTGCCGCGGGGTTTGGGTCGAGGCGCTTCGCTGTCGTACGCTGTGCGCCGGGACGAACGGGATTCTGGATATCCTCTCAGACGACGATTATCGTACTCTTCCTCGGTGTCGTAAGGTTCTAGCTGGTCTAGTTCAGCACGATAAACTCGCACTCTATCGCCCACTGGGCGCTCCTCATCCACAATTGGCGTATTGCGCCGCGCTTGTTCCGTTGCTACTCCTCTTAAACGAATGGTTTCCACAGCAAAAAATACCGCTGCGCCCGTGAGTAGAAACTGTCCAAACTGCAAAATCGGATCGAGTCGCCAGCCCTGAAACAATAGAATAAAGCCGCACAGTAGCCCAACAGCGGCAAAAAAGATATCGTGATCTCTCGATAGCTCTGGGCGCACAGAGCGCAGAAAATACAGCGCTGCTCCGGCAACCGCTAAAAAAATTCCCAAGAGGCTAGCCGAGTTTAGACCAAAGTTTACCATTACTGCTCTCCGTTCTCAGAATCCGAATCAGGGCGGGACTCTATTATATCTGCCTTAGCTACTAAATAGCTAGCTTCGCGGCAACGACCGGGCAAAATTTGGGGGCGAAGTCTGCTTCTCCAGACGCGACTCAAGGCTCCCCCTTGTGACAAGGGGGCTGAGTGTTTAGTCGCGCTGAACCTTGTCTCTCTGACTAAAGACGATTAGAGCAACAGTAGCGGGAATAACGACAATTAAAGTTCCTGCTAGGAGACTGTAAAAGAAGTTAAGCAAAGAAGGAGTCATGATGAACTTACCTTTTCTAAAATGAGCAGTTTGATAAAATTCTTTAACTATTTTAAAAGTTTTCTTCTTAAAAATGAAGAGAGATGGATAAATTGCTGCTGGCTGACGACTGCTTGGTGAAGCTAGCTGTCTGTTCTCGGACACAAATAGAAAGTTCAGGAGAGCTCGCGCTCCCGTTACAATGGAACTAGGCTTATTAATGTGGCCAATCGTAAACTTGGGCGCTACGGCCTATGGCTCCTTGAGCGTCTCTCCATAACACCATGAACATTGTCAGCATTGTTTCTCTAACCCTAAGCTTAATCTTAGGGCTGATGACCTTTTTGTTTATTTTCCGGATCATTTTAACCTGGTATCCCCAGGCAGACCTCAATCGCTTTCCCTTGAGCTGGATCGTGAGACCCACTGAACCTTTTTTAGGGCCGACTCGCAGCCTTGTTCCGCCGATTGGGGGAGTAGATATTAGTCCGATTATCTGGGTTGGAATCGTCACGCTGCTGCGGGAGATTCTTTTAGGACAGCAGGGACTACTAACAATGGCGTTACGGTGAAGGACGCTGGCTCAACGGTCGTTCGCTGCTCTCAGGTGTTGCTCGATAAAGTTTGTATAAACTTCTCCTTGCAAAAAAGCCGGGGTCTCCAGAATCTTTTGGTGAAAGCTAATTGTCGTCGGGACTCCAGTAATAGCGCACTCCCGCAAAGCTCGCTTCATTCTTTTAATTGCGGCTTCTCGATCAGCCCCCCAGACGATGAGCTTACCGATCAGCGAATCGTAGTAGGGAGGAATTTCGTAATCAGTGTACACGTGGGAATCCATGCGAACTCCTGGACCTCCGGGAGGAAGATAGCCGCTAATCACTCCCGGAGCAGGGCGAAAGTTGGCTTCTGGGTCTTCAGCGTTAATGCGACATTCAATCGCGTGACCGGAGAAGTTCACCTGTTCCTGGGTGAACTGTAGTTTTTCTCCTTGAGCGATGCGAATTTGCTCGCTGACTAAATCGAGTCCAGTAATCATCTCCGTCACGGGATGCTCAACTTGAATGCGAGTATTCATCTCCATAAAGTAGAAGTCGCCAGTCTTGTCCAGCAAAAACTCTACAGTTCCCGCTCCCACATAGCCAATAGATTGAGCAGCGCGCACGGCTGCCGTCCCCATTTTTTCCCGACGTTCAGGGGTAAGAGCAATGCTGGGAGCTTCTTCTAGGAGTTTTTGATGCCGTCGCTGAATCGAGCAGTCTCTTTCTCCAAGATGCACAACATGACCATAACGATCAGCAAGAATTTGAAACTCGATATGGCGAGGACATTCTAGAAACTTTTCTAGATAGACCCCAGCATTTCCAAAAGCAGCTTCAGCTTCGCCTTTAGCAGCCCCAAATAGCTGCCGGAGTTCGCTGTCATTTCTGACGAGACGCATACCGCGTCCGCCACCTCCGGCCGTGGCCTTAATAATGACCGGATAGCCAATCTCTCTAGCAATCTTCCTCGCCTCGGCTTCCGTCTCCAACAGTCCCTCGCTGCCCGGTACCGTCGGCACACCAGCTTGCTGCATGGTTTTCTTAGCCGTCGATTTGTCCCCCATGGCTAAAATCACGTCTGAAGTGGGACCAATGAAGGCAATTTGATGGTCAGCACAAATTTCAGCAAATTTGGCATTTTCTGCTAAGAAGCCATAGCCGGGATGAATGGCTGTCGCATTCCGGGTTAGCGCCGCAGCAATGATGTTGGGAATATTCAGATAGCTTTTACTATTAGCAGGACCGATACAAACACTTTCATCAGCAAGCTGTACGTGGAGGGCGTGGCGATCAACGGTTGAATGAACAGCAACGGTAGCAATCCCCATTTCTTCGCAGCTATGCAGAATTCGTAGCGCAATTTCCCCGCGATTGGCAATTAGAATTTTTGAAAACTGCATTTTGGGTGCATTTGATTGGAGTCATTTAGTAGCATAATTTTTTCTGCGGCTTTTGTGATCGCAAAATTAGAGAGAATCAGGAGGACTTGGCTGCACTGAGGAGGGGCGATCGCTACTCCAAGCCCACCAGACCTGCTCGCATTCACACTGATAAAACTCCTGCCACTTCCGACGGTAGTTTTCTCCCATCACCGGAGCCCGGCGATTGATCCAGACTTGTTCGGCGTGACCAGCAGAGGCTCGGCAGCGAGGACAGCAAAATTGAAGCGCATGAGTCGCTGTCTTGGTCCACGCAGGGGGAGTGGCGCTAAAAGCATTCATATTAATAAGGTGTCTGAAGCAGCATCATTGCCTCGATTTTAGCGTGGAGACGTTCAGTCATGCTTGAAATAGCAAGGGGCGCGGGGCTCTCTTCTCGAAGAGGGATCAAAAAGTCCTCCCCAAAGACGGGCCTTGAGCGGGCTTGATCCGCGTTTAATTATTGATTGAGCTCATGATCGGCTCACTGGTTCCGATTCATTAAATTTCAAATTGATGCATCACCAGGGTCTCGGAAATGGGAAAATGAGAGTGGTACACCGGAGACAGCGCATGAATACTCAACCTAAAATTATTGTTCTTGATGACGATCCCACTGGCTCTCAAACTGTTCATGGTTGCCTCTTACTCATGCGCTGGGATGTAGAAACGCTACAGTTGGGACTGGCTGACGATTCTCCCATCTTCTTTATTCTCACTAACACGAGGGCCCTGTCTCCAACTCAGGCTGCCGCCGTGACGCAAGCAGTCATTCACAACCTCAAAGCGGCGATCGCCGCTCAAGGAGTAGAGGATTTTTTGATTGTCAGTCGTTCTGACTCGACTCTCCGCGGTCATTATCCGATTGAAACCGATGTCATTGCTGAAGAATTGGGGGAAGTCGATGCCCATTTTCTCGTGCCAGCCTTTTTTGAAGGGGGTCGCATGACGGTAGACAGTACACACTACCTGCTGGTTGACGGGGTGCCAATCCCCGTTCATCAAACGGAATTTGCTCAAGATTCTGTCTTTGGCTATCACCATAGCTACCTGCCCGATTATGTAGCCGAAAAAACGCAGGGTCGCATTACCGCTGATGCCGTAGAACGATTCGGGCTATCGGATGTGCGTGCTGGTACCCAAGAGCGGTTGATGAAGTTCACGGGAAACCAGTGCGTAGCTGTTGATGCCCAAACTCAGGACGATTTAGACCGCTTTGCCCAAGATGTGTTGGCCGCCGTTCGCTCCGGCAAACGCTTTCTATTTCGCAGTGCTGCTAGCCTGCTCACTTCCCTCGCCAGTCTTCCAGAACAGCCAACGAACCCCGAAGAGATGGCGAAATATCGCACCACCTCACAGCCAGGAGTCGTTTTGGTCGGCTCTCACGTTCAAAAAACGACTCAACAGCTCCAGCAGTTGCTGCGAGAGCCAGGAGTCACCCCGATTGAAGTCGATGTCGTGCGGCTGCGGCAATCGGAGCCAGAAGCTTTGCGTTCCGATATTCTTGCTCAGGTACAGCAAGCTTATCAGCAGCAACAAACTCCTGTCATTTACACATCCCGAGAGGAACTGACGTTTTCCAGCGTTCAGGAGCGCTTAGACTTCGGGGCTGTCGTTTCGTCTTTGCTGATGAGCATTGTCCGAGAGCTTCCTCGAGAAATCAGCTTTTTGGTGAGCAAGGGCGGGATTACCTCTAACGACGTGCTGAGCACTGGCTTGAGCTTGAGGTCGGCCCGGCTCCTCGGTCAAATCTTACCCGGCTGTTCAATCGTGCGCACTCCTGCCGATCATCCCCGTCCCCATCTGCCGGTTGTGCTGTTTCCTGGAAACGTGGGCGACACCCAAGCATTAGTCACCGTCTATCATCGTCTCCAGGGCGATCGCTAAATCGTCAGCAGCTCCTCGTTGCCGAGTCCTGATCGAGATGTCCGGTGAGCGAATCCAAATTAACTATAATTCAGCCATCGTTTTGCGTTACGATGTCGTGTAGTCAATTCTTGTGAAGTCACTTTTTTTGGTGCATGACTTCTGATTTTGTGCCGTTAGAGACGCCCTCGGCTCCAGTGGAATGTCAGTCTCAAATCCGCCTCAAGAATGAGGAAGGAAAACTGCTGATTATTTTACCAGTAGAAACGCCAAAACCGATAGACTGGGCGAGCGCTTGGCAAGATCTAAAATTCCGGTTTCAGGGAAATCGCTCTTGGCAATCGGCAACCGCCGTTCACCTGATAGCCCAGGATCAGCTCCTCGATGGTAGACAGCTCCAAACGCTGGCTCAGCTACTGCAAGAAGTTCATCTGCGGCTGGAGAGAATCTGCACTAGTCGGCGGCAAACGGCAGTGGCCGCCGCTATGGCGGGCTATTCTGTCGACCAAGAGCTACCGAACCTCGCCTCTGGGTTAAAGCCGCCGTCACTAGATAGCGAACCTCTATATTTGCAGGCAACAATTCGCTCTGGAATGGAAGTTCGCCATCCTGGTCCCATCGTCATCGTCGGAGATGTCAATCCCGGGGGCAGTCTGATTGCCGCTGGCGACATTCTGGTGTGGGGGTGTTTGCGAGGCATTGCCCATGCTGGAGCTCAAGGCGATCGCACCGCCAAAATTATGGCCCTGCGCATGGAGCCCACTCAGCTCAGAATCGCTAGCGTTGTTGCCAGAGCCCCAGAAGCTCCTCCTGGTCAGGTAGAGCCGGAAGTGGCCTACGTCAGCGCTGCGGGGATTCGCATTGCGAAGGCCCTTAACTTTGCTAAATCCTTGGTTTTTCAAAACGGCTAGCGAGCCATTCACTATTCACTAAGACATGAGCCGCATTATCGTTGTTACCTCCGGGAAAGGAGGGGTCGGAAAAACGACCGTGACTGCTAATCTGGGAACCGCCATCGCTCGCTTGGGGCGAAAAGTGGTGTTGGTCGATGCAGATTTTGGCTTAAGAAATTTAGATTTGCTGTTGGGACTGGAAAATCGAGTGGTTTATACAGCGGTCGATGTCGTAGAGGGAGAATGCTCCCTGGAAAAAGCGTTAGTGAAAGACAAGCGCCAACCCGGTCTGGCTCTGCTCCCCGCCGCCCAAACCCGCAACAAAGAAGCGGTCACTCCAGAGCAGATGAAAAAGTTGGTGACCTCTTTGGCTCAAGATCATGATTATGTACTTGTCGATTGTCCGGCGGGAATTGAAATGGGGTTTCGCAATGCCATTTCTGCTGCTCAAGAAGCCATTATTGTGACGACGCCAGAAGTGGCAGCAGTACGAGATGCCGACAGGGTCGTGGGGTTACTGGAAACCGAAAATCTCAAAAGTATTCGCCTGATCGTCAATCGAGTCAGACCAGAAATGATTCAGCTCAACGAAATGCTGAGCATTGAAGATATGCTGGATCTGCTAGTCGTGCCGCTGCTAGGCATCATTCCTGACGACGAACGGGTGATTGTTTCAAGTAATCGAGGAGAACCGTTAGTGCTAGACAGCAAACCCTCTTTGCCAGCCGTAGCCTTCAACAACATTGCCCGCCGGCTGGAGGGACATGAGGTAGCCTATTTAGATCTAATGGCTGCCCACGATAACTTGCTGACTCGGATTCGCCGTTGGTTGCGAGGCTAGGGTATGAGGAGCACTAGTTCAAATCTATGATTATCGAACTCCTAGAGCGGATTTTCCGATGGGGACCACCTCACAGTAGCCGGACAGAAGCTAAACGTCGGCTCAAACTTGTAATTGCTCATGACCGAGCGGGTCTCAGTCCAGAAATGATTGAGTCAATGCGGCGAGAAATTTTAGAGGTGGTGAGCCGTTATGTTGATATCGATCCCGACGCGATGGAATTTTCGATCGAGAGCAACCAGCGGGTGACCGCCCTGATTGCTAATTTGCCCATTCAGCGCGTTAAAAATGGCTCCTGATCCCAAGCCGGCCATGATGAGCTGAGAATTCGGCAGCATAGCTGAGAAGCAAGAGATAATAGAGATCTGTCTAGCTATATAATCTGAAGCTAGCGATTGATTTTATTGAGTTGTAGTGAGGAGGCCATTTTGAATCAATCTCATCAGCCGTCTCTAGCCGCTGACCTGGCGTTAAGTTTAGCGACCGGTCCTTTTTTACTGGGGCTAGTGGCGCTCGGGTCGGTTGCGGATCTGCTCCAGGAGCTAGGCCAAACCAGTGAAGAAATGTTTCGCGGCGATCGCTTGCCGATTCTTCCCGTTCCAGAAGCACCACCAAAGCACTAGGGATCTGGATTTCGAGCAGCAGCACCGGGAGAGATGCTCCTTCAAAACAAAAATTTAGTATTGATTAAAACGATACAAAAGTCGGTTTCCCTTTAAAATCAGGAAATTCCTTCTGAATAGTTATTGAGCAACGACAGGGATTATGAGTTCGGTGATTCAATCATTTCCAGACAGCGTCTTTTCTCCATCGGACCTGTTTTTGCGCCATCGCCTTAAGTTGGTGGAAGATCTGTGGGAGTCGGTTTTACGGTCTGAGTGCGGTCAGGATTTAGTAGACTTACTCAAGCAGTTGCGATCGCTTTCTCCTGACGGGCAAGCCCCCGAGCTGCCTCACTCTTGCCCTAACCTGATTGAAAAACTAGAGCTAGATGCTGCCATTAGAACAGCGAGAGCCTTTGCTCTTTACTTTCAGCTGATTAATATTGTTGAACAGCATTACGACCAGCGCAACCAGCAGCTCCTGCGGCGCCGGATTGCTGGACAAACGAACGACAGCAACGGCAATCCTAGTTTTGCTTCACCTAGCCTCAAATCCCTCGAAAAGAGTCTCCCCGAAGAAAACCAACAGGCTGGCTTTCACTGGCTGTTTCCTGCCCTGAAGCAGTTGAATATGCCGCCGCAAATGATCCAGCGTCTGCTCGATCAGCTCGATGTGCGGCTGGTGCTCACTGCCCATCCAACAGAGATTGTCCGTCCCACCATCCGTAAAAAACAACGGCGAATTTCTCATATTCTACAAAAGCTTGACCAAGCGGAGGAAGCTGTTCCAGAGATAGAGCTATCAACGTCTTGGGAAGCCGAAGCAGCCACAGAAGAGCTTACCGAAGAAATTCGGCTGTGGTGGCGTACCGACGAACTGCATCAATTTAAGCCTACCGTTCTTGATGAAGTGGACTACGCGCTCCATTACTTCGAGACGGTTCTCTTTGAAGCTGTTCCCCAGCTATCGGTGCGTCTGAAGCAGGCTCTTAAACAGTCGTTTCCCAGTCTGCGTCCTCCCCACAATCAGTTTTGTCAGTTCGGTTCCTGGGTGGGAGCAGACCGGGACGGCAATCCCTCGGTGACTCCACAGGTTACCTGGAAAACCGCCTGCTATCAGCGTAACTTGGTGCTAGAGAAATATCTGTATTCGGTGCGTCAGCTAATTACGCTGCTGAGCTTATCTCTGCACTGGAGCGATGTCTTGCCGGAACTGCTCGACTCTCTGGAGCAAGACCGCCTACAGATGCCAGAGGTCTACGAAGAATTGGCCATTCGCTATCGCCAAGAACCCTATCGACTCAAGTTAGCGTACATTCAAAAGCGCCTGGAAAACACCCGCGCTCGCAACCACCGGCTGGCTGACTCTCCCGAGAGAAAACCTCCTGCCGAAACGGAGCTGAGCAACATCTACCGCTCTGGAAAAGAGTTTTTATCAGAACTACAGCTAATTCAACAGAACTTATCGCAGACGGGCTTAAGCTGTCGCGACTTAAATCAGCTCGTTTGTCAAGTAGAAATTTACGGTTTTACCCTCACTCAGCTAGATTTCCGCCAAGAATCAACTCGTCATGCTAGCGCCATCGAAGAAATTGCCCAGTACCTACAAATTCTGCCCTCTCCCTACGGTCAGCTTTCTGAAGCCGAAAAAACAGCGTGGCTCGTTGACGAACTCAGAACCCGGAGACCTCTGATTCCGGTAGAAATGCCTTTTTCCTCCCAAACCTGCGAAACAATCGAAACGCTGCGTGTTCTGCGGCAGCTGCAACATGAATTTGGACCGGAAATTTGCCAGACCTACATCATTAGCATGAGCCATCATGTCAGCGATATCCTTGAAGTCCTGCTCCTTGCTCAAGAGGCTGGGCTCTACGACCCCGCCACTAGTTCAGGAACGGTTCGCATTGTCCCGCTGTTTGAAACGGTCGATGACCTCAAGAGAGCTCCATCAATTATGCGCGAACTGTTTGAGCTTCCGCTATACCGTGCTTATTTGTCAGGAGGATACGAGCATTTAGAATCAAACACTTCTCCTCGCGCGCTCGGAGCCGATTTAGCTCAGGGACAGACGGGATCTAGTGCTCATACTGATGACGCCAACGCTCATCTCCCAGCACCGTTGTTACAGCCAGCAGACCTACAGGAGGTGATGCTTGGCTATTCAGACAGCAACAAAGATTCTGGTTTCTTGAGCAGTAATTGGGAAATTCATAAAGCGCAAAAAGCACTGCAAAAGCTATCTCAGGAGTATGGCGTTACCCTGCGCATCTTTCATGGACGCGGTGGCTCAGTCGGTCGCGGTGGCGGTCCAGCCTACGAGGCAATACTGGCTCAGCCGCCAGGGACAATTAACGGACGAATCAAAATTACCGAACAGGGAGAGGTGTTAGCGTCTAAGTATTCGCTGCCGGAACTCGCTCTTTATAATCTAGAAACTATTTCTACCGCCGTCCTCCAGGCGAGTTTATTGGGGAGTGGGTTTGACGACATCGAACCCTGGAACAAAATTATGGAAGACCTCGCCTCTCGTTCTCGTGCTGCTTATCGCGCGTTGATCTACGAAGAGCCAGACTTCCTCGATTTCTTTCTATCTGTTACTCCCATTCAAGAGATTAGCCAGCTGCAAATTAGCTCTCGTCCCGCAAGACGCAGCGGTGGTAAGAAAGACCTCAGCAGTCTACGGGCGATTCCTTGGGTGTTTAGCTGGACTCAAAGCCGCTTTCTGCTTCCAGCTTGGTACGGTGTAGGAACGGCCCTGCGGGAGTTTCTCGAGCAGGCCCCGACAGAAAATTTGAAGCTGCTGCGCTACTTTTACTTCAAATGGCCGTTCTTTAAAATGGCGATTTCCAAGGTCGAGATGACCCTGTCGAAAGTCGATCTGCAAATGGCGTATCACTATGTCAGCGAGCTGTCGCTCTCCGAAGACCGAGAGCGCTTTGATAGACTGTTCAAACAGATTTCTAACGAGTACTACTCGACAAGTGACATCGTTTTGAGCATCAATGGTCAGAAAAAACTGCTAGACGGCGACCCGGATTTGCAGCGCTCGGTTCAGCTTCGCAGCGGCACGATTGTGCCCTTAGGGTTTCTACAGGTTTCTCTGCTCAAGCGCCTGCGCCAGTATACCAGTCAAGAATCGGGCTTAGTCCACTTCCGCCACAGCAAAGAAGAGTTGCTGCGCGGAGCCTTGTTAACCATCAACGGCATCGCCGCAGGAATGCGGAACACTGGTTAAGAGCTGTTTAGGTTTCACAACGGTAAACAGGGAGGGTAAAGTGAAAACAGCTCCCCTGGTTCAGGGCACTGTCTACCCAAATCTGCCCGTAGTGAGCGTTAATGATTTGGCGACAGAGAGCTAGTCCCAGTCCGTAACCGTCTTGAGCTTCGTCCCGCTGCAGGCGAAAATGCCCCTCAAAAATACGCTCTTGTTCTGCTATCGGAATTCCCGGTCCAGTGTCACTAATGCTAATCTGGATTTTTTGGGTAGTGCGGTGCAGAGCAGATAGTTTAATGATCCCTGCTTCGGGGGTATATTTGACGGCATTTTCTAGTAAATTGATCAGCACCTGTCGCAAAAGTTCTTGGTCGGCATAGACGGTCGGTAAATCTTGAGGAATGTCTTGGTCAAACTGTTGCCGCTTGTCTTGAAACCGACTGGCAAACTGTGCCGCTATTTCCTGGCACAAAGTTTGTATAGATAGCTGACTGGGGTCAAGATTTAACCGAGCTCCCGTACTTTTTGAAGCCTGCAGCAGATCGGCAATCATCCGGTTCATCGCCCGAAATTGCTGGCGAATTTGCTGGTGAAGGTGCTGTTTAAGCGGCACCAAGTCTGCTTCATCTTGTCGACTTTGAGCTAATTCTAGGGTGTCTACAGCGATGGAAGCGGCTGTAAGAGGACTGCGCAGATCGTGAGCTAACATCGCCACGATTTGGTCTTTAAAGCGAAGCTGTTCTCGCAGCTTGTCCTGTTCTTGCCTGAGGCAAAAAATTTCGTCAGACAGTCGCATTACTTCAGCAGAGCAGGCGATCGCCTCATCTAAACTTCCAGGAGAGGTTGCGGCTTCTGCATCCCCGGCGGAGGCTTGCCACTGAAGCCAACACTTTCTCAGCTGAGTAATTAAGTTACTGCCCGCCAGCGTTTGCCGAGGTGATGGATAGATTTTGACTAAAGCTGGAGTAGCTACTAGTTTAAAATGTTCAACCAGATGAGGCTGCTCGCGGGTCTCTATCACCTGTAGATTAAAGGGGTAATGAGCCTCTGAGTGTAGGTAATCCCGGATTTGCTGAATATTTTCCCAACAATTTAAGCGGTCATCGACAAAAAGAAGGAGCTTCAGTAACACTGGAAAATGCGCGTTTCTGTTTTTATCTGCCTAAGCGCTTTTCCTGTTAATGATTCAACCTTGATGAGCACGTCAGTTAAGCAGCTTCGGCAGCAGTTGTTTGCATCTATCTTAATGCATAGCCGGGGACTTCAACAATCAAGCAGAGACGGGGGGAAGAGTTTCCTGATTGCTGATTCGGGCTTTTTTCTGGGCAGGCTAGGCAAAATTCGTGTAGCCCGAAATTGCTCCTGAAATTCTCGCCGTGACTCATGACGATGTTTATCTCCTAGGGATCTTAAGATAGTGTAAAATTTACACCATCTGTTCCAGCTCTTTAATCAAAAACTCCGCAACTGTTATGGCTCTTGGCTACGTCGCCCTCGTTCTCCATGCTCACCTGCCTTTTGTTCGGCATCCGGAAAGCGATTACGTTTTAGAAGAAGAATGGCTCTTTGAAGCGATTACGGAAACTTATGTTCCTCTCCTGCACGTTTTTGAGGGACTGAAGCGGGATGGCATCGATTTCAAAATGACAATGAGCATGACACCGCCTCTAATTTCCATGCTGCGAGACCCGCTGCTACAGGAACGCTATAGCGACCATCTCGGTAAGTTAGAAGAATTGGTTGCCAAAGAAGTTGAGCATAACGAGCATAACGGACATATTCGCTATTTGGCCGAGCATTACGCCACCTCGTTTCGGGAAATTCGCAGTACGTGGGAACGCTACGACGGCGATTTGGTAATGGCTTTTAAGCAGTTTCTAGACAGCAATAACCTAGAAATTATTACCTGCGGTGCCACTCATGGCTATCTACCGCTGATGAAGATGTACCCCCAGGCAGTCTGGGCACAGATTGAGGTAGCCTGCGAACATTATCAAGAAAATTTTGGTCGTCCTCCAAAAGGCATTTGGTTGCCAGAATGTGCTTACTACGAAGGATTAGAGCGCATGCTGGCTGATGCCGATCTGCGCTATTTTCTCACCGACGGACACGGTATCCTCTATGCTCGCCCGCGTCCTCGTTTTGGCTCCTACGCTCCCATCTTTACTGAAACTGGTGTCGCTGCCTTCGGGCGAGACCATGAATCCTCGCAGCAGGTTTGGTCTTCTCAAGTAGGCTATCCTGGCGACCCAGACTATCGGGAATTTTACAAAGATCTGGGCTGGGAAGCCGAATACGAATACATTAAGCCCTATATCATGCCTAATGGTCAGCGTAAGAACACTGGGATCAAATACCACAAAATTACCAGTCGCACCGCTGGTCTGTCCGACAAAGCTTTATACGACCCCTACTGGGCCCGAGAAAAGGCAGCAGAACACGCCGGTAACTTTATGTACAATCGGGAACGACAAGTAGAGCATCTAGCGGGGGTGATGCAGCGACCGCCGATGATTGTGTCTCCCTATGATGCTGAACTGTTTGGCCACTGGTGGTATGAAGGACCTTGGTTTATCGACTACCTGTTCCGGAAATCCTGGTACGATCAAAACACCTACGAGATGACGCACCTCGCCGACTATCTCCGCGACAATCCCACTCAGCAGGTATGTCGTCCTTCTCAGTCTAGTTGGGGGTACAAAGGTTTCCACGAATATTGGCTTAACGAAACTAACGCCTGGATTTATCCCCATCTGCACAAAGCAACGGAACGGATGATTCATCTAGCCAATCGGGAACCGCTAGATGAGCTAGAGTGGAAAGCCCTCAACCAAGCAGCAAGAGAGCTACTGCTGGCGCAGTCCTCGGACTGGGCATTTATTATGCGGACAGGAACGATGGTTCCTTACGCGGTGCGCAGAACGAGATCGCACCTTTTGCGCTTCAACAAACTCTACGAGGATATTCTGATCGGTAAGATCGACTCCGGTTGGCTCGAAAAGGTGGAAAAAATAGACAACATTTTCCCGAATATCAACTATCGGGTCTATCGACCGCTCTGAGAGCATTAGCCAATTTTGAAATCTTGCTCTCAGAATCCATTGTGAGCCGGTCGCTAATTGAAGATCGTCGCTCTCGGTCGCTCATCAACTGCTGCTCGGAGCTCTCTTCATTGTCCAAACCCGCAGGTTGTTCCCCGACAGTTCAACAGTTCTCACGACCGCAAACCCGTGTTTTTGGTAAAAACGAACGCTGCTTTGGGTCGTTGCTTCTAAATAACAACATAATCTCTCACGCTCTGCTTTTTCAAGGATTGGTTGGATCAGGAGTCCGCCAATTCCCTGATTTTGATACTCTTGTGCAACGCCTAGAAGCGCCAAATACCAATGCTGTTGAGCAACATCCTGTTTGTGATAGTCTTCTAGTTGGAGAAAGAATGAGATAAGCTGTTGAAGTTTACTCCAGCGTACCATCAAAGGCAGCGCGTACATCCCTGCTTGTAACAGTTGGAGAGGATGAAACGGAAATTGCCCTGGCGGTAGCCAAGCGGCTACGCCTTTTAAATCGTTGGTGGTATAAACATAGCGATAGGGCTGAGTATACTGTACAAAAGTTTTACAGAGCTGCTTGAGGGAATTATGTGGTCTCCCATCTGTTTGAGCCAAAAAATAGCGAAAAATGGGGTCGCTATCAAAAGTATTGCTAAGAACTGCAACTGCCTGATGCAATTGCGATCGCTTCAACCGCACAATAGTGTGATTAGTCATGCTTGTATTTCCTCAACGGATAGTATACTTCTGTCGATAACTGCTCCAGCTTTGGAGAGCACCGAGTTGAGTTATCACTTCTAGTTGATTCAGTTCATACCACCACTCCACAATCTTGCCCTGGGAAATCCGCAGCAGATTGATACCGTTGACATTTACCTGTTTACCCGTTGGGGGAATTCCCATGAACTCTCCTGTATGAGTACCCTTCAGAGTCGCGCGAAAGACAACCCGATTGCCTTCAGCAATAACGTCTTCTACAGTTTGCTGAATATCGGGAAATCCTTGAAATAGACTCGCGTTAAATTTCTTGTTCGCTTCGAGTTCCACGATTGGCTCAGACCAGCTACAAAAGTGCAGAACTATATCTTCGGCGACCAATTCATCCCAAACTTTTTCCCACCCGTCTACATTACCCCAGCCTTGCTCGGCAAAGCGGAGAGCAATAGACTTGTTTTGTTCGATTAAAGTATTCATGAGTATCTCCTGGTATCAAAGTAATACCATTGACCGAAAGTAGTCAGATAGTTCCTTAAACTAACCAAGCATTGGAGGTTCAAGGGCAAAGAGCTGCTGTGCTTCCCTTTGCCCTTTCCCCCTTCCCCTTTCCCCCAACTCATCAAGTCTCCTATTACTTTTTCTAATTGGTGTAAGATAAATCCAGACTCGCAATGCTGGCTTGTCAGTTTGCTTGAGTCTATATAAGTGGCTGACGATTTTTTGTTGATATCTCCAGTATCAGGTGCGATCTAATTAGCTGTCTTCAAAGTTCTTGCTTTATCTTTCTAAGTTCTTGCTATTGGCGCAGAAACTTCTTTGGCGTTGTTCCAACAAAGCGCTTGAAGTGATAGTTCAAATGTCCCTGACTGGTGAAGCCTACAGTTTGGGCAACTTCAGCAATTTCTAATCCCTTCAGAAGTAACTGCTTAGCACGCTCAACGCGGCACTGAACATGATAGCGATGGGGCGAAACTCCAGTAGATTTCTTAAAGAGATGAGCAAAATGCCAAGAACTCAGTTGAACAACAGCAGCCAGTTCAGCCAAGCTGAGATTTTTCTCTAGATGCTCGTGGATATAGTTAATGACCTGCTGTAAATCTTGTTTAGATAGTCCTCCCGCATAGCACTGAATCGTCTGTTCTCTTGTAGAATATCGAGACAGCAGATGAACTGCTAAGGCGTTTGCCATCATATCGGCATAGAGACGACTTCCTACATTCGTTTCTAGTGCAGATTTTAGTGCCAGAGCAATCTGTTGAATGAGCGGATCGAAAAATGCCAATTTTGGCGGCAGTTCACAATGAGCGCTCCCCCAAGTTCCCTCATCTACCAGTGCGAGGAGTGTTGGCTCAAAATCGAGGAGCAAAACTTTAGCTTCTCGATCCCACCCCACTGACTGATTCATATTGGCAGGATAAAGACTGAGAGCGCCAGGGAGCGAATGAGTCAGCGAAAAACACCCATCGACTGACTGCTCTAGCAGAACAGCATCGCCAACATTAAGACAAATACTGTGATGAGGGGAGTAATGTTTAGGGAGGCGATGCGGAGGCAGATGGTAAAGGGCCAGATGAATACTATCCCAGCCTGCGGAGTGGCTAGAAGCGACAGGCTTGCAAGGGAGAACCGAGAGTAGAGTATCTTCCTGGGTAAAATCGACAAATAAAGATTTTTCCTTCGACATCCCTTAATCTCGTCAAATTGCGTACTATTGACTTTTTCTAGTTGTGTTTCTTACATCTATACCCTACCCAATAACGGGTCAACCTATCTGCATCACCTCTACTCGCTCTCCTGCTGCAATGCACGTTTGCCCGACAGGGACGACGGCTAGACTGTTAGTTTGAGCCAAATTAATTAGATTACCAGAGCTATGAGAGCCACCTGCTAGCTCAAAGTGGTAATTTCCTTTGACTAATCGTAGCTGTCCCCATAGGTAAGTTTCTCGTTTTCCGCCGGAGCGTAGTTCAGAAAGCGATCGCGCTTCGACAAACTGCGGTTGCCATGCCGTCAGCCCAGCCAGCTTTTTGAGCGCTGGTAGCACGAAGCGCCAGCAGCTCACTAGAGCCGAAACCGGATTGCCTGGTAGCCCAAAGTACAGGCAGCCATTCGGGAAAGCGGCTACAGTTAACGGTTTTCCCGGCTTAACCGCAACGCTACGGATATGAATCTCGCCGCCTAACTCCGCCAGTACTTGCTCAACGTAGTCGTAATCACCGACAGAAACACCGCCAGTCGAGAGTACTATATCCGCGTCAGCAATAGCATTTTGGATTGCCTCTTGCAGTGCCGCTCTCTGGTCAGGAATAATCCCCAATCTTATCGGCAAGCCACCATGCTCAGCAACCAAGGTTCCCAACGCCACTTGATTAGAGTCAACAATTTGCCCTGGCTGTAACTTTTGTTCGGGGGAGACGAGTTCATCTCCGGTAGAAAGGATGGCCACGCGAGGACGGCGATAGACCGTAATTTCGGTTTGTTGAACACTAGCTAAGACGGCGATTTGTGAAGCGTGAAGAGGAACACCCGGCATCAATAGTGGTTCACCCGCTCGATAAAACTCTCCTTGATGTCTGACAAACTCCCCAGGCTGCGGAGCTGTTAACACTTTGACCTTTTCTGCCTCTCGCTGAGTGTTTTCCTGAATAACGATAGTGTCTGCTCCTTCTGGAAGCATTGCTCCGGTAAAGATTCGCGCGGCTTGGCCAGTTTGCAGGAGCTGTTGGGGCACACAGCCTGCCGCAATTTCTTCAACAACTTTTAAAACCGCCGGAGCTTCAGCACTTGCTGCGTTGACGTCTGCATATCTCACGGCATACCCATCCATTGCTGAGTTATCCCAGTGAGGGATGTCAAGTTTGCCTGCCACTGGCATTGCAAGCACTCGACCGCTAGCATCGTCAATCGCGACAGTTTCAAAATCGCTCTGGCGACATAACGGATTCAATAAACCTAAAATAATCGATTCAGCCTGCTTAGCTGGAAGCATGCTCGTTAACCAAGATTCACTCATAAAAATCAACTCTAGCAGGCGCTAGAGTTGATCGAGATGCTTTTAGCAGCATTTTCTGCCCTTTGCTAATGGAATTAACTTTTACACTTACGCCGTCTGTACGATACTCCTAAAGCACTAACTCCTGCTAAAGCGAGCAGAGACGTCGGCTCAGGAATTTCGGCGCTGGAAACTTCCTCAGCCATTGTAATTGGCCCAACTCTCATGTCGAGAGCGTCAGGCCCTTCAAAGGTAAATTGAACGGCGCCAACGTCCGTTAAATCGATTCCCTCAAACTGATCGAAGGCAAAAAATGCCTCTCTGGGAGTACCGTCATCAATAATTTCCTCATTGAAGTCAAGGGTTACGCTTGACATCTGGTCTCCAGAATAAATCGCTGCCGTAATGAAAAATGGATTCCGATCGGCCTCAATAATGTTCAAGCCAAAGCCAGTTGCTCCATCCGCCGTGAGATCCAAGCCCTCTAAGCCCATTGTGTCTAGCTCTGAAGAGTTGTCTTGACCGTCGTAAGTTAGCTGTAGCTTGGACTTGATACCGGTGTCGTTGTTAAACCTCATGATTCCGTCAAAGACATCCGCTGCGGCTCCTGATTGGGGGGAAACATCCTCCCGAGATTCGATTTCCAAATACAGATCTCGATATCCTCCCAAAATAGTATCTGGAAAGTCTGCCGTTTCACTAAATGCCGTATCGTTACCAGATTCAAAGGCATCAGCGCGAATAAACTGATTCGGGTTGGTCGGGTCGACAAATTCATCCATAAACGAGGCTGCACTAGCGCTGCCTGCGTAAAGCACCACCGCCCCCGTCAGTAGCCTTAATAAGTTTTTATAACTCTTAATCATTACTGTTTGCACTTTTAAACCTAATTGCTCACTAACATTTTTAGCTCAGAATTCGGGGAAATGAAACAACTTTACCGAATCTTTAAAAAAAGCACAATCCTTTGGTCCCTATTCCTTGCTTATGTCTGAACATTAGCAAGAACGTAGAATGTTAGCAGTGATATTAATGACACTTTTTTCTTTTCTGGATCATGGCTACCCAACGATCTCTTCCTGAGCGTCCTCCTCAAGTTCCCGCAGAAAAACGTGCCGGGGCGTTTTTGCTCGATTTTATCACAGTTTGGCTGCTCAGTTCGTTTGTAAGTGCTGGGCTAGTCCGCGGGCTAATCTTTATCGTTGCCTGGTTTGGACTGCGGACAATCTTAGTCGAATCCAATCAAGGTCAAAGCTTAGGACGATGGGCGTTCAACATGAAAGTCGTTGACGTTCGCTTTAATAAAGTTCCTGGGTTATTGCCGTTGGCTAAGCGTGAGGGAGTTGTTGGTTTGGCGGCTCTTTTAGCGATGACTGGTTTAAATATTGCTTTTATCAATCCTTTGTCGATGCTGATTTTAGTTTTGCCTCTCCTTGCCGATTGCGGTATCGCTTTCACCGATGAACTTAATCAGGCTTTTCATGACCGTCTGGCTGATACTATGGTTATTCCGGCTCGTCGGGGTTTTTTCCTTGACTTTAAACTGAAGCAATTGTGGAATCAATTAAAATATTCCTTAAGTAAACGGACCAAATAACCAAATAAACGTCTCCTCAAGGTCAGCAGTCGCTTACTTTTCGGTCAGAGTCACAGTGATTGCCTCTTGCAAAGTCAGGGAAAATATGAGAAGATAAACGATTGTGTCAACGCAAGCAAAACGAAGTAAAAACGGACAACCGTTATGGCAAGTAAGAAAGGGGTCAGAATTATTATTAACCTAGAGTGTACTGAGTGCCGCAGCAATCTTAACAAGAGATCTCCAGGAGTTAATCGCTATACGACAACGAAGAATCGGCGGAATACCACCGGGAGATTAGAACTGAAAAAGTTTTGCACTCACTGCAATCAGCACACCGTTCACAAAGAAATTAAGTAGCGTTGTGCTCTAGGTCAGCACCAATTTATGAGGAAACAAGCCAAGATATGCCTTACTACCGCAAGCGCCTTTCCCCAATCAAACCAGGCGATCCCATCGATTATAAAGACGTAGAGCTGTTGCGTAAGTTTATTACCGAACGAGGAAAACTTTTACCTCGGCGCATTACCGGGTTAACGGCTCAGCAGCAGCGAGATTTAACGCTTGCAGTCAAGCGCGCTCGGATTCTAGCAATGCTGCCGTTTGTCAACCAGGAAGGATAAGCTCAAGAGGAACCTTGCTGGCTGTTGATGCTCACTCGGCAGGCAAACTGAGGTAGAACGGTATAGGGATCTGTTTAAAGCGCAACGCTGGTGGAAAAAGGAACACTAATAGAATTTAGACAACACGGGGAACGACGTCTGGCAGTGACAGAGCGTCCAGAGGGCAAAAAAGATTGGCTCGTTATTGACGAGCAGGGGCAAACATACAAGCTAAGACCTCAACGAGTTGAATTTGAAATTGGTGGTTCCTACAGGCCAGCAGACATTCCTAGCTTTATTGAAAAAGTCCGGTCCTACTTAGATTCTTCCAGTTTGGAGGTAGCGTGGGAGCTATTAGTCGAAGATGGCAGTGCCGTATCCGTTGCTGATATGGCTCAGCTTTTGTACTCGGAGCAAAATCCGATTCTCTGCTACGCTGCTCATTCTCTTCTATGTGAGGACAAAGTTTACTTTAAGAAAAAGGGAGACCTGTATGAACCTCGCTCTGCTAGCCAAGTCGAGGAAATCAGCCATCAGCTTGAAGTAGAGGCTCAGCGAGTCCAAGAGAAAGCCGCATTTTCAGCTCGTCTACAGCAAGCGTTAGCTGGAGAAGCGGTGGAGTGGACATCGAGCGATCGCTCTCGATTAGAAGCGGTGGAGAAGTTTGTTCTCAACCCCGAGCAGGGAACCAAAGCGCGAGACGTTTTAGCCACAGCCGAGCGCTCACCAACGGCTCAAGAGGCTTTTGAACTTCTAATCGAGATAGGATGGTGGAGCAAACACGAAAACCTTTTCCTGCGACGCAGTTCCTATCCGATTAACTTTCCTCAAAAGGTACTTGAAGTGGCGCAGCAACGTCTTCAATCTTCTCGCGATCCCGACTGCGATCGCCTCGATCTGACTCATCTTAAGGTTTACACCGTTGATGACGAAAGTACGGCAGAAATAGATGACGGTTTGAGCATTGAAGTTGGGGAAGCAAGCAGCTGCCTCTGGATTCATATTGCCGATCCAAGTCGCCTCGTTTCCCCAGGAGACGAGCTAGATCTAGAGGCGCGCCGCCGCAGTACCAGTCTGTACTTGCCGACCGGAATGATTTCTATGTTTCCTTCAGAACTGGCTACCGGACCGATGAGTCTAGTCCAGGGCCAAATCTGTCCCGCTCTCAGTTTTGGAGTCGTTCTCGATGAAGCCGGAGCTGTCCAAAGCTACAGAATTCACGCGACTCTCATCAAGCCGACTTATCGATTGACCTACGACGACGTAGACGAAATGCTCCAGCTGGGAATTCAGGCAGAGCCAGAAATTTCTCGGCTAGCAACTGAAGCCGAAAAACGGCGAGCATGGCGACACTCGCAAGGCTCGGTCAGTATTCACATGCCAGAATCTTCGATTAAAGTAGAAGCCAACGATCAGGTGGTGATTAACCTGCTCAACGATTCCCAAGCACGCCAGCTCGTTGCCGAAATGATGATTTTGGCCGGGGAAGTTGCTGGCCGTTACTGCCAAGAGCATAATGTGCCTGTTCCATTTCGCGGGCAGCCCCAGCCCGATTTGCCCTCCGAGCAACAACTCGTTCAGCTACCGGCAGGTCCGGTGCGTTTCTGTGCGCTGCGACGCTGTATGCCGCGCAGCGAAATGAGTATTACCCCAAGTCGTCATGCTGGTCTCGGCTTGGAAACCTACTCTCAGGCCACCTCGCCGATTCGCCGCTACACCGATCTGCTCACTCATTTTCAGCTTAAGGCTCATTTACGAGGCGATGCTCTGCCTTTCTCCCGGGAGGAAATGCAGGAAATTCTTTACAGCGTTGTGGCTTCAGCCTACGAAGCGACTCTAGTAGAGCGGCAAACCAATCGATATTGGGCGCTGGAATATTTGCGACAGCACCCCAAGCAAGTTTGGCAGGTATTGGTTCTGCGCTGGTTGCGCGAAGACGAGCGTCTGGCCTTGATTTTAATTGAAGATTTAGGATTAGAATTACCCCATCGCTTTGAACGAGCAGTATCTCTTGGCGATCGCTTACAGGTTCAGGTGGGCTACGTCGATCCGCGCCGTGACGAAATTCGCTTTCAGGAACTCACCGATCAAGAAATGCCCTCGTCTGCCATTGGCTAGTTTAATTCTGTAGTAGCTGCGGAGGAAAGCATGAACAGAGTCGCTCAATTTATCCCTCGCCAAATTGTTTGCTTAGAGTCAACACAGGCATGCCTATACAGCGAGGTGATTCAGGTTGTTGCTTCACGCCATCTCTGCTGGGTACGCCCACTTCTCCTCGCCATGACTGCCAGTACGCCGCCGGACACTATTGACTTGCGCTGTACCTCAGATCTACTTTGGCCTCTGGAACGGTTTCGTGCTGCTCTAGATACAGAAGTAATTTCTTTGCTAATGTCCGTGAAGCAGTCTCCGAGACAGGATAAGCAGCTACAGGCTCAGAATCAGCTCAACGAATTTGTCAAGCAGCTTTGGTTAGCCAATTCATCTCCCACTACTTAAGGACTAGGGACAAGCTGAACTCTACCAGCATCCATTTCTGCCATCAGCAGCTCGAGTGCTTCATAATCTACGTCGGAAATATAGCCCATTTGGGTTAGTTCAGTATTAATAGCGTTTTCTATCTCAGGTGTTAGTCGACGAATATAGAGAGCTTTCTCGACAAGTTGGCGTATGGCGTAAGTCATTTTCATGGCGGCCTAGATATTACCCTAGCATAAAAATTTTGTTAGCTAAATTGACGGCATCTATGTACAGTATCCCCTCAACGAAAGTTTTTTTAGAGAGGACTATTCCAGTTTTAAATCTGTCCCTGATTTGTTCACCCAGCTTTGGTAACGCACCTTACTGACTCTCTCAGAATCTCAGATAGACTATTAGTCAACATCTTCCCCTGGTTAGGGACTTTCATGGGCTCTATTTTTTTAATTCGCTGTTTCTGACTGCTGGGATGAGCCAGGATTTGCACTCGGTAGATTGGCTAGAAGAAAACACAAGCGAATTTTTTGACGAGGATTTTTCTAGCTGGAATACCCAAAGAGTAAGATTCCTCTACAGGAATAGTCAATCCGTGAATCCACGGTTTGTGACTGCGAACCAAGTAGACAAGACAAATGTTATTCGGTGTATTCTTGGAGAAAAAAATGAACGGTAACTTGAGCAACAATATTGCTGTTTTCGCACCAAGCGGCTATATTACTGCGGCCAATGCTAATGAGTTTGAACAAGAATTGAGGACTGTTGCAAGTCAAGCAGGCTTAGTGCTCTTGGTAGACATGAGCCAGGTAGAATTTCTAGACAGCTCAGGTTTAGTCAAGCTTGTCTCGGTTTTTCGTCAGCGACAAAGCCGAGGACAACGCCTTAGCCTTTGCTCTATTACGCCCTCGGTACGGATTGTTTTTGAGTTAACGGGACTAGACAAAGTTTTTGAAATTTTCAACAATCGCTGTGATTTTGACCGCACCATCGCTCAGCCAGTAGCGGCATAAAACAGTTAACAACCAGCGGTCTCTCAAGTAGAATCTGCAATTGGCTATAGTGATAAAAGCGCACTACAGCTAATTGCGGGAGGACTGCCGCGTGGGAGTTATTGAACAGCTACTAACCCCAGAAATTCACAAGCCTGCTCGTTACCTGGGGAACGAGCGAGGAGCCATTCACAAAGAGTGGGCAAGCGCTCGGGTGCGGTGGGTGCTAACCTATCCAGAAGTCTATGAGGTAGGGGCATCTAATCTAGGGCATATTATTCTCTACAATATTCTCAATGCTCAACCCAGGCAGCTTTGCGATCGCACTTATTTACCAGCCCCAGATTTAACCGCTAAGCTCCGCTCGTCGCAAACGCCCCTGTTTGCTTTAGAATCTCGCCGTCCTCTCACAGACTTTGACATTCTCGGCTTTAGCCTGAGCTATGAACTGGGAGCAACCAACATCCTAGAGATGCTGGACCTCGCCGGGATTCCCTTAACGTGGGCAGAGCGCTCTGAATCTCACCCGCTGATTTTCGCTGGCGGACAGACAGCGACTTCTAACCCCGAACCCTTTGCTGATTTCTTCGATTTTATTGCCCTCGGAGACGGCGAGGAACTGCTGCCGGAAATCGGTTTAGTTCTAGAGGAAGGCCGGAGTGCCGGATCCTCTAAAGAACAGATTTTGCTCGATCTTGCTCAGGTTCCTGGGGTGTATGTGCCCAGATTTTACGAGGCCGCTGAGAATGGTGCGGTTATTCCTAACCGCCGAGACGTACCCAAGCGCATTCTCCGACGGGTCGCTACCCCAATGCCAGCCTATTCGGTCGGGCCGGTTCCCTACATGCAAACCGTCCACGATCGCCTGACAGTGGAAATTCGCCGAGGCTGTACGCGCGGCTGTCGCTTTTGCCAGCCAGGAATGCTCACCCGTCCTGCCAGAGATGTAGACCCAACCGAAGTGGTGGAGGCGATCGAACAGGGCATGAGAACCACTGGCTACAACGAATTTTCTCTACTCTCTCTGAGCTGTTCTGACTATCTAGCGCTTCCGGCAGTGGGGATGGAGATTAAAAATCGGCTCAAGGACGAAAACGTTTCTTTGTCTTTACCCAGTCAACGAGTTGATCGCTTCGACGAAAACATCGCCAACATCATTGGCGGTACCCGTAAGTCTGGACTGACGTTTGCCCCAGAAGCTGGTACTCAGCGATTGCGCGACATCATTAATAAAGGCCTCACCAATGAAGAACTCTTGCGGGGCGTAAAAACAGCGGTCGAGCAGGGGTGGAGTAAAGTCAAGCTGTATTTTATGATCGGATTACCCGGAGAAACCGATGTCGATGTGATCGGCATTGCCGATACCGTACGGTGGCTGCGCCGAGAGTGCCGTCCGCGCGGCAAGAAAAGACTTGATATTAATATCACGATCTCTAACTTTACCCCCAAACCCCATACTCCCTTTCAGTGGCATTCCGTTTCTACAGGGGAATTCCAGCGTCGGCAGGAACTTCTGCGGCGCGAATTTAACTCGATGCGAGGCGTAAAAGTTAACTATACTGACGTGCGCATCTCCGCGATGGAAGATTTTGTCGGACGAGGAGATCGCACTCTGGCGGCGGTTGTGCGGCGAGCTTGGGAGCTGGGAGCGGGCATGGACTCGTGGTGGGAAAACTTAGACCGAGCGTTTGCGGCCTGGGAGCAGGCGATCGCCGAGGCCAATTTAACCTGGAAGTACCGTCAGGTTGAATCTGGGGAATGGAACGTGATGGAGGTGGAAAATCAGCAGACGAACGTCCACCATCGCCGTCCTCAATATACTGGGGACGAACGATTGAATGCTCCTCTCCCGTGGGACCATATCAACACCGGGATTGACAAAAACTGGCTTAAGGCTGATCTGCAAAAGGCGTTAGCCGCCGCCACCGTTCCTGATTGTGCCTTTGAAGGCTGTTCGCAATGCGGGATCTGCGGAAGCGACTTCGGACATAATGTGGCGATCGAGCCGCCGCCGATTCCGGAGTTTGTCGGGCATTTCGTGCCTAATTCTCGGCGAGTTCAGCGCTGCCGCGTTTGGTTCGGCAAGCAGGGAGACATGGCGTTAGTCAGTCATCTCGATCTCGTGCGCCTTTTCGATCGAGCCGTTCGGCGTGCCGCCCTCCCCATCTCTTATACCGGCGGCTATCATCCTGGGCCCAGAATTTCGATTGCCAATGCCCTCTCGTTAGGAATCTCCAGCAGTGGAGAGATTGCTGATTTTGAACTGACTCGCCCGCTGGATGTGGCTGAGTTTCAGCAGCAGCTAGCGGCAAGCCTGCCTACCGATATCCCAATCTACCGCGTTGAAGAAGTTGATTTAAAAGCGGCAGCCGCCACGCGACTCTTAGCTCAGGCAGAGTATCTGATAGAGGTTGAGGCTGTGGAGGCCTCCGTTCCAGAGTGGGAACGCTGGGCTGAAGCTGTCAAAGCTCGTCGGGAGTTTGTGTGGGAAAAAACCACCAAATCGGGTAAAACAGTAGCGGTCAATTTGCGCGATCGCCTGTTTGAACTAAGCGTCGCTTCGCCTTGCGGCAGCACTCCTGAAGCTGTTGTGCTTCGCTATGTTGGTAGCTGCCGTAATGACGGAACTCTCCTTACCACTGATCAGGTCGTTTACATGCTAGAACAAGTGGCACAGCAGGAACTAACCCTGCTGAAAGCTCACCGCCAGCGTCTCATTCTCGATCAGCCAATCTCTCCTAATCTTTGAAGCACCAGCTCAAGAGGATAAGCCCCAAAATTAGGAGTCCCCAGCGACCAAACACTCCAAGGTAGCTAACAATGTTCAAAGGGTAAAAGACAAAAGCATCGGCAAAGAACCAGTTGCTGAGCAACAGCACGATAACCAGCACAACTAACAGCATTGGAAAACGAGTGCCCCCTTTTCAACAGGAGAAAATTTGCAGTATACTAATAAGTCGCGAGTTTTTTAAAGAACCATGAATGCTCAAGAACTAATTCGCTCTGTTGAGGCAGAGCATTTAAAAGCTGATTTGCCGACGATTCACGTTGGCGATACTGTCAGAGTGGGAGTCCGCATTCAAGAGGGCGGCAAAGAACGAGTGCAGCCTTACGAGGGAACCGTCATTGCCATGCGTAATGGCGGCATTAGCGAAACAATTACCGTGCGGAAAATCTTTCAAGGAGTCGGGGTGGAAAGAGTCTTTCTCCTTCATTCTCCTAAGATAGCGAATATTAAAATTCTCCGTCGAGGCAAGGTGCGCCGCGCCAAACTCTACTACCTCCGCGATCGCATTGGGAAAGCGACCCGGATTCAGCAGCGTTTTGATCGCTCGCTCTAAACAACAGCAATCAAATTCCACAAGAGAGTGTCCGGTTGCGTTAAGCTATACAAGTATGGATAAAGCCTAGCTCGATAGGCTACCCCTTGCGCTCTTAGTTCAGTTGGTAGAACGCAGGTCTCCAAAACCTGATGTCGGGGGTTCAAGTCCTCCAGGGCGCGTAGCAACAGCGAACAAGCAATTGCTCCGCTAGCATTCCGGTTTGAGGACACTCGCCACTACTCATCGCTAGACCGGATCGTGCCAATAATTCGGTTAGAAGGAAATTGTTGAGGATATTAGCCGTGGCCAAAAAAGAAGAAACCAAAGAAAAAAGCGAACAGGAAAAACAGCCGCTGGAGTTTTTCCAAGAAACGAAAGCAGAGCTCGGTAAAATTGTGTGGCCATCGCGGCAGCAATTGCTGAGCGAGTCTGCTGCCGTTATCTTGATGGTGACCTTGGTGGCCACAGTGATTTACGTTGTTGATAATTTCTTTGTTTGGGTTTCAGGAAGGGTATTTGGATGAGTTTTACCTCAGAGCAGTCGCAGGAAACAGAACGAAAACCACCGAGTCGCTGGTATGCCGTGCAGGTAGCCTCTGGCTGCGAAAAGCGCGTGAAGACAAATCTCGAACAGCGCGCCCACACCCTAGACGTAGCCGACAAGATTCTTCAGGTTCAGATTCCCCACACCCCAACGGTCAAGGTTCGCAAAGACGGCTCTCGCCAGCATAGCGAGGAAAAAGTTTTTCCGGGATACGTGCTGATTCGCATGGTGATGGACGACGATGCCTGGCAGGTTGTCAAGAACACGCCCAACGTCATTAACTTTGTGGGAGCTGAACAAAAGCGCCGCTACGGTCGCGGTCGGGGACACGTCAAGCCGATGCCTCTTAGCCCAACTGAGGTGGAGCGGATCTTTAAGCAGGCTCAAGAACAAGAGCCAGTCGTCAAAGTAGACATGCAGGTAGGAGACAAAATCATGGTCCTCTCCGGTCCCTTCAAAGACTTCGAGGGAGAAGTCATTGAAGTCAGTCCAGAAAGAAGCAAGCTGAAAGCTCTGCTCTCCATTTTTGGACGAGATACGCCTGTAGAATTAGAGTTCAATCAAGTCGAGAAACAAAGCTAGAAATGGCCAAGAAAGTTGTTGCCCTGATTAAATTAGCGCTGCCTGCGGGCAAGGCGAATCCGGCTCCTCCGGTAGGGCCCGCCTTGGGTCAACACGGCGTTAATATTATGGCATTTTGTAAAGAATACAATGCCAAAACGTCCGATCAAGCAGGAATGGTGATTCCTGTCGAAATTTCGGTTTTTGAAGACCGTAGCTTTACGTTCATTCTCAAAACACCTCCGGCCTCGGTGCTCATTCGCAAAGCGGCAGGAATTGAGAAAGGCTCCAGCGAACCGAATAAGCAAATAGTGGCGACGATTTCCCAGGACCAGCTTAGGGAAATTGCGCAAACCAAAATGCCCGACCTCAACGCCAACGATATTGAGGCAGCGATGCGGATTGTCGCTGGTACAGCCCGAAATATGGGCGTTGCCGTTTCTGAGTAAGAACTAGGTTTTGAGATCGCTCAAAATTTAAACCACTAAGACTAAAGGGCAAAACTGATAATCACTAACAATGGGGAGAGGCTAAGCTTCGCTATTGACCCAAGGAGAAAACGATGGCCAAAAAATTGTCGCGCCGCCTGAGAGAGGCGCATGCAAAAGTTGAAGATAGAGCTTACGAACCGCTAGCAGGTCTTCAGTTACTCAAAGAGACAGCCACGGCTAAATTTGAAGAGACGGCGGAAGCTCATATTCGCTTAGGGATCGATCCTAAGTATACAGACCAACAATTACGAACCACGGTTAGTTTTCCGAAAGGAACCGGACAATCGGTGAAGGTGGCGGTGATTGCTAGAGGAGAGAAAGTAGCAGAAGCTAACAGCGCGGGAGCGGATGTTGTCGGTTCAGAAGAATTAATCGACGAAATCCAAAACGGCATGATGGATTTCGACCTGCTTATTGCTACGCCAGATATGATGCCCAAGGTAGCAAAACTCGGGCGGCTGCTCGGTCCGCGCGGTCTGATGCCTTCTCCGAAGGGGGGAACAGTTACCACCGAACTAGAAAGCGCGATCGCCGAGTTTAAAGCGGGTAAGCAGGAGTTTCGGGCTGATCGAACCGGGATTGTTCACGTGATGTTTGGCAAAGCGGCTTTTCCGGCTGAAGACCTTCTGGTTAATCTGAAAGCGTTGCAGGAAACGATCGACCGCAATCGTCCTTCGGGAGCCAAAGGCCGTTACTGGCGCAGTCTCTATGTATCGGCAACGATGGGACCGTCAATCGAACTAGAAATTTCCACTCTGCGCGATCTCAAGCTCGCTGCTTAACCCTAGGTGACGTTAAGAGCGATCTGCGTCTATAATAAGAAATACTGCTCGATTAGTCTTCAGCAAGCTCTCTTGGATTAGAAGCGTTTTCACTAATCCCGGTAGACATCGCCCCAAACTGCTCTAAATCAATAGGAGATTTCCAGCGACGAACACAACCGCTTAAGAATAGTAGCTTGAACGCATGCCAAAGACAGCAGGAGCCAACTGCTTAATATCCTGCCGAGGTCAATGCCGCTAGTCTGCCTGCTATGTTGTGTCACAGTAGCAGAGTCGAACGGAGAGCATTACCCTGGCATTGATTGTCAGGGTTTATTTTATGGGGAGAAATCGAGGAAATTAAGGAGGTGACGATGGGAAGAACTCGCGAAGATAAACAAACGCTCGTCGCAGATTTAAAAGAGCTGCTGAGCGAGTCTCAGCTAGCGATCGTGATTGATTATCAGGGACTATCGGTTGCTGAAATCACTGATTTGCGCAACCGAGTACGACCCACAGGCACAACCTGTAAGGTCACCAAAAATACTCTGATGAGGCTCGCCGTTGAGGAAGACGAAAATTGGCAGCCAATGACCCAATTTCTATCCGGGTCATCTGCCTTCATGCTCGTGAAGGACGATATTGGTGGCGCTGTGCGAGCCTACCAAGGGTTTCAGAAAGACACCAAAAAAACCGAATTTCGCGGTGGTGTCATGCAGGGTCAAGCTCTCACTGAAGCTCAGGTCAAAGCGATCGCCGATTTGCCGTCTAAGGAAGAACTGATTGCTCAAGTGGCTGGAGCACTCAACTCCATTGCTACCAAGTTAGCGGTCAGCATTAATGAAGTGCCTGCCTCCTTGGGTCGCAGCATCAACGAAGTGCCTGCTTCTGTGGGACGTGTTGTTGGGGCGGTGGCGGCTCAGCAAGAAGGTCAGTAGTTTCTATCGGCGGATATATTCAACAGGAATGTTTACTGCCGATTACCAAATCAGACAAGAACAAAACAAGGAGTATACCGATGTCTGCTACAACTGATGAAATTTTGGAAAAGCTCAAATCTCTATCGCTGCTCGAAGCCTCAGAGCTAGTCAAGCAAATTGAAGACGCTTTTGGAGTCAGCGCTGCCGCACCGTCTGGCGGAATGATGATGATGGCTCCTGGTGCTGCTCCAGCTGCTGGGGATGGTGCCGCTGCTGAGGAAGAAGAAAAGACGGAGTTTGATGTTGTGCTTGAAGAAGTCCCGTCTGATAAGAAGATTGCCATCCTTAAAGTTGTCCGTTCTCTGACTGGCTTAGGCCTTAAAGAAGCCAAAGATATGGTGGAATCTACACCAAAGCCGATCAAAGAGGGAGTCGCTAAAGAGGAAGCTGAGGAAGTGAAGAAAAAGCTAGAAGAAGCTGGCGGTAAAGTCAGCGTCAAGTAGAGCAGAACTGCTACTGGGTTATTCTCTTCTAACTAAGCGCTTCTAGACAGCAAAGCAGGCCCCTATGGACCTGCTTTTTCTCGCGCTTAGGGTTTACAAACCCATTTCCAAAGAGGATGACTCGGACCTGCTAAGCGAATTTTTTGAACCTGTTGTGCGAGGCGATATTTTTCTTTAGCAGAGAGTCCTCTAACAATGTTGAGACTTTGCCAGACCAAAACGGCTGCCGTAATCCCGATACAAAAAGCGAGGCAAAAAGCAGGAAGGCGATTATAAATAATGGCGTAGCGTACTGCTGTCCAGGTAAAGTACTGTTGCCAAAGCACAATTTCTGAGCGCAAGCTCCAGATGCTAATGGTTCCCAAGCAGAGCCAACACCCAAGCACCAACAACCACCGACTCCAGACGGTCAATCGGTGCAGTTTCTGAATTTGTTTGTTCAGCTCATTGTGATTGGTCATTTGATATACTTGTTGCCATTCATCCTCAAAAGGCACCGCCGTACTCAACCGCATTTAAAATGACAGTAGAGCGCACACCAGATACTAGAAAAGCTCTGCTCAATCGCCCTTGCTCACCAGCGAGATTAGGAACGAATATGGATTCTACAGAAGCCTGGTATATCTTGAGAGAAAAAGACGGAACTTGTCAAATTGTTGCCGTTGCCAATAAACAGTCCCCGAACGCTGAAGAGCGCTGGGGACCTTTTAGTTCTCAAGCAGAGGCAATTGCCCGTCGAGTCGGACTGATTCGGGCTGGAAAGTGTCAGCCTCAGTAAATGAAGGTTTACTGAGGAGCTAACTGAGACTTTTTGAAGGCTGCCACCTCTTGATTCAGGGTTTTTAGTGCTTGTACAAATTGAGAATCTTCTTCAGTTCCTATCTGAGTGCGATTAGTCTGGAGCTCTTTTCGCTCTTCATCCGTCATTTCCGAAATAACATCAGGAACAATGCCCTCTTTATGAATGTCTCGACCGTTGGGCGTGAGATATTTAGCGATTGTCACGGCCAAACCCGAACCATCTCCGAGACCGCGTACAGACTGCACTAATCCTTTGCCAAACGTTTTGGTTCCAACTAAGGTCGCTCGTTCGTTGTCTTGAAGAGCACCGGACAAAATTTCACTCGCGCTTGCTGACCCGCCGTCAACCAGCACCACCAACGGCTTGTCTGTTAAAGCTCGACCATTAGCCTCCTGACGTTCAATCGTACCGAGTCTGTTGACGGTAGAAACAATTGCCCCTTGGTCGAGCCACATTCTCGCAATCTCGACACTGGAGTAGAGTAACCCCCCTGGGTTAGAACGCAAATCGAGAATATATCCATCTACATTTTGCGCTTCGAGATCTCGAATGGCTTCTCGCATTTCCTTTGAGGCTCGAGAGCTAAATTGAGTCAGGCGGATGTAGCCAATTGTGTCGGTGGGAGTTTCTTCAACCCGAGCCCGTACCGGATGAATTTCTATTTTATCTCTAACGATTGTATAGTCTCTTTCCTGTTCTTCCCGCAGAATGGTGAGAGTCACAGCCGTTCCTGGCTTACCGCGAATGAGCTGTACCGCATCGTTGACTTCCATGCCCTCGGTGCTTTGACCATCAATCTCGACAATGACATCTCTGGCTAAAATACCAGCTTCAAAAGCCGGAGTTTCTTCAATCGGAGCAATCACGACTAGTTGCTCGGTTTCTTCATCTTTAGCAATGGTGATGCCAACCCCGGTTAATTCTCCAGAAGTATCTATCTGCATGTTCTTGAATTCTTCTGGATTCATGAAGCGAGTGTAGGGATCGTTGAGCTTTTCCAGCATCTCCTGAATGGCATCATAAGCTTCCTCCTGGTCGGCATAGGATCGCTCTAGATACTCACTACGAATAGCCTGCCAATTTACCTGGTTGAACGTAGCGTCAACGTATTGACGATTGATAATCTGCCAGACTTCATCCACTAGCTCCTTGGGGCTTTCACGAAAAAAAGCTTGACTTTGAGAAAGGCGAACTCCGGCTCCTGTCAACGCCACTCCGGCCACAATTGTTGCGGTAGCGCCGAGAACAAGACTGCGTTTTGTAATGACCATATGCTTACTGAACTATGCCTGGGGAGAACTTCTGCTACAATTTTAACGCTCACTCTAGCACACGTGTATCTTGCCGAGGAACTGAGCAGCGTCACTTTTATTTTTGATGGACTTATTGTCACTATTTTAAAAGTAAATTGGCGATCGCGTTAGAGACAAACGGTTTTAAGTCTTGCAGGATTGGGCTCATTCAGCTCCGGGATTTTAGTCCCTAAAATTTTGTCATTGGGAACACTTTAAAATATGGCTTCCTCGTCTTCTGTAGATTATCAACGACGGCAAGAGCTACAGCAGCGCCGCAGACACAATCTTTATCGAGCCATCTGGCGCTCACTCGTAGCTGGAAGCGTTGCGGCTGGTTTATGGTGGGCTGTTGCTTCCCCTCGATGGGTTATTGAAACGGAAGAGCAAATTGCCGTTGAAGGCAATCAATTTCTGTCAGACCGGGCGATTCGCTCCTTGCTTGCTCTTTCCTATCCGCAGTCTATTATTCAGTTGAATATCCAGCAGCTTATCCAGCAGCTCAAGACAACAGCGCCCGTTACGAACGCGATCATTACCCGACAACTCCTCCCGCCTAAGCTGTCTATTGCTGTCAAAGAGCGTCCTCCTGTTGCGGTGGTTGTCACTGCCGTTGAAGAACTCGGACCGGTAGAGACCGGTTACCTCGACTCTCAAGGCATTTTAGTGTCGATTGACCAGTACAAGCGACTAGACCCCGCTGCCAAACCATCTTTGCAAGTGATTGGTTTTCAACCGCAATATCAGCAGTATTGGACACGACTCTATGAGCTGATTCGCCAGTCCCAAGTTTTCGTTTCTACCGTTAACTTGCAAAATCCGAGTAATTTAACCCTTGAAACCGCTCTCGGCATTGTTCATCTAGGAGCTAATCCTTCCTTGCTCAGCAAACAGATCGCCATTCTGTCTCAACTACAGCCTTTACCAGCTCAACTAAAAAGGGAGAAAACCGAAATTGTCTTGATTGACCTCACTAACCCAGAGTCACCAGAGCTTCAGCTAGCTCAGCTTGAGCAAAATCAGGAAAACTAAGCTAGCCCCGTCGTCTCTTAGCTACCTGAGTCGAGTGCCGCTATACGCGTTTTTCGCCGATACGTTTCTAGTCTGCTTTTACATCAGTTTTACGCTTTGCCAGAAAAAGTCTTGTACTTTACTCGACAAAAAATTGACAAAGTTTCCGAGTTTTTTTACTCTAAGAGCGTAATTTTAAACAACTCACTTTATAGCTGCTTCATTCCAGTTAAAATTTCAAACAAAGCATCAGAAACCTCTTTTCAAGTCCAATGACATTTAATTATCAATTTGGTCAGATGAATTTAAGCTCTAGCAGTAGGCAAGCTGCCGACTCATCAATTCCCGTGAGAGATAACAACAGTAGCGTAGAATTACCGATAGGGACAAGTAGCAAACTGGAAGCAATTCCCAGGGAAGAGAGTATGAGTAGCGACATTTTGCCGAGCAACGTCGCCAGGATCAAGGTCATTGGTGTTGGTGGTGGAGGCTGCAATGCAGTCAACCGGATGATTGAAGGCGGCGTTTCTGGAGTCGAATTTTGGCAAATTAATACTGATGCTCAAGCGTTGACCTATGCGGCTGCTTCCCAACGCCTGCAGATTGGACAAAAAATTACGCGCGGTTTGGGTGCTGGCGGTAATCCAGCCATTGGTCAAAAGGCAGCCGAGGAATCACGCGAGGAAATCGCTAGCGCCATTGAGGGAACGGATCTCGTTTTTATTGCTGCCGGAATGGGAGGCGGAACCGGAACGGGTGCGGCTCCCATCGTTGCGGAGGTGGCAAAGGAGATGGGCTGTTTGACCGTTGGCGTCGTGACTCGTCCGTTTACCTTTGAAGGTCGTCGTCGGACGAATCAGGCAGAAGAAGGAATCTCTGGGCTGCAATCTCGGGTAGATACCTTAATCGTGATTCCCAATAATCAGCTACTGACGGTGATCTCGCCGGAAACGCCTGTTCAAGAAGCGTTTCGGGTGGCAGATGATATTCTTCGTCAAGGGGTTCAGGGAATTTCTGACATTATCACCATTCCAGGACTAGTCAACGTGGACTTTGCTGACGTGCGCGCCGTCATGGCTGATGCTGGTTCGGCTCTCATGGGGATTGGGATTGGGTCTGGTAAATCCCGCGCCCGAGAAGGAGCCATTGCCGCTATTTCTTCGCCGCTGCTGGAGTCTTCCATTGAGGGGGCCAGGGGCGTTGTGTTAAACATTACTGGTGGTGACGATCTCAGCCTGCACGAAGTCAATACGGCGGCTGAAACCATCTATGAAATTGTCGATCCAAACGCGAACATCATCTTCGGAGCCGTCATTGACGAAAGAATGCAGGGAGAAATTCGGATTACGGTAATTGCCACTGGCTTTACCGGGGAATCTCACTCTGGAGGAGCGACCAAAGCGACCACCCCTTCTCCTAGTCGCTCGCCATCGCCGACAAAACCCACTGAGAACAGCGAGCCTTCCCTCGATATTCCTGAGTTTTTGCGCAGACGGCGATTCTCCAAAGGACTATAAAGTTAATGATTCCAACGGCGCTCACAATCGCTGGCTCCGATAGCGGCGGCGGTGCTGGCATTCAGGCCGATCTCCGCACCTTCTCGTTTCATCGCGTACACGGAACAAGCGCCATTACCTGTATTACGGCTCAAAACACGGTAGCGGTCACCCAAGTCGTGCCGCTGGCTCCGGATGCGGTCGTTGCTCAAATTGAGGCAGTCATCAGCGATATTGGTGTCCAGGCTGTTAAAACCGGTATGCTGCTCAATCAGGAGATTATTACCGCCGTGGCTCAGCAAGTTGAGCGCTGGCAGCTCACTCAGCTAGTGGTCGACCCGGTGATGGTATCGCGGGCGGGAGACCAGCTCATTGATAATGAGGCGATCGCTCAACTGAAAACAGAATTACTGCCGCAGGCGTTGATTGCTACTCCTAACCGCTACGAAGCTCAGCTACTGAGCGGTTTAGAAATTAATACCCTGAAAGATATGCACACGGCGGCAGTCGCGATTTATCAGCAGGGAGCGGCAGCCGTGTTAGTCAAAGGAGGAGCAATGTCTGGCGAACTCCGAGGGGTTGATGTTTGGTTTGATGGCCAAGCAGAAACCCTAACAACAAATACTGTAGAGACGGCTAACACCCACGGAACAGGCTGTACTCTTTCAGCGGCGATCACCGCTAATCTAGCCCTTGGTTATGCTCCCTTCGCAGCGGTCCGGCAGGCAAAAGACTACGTGACATTAGCTCTCAAACATTCCTTAGATATTGGCCAGGGAAGCGGGCCAGTCGGACACTTTTTCCCCTTGCTTGGTTCCGAATCGAGCGGAGCGTGACTCTAAGTATTCACGGCAATCTTAGCGCTGATGGGATTGCCTATCACTGGCAGCCTCGGTAGCGAGGTGTCATTAAAGCGAGCAGTTTTTCTGTTTACCTAACATTTCTTGAGTTAACAAAAATTATTATATGCGGCCTGGATAGCGCTCGAATGTGTTCTATCTTGGCTTTACAGGACTGACCCCACTTTAACGAGTAACCAGTCAACAAATTGTTGTTAAAATTTGACTTTTGAGTTAAAAAGCAATCAATAACCGGCAATTCCTTAAGAGAATGACCAAGAAGATTGAAACCTCCCCTCCAGCAGCAACCACAGCTTATTGTCCGGCTGTGCCAATTTCGCTTTATCGAGAAGTAGTGGGAGAACTGCAGGCAACTAAAGCACAGCTCGACTCTTTAAAGTGCCAAAATCAGCAGCTTGTGCGACAGAATCAACAGCTCCGGCAGGAAGCGGAGAAAATTTTTTATTCCGCTCAGAATCTGAAGCAGGTTCTCGTCGCTGGCGACCGCGCTGGCCAGGAATCGAGGGGCTTCAAGCCCGTAGTAGCAATGCCGCCCTCGGCTCAAGTCCAGACAACCGTGGCCGCCCCGCTCCCCCAGTATCTTGCCAATCTTAAAACCCCATTCCCCCATCGCTGGGGTTTAGCTCTCTTAATTGGAGCAATCGGCTTCAGTGCCTTTGCCGCTGGTTTTTTCCTCATCCCGCTGCTGATGAACCAGAATAATCGTTAGCCATACATCAGTGATTGCTCAAAATTAGCTTTTTGCGATGGGTAGCGATGGCATAATAAATTTATTTCGTACCGCTAAGCGCTAATGGGAGCTATTCAAGCCGTTAAAGGAACGCGGGACATTTTACCCGCAGAAGTGGGCTACTGGCAGCAGGTTGAAGCTGTTGCTGCTCAAATTCTTCATCGAGCCGCCTACCAAGAAATGCGTCCGCCAGTGCTGGAGCATACAGAACTCTTTGAAAGAGGCATTGGCGAAGCAACGGACGTGGTCAGTAAGGAAATGTATACTTTTGACGATCGAGCCACGCCCCCGCGATCGCTGACGCTGCGTCCTGAAGTCACCGCCGGACTCGTGCGAGCCTTCATTCAAAATAGTCTGCACACCAGTGGCGGGGTGCAGCGGATTTGGTGTGTCGGCCCCGTGTTTCGCTACGAAAATCCTCAAGCTGGACGACAAAGACAGTTTCACCAGCTTGACGTTGAGGCTATTGGCAGTGGCGATCCTCGGGCCGATGTGGAGGTGATTGCGATCGCCACCGATATTTTAAACTCTCTTGGTTTAACGAAGCTCCATCTTGACCTCAACTCCGTCGGGAATCGAGAAGATCGCCAGCACTATCGAGAAGCGCTGGTAAACTACTTTACTCCTTACCAGAACGAGCTAGACAAAGACTCTCAAGAGCGTCTCGGTCGTAACCCGCTGAGAATCCTCGACAGCAAAGACAAACGAACTCAGGAAATTGCCCAAGGAGCGCCCAACATCCTCGACTACTTGAGCGCCGATTCGCAGCGACATTTTGACCGCGTTCAACAACTCTTAAACGTTCTCGGAATCAACTATCAGCTCAATCCTCGCCTGGTCCGCGGTCTAGATTACTACACCCATACCGCTTTTGAAATTATTTCCGACGACCTCGGAGCACAGGCAACAGTCTGTGGTGGCGGACGTTATGATAGTTTGGTGCAGGAACTGGGCGGACCGGATACACCCGCTGTCGGTTGGGGAATGGGCCTAGAGCGCTTAATTCTGCTGCTACAGCAGAAGCAGATTGTTAGCTCTCGCCCAGATTTTTATATTGTTTCTCGGGGAGAACAGGCGGAAGCGCAAGCTTTAGTGTTGGCACAGAAGCTACGAACGCAGTTCTCAGTAGAGCTAGATCTTAGCGGGAGTAAGTTCGCTAAGCAGTTTAAACGCGCCGACCGCAGCGCGGCTTCTGCTTGCTTAGTTTTGGGAGAGGCAGAAGCTGCATCGAATACAGTTCAGCTCAAATGGATGGCCTCTGGAGAGCAACAGGAACTCTCTCAAGCACAATTACTCGCTATGACCGAGCAATTGCGAGAGCAACTCGCGTTACATCATCGGGAGAAAGAATATGAAGAACTGGGAGTTTCTGATTCAGAAAGCAGGGGATGACGTTTGGCAGCCTTTGCAAGCGTCTGGGGAAATTGAAGTCGGGAGCTATCGAATCGTGGCGCAAACGCAGCGAGTCAATACTGAGGTAGAAATTCGCGTCACCTACTACGGCAAGGTAACTCGCTCCCAAAAATGCCAGCGGCAGACTAACGCCGAAGGTCTGGTTGCCGTTGTTCCGTTCACCGACTTTCAACCGGGTTTGTGGGAAATTGACTGCCACGGCGACCTGATGGGGGAGCTAATGGGAGAAAGCTGGCAAGCAAGCCTGCATCTGCAAGTTGTACCCCCACCAGAAGCGGCACCGGCTACAGAACGATCTGCTCCCTCTTCTAACAGCGAGATTGAAGACGCTTGGGAACTCGTTGCTTCGGTAGAGTTTGAGGACGATCCGAATGCCGTGCCAGTGCCTCTAGCAGAGGATTTAAGGCAACCCGAAGCAGCAGGAAAGGAGCTACCAGAGTTAGAATTGACGCTCTATCAAGATACCTTCCTCAAAGGAAAAGAACCAATTCTGCTCTCGGGTCGCATTGATATTGCCAATGCCGATGCCTCGGCCCATTGGCAATTATTTGGCGGAAGACTGCGCTACCAGCTCCGCGATCCGCGAACGGCAGAGGTGCTTTTCGATGCCCAACAGCCTTTGTCAAAACAAGCTTTGCCGCTGATCTTTAGCTACACTTTAGAACTTCAAGCTTGGGAAACCTGTTTGCTGCTAGGAGAGGTCTCTCTCGAAGTGGCTTCGGAACAGGATGAATCGGAAACAGTGCCGATCGCTAGCCAAGGCTTTACCATTACCGCCGATGTCGCAGAGCTCCTTCCTGCTCAAGGATTCGATGTACAAAAGCTCAGACGGTATCAATCTGCTGGTGCGCTGCGTCGTCTCAGCTTATTTGACCCCAGAAAAAGCCGAATGAACAAGCTGATGCGCTCGCGCTCCTCATCGGGGCAGATCCTGCCGCCGAGAATTAGCTCTCGGGATTCCGGCGAACCGATTAGCGAACCTCAGCTCCCTAAATTTCCGATGCAGCTTGCCTCGGTAGCTAGCATTCAGTACTCTGATGCCGCCCTCGCTGAAGAGTCTGTCGCTGCTGATGACAAGGCGATCGCCGCTGACCAAGCTTTTGCTGCTCTGAACCTGCAAGAACGTTTCTGGTCGCGTCTGAGTTCTTTAACCGATCCGGAGGTAGATTCTGTTGAGTCAGAAACAGATGCGGAAGACACTAACGGTGCTCGTGACGATGAGGAAGAAATTGATGTTGAAGCTACTGAAGAGGCTGAGCAAGCGACTCAAGATTAAACTCCCCTGACTCGAAAGCCGAATGGAAAATAAGCGTCAAATCACTTTGCAGCGGCTTTTTTTCGCTGTTTCTTGGCTTTAGCGGCTTTTTTGGCGGCTTTCTTCTCTGCTTCTATTCTTTGTCGCTCTTTTTCTTTCTCTTCTTCAAGCTTGGTTAAATAGTAGTGATAATCACCTCGATAAACCAGCAGTTCTCCGTCGCGAATTTCAACAATTTTATTTGCTACTTTAGAAATAAAGTAGCGATCGTGAGACACCACAATCAGAGAGCCATCATACTGCTGGAGTGCTTCTTCGAGCATTTCTTTGGCGGGAATATCCAGGTGATTCGTTGGCTCATCTAGCAGCAGTAAATTAGCCGGACTCAGCAGCATTTTAGCTAAGGCTAAGCGAGCTTTTTCGCCACCGCTGAGGGCGCTGACTGATTTTCGGACCGTATCACCGCTGAACAAAAATCTGCCGAGCAGGCTGCGAACTTCCTCGTTCTTCCAGTCGGGAACTTCGTCGTGGATGGTATCTATGACAGTTTTGTTGAGCGGCAATGCTTCTGCCTGATTTTGCTCAAAATAGCCAGGAATGACGTTGTGCTTGCCCAAGCTGACAATTCCTTCTTCCGGCTGCTCCAGGCCCATCATCATGCGTAGAAGCGTCGATTTGCCGGCTCCATTTGGTCCTAAAATAGCAATGCGATCGCTTCTTTCTACCAACAGTTCAGCGCCTAAAAACAAAATCTTATCGCTGTAGGTGTGAACGAGATCCTTAATAGCGACTACTTCCCGTCCGCTGCGTGGGGAAGGGGGAAATCGAAAGCGCAACGTTTTAACATCGGCGATTGGGGCTTCTATGCGCTCAATTTTTTCAAGCTGTTTCTCGCGGCTTTTTGCCTGGGTACTGCGGGTCGCGCTAGCGCGGAAGCGCTCCACAAAGGCCTGCTGACGCTCGATCTCTTTCTGCTGGCGCTCGTAGGTGCTTTGCTGAGCTACTTTTGCTTCTGCTTTTTGCTGAAGGTAGGCAGAGTAGTTGCCCAAGTAGGTTGTAGATACTCCCCGTTCGGTTTCGACAATCTTGGTGCAGAGGCGGTCTAGAAACTCGCGGTCGTGGGAAACAATTACCATCGGAGTGTTTAACTCTTTGAGGTAATTTTCCAGCCACTCAATGGTCGCCAAATCGAGATGGTTAGTGGGCTCGTCGAGCAGCAGCAGATCTGGGCTTTGCAGCAAAATCTTGCCTAAGCTCATCCGCATCTGCCAGCCACCGCTAAAGGAGCTAACCAGGCGATCACCGTCTTCGGCGGCGAATCCCATCTCTGGTAGAATCTTTTCAATCTGAGCTTCAAGTCCATAGCCGTCTAACGCCTCAAACTGTCGCTGATGCTTGTCTAGCTTGTTAATCAAAGTCTCTAGCTGCTCTGGCGTTGCTGTTTCCATCTCGTGCTGCACCTGGACAAGAGCCTGCTGCACTCGATTCGCCTCCTCAAATACTGTCCAGAATTCTTCTCGCACCGTCCGAGTTGGTTCAACCTCAAACTCCTGCGTTAGATAAGCAATGTGCAGGCTAGCTGGTCGAATGACCTCTCCAGAGGTGGCTTCTGTCTCTCCGGTAATAATGCGTAGCTGAGTCGATTTTCCGGCTCCGTTAACCCCGACGAGTCCAACTCGCTCTCCGGGCTTCACTTCCCAGTTAACGTCTTTGAGCACTTCACCCGTTGGGTATATCTTGCTAATATGTTCGAGTCGCAGCATAAAGAAACTTCCGAGATCAACAAATGCAGCCTTCTGCCCGTTAAATTGTATAACAAATTTTGAATATTTGTAAGCAACTTTAGTCGAGTTATCTACATAGTATTGGGTCAGACTCAAGGTTACGGCGATCTAAACGGATTCGCTAAAACACCTAAAATACTGTTAATTTCTTTAATATAAAAATCACTGAGATCGATAAAAACTTGCTGATTAACAAGTTTAAGAAATTTCCAGATAGAGCCAGTCGTCACGGCACCATAGATGAATTCCGTCTCTTGTTGATTAAAACGCTGTGCAGCAACCATTTCAGCAATACACTGTCCTAATCCACCTTTGATATTTTCGTTTTTTGCTTCTACTAAAGTGACGACAGGAGTACGAATTTCATAGATTTCTGGCGATGCGGTCAGAATGTAGTCGCAGTATCCGTTCAATCCAATACTAAAATCAACATTGAATTCTACCCCCGAAAAAAAGCTGATTTTGTAATCGAAGATCCGGCGAACTTCTAGCAAAACTGGAGCAATTATTAATTCAGAGCGAGCTTTTTCTGTATTAATTGCACTAGCAAGCGGTAAATTTTCTCGAAGCGTTTGTTGCAGATACTGACTTGGCTCAATAGGTTCTATGCTGGTAAATAAATAGTCTTCTGCAATGGCAAGATCGAAAGCAACTCTTGCTTTCGTAATCGTTGTGAAATCACTGTAAGCCATTGTTTTTACCCAGTTCGTTTTTGAAAGCTACACAGTTTGAATGAGGGGAAAGGGCGGCATGGTTAAGCCAGTAGCTAGAGCTGAAATTAGCAGAAGCTAGTGCGATCGCGGATTAAAGACTTCGCTGAGTCCTTCTCCGAGCAGCGAGAGTCCAACCACCATTGAAGACATGGCTAAGCCTGGAAATAGGGCCGTCCACCAAATTCCAGTGGGGAGAGCATCGAGGGCTAGTTTGAGGTCGTGACCCCATTCTGGAACCGTTTCCGGCAATCCTAGACCTAGAAATCCGAGCGCCCCCAAAATGAGAATGGCATCGGCGGCGTTGAGGGTAAACAGCACTGGAACGCTTTGAATGACGTTGAAAAACAGATAGCGAGACAGCACTCTCGCTGGCGTAGCTCCCATTGCTCTAGCCGCTTCAACGAACAGTTCGGTCTTAACGCTCGTTGTATGGTTGCGAACAACGCGAAAATACTGCGGCACATAGGAAATACTCAAGGCGATCGCCGCGTTCAAAACGCCGCGACCAACGACAAATGCTAAGGTGACAGACAGCAGCAGTCCGGGCAAGGTATAAATGGTATCCATCAAAAACAGCAATACCCGATCGACTTTGCCGCCTAAATAGCCGCTAATTAAACCGAGAGGAACGCCAACGATTAAGGATAAAGTGGTAGCGAGAACCACCACCTGGAGAGCTGCCTGAGAGCCGATTAGAGTCCGCGAAAAAACATCATAGCCCTGACGAGTCGTGCCAAACCAATAGTCAGCACCAGGAGGTTCGTGAATCGGATTAATTAAAGATTCAGTGGGATCTTGCAGCCATCCCCAGGCTTGCAACACTGGAGCGAGCAGGGCGACGCTGATGAAGAAAAGAGTAATGGCTAGCCCGACTAACATGAGCTGTCGAGACAGGCTTGGAGCCGTCAGACGGGGAAGGGTAAATTTTGTGGTGGTCACTTTCTAACTCCATTGAATCTCCTAATAATTAATTTGTAGTAGGGAAAAAGGGGAAAGGGGAAGGGGAAAAGGGAAATTTGATGTTTATCTCCAAACTCTTAAGGATAAACCTCTCAAGAAAGAACTGAGATGATGACTAAAACTGGCCCGTCTGGGCTCTTAGTTTGCCAGAAGAGCCTCTTCGCGTCAAATGCTCAAGGAGGGCATACCTGCTCAGCATGCCCTCTGCGTGGAAATTGAGGAATATATACAAGGAACCCACGGTCGGGTCACCTCAATCAACCTTGACTATCTATTTAGCGGATACAGCCTCAGTGGGGAGAAAACTGTCGAGCACCTGACGGTATTCGCTCTTTTGCTTCACTCCTTTCATTTCCTGAAGCATTTCCTTGTCTTTAAAGAACTGAATGGTCGGCGTACCAACTACTTGAGCCGTTTTGGCAATGTCGGGATCTTCCACAATATCGATCTCGACAAAGTGAATTTTGCCCTCGTACTCGTTAATAACGCTGTTAAGAATCGGCTTGAGCTGTTTGCAAGGACCGCAGGTTGGAGAGACATACTTGACCATAATCGGGCGATCACTTTCATGGAAGAGCCGACGCAGCGCGTAGCCTCCATGATACTTCGTGGCGTTGATGTCGAAGGTTTCTTCTGTATCCGCCGCGCTGGTCGCTGCTTGAGGCTCGGTTTTCGGCTCCTCTTCTGATGCTGGCTTTTGATGATACTCAGTAATGAGGTGATTAACAGAAAGCCAGCGCTCTGCCTCCATCGCTGCCATACAGCCTGTCCCCGCAGCGGTAATCGCCTGCCGATATTCGTGGTCCTGGACATCTCCAGCCGCATACACCCCCTCGACGCTTGTCGAGACAGTACCAGGCTGCACCTTGATATAGCCAACATTATCGAGTTCGAGCTGACCTTTAAACAGAGACGTATTGGGGTTATGACCGATGGCGTAGAATAAGCCTTTAACGTGGAGATCTGATTCTTCCCCAGTTTGATTATTGCGTAGCTTGATGCCATCGAGATGTTTGCCGTCCCCGAACACATCAACGGCCTCGGTGTTCCAATGAACGGTAATCTTAGGGTTATTAAATACCCGATCCTGCATCGTTTTGCTAGCACGTAACTCGTCCCGACGCACCAGCAAATGCACGTGGTCGCCATACTTAGTCAGATAAACCGCTTCTTCGGCGGCGGAGTCTCCGCCGCCAACAACTGCGACTTCCTGGCCGTGGAAAATGGGGCTAGCGCCATCGCAAATGGCACAGGCAGAAATCCCGTGACTCCAAAATTGGTTCTCGCAGGGGAGGTCTAACCGCTTTGCCGTTGCCCCTGTCGCAATCACGATGCTGTGAGCTTTCAATTCTCTTTCGTTGGAGCGAATCACAAACGGGCGCTGACTGAGATCGACATGAACAACGTCTTCTGTGTAGCTCTCGGTTCCCCAGCGGAGAGCCTGAGCCTTCATTCGTTCCATCAATTCGGGGCCTGTCAATCCTTCTGGGAAGCCGGGAAAATTTTCGACTTCTGTCGTGGTCATGAGCTGACCGCCCGGTATTCCGGCTTGATATCCTTCAAACATGACGGGCTTTAAATTAGCTCTAGCAGCATAGATAGCAGCCGTATAGCCAGCCGGACCAGAACCAATAATCACTAAATTTTCTACCTGGGAATTTGTCATTCTTAAATGAAACTCATAACGACTACGTATAAGCACAGTATAATATATTTTCTCCCAATGAAAAAGACCTACAGCAGAATTTCAGCAGCAAACCCCTGAGCAAGCAATATTTGCTGTCATGTTGCTAGCTGAGCTACTGTGTAAAGCTGCAACGCTGGATTGAGCAGGAGCAAGCTTCGCGAACGTCGTTGTGTCAATTGCACGAAAACAACTTATTTGCCAATCGAAGATGGAGGAGAGCAAAGGAGCAGAAGAAGCGAAATGCTCTCCAGCTAGCAGCTCCCGGTGCTGTGTCTGCTTTAAAATTTAAGTCTACCCAGCTACGGCTCTTTAAGATTAACCGAAGCGATCGCCCCTGGAGCGGACTCTTACTAGATACAGATGAAGGACGTTAATTGCCAAAGCTACATTGTAGCCATCAAATGTGGAGAAAACGATGAAACAGTTAAGACCTAATCGGAATCAAGCTCAAGTCCTGGCAGCCGTTTTTGGCGTACTGACGGGTCTACCAGCGATGATGCAAGAGGCTAAAGCTCAGTCTCCAGCTCCTGCCCTCGCTCAATGTCCAGGAATTTACTACGAAGAACCCTTCAACAGCATTGCTCTTGTTCCTGAAGGATGTCCGCCCAATGCCTATACGGGTCAACAGGGACAAGCTCCGGTTGCTCCTTTACCGGGTACGGTTGACGAGTCCGTTGCGCCGCTACCTGGTGATGCCGATATACCAGCTTCTGCTCCACCTCTTCCAGAAGAGCGCAGCGACCCCGTGGCCATGATCATGCCTGTGGACGGACAAGTGAGCGTGACGATCAAAAACAACACAAACGCCATCATCACCTATGAAGCCGTTGGACATACCGAACGACGCTATTTACAGGGCGGAGAAGAAACAATGCTCACCGATTTACCACTCCCCTTAACGCTAACGATGGTGCGGCAAGATGATGGCTTTATTGAAGTGAAGCCCCTCGCTTCTGATTCAGGAATGCTCGAGGTGACCCTAGATGAAGAGGCACAACCCCTCGACGATAACCAAGGAGTGCTGAGAATTCAAGAAGATGGACAAGTCTTTTTGAACTAGATGCCGCTCCGGGGACCAGAGACGAGTAGACGAGCAAGCGATCAAATCTGTGTAGGAGCGACAACAAGCGATCGCAGGAGAAAGCAGTAATTCCTTTTCCTGCACCAAGGCTAATATACATGAGGGATCTGAGCTGAATTTGAATACCTTGCGCTAACCTGAAGACGGTATCGGCAGGAAGCTTCAAGCTTGGCAAAGCGATTTTTTGGGCAAGTTTATCCTCCCTATCTAGCATAGCTGGGGTTTTCCCCTCTTCCTTGCTCCGCTTCGGTAAGGCGTTTAGTCTGCCGAAAAACTTCTTCTGCAAAAGCAGAATCAGAGCGCATTCGTTCAAAAAAGCGAATCAAGTCTTCTGGAGAACCTGTAAAAGCCATGCGAACGCTAGCATAGTTTACTTCAATGCTTGGCGCTTCCTCGGTTGTTGATGCTTGGGGCTCGGAGTTAGAAACGCTAACGTCAGAGGACTGATTCGCTGTGGAGGGGTCATCTTGACGAGTATCGGTTTCATCAAGAATTTCTTGAATTGTTGCCGTTCGACCAGAAAACCGACCCGCTAAAATTCTGACAGGGGTTCCAACGGTGAGTTGACTGCTATGCTCGAGCTCATCGGCTCTGTAGAGCTTAATAATACTGCCTACATCCGCGATCCGCACCCGAAACCTCGTGTTGGCACTGGGCCGTATTGGTACTTGACGAGCGTTTGTTTCCATTACCGAAACCTCAATCGTTTGTAAAGGCTTCTCTTGAATTGGAGATTCTCGTGCTGAGCCAGCCATAAAAACCTTGTTGGCAGTTGCTTTTTTGTAGTACCCAACGATTGTTTTGGCCTTGGAGTAGGTAATAGATTCTCCTTGATGTGCCCGAGCGAGGGCTTTGTGGCGAGCTTCAGGCGGGGTGGAAGGAGCAGCTAAGAGATAAAGGGCGGATACAGCAATATCCAAATTCTTAAAGTTTACGCTTTTAAACTGTTCGTAAACCTGCATAAATTTAGTAGCTGCTGACAGACTTAACTCAAATTCAGCAAGCAGCCAGTTTCTAAAGTTTCCGTGACCAAGTTGCTCTTTTACTTCCGTTAATTTTTGTCCGACATTAACGATATCTTGGGCTGTTCGGCGCAGAATATTTTTGATTTCAATCGTTCGCTGCTGAACAACTCCTCGAGTTTCCTGAGCGAGAGCATTATAGTCAAAGTGTTGAGATTGAATAAGGTCGTTCATATCCTCCTAGTCTGGCTAATATCACTTAAAAATAAGAATAGAAAACTGACATGTCTTTACCGTGACGATCAGATGACAATAAAATGACAAGCTCCGTCGGGTAGAACTATCAAGCTTCTGCATATTGAACCAAATTGCTTCTATATCAAGAAGTTTTAGTCAAAAATCACTCTATCGATAGAGAAAGCCTAAGCTGACTTCAGTTAATATACTATGAAGAAATAAAGCGTTAAGTTTCGTAAATTTCAACAAATTCAAACTCTACAAATAAACTAGAAAGCAATTCGCTTTACTTAATCGTTGAAGATCGTTAATCAAGCTTGAAAATGCTTAATATATCCGTTAAGAATCAAACAAAGAAATCAGGATTTCGTTTGGGGGCGATCGCGCTATCTGTAACAGCGCTGCTGCTTTCTGGCTGCAATCAACCAGAAGAAATCTCCCAAACTAACACAACAACTGAAGAAGTCACAGAAGAAACCGAACAGCTCATTGGAGAAACCGTTACCATTCGCAGCGATGTCGCAGCGGAAGTAGGCGATGCTAGCTTCACCCTGCAATCAGATGAATTCTTTGGCGGGGAAGAAATCCTGGTTGTTAATGCCACCGGTACGGCAATTTTGCTGCCTCCCGATGATACTCCCGTTCAGGTGACGGGAGAAGTGGTCCAGTTTGTGCTTGCAGACATTGAATCAGAGTACGGACTAGGGCTAGATCCGGAACTGTATGTTGAATACGAAGAACAACCTGCCATTATTGCTGAGTCTGTTGCCCTTGCCCCTGAACCGGAAGAATTGGCAGAAGACCCGGCAGCCTACTACAATCAGGTTGTTGCTGTAGAAGGAGAAGTAGCCGAAGTTTATTCTCCCAGCACCTTTACCGTCGGCGAAGAAGGCTGGTTTAGCGGCGGTGAGCTACTGGTTGTCGGCGTTGACCCAGAGTTCAGCATTGGAGATGCCGCCGTTGAAGAAGGAGAGTACGTCACCGTCACGGGTGTTCTGCGTCCTTACGTGAGTGCTGATTTTGAACGCGACTACGATCTCACCTGGGATCTAGATTTGCAGCAGCAAATTGAGGCAGAATATACTGAAACCCCCGTTTTAGCGGCTACTGAAGTATATCCATCGGCTATCGAGGAATAAACTTTGAACGATCGCTAAAACGAGCGGAATCTTGAGTTTCGCTCTTTTAGCGATGCCTACGACGGCTCACTTTGTTCTGGCGTTTCAGTCATTTTTGAGAGATGTTTTCCTAAAAAACCTCCTCTTACCTGTTGTAGATGAAAAAAGCGATCGCTAATAGTATATTTGGAGCGGTGAAGCTTCAACAGATAAGCGCCTGAAAGAGCATGGAACAGCGACAGGGACATAAAAAACTGAAAAAATGGAGTAAGCGATTCGCGACAGGAATACTTGGATGCATTTTACTGCTGCTTTTGTCAGTGCCTACGGCTGCCCGCAACACTCCTGAAATTCCCATTTTAGATAATCAGCCTCTAGAAGTTCCTCAGTCTCAACCGACCGTGACTCCTGCTATAACTTCTGGATTGACCGATCCTCAAGAGTTTGCGGCATTTACTAACGACTTCTTTCACAAGCAGCTATCAAAGTCAAAAATTCCTGGGGCAGTCATCTCCGTTGTTAAAGATGGCAAAGTGTTTTTTAGCAAGGGCTATGGCTATGCCAACTTAGAAAAGAAAATCCCTGTCGATGCCGAACGAACTGTGTTTCGTGTCGCCTCTTTGTCCAAGCTATTTACCTCTACAGCGGTGATGCAGCTTTACGAACGTAATCTCATTGATATTCACAGTGATGTTAATGAATATCTAGAAGGTTGGCAGCTAGAGAATCCTTATTCCGAACCGGTCACTCCGGCTCGGATGATGATGCACACCGACGGGACAACACAGCGTCTAATCGGACTGGGGGCGCGAACAGAAGCACAGATGAAGCCGTTAGCCCAATATCTGCCCGAATACATGCCGCCGATTAACTATTTACCCGGCAAGTTTTATAGCTATTCTAATCACAGTATTGCCCTGGCAGGCTATTTAGTAGAACAAGTAGCAGGGGTTCCTTTTGTCGAGTATATCGACCAAAACATCTTGCAGCCTTTGGCTATGCAGCGCAGTAGCTTTCAGCAGCCGCCTCCACCGGAACTGGCAGACGATTTCGCTGTTGGCTATCGGGTAGCAGGGGGTCAATCAGAACCCGTTCCTTACCTCTATCTTAATATTGCGCCAGCGGCGGCATTGGAAACAACTGCCACCGATATGGCTCACTTTATGCTGGCTCATCTCCAGCAGGGACGCTACCAAAATGCCCAAATTCTCCAGCCAGAAACCGCCCGGTTGATGCATCAAACTCACTACCAGATTCATCCGCAGCTACCCGGTACGAGTTATGGCTTCCGAGAAAGATTGGTCAACAATCGACGAGCTATCGGACACTTAGGCAGCCTGCGGGGGTACTCTAGTTCTCTGACTCTGATTTCTGAAGAAGGTATCGGCATTTTTATTGCTGCTAACAGCTTTAATAACCTCCACGGACAATACATCGCTCAATTTTTTGATCGCTATTTCCCCAAGCCCACAGAATCACTCGCTACTCCGCAACTCTCTCAGCAGCAGTTAGCTCGCTATACAGGAACTTATCGGGATATGGAATACCCGCGAGCGACAATGGCCAAAATCGTCGGCGTGTTTCAGCATACTAAGATTACTACACAGCCAGACGGTACGCTACTTGCTCAAACTCCTAACCTGTTTTTTAGAGGAGTAGACAGCACCAAGCTCATTCCGACTGAAGAACCACGACTATTTCGCCGTCAGAGCGATGGTGATTTTACCTTCTTTGTTGAAGATGCATCGGGCAACATAACCCACGTTTCTAACCCGCTCTACCCTAAAATCGGTACTTATCAGCGAGTGCATTGGTACGAAACAATCGGAGTCCATCTCGGCTTACTCGCTTTTTGCGTTCTTTTTTTCCTGACGGCTACGATTGCGGGAATAATTCGCCCGTTGGTGCGGGCTTTACAAGGAGAAGCTCTCTGTCCGCCCAAACTCACTGCGGCTCGCACCATAGCAGGCTTAATTGGCCTCCTCAACCTAATATTCTTAGTTGGTTTGCCTCTGTATCTGTGGCGGTGGGGCGCTTGGAAACTGGTGTACGGTGTGCCACCTGTCGCCGTTGGGTTCTTCTGTTTGCCAATACTGACAACGCTATTGTCTTTACTGTTACTAATTTTGATGCTGATTGTCTGGAGAAGGCCTGTGTGGTCATTAGGAGCGCGATCGCACTATAGTCTAGTCACGCTGGCGGCGATCGCCTTTATTCCCCTGCTAATGTACTGGAACCTTCTCGGGTTTCAATTTTAGTGATTATTTTGAGCCAAGAGCGCTCTTGGCTTATTCTCCTAGAGAAGAAACTTCGTGAGCCACTAAAACAGGAATGTTAGCATATTCTGCCTCAAGCTGTTGTTGAACTGATAAATCCCAGTCTAGTTCGTATTCCTGTTCAAACTCCGCTAAAACAAAGGGACGCAAAATGCCAATCACAACAACATTGGCTTCGTTTTGAGCTTCAATTCCCGGCTGAGAGACAATAACGAGTAAATCTTCAGCTTCAAATACCTGTTCTTCATCCAGCTTAAACACTCCCGCTACAATCGTCTCTTCTACCTCTCCCTCAACGGCGATCTCTCGGTCATAGTAAGCTTCTGGGTTTTGAGTCACATCGCCCGGGTCTGGAGATAACGTCACGGTATCAGCAATAATTGCTGGCTTATTTTCGTACTCTTGGTACAGGTTTGGCTCTAGCGTCAGATTGTACTTGCGTTCCATTTCGGTACGCACAAACAGCTCCACTTTCCCGCTGACCCGCACTTCGGTTTCTTCTCCTCGGGGAAGCGCTAGGGAATCCGACGGACTGACGACTAATACAGGCTGCCCCCCAAACACCTGATCCTCATCTAAAGTAAAAGCTTTCTCGCTAAGAATTTTCTGAATATCGTTGCGAACGGTTACCCTTTGCCCAATTAAGTCCTCATTATCGGTGATGTCAGCTACATCCAGTTGAGCATCGTTATCGGTGGTGGAAGAGGGATTGGGAGGAGCGATACAGCCGAACGAGAGCATGGTGGCAATGGCGACTGAGCACCCGGCACTCAGTCGGATGCTCGTTCCCACGGTGCTGCTCAGTGCCGAGCTAATAGGAAAAAAAACTTTCACGTTGAATAAGTGAGACGAAATAGAAAAATATGCAAGCTATATTAGATTAGCACGGCATAAAATCGAAAAAATCCTCCAAAAGCCACAAATAAAGCCTATTAGCCCGATAAAAAACTTACCTAACGGCATAGCGTCGGTAACGAGCGGCAATAAACATATACAATCCATACGCCATGAACCCAGTTCCCACCAGGCCCAACCATAGCGAACCGAAAGTCTGCTCCTCTAGAGTTTGAAAAGCATGCTGCATTCCTCCTGCGGCCTCTGAACTTGCATAAAATGCCGCCTGTACGGTGAAGGTTCCGATTAAAACAAAGGCAATGCCCCGAGCAGCAACTCCCACTTTTCCGATGCGTGTTGCCCATCGTTCTAGTCGATGATGAATATCTGAGGACTGAAACTCGCTGACATAAGACCCTGTCCACGCTCCGTAGAGGTAGCCTAAACCAACGGCTATCACGGCGAGGCCGCCAAGAAAGACCAACCATTCTCCAAACGGTAGCTCAAACAGTTGATTGGCTAAGTCCTCGATGATGTCGTCATTTTGCCCTTGCCCTTGTGCTAAATTAGCCGCCGTCAAGCTAACTCCAGCATAGCTGGTCGCGCTCATCGCATAGCCGATTCGTTTGCCAACTCTTTTGAGGGATAAAGAATGAGAACCGGGATCGATGGCTACCTGAATCAACCGTCGCAGCACATAGCCTAGTAAAGCGACTGCTAACAGACCCAGGAATAGCTGTCCGAGGGGCTGACGCGCGAGAGTGGTTAGGGTGAGATACGTTCCTGCCGCTTCCTCAGCGGGTATTAGGGCGGCTCGCACTGCCAAGATGCCGATCAGCAGGTAAACACTTCCTTTAGCGGCATAGCCAATCAAAATAAATGCTTGAATCCACGGATGAGCGATCGCCCGCTTGAGCCACTTCTGCATCTGATAAAATTAAGTCGTGCTCCTTGGCATCATTTCTGAAAATAGACTCCGTTAATCTGCCAAGAATTCTATTTTCGTCTCTAATACTCGACCTAGCAACCTACTCAGGTATTAAGTCAAAACCGACACCCCCCTCAAAAGGATTTAAAGAGTAGTGTTGTTGTCTATACCAATAGTTACACCATCAACTCTCACGCCGCGTGGTGCTGAGCTACCGGCCTAACTTATTCGGAATTCCTTCACAGCCGCCAGGAATCGTGGCTCTGGTAGCTTCGCCCCCCCAGCTACACAGGTAATAGCGCTGTTCTTCACTCAAGCGCTGTGCGCCTGTAAAATCGGCTTTTTCCACAACGGCTCCTGTATGAGCACCGATGCTGTAGTTAGCCGGAAGAGTGCGGCTTCGAGGACTGGCCGTTTCCACCAGACCATAGAACAGACGAGTTCCTTTAAGATCGGCTCCGACGAGCTTTGCTTCATAGAGCACCGTTCGAGCCAGATTCGCTTTTACCAGATCGCAAAAGCTCAGATCGGCCCGCACCATGTTGGCTTCACTGATGTCGGTCCAGCGCAGATCCTGGCCAGCTAGATTGGTCCCGGCTAAAATCACTCCCAAATCGATCACGCGCAAGCCGTAGGCCCGATCTTCAGCATAACCACCGCGACCATCGAGAATCGGTCGTCCGAGGTGGCGATCGCGCATTAAGGGAGTCAGCAGCCGAGACTGAGAGAGAAAGCGAATAATTTTTGCTTTTCCTGCGGCATCGACGCTACTTAAAATAGCCGCAGTGCGTCCTTCGGCGATCGCTCGTTCTTGGGGCCAGTCTTCGAGCAGTCCTTCGTCGTTGAGGGCCAGGTCGGAAATGCCCTGGAAATAAGTATCAATGGTCTGTTGCTGAGTAATCCGATTTTGCTGAATGGTGAGATCCCGAGAAATCACGTATTGTTGCCAAGCAACGTAAACTGCCAGAATCGCGATCGCGATCTGCCCCACCGCAGCAACCCAGTCGGCCCAAGAGCCAAACTCATCGAAGGTAATTCGGTCAAACCATCCTCTTACCAGGCGAAAGGCTCCTGCATACCTAAGAATTCCGGCGATTGCCACCACTAAACCAACGGTCCCAATCACAACTTTGCGCTCTTGGGGTGTAAAAAACCTCACAATCCAGTTCCGAACCAAAGGCAGCACAATTTGCAGAGACAGAAACAGGGCAACCAGAGCTGCCGGCAGTCCTAGCCAGAGCAAATCAAACCACAACCCTACCCCCATCAGGACAACAGCCGCAATAATTACCCAGCCACTGTTATCGGCCTGCGCCTGCACTAGCTGATTTGGGGAAGGAGGAGAGCCGTTGCTGCTGTCGTCTTGCTTAAGATTGACCGCAGCAGCAAGCTTTTGCAAAACTGGTTCTCCTTGAGCGTCGTTACCGCCGTTTGAAGTGTTGCCAGCGGAATGGGGAGATTCTTCCGAATGATTCACAGAATCTGGTTGCTCGGTCATGCGCCATCAAAATAAACCTTCTTCTTTATAGCCAATTACAGCTAGGAAAATAAAGTTTACTACCCATAGGGGAAGGCGGTCGAGCGCTCTCAGTGAAAATCCGCTTCCCAAACGCCGATATAGATGCGACCAAACTCATTCCGTCGAATCATGCCCTCAAGCTCTCCTGCCTCAAACGAACGCATATCGGTTTGCCGCTCATAAATCCGCCTCAAGCCCTCACTGGCAGCGGTGGGGGCATTTCCTCCTAATAATTGCTTGAGGGTTGCCTGCATGGTCGCTAAATCGACCGACGACGCAAACGTAACCTCCGTTTGCCGCAATCTTCCTGTACTGGTATCAAATAGCAGACCCAGGTCAGCCTGCTCAGGACCGACGTTTCTGTACAGCCACGCTCGACTTCCCTCCCAGTATCCTTGTTTATTGCTGGTCGGTTCTCCGAGTGCCGCTAACACCTGCTCTTGAGTCACGCCTGTGGCCAAAGTCGGAACGGTAGCATTGTCCTGACGAGAAGCTGGCGGGGCTAGCGGTTCAGGTTCAGGAATGGACGGCAGCGGTTCGGGGAGGGGGACTGCCTCTGGCGGGGCTGGCTCGTTCTCTACTGGTTCTTCTAGGAGAGGCTCCGGTGGAGACGGCTCTAGCGGTTCCGGAGTGGACACAACAGGCTGGCGCTGCGGAGAAAACCAGTTAAAGCCAACAGCAAAGGCAATGCCGCCCATAGCGGCTAGCAGAAACAACGGCAGTAGCCGAATCAACCAATTCGTTTGAGTTTTTTGGGCAGGGGGAACAGCGGTTGTTCGAGATGATGAGACTGGAGCCGTCTTGAGAGGGGGACGATGCAATGGAGTCCGGGGAGAAACAACCACCGTGGGAGTCGTTTTAGCCGGATAGAGAGCCTCTCGCATTTCTACTGCCGAGGCGAAGCGGTCTTTGGGGTGAAACTGAATGGCTCGGTCGATGACGGTTGCTAAATGAGCATCAACTTGAGGAGCATCTTTGTGCCACAGAATTGCTCCGGTGCGCGGATTGGTGTCCAATTCTTGGGGAGATTTGCCCGTCAGGAGGTAAATCGCTGTTAGCCCGAGGCTGTAGAGATCGCTAGAGTAGAGCGGACGTCCCGCCGCCTGTTCTGATGCCATATAGCCGGGGGTTCCCACGGCGATAGTGGCAGTTCGTCCGCGCTCAACAGCGGTGGCGATCGCCTCTTTAACCGCCCCAAAATCAATTAGCACTGGTTTGCTGTCGGCAGAGCGCAAAATGATGTTGTCTGGTTTAATATCTCGGTGCAGAATGTGACGAGAGTGAACATAGTCTAGAACGGGGAGAATGTCGCCTAAAATAGCTTTGACTTTCCCTGCTGGTACAGAACCTTGCTGAACAAGTTCCTGAAGCGTCACTCCTTCAATCCATTCCTGGACTAGATAAAAATCACCCGCCTCGGCAAAATAAGCATACAGACGCGGAATTTGACCATGTCCCTCGCCCAACTGCTCTAAGATAGCGGCTTCTCTTTGAAAGCTTGCCTGCACCCACTGCTCCATGTTTGGATCTTGTACTGCTGGCTGAAGCTGCTTAATCGCGCATTTCCTCCCAGAAGGCATATGGGTATCAACTGCCAGAAATGTCTGACCAAAGCCGCCTCTCGCCAATGGTTGGAGAATGCGATAGCGGTTGTTGAGCAGTGGTGTCTCCATTAGAGAACAAGCGATGAGTTGATGAAGTGTACTTTCAATCATAGCTTTCTCATTGGCGCTATCCGATAAATGAGTGGCAATTAAGCAACTGTCAGCACAGAAAGCTGATGCCGGAGAGTGCTGTTGTTTGGTAAGCGAGCTAACAGCTAACCACTTTTTCAAGTTTCATTGGTAACGTAGCTCATGCCATTTTTTCTGGCTATTTTAAATCCAGTAATCCTTGTTCTTTTGTTTTAGGATTAAATCGAATTTCCAGCTTAACTCCCCGCTTTTCTAGCTGTTGTTTAATGTCTTCCTCAACGCGCCGTGCTACTTTTTTGAGCAGCTTAACCTGCTCTAGTTCTGTTCCCTGCTCGTACTCTTCCCGTTCTGCCTCGGTCATTGCGGGTTTAGCATCGATAGGCTCCGTCCAAGTTGCCTCTGCTTCTTCATTGCCAGAAGGAATCGAGCCATTTTCTGCAATCCACGCTTGACGCATCGATTCTAAAACGATTCGGTTAGGGCGCTCAATCGTTTGCACTTTGAGCCAATAACAGGACTCTGGCTGACGAACTAAATGTTGTTTAAGGCTAAGATAAATATCACGGGAATAGCCAATATACTGAAGAATTTTATCTTGACTGTAAATAGCATAAACACCAATCTTGCCTTGGAGTTTTTCAGCAATAAGTCCATTGTGATTGAGATAGGAAATATAGTCGAGACTAGATAGTGAAGCGTTTTGGGCAACCATTAATCGTGTTAATTCGAGTAAGAGTAAAAGGTCTTTTCTATCATTTTTGTGTCAGTCGGCGCAGAATAAACAACGTTATTAAATTTTGTGATAGATAGCACAGAGGCGACTTGGTTTAAAAATTTTGGCTTTAAACATAAAGTTAGGAGGAACGTTAATAATCACGTAGTTTTCTGAATTGTGATAGTGTTCAAATTCGGCAGGCATTCCTCTAGGGGTTTCTCTGCTGTAGGGAACAGGTTGAAACAATAACTGCGTAAACTCAATCTTTGCGCCGCCAGTTTGTTGGCTGACCTGCTCCAGAAATTGCTCGTTCTCTAGGAGGCCAAACAGGGTTTCTTGAGCGCTTGGTTCCAGAGTAAAGCTACCATCAAAGTTTTCAACGATTTTAAGACGCATAGTGTCAGAAATAAGGCTGATTACAAACGGCTCAAAGCAATCTTACCTGAGAAGATGGAGTGTAGTGACAGGAATACCGCTGTGTTTGTAAAGAGACTTAATATTTTGTGGGAGACATTTCATCAACTACCCCTGTAATCCTCAATCGCTATTGACAGTGTTGGGATGAAAATAGTGATAGATCTCCTTGGCTAAGCGGGGACCAATCCCGGGAACCTCGGCTAGCTGTTGGGGAGAGGCTTCGCGGATATAGTCGATAGAGCGGAAATGAGCCAAGAGTTGCTTCTGCCGATGAAACCCCAGTCCGGGAATTTCTTCAAGGCGCGATCGCCGACTCTGCTTCAGGCGCTGCTGGCGGTGGAAGGTGACGGCAAAGCGGTGAGCTTCATCGCGCACCCGTCGCAGAAGCTGTACTCCTGGCTGTTCTGCTTCAGTCGGAAGCGGCTCTGATTCTCCAGGCAAAAAGATTTCTTCGCGCTGCTTGGCTAAACTGACGACTCTGATTTTCTCCGACAGATTCATTTCTTCCAGCACCGCGACTACCGCAGAAAGCTGTCCTTTCCCCCCATCAATCATCACCAGGTCGGGCCAATCACCGTTTGCATCCTTGCGAAAGCGGCGGCGAATCACCTCGGCCATACTAGCAAAGTCGTCGGAGTGACCAATTTTGACTGCCGGATTTTTGATTTTGTAGTGGCGATAGTGCTGCTTAGCGGGAACGCCATCCACAAATACGACTTGGGAAGCAACGGCATTGGAACCCTGAATGTGAGAAATATCATAGCCTTCGATCTGCTTCGGCAACTCCGGCAGATCGAGGATGTCGGCCAAGTCTTCTAGGGCTTGAGTATTGCGATCCGCGTCGCGCTGGGTTCGCTCTAGCTCATACCCCGCGTTGCGCTCCACCATCTCAATCAGTTCGGCTTTGCTTTGCCGCTGGGGAACGATGATATTCACCTTGCGCCCTTTTTGCTGGCTGAGCCAGTCGGCAAGCATTTCTCCTTCAGAGAGCTCATGCTGCACTAAAATCTCGGCAGGAATTTCTACCGGATCAGCCGTGGAGTAATGTGCTTCTAGAACCCGTTGGAGAATCATCCCAGGGGAGCCCCCAGAATCGGTAAAGAATCCCAGTCTTCCGACCAAGCGCCCAGCACGAATTTGAAAAAGCTGAATGCAGCAGTATTGCTCGTTCGCAGCCAGGGCGATCGCATCTCTAGAAATCGTATCATCGGGTAAAGACACTTTCTGATCGCTGTTGAGGTTACCCAGAGCGTTAATTTGATCGCGTATCTTGGCCGCTAGCTCAAAGTTAAGCGCCTCAGCCGCCTTCTCCATCTGGGATTGCAAAATCTCAATCAACTCTCCGGTGCGTCCCTGAAACACCATCACCACCTTTTGCACCGTGAGACGGTACTCTTCCGGGGTAATCAGAGCCTGACACACCCCTGGACAGCGCCCCATGTCGTAGTTGAGGCAGGGACGATCTTTAAACAGGGGGCGAGGACGCTGGCGCAGGGGAAAAATGCGCTTAGCAATGTGCAGCGTGTAGCGCAGCAGCCGAGTATCGACGTAGGGACCGTAGTAGCGGTCTTTTTCACTGGTAGAGCGGCGCTTACGGGTAATAAAAATGCGGGGATAATCCTCAGACCAGGTGACGCAGACGTAGGGATATTTTTTATCGTCTTTCAGCAGCACGTTGAAGTAAGGCTGATGCTGCTTAATGAGGTTGGCTTCCAGTGCCAGCGCTTCGGCTTCGGTATCGGTGACGATAAATTCAATATCGCACACCTGATGCACCATCATGGCAATGCGATCGCTGAGCTGTTGGGAGTCGCGGAAATAGGAGCGCACCCGCGATCGCAGCTTTTTTGATTTCCCAATGTAGAGAATGTTGCCGCTGCGATCGCGCATGAAGTAGACTCCTGACTCAGCAGGAATCTCTTTGAGGCGATTTTCTAGTCGTTCTGGGTCTTTGAGCAGTGAAGCGATTTGAGTTGATGTCACAGGCAATTCACGTTTAGTTACCTGTATCAATCATAAAAGACTCCCCGACTAAGTGTGGTCGGGGAAACTGGATTCTGAAATGTTTTGCTTTACGCTTTGACGTTCGCCGATTTACGCCAGCCGGCAAGACCTAAGCTAACAGCTCCTAAAATACCAAGTAAACTACCAGATTCAGGCACAGATTGAGGATTAGAATTGTTTTCCCCTGAGCCTGTCGTCGCGGTAGCTTGCTCAACCTGGACGCTATCGAAGAAGGCAAATCCACCCGGAGTCCCAAATCTAAGCTGAAGGGACTCAAATGAGTCTTTTCCAAACAGGTCATTTTCAATGTCGAGTCTTAAGGGAAGGTCAGAGTTTTCCCCCGAGAAATAGTCTGGTGTTCCTGGATTTGTAGCACGCTCGAACGTAGTCCAGTTGAGGTCGTCACTCTCAAGGCTTTGCCAGTCCCCGGAAAGATACTCTAAAGTAGCAAGGACGCTGCCTCCTTGTTTTTCAGCTCGCATCCGGTAGCTAAATAGCTGATTAGTGACGTTAGTTTGCTCTGAAGGCGGCTCTAACAAAGCATCGGCAACATGCTCTATCTGAAATCCAGGGTCTAGATAAAGGTTGTAGTACTCCTGAGCATTTCCGTTTGGAGAAGGGGGACGAATATTAGCCTTGAGTTCAAAATCCTCAAACGCTGTTTGCTGATTTCTCAGCTTAGCGTCCTCCTCATCCTCTACCTCCCCGACTAACTGGTCTAAAACATCTGCATACTCATCTGAGCTTCTCTTAAAGATGTCTAAATCGACGAAGGTTTTGGCCCTTTCAGTGTATCTATTCATCCCCTTCGACACCCAGCGCTCGACCCAAGTAACGGTAACAGAACCTTCGTCTAAATCTAGAGGTGAGTCAAAGTCAAACGTTGCTTCAGCAAAGCTCCCCGCACCTTGAGGAGAAAATAGCTCTCCCGTTGTCTCGTCTACTTGAGTACTTCCTAACTGCCAGCCTTGCCCCAAGGTTTCTGCTTGAGAGCTAAAATCACTATTTAAAATAGTGGAAGCTTGGGCTGGCGCAGCCACTAATAAAGAGAGGAAAATAATAAATTTTTTCATAATCTGACAGAGGTTAGTCGGTAATAGGGGTAAACTTAGCTTTTTAGAGAGGCAAAATCTGATTAGTTTTTTAGAGTATACCGTCGATCTCTGTGGGGTTAGGCAAAGGAAGTATCAAATTTTCAGGGTTTTTTTAAAGATTGTGTAAAGTAAACTACAGTTTACTGCCCGTTAATCAGGTAGTTTTCTGAGCGCTCAGTCACAATTCCCAAACCTTAGCAGACATGACAGGATCAAACTGTTGAACCTTGTCAGACCATGCAAACTAAACTCCGATTTTCTCAAATTTGGCAATACCTGCTGTTGTGTGCGATCGCTCTGTTGATGCTGTTTCCACTGCTGTGGCTAATCGGAACTTCACTCAAATCCCCGGAAGAGGACATCTTTGGGTTCCCGCCGCAGCTCATTCCTAGTCAGCCGACGCTGGAAAACTTTCGCCTGGTTTGGCAGCAATTTCCGTTTGGGCAATATCTTTTCAATAGTACCTTGGTGGCTGTGCTGACCGTTGGACTGAACCTCCTGTTTTGTTCGCTGGCTGCTTACCCTCTAGCGCGGCTCAACTTTCGGGGACGGGATCTGCTGTTTGCGCTGATCGTTTCTACCATTGTGATTCCGTTTCAAATTGTGATGATCCCTCTCTACATCCTCATGGTGCAGCTTGGCTTGAGAAACAGCTATTTGGGCGTTATTTTCCCCAGTCTCGCTTCGGCTTTTGGGATTTTTTTGCTGCGTCAGGCCTTTCAAGGCGTTCCCAAAGAACTCGAAGAAGCGGCTCGTATCGATGGCTGTTCTGAACTCGGAATCTGGTGGTACGTGATGATCCCCGCCGTTCGCCCTGCTCTGGTTACGCTAGCGATCTTTGTCTTTATCGGTTCCTGGAGCGATTTTCTCTGGCCTCTAATTGTGTTAGATCGCCCAGAATACTATACTTTACCCCTAGGGGTAGCTACTTTAGCCGGAACTTTTTCTTTAGACTGGCGGTTAATTGCAGCGGGTTCTGTGATTTCTGTTGCTCCGGTGCTGCTGCTGTTTCTGTTTGTACAGCGCTATATTATTCCCACCGACGCTGGTAGTGGGGTGAAAGGGTAACGGAGACAGTCTATTAGTCATCAGTTCTTAGCAAAACAGCATTTGAGAAGTTAGCAAAAGATGAGAACGTTACTGTTGCCATCAGGCAGAGAAATTCCGGGACTAGGACAGGGAACGTGGCGAATGGGCGAAAATCCTGCTGAGCGACAGTCTGAAATCGATGCGCTGCAATTAGGAATAGAGTTGGGGATGACGCTAATCGATACCGCAGAAATGTACGGCGAAGGCGGCGCAGAAGCAATGATTGCTGAAGCGATCGCTCCTTGTCGAGCAGACGTTTTTCTCGTGAGCAAGGTTTATCCGCACAATGCCAGTCGTCAAGGGGCAATAGCGGCTTGCGAGCGCTCGCTGAAGCGACTAAAAACAGACTACCTCGACCTTTACTTACTCCACTGGCGCGGTACTGTCCCAGTGGCTGAAACATTAAAAGCGTTTCAATCTCTTCAGCAAGCTGGGAAAATTCGCGACTACGGCGTGAGCAATTTCGATCTCGACGATATGGAAGAGGCGCTCGCCGCACCAGTAGGAAAGGCGATCGCGACCAATCAGGTGTTGTATAATTTAGCCCATCGCGGGATCGAATGGGATCTGCTGCCCTGGTGTCGTCAGCAGGGCATTCCGATTATGGCCTACTCTCCCATTGAACAGGCAGCCCAAGGACGACAAGGGTTGCTCAATCATCCGCAACTCAAAGCGATCGCCGCGCAGCACAGCGCTACCCCCGCTCAAGTTGCTCTTGCTTGGCTACTGAGGCAAGAGAACGTCATTGTCATCCCTAAAGCCACCAAAATCGAACACGTCAAAGAGAACCGCGCCGCGCTAGATTTAACGCTGACAAATGAAGATCTAGCCGCCCTCGACCAAGCCTTCAAGCCCCCTCACCGAAAGGTTTCACTAGCGATTAGGTAAAGCGCCGCAGGCGGGGGAAACAGTTCCTATCGGAACGGGGAAGGGGGAATTTGTCCTTCCAGGACGGAAAAGAACACAGAATTAAGAAATCCGCTGATTAATTCTCCCTTTTCCCCTTCCCCTTTCCCCTTGTCCCGCGCCTGTGGCGCTTCCCCTTTTCCCCAAACTAGTCGTTTCTTGATAACAAGATCAATTGGAAAAGAATATTCCCCCTAACCAACCGAGAAAAATGCCGAGCCAAGCAGTACTAGTTAAAATCATCGTCATCAAAAGCTTGCGGGGTGAGGGTGGCATGCTTTTAAAAGAAGCAAATGCCAGGATGGAAAAACAAATACAGAGGAGCAAACTGACGACAGCGCCAGCGGCAAGTCCAGCCGCGAGTCCAGCCAGCGTTCCTGCTTCAGCTTCCGCCATCGTATAGGCAGCATAAACCGCCCAAATACTGGTTAAAGTGGCAGTCGGCAACCACATTGAGAACACCAAACATCCTACTTTTGTAGCCGAATGAGAAATTCGGGCAACAATAAACGTTGCTGTTGCGACTAAGCTGAAAGTCATTACCCAGTCAGGAGCTGAGTAAACTGCTAACAGCCAGCCTACCGGAGGGTAAACCAGCAGATTTGCTAGAGCAATTTGGGAGACTCTCTTCCAAAAGAGGGTCTTCGGCGGCGCTGGTTTGGGCTTAGAGGTTGCCTGCAATGTAGAGGACTGAGGTACTGTAGACTGAGATGAACGAACAGTCCTTGGCTCCAGGAGCAGCAGCCATGCCTCGACTGACTGAGGGCGATGACTGGACTGGAGAGCCATGCCTTTGAGAATGGCTCGATTGACGCGATCGCTAACGTGCCGATTTTCTGACTTGGGAGGTGCTAGAGTCTCTTCAAAGACTCGGGTAAAGGCAGGGGGAGGCACAACACCTGTGAGCAGAAAATAAAGAGTCGCTGCCAACCCATAAACATCTGTATACTCGCCGCGCTTTGAGCGTCGTTCGTACTGCTCTTTAGGAGCAAAACCATGAGTCGCGTAGGTGCTGTGGGTTTGAGTTCTATCGCTAACAAAATCTCTGGCAATGCCGAAATCAATTAGAACCGCTTCTTGGGTACGAAAGCGCACAAGAATGTTGCGCGGCTTCAAATCGCGGTGCAGCAAACCTTTATCATGAACGACTTTTAACGCATCGCTAATTTGGCGGATGTAGAGGAGTGCTTCGGGTTCTGGCAAAACGCCGTGCTGAGTGACGCGCTGCTGCAAGTCTTCTCCTTCAATATATTCCATCGCGATGCACGGCAGTGGTCCTTCATAGAAAATGTTTTCTACCTGCACAATGTGAGGATGCCGACAAACCGCTAATCTCGTTGCTTCCTGTTCAAAATCGTGCCGGAATTTATCTTGATAGGGTCGGTATTCTGGATCGTGAAGAAGTTCGTCTCTGATGGTTTTGATGACGATCCGCCTGTTCTGTCTGTCTCTAGCAAGATAGGTGATTCCAAATCCTCCTGACTTCAGGACTGTTTCAATTAAGTAGCGATCGCCATACAGAGCTTGCCCCTTCTCCCAGACCATTAATCAAGCGGTTAAATCGACTCCTTTAATTTTTGCATACCATCTTCCGCTCAGAGATAAACCGATAAAATCTATAGCAAGGTCCGAGCAGAATTAGCTATGGTTACAGTCAAACGCTTTACGGTAGATGAGTATCATCGTCTTACTGAGCTAGGACTTTTCCAAGAAGATGACCGCGTAGAGCTAATTAGCGGAGAAATTATTGAAATGGCGGCAAAAGGAACTCCTCACAGAGTTTGCTGCACAAGACTCCTTCGGGAGCTATCCACAATTTTAAAAAATAGAGCGACCTTACAGTGCCAAGATCCGATTACCGTTTCAGCTAGAAGCGAACCAGAGCCAGATCTAGCGATTGTCAAAAATCGAGAGGATGATTACTTATCAGGACACCCATCACCGCAAGATGTGCTGCTAGTCATCGAAATTGCTGATTCTTTCCTTGAATACGATCGTGAAGTTAAGCTCCCTCTGTATGCAGAAGCCGGAATTGAAAATTATTGGATTTTTAATCTTAAAGACAAGCAACTCGAAGCCTCTACCGACCCCTATCAAACAGCGCGAGGAGACTTCAATTACCGCCAAAAGCAGATTTACTTGCCAAATCAACAAGTCGCCTTACCAACGTTATCAGGGTTACTTCCGCTAAATAAAATTTTCCCTGAAAAGACATTGGGTTGAAAGGCACTCAAACTGACTGTTCACCCGGAACAGTAATCTCGCTACACAGTTCATAAAAAGAGGTCACGGGCGGCTTTGCAAATAGATGAGACATTTCTTTCAAAATTGCCTGGTAAGCTTCATTCTGGTTATCCTGCATATCTTCAATCGCTTCCCACAGAATAACGGCAATCCCTTCATCGGTTCCTGGCTTTTGCAGAAGATAAGCTTTCTTAAAGCCCTTGGTGTAGGTAGATACAGCTTTTTCATAAAGCCGTTGAGCTTCTGCAAATCTGCCCGGTTTAAATTCCCCAATAGCGACGTAGGCATAGTTATGATGCAAAAAGTCTAAAAATTCTGACACAGTGAATTCCTTCTCCTTTATGTTGAGAGCTTTAGTATTTACAATTATCTTCTTGCCAGCAAAAAAGCAACTGGCCACTTACTGTTCTGAACTGTCACCTCAAATGAGATGCACTAGTTATTACCGACAGGCTTGCTCAATGTCTTCTGCACTCGTTGGTAATAGAGCCGTTAACACCTCTGTCCCGGTTTCGGTAACCAGGACATCATCTTCAATGCGAATGCCCCTAACATCGGCAAATTCGGCGAGACGCTCCCAGTTCACTACGTCTTGGTACTGCTGGCGATTAGCATCATTGAGAATGGCCGGAACCTGATAGAACCCAGGTTCGATGGTCACAACCATCCCGACGCGAAGGGGACGATCCAGGCGCAAATAGCACAAGCCGAAGCGATCGCTGCGCTGCCTGCCCGCTTCGTATCCAGCCAAATCTCCGAGATCTTCCATATCGTGGACATCCAGCCCGAGCAGATGACCAACTCCGTGAGGGAAAAAGAGAGCATGAGCATCCCGCTGGACTAAATCTGAGGCACTCCCCCGTAGGATGCCTAGATTAATGAGTCCTTGAGCAATAGTCAAGGCTGCGAGGAGGTGAATCTCTCGAAACTCAATTCCCGGACGCATGTTTTGAAGGCAAACATCATGAGCAGCCAGAACAACATTATACAAATCGCGCTGCGTCGCCGAAAATCGACCCGACACGGGAAAAGTCCGCGTGATATCGGATGCCCAGCCCGTTGCTGTTTCCGCCCCCACATCTGCGAGCAGCAAATCTCCCGGCTGAAGCGGATTGTGATACTGATTGTTGTGCAGCACCTCTCCCCGGACGGTGACGATACTGCTGTAGGCACAGCTCATGTTGCGGGCGGCGATCGCCCTCTCCATTTCTGCCCTGACTGCGGCTTCTGTTGGGGAGCGAGCAACACTCTGCATCCCGGCTTGATGGGCTGCTACCGAGACAGCGGCGGCTTGACGTAGGTTGGCTAACGCGCCTGCATCATGAGTGAGTCGCAGAGCGACAATGGCTTGAGCCAAGTCTAAATCAATTCCCTGGGGAGCGTTAGCCGGAGAAATGTGCCTGTCGAGAACCTGGTACTGCCGCTGATAGGTTTTGTCGTTTTGAAGAGCCACCGTCGCCGCGCCATCGGAGCGGGACTTTAATTCTGATAGCGGATAGGCGGCATCTGCTCCTATTAAGTCAGCAATTTCAGCTCTCTTAGGCGTCTCTCCGTGCCATAGAATACTCTCAGGAGTTGGATTGTCAACAAACAGTTCTAGTCTGCCGTTCTCTAGGCGAAGTGCGGCATTTTCTAAGGGAATGCCAGCAAAGTAGAGAAAATGACTACTGGCACGAAAAGAAAACGTATTGGCCGGAAAATTACGGGATACCGGGCCTCCTGACCAGAGAATGGCTGGCACTTCTAGGAATTTAGCTAAGCGCTGCCGCCGCTGGTGAAGGGTGGTCTTTAGTTCGTTGTTCACTGACATAGGTAGGGGCGGATTCAATCTCACGCTTATCCTATATATACTGTAGTTACCACTGTATATAATCAAGCATCTAAGAATGGATGGGCAGGCTAGACCAAGCATGCAAACCAAGCAATACAAAGTGCTTCAGCAGATTAGTATCGGTAAACAGCTTGCCGATGAAGAAGCGAAACGGCTGATGCTGGTAGGAACGATTCAGGAAGTCGGAGTCGGGACAGAATTTTTAGTCGAGGGAGCCGCTAGTAACTCGCTGCACGTTCTGCTGCGAGGAGAGGCTGAAGTTCTGAAAGTGACAGAGGCAGGTAAGCTGCGCCGCCTAGCAACTTGCGGAACAGGAGAGGTTTTCGGCGAAATTGGGCTGATCTCGAACGTGCCCTATTTTGCCACAGTTCGAGCAATGAGTCCCTGCGTGGTGTTTGTGCTCCAGCGCGAAGCCTTTGGCAAAATGCTGGCGATTGGAGATAGTGCCGCCATCAAAATTGTGATTGAACTGGGGCGGGTTCTGGGAGATAAATGGCAAAAGCTCACGAACGGAATTGTCCAGCTTAGTGACGACCACAACACATTGCACAAGACCATTAAGCAACTGAAGGCAGCTTCTTCTTTAGAAGAGTTAGAGCAAGCTCGCCTGAGTCTCCTCACTAAATCGCAACAGTTAAAAGCGAAATACACGACACTGCAAAACCAGCTTTACTCGCTTAGCCCCCCGCCAGAGCCACAGAAGAGCCGTCGAGGAGCTGAACTCACTTTAGCGATCGCCACCGGAACCGCCGCAACGGTTGCCATTATCTATTTCCTCGGCGGTTTCCAGTCTCTATTATCTCTCTTTTCTGGTCGCAATCCTGATGCCGCGCCTCAGATTGCCGTAGAAGAATGTCAAAGCAAACCCCATAGTACTTGGCGCAATGGAGAGTGCGTGTCCGAGTAAACGCTGGCAAGGCAGAGGTAGAGACGGTTCGAGTTGATAGAGCTAGGGCGATCGCCTGAATTAGTGCGGTCTATCGTAGCTAGCGTCATCCGATTAACAGAAGAAACAATGCCTCGATTTTTCAAACGGATGGAACAGATGTTGAAAAGAATTAGAGAAATGCCGTCTGAGATCGGTGAGCTACAAACTGATACCATTTACCGAAAGTAGTCAGATAGTTCTCCAAGCTAACAACAAGTTGGGGGTTCAAAGGGAAAAACTTGCTGTGCTTGCCTTTTTCCTAACTCATCAAATCTCTCATTACTTTTTCTAATTGGTATTACCTCAATGTTCTGATTCGTAGTCCGAGATGGTGAATGGGGAGTGCATACCTACAATAGCCCCTCTGATGGTTACTGCTACGGCGATTACTACAGCAGCCTTGAGCAGGCTATCAGCAGCGGCTGAGCCAATATAGCCAATAAAATAATAAAGATAGGCGGCTCTGGGAAAGCCGCCTACATCAGACATTTAATCTAAGAACATTCTAACAAGATGACCAACACAGAAACCAAAGAAGTTTATGAGCGTGGCATTCTCGACCAGCTCATCAAGAATGCAGAAAGGCTAGCGGTCCTAGACGAACGAGTAGTTAGAAACTCAGAGAAGCTGGTGGTAGTTGAGCTTGGAGTAAATGAAGTCAAGGCTCATCTGACTAACATAGAAAGCAATGTAGCCAGCCTAGAAAGCAATGTAGCCAGCCTAGAAAGCAATGTGACTAACCTAGAAAGCAATGTAGCCAGCCTAGAAAGCAATGTGACTAACCTAGAAAGCAATGTAGCCAGCCTAGAAAGTAACGTAGCTACGTTACAGAGCGACATGAGTGAGGTTAAGCCTAAAGTTGAGGCAATTTACAAAACGCTAGGCTTTATCAAAACTGGAATAGTGACCATTGGTGTCGGAGTGCTGATTGGAATTGTGAGCAATGTTTTCAGCGCACCGATTTTGAAATTTTTAGGAGGAGGCTGAGAAAGAGGTAGGCTGTTTTTAACGGATACAGCCTCCCGTCCAAAGTCAAATATCGATACCAAGTTTGTAATAGAATGACCAACAGCGAGAACGTCTACCGTCGCATCAACGATGTGGAAGGAGTAGTAGCAGCTAACGTTCAGGGTATAGAAGCTAACCGGAATGCGATCGCAGAATTGACCGCGCTACTCAATCAAAATGCTCAGCAGCAGGTAACTACCCGTCAGCGGCTTGATGAGTTCATCGAGACCAGTAACTCTAACTTTGAGCGCTTGGTGAGAGATAGAGAGGAAGCCCAAAGCGAAATGGCAGAGCTTCAAAACCTTGTCGGGCAAATAGCGGCTAGTCAGCTCAACCTCAATAATGTTGTCATTCCCCGGCTAGCCGATAAGGTAGCTGAGGTAGACGAGCAGGTGAGGACTACTAGTGCTGGTTTACAGCAGCTAGAACGAACGGTAGATTACTTGATGAGACGAGACAGAGACCAGAACGGAGGGCCGCAGGAGTAAGCCGCTAGAAGCGATCGTAACAAAACTTCTTATATTATTGATCTAAAGGTTTCTTGGTGTTCTTTCTGAAACTCTCTTGCCTGCTGCAAGCGACTTCCCTGCAACAGATAGTCGCTAGCTTTTCTCGGATTATTGCTCCGCGCAGTTCTCCATTCATGAGCAGCGGCTTCAATGCGGCGTTGCTCGCTCAACCAAACGCGGTTTTCATCGAGCCACTGCTTCAGCAAATGCCAGCGTCGAATCAGGGCTTCGTGAGCGACATTTACCACAGCCACTCGCCCTGCTTGCGCTCCTTTTTCGACTAATACCAAATCCGGTTTAAATACCCCACTTAAAAATTAGGTAAGGCAGGAGGCAGACGGCAGAAGGGTTTGCAAAGGAAGGAAACAGGGGTTTGAGATGCGGATTTGGTATAATTCGCTCGTCACAATTAATCGATTCTCCTTATCAGCTAATTCCTTAACCACCTTAACGAGAGCTTCCAAAAGCCTGACGCGCTTCTAAATGCGCTTCAATTTCTGAACGAGTCCGCCATACCGGACGCAGTTCCCCGCGAGCATAGAGCGGAAGCTGATCGCCAACGTGAGCTGAATCGGGTTGAGTAGCATTTCCGTAAGCCGTTAAAGCACTGGCGCGAACGGGATCGGCAAATTCAATGGCAGCGATGTAGGTATCTCCCGCCACAACGCGAAAGCCTTCTGCGGCTGGAACTGGTTCTAGGACGCGAAAGCTGCCCAGTTGTCCGGGACCGCCGCTAGCAGGGAGATCTCGCCCTTCGTACCGCAGCCGCACCACCTCTCCCCAAGTCACATCTAAAGAACCATAGAGACTCTGCACCTGAGCTGCTACCTGCTCTAACGCGGTTACAGCGCCCGCTAAATCAGCAATGCCGTCTGGGGTAGTGAGGGGAGCCTCGGAACTCCAAGGAGTGGCAAATAAAGTGGTTGACTCTAATGACAGCGACCACAACGCGAACAACACTGCTCCTTCGCTCTCGGCGTTGGTTTGTCTGTCCCAGCTATCTAATACTTCTGCGGCGGCTAATCCAAGGGAGTTGGCCTGGAGCCGCGCTGCCGGGATCAGCTCGTCGAGCAGCCGATCTGCTAGCTCTAAGCGGGAAGAAAACTTTTTGGCAATCATCTCTTCAAAACTGAGGGTCGATTGTAGCAGCTTTAGCGATCGCTGAGGACGGAAGATATTGTTGGTGTTGCCTAAAGCAGCCGGAGCAAAGTAAGCTGGATAATTCTGCGCATCAAGCAGACGAGGAAAGGTACTTGTCCAGGGGGGATCGTTGGTATTTTGAAGCCAGCCACTCTCAGGATCTAAGAGGCGAGGCAAGTCTTGGTAGGAGTGGTAGTCTGTCCAAAGCGTAGTGGCAGTATCGCCGGGAATCACCCCTTGCCAGTCTTCCCAGGTTCCCGTCCGTACCGGAACAAGAGCGTTAAATACGTAGAAAATGTGTCCTTGGCGATCGCTATAGAGCAGATTAAACATCGGCAACTGAAGCGAGGACAGCGCTGTTTCCCACTCTGCTAAAGCGGTTGCCTGAGCCATCTGCCAAAACTGCTCTAGGAGTTGTGGTCGGTCTAGCCCCACCACCCGGAGAGCATAAGCTTTCGTTTCCGTTTGGGCAATCACGGGTCCGTGAACCGAGCGCCGTACCGTCAGCGGTTCTTCTCGCACCGTTCCATTAGCGCTGACTTGAATCGTCTGGGTTTCTACCTCAAACGGACGCACTTCTCCATCCCAGAGGTAGCCCTCTTCTGCTAACGTCAGCTCATAGATATCCGCCCCATCAAAAGTATTAACCGTCAGCGTCCAGCCCAAATCGTCGTTAAAGGCGATCGCTAAAAACGGCATGCCGACTAAAGTCGCTCCGTAGCTATTAATCTGTGGTGCGTTGAGGTGAGCTTCATAAAGCAGGAAAAGATCCGACCAAGGTAGGTGAGGGTTGGCCAACAGCATCGCCTGCTCGTCGGGTGAGTGAGAAGGAGCCACTGCCCAAGCATTGGACCCCAGATTAAGAAGAGGAGAGAGGCGATCACTCTCGGCACTAGCTGCAATTTGGGATTGAAAAGCCTCAAGCCGTAGAGGGTTGATGATGAAATGGAAGTGAATGACCCGCTGCATGTGGGCGAGAATATCCACTCCATTAATGGGTAGAACGGCCTGTAGCTCTTTGTCGATGCGGTTGGGGTTCTCTCGAACATAGCGATTGATCCCTTCTGCAAAAGCCTCCAGATACTCCTGCATCTGGGGACTTTGAACTTCATACCACTGCTGCGCTCTCGTTGGAATGCCCATCGTGCGCACATATTGGTCGGACTGGAAATAGTCTTCTCCCCAGTATTCGGCAGCTTTACCCCGAGCTTGACCATAGAGCCGCAGAATCAAATTTCCGTGACTCTGGGTTTGTGCCCACCCAAAAGAACGAAACAGGCTAGGATGATCGTGGCTGAAAATATGAGGAACTCCCCAGGTGTCCCACAGAATTTCGCTGCTCGTTTTTCCAATCATTGGATTGCTGAATTGCCAAACGACAATTAACAGGCAGCTTAGCAGAAACAGCATTTTGACGAAAGTGAAGCCGTATATAGCCTTACTTTCTCTCACAGGAGACCGTTTTACTCGTTTCTTTGTCATTTGCCCTCATTAACGCTTGTGCTCGGGTAAAAACTCTTCATCCAGCAACTGCTCGACCGTGTAAGGACATTGTTCAGGGAAAACAGGAGACTCCAACCCAGCTTCAATGTATTTCTGCTCGACGAGTTTTTTGGCTTGTTTGTACGTTCTATTCGCCTCAGAAGCAAAGTAGTTGTACAGTGTTTTTGGAGCAAGATCGTCCTCTAACTGAATGCGAAAAGTAAGAATTTCTTTAGCCCAACTCTTCGTGTAGTAGTCCCGATTGAAAATCCAGAATTGATAGAGAAGTAGATGAATCAATAGCTGCCGCTGCAAACTTTTGACTTCACGCTTTTCCAACCTTCCCAATGCCTCAATTTCCTCTTGTAGATTTTTCCAGTCTATGTTTTCAAAGTCTTTAGCAGCGATCGCTTTCGCTTGCTCCTGCGTCCACTGGTAGAAGTCGGTATCGTAGAGAGTATCCGAATCTTTTTCCTTAGCTGTTATTTTCATGTTTGTATAAAGTATGAACTACCGGTTAGGCAAATGCGACAACAACTGCAAGAGAGGCTTTTCGGTTTGCATGATAAGCTTTATGTGCCGTCTGTATTTATCAAGAACAAAGCTGTCTTCTGACATTGACTTCTGTAGCACTCTTTAGATCGCTCAGAAAAACAGGCGCAGAAGTCAGGAGACAGTAGAGCGATCAACCATTACCAAAATTAGGGCATAGACCCTTCCCTCAACCAACGTAGATACTCTATGCATTACTGGTTAATGAAGTCAGAACCTCAAGTGTATAGCATCAGCGACCTGCAACGGGAACAGCAAACGGTTTGGGACGGCGTAAGAAACTACCAAGCCCGCAATTTTCTGCGACAAATGCAGGTGGGAGATTGCGCTTTCTTCTATCATTCCAATACTAAGCCGCCAGGAATTGTTGGTGCGATGAAGATTATTCAAAGCAATATTGCAGATCCGACGCAGTTTGATTCTAAGAGCGAGTCTTACGATCCAAAATCCACTGTAGACTCACCTCGCTGGCAAACCGTCAAGGTGGAGTTTGTCGAAGCCTTTGCGAAGATGATTGAGCGATCGACTCTCAAGCAGAAATTTAGTGGCGACGAGCTTTTAGTGGTCAAACGAGGCAACCGCTTATCGGTAATGCCAGTTGCAGAGGCGATCGCCCAACAAATTTTAGCAATAGCGAGGAGTCAATCATCAGTGCCCTATTCCCAAAGGACAAGTTAACCAAGGGCCCTGCGAATGGCGTTAGCTGTCGCCGGAGCCAGCAACACGCCGTTGCGATAGTGACCAGTAGCAAGCAGAACGTTACTATACCCCGGTAGCAACCCAATCAGCGGGGCGGGCTGACCTTCAGGACGCGGACGCAGGCCGGACCAGGTTCGGACAACCGTCGCCTCAGCGAGGGCTGGACAAAAGGAAATCGCTTGCTGTCTGACGGCTTCTAAGAGGGCGGGTTGAGCGATCGCTTCTCCGGCTCCGACAAACTCCACCGTTGCCCCAACCCAGTATTCCGTGGCCGTGACCGGCACAAGGTGAACATCATCTCCGGTAACGATCGGTTGAAACTCAGGATTTCCACAGGGACGCTCTAGCTTGAGCTGTAGCGCTTGCCCCAGGACTGGACGAATATCGCTCTTTTGTTGAAGAGTTGAGGTGAGAGCCGTTGAGCCTAAACCCGCCGCCACCACGATCCAATCGCTCTCGACAGCGCCCGCCGTTGTTAAAACTTGGTTGCAGCGGCTTGAATTTGCCGATTCTACACGGATAGAGGCCAGTTTTTTGACTTGGGCTTCAAACAGACAGCGAACGCCATTGTGAGTCGCTCCGGCCACCAAGGCTTGAGTCAACGCCGCCGGATGTACCTGACGATCTTGGGGAGAATAGACGGCCCCAGTCATGTTTTCGCTCTGTAGTTGCGGGCAGTGACGACGGACCTGGTTGTAGTCCCAAATCTCAAGCTGCCAGCCTTGAGAGTGGCGGACTTCTACAAGCTTCTCCCACCGCTCCCGCTCCTCGGCGGCAAAGAGCCTTAAAATCCCCTGGCGGTTGAACGGAATTTGCTGGCCCGTCAGCGCCTCCAATTCTGGGATCAGGGTTTCGTAGCGCTCCAGACTTTCCTGGCGTAATCGCCACGCTCTCCCCTTCGTCTTATGGCTAATCACTCCCATCAAAACTCCTAGGGCTGCCCCTGTAGAACCCGATGCCGGAGTTTGTTGGTCAATTAGCGTCACCTCAAGCCCGGGGACGCAGCTCAGCTCGTAGGCGATCGCCGCACCTACCACGCCGCACCCAACGATTGTTACACGCATATTCAGTTCCCAGTTAGCAATGAACAGTGAACTGGTCAACTCATTTGCTCATTGTTCACTGTTGATTGTTCGTTGTTTGGGACCAGATCCAAAAAGGCATCAAAATCATCGAGGGCTTCTCTAAACTGAGCGGCTGCCAAATCGTAGTTTTCTTCTTTAGCAGCGGCATCAATTTGTTCGATATGGAAGAATAAGTCCTTGGAAATTGGTTTGGCTGTTTTCTGGTCTGAGGGCAGTAAATTGCGAGAAATATAGCTGATATCTTGTCGGAGCTGACCGAGGGGACCGTGAATAAACGTTTTGGTATTCGTCCAATCTTGAGCCTGAATGTAATTAGAAAGTTCTGACATTCTTTCCCGAGCCGTTTTGACAGGAGTCAGAACAGTCTGTAGTTGAGAAATGGTTTCGGCGGAATAGGTCGGAGGTGGAGTCGTTGCCTTGGGACCGCCACAGCTTACGAGGAGGGTTGCCACCAAGGCCAGTACGAAAGAGACAATAGACAGACGCATCACTAAGAAAAAATTGCATTCTCAGAATTCAGTTTACCAGTAACCCACCCATAGCAAGAGCCGAAACCGAGTTAACCCGACTGAAACTGAGACAGAAAAGCATCTCTCCCCGCTTTTTTTGGCTGAAGTTGACCGTCCTCTAAATACAGGATGGAGTCAGCCAAATCGACGATGCGAGGGTCGTGGGTCACAATTAAGACCGTCGTGCCGCGCTCTTTGGCAAGCTGATGTAGCAATTGCGCGATCGCCTGTCCGCTGCGAGAATCGAGAGCTGCCGTGGGTTCGTCTGCCATAATCAGGGGGGGATTTCCGGCGAGAGCGCGGGCGATCGCTACCCGTTGCTTTTGTCCTCCCGAAAGATCGCGGGGAAGCTGTTCGGCTTTGTCAGCGAGCCCAACCGACTCCAGCAGCACTCGCGCTTCGTTTTTGGCACATTTACCGCGAATGCCTTTGATGTTGAGCGCGACTTCAATATTTTCGGCAGCGTTGAGCGCGGGAAACAGGTTGAATCCTTGAAAGATAAAGCCAATATTCTCTCTTCTAAACTGGGTCAGCCGCCGCCGGGGCAGGTCGGTGATGTTTTGCCCGAGCAGGTGAACGCTGCCGGCGGTTGGGGTCATCAGCCCTGCCAAAATCGACAGCAGAGTGGTTTTTCCCGATCCCGATGGTCCCATCATTAGCTTCAGCTCGCCTTTAGCAATCTTGAGATTGATGCCCCGGAGGGCCTGGAAACGCTGAGAACCGTTTTGGAACACCATTTCCAAACCTCTCGCGGCGATCGCGGCGCTAGCGGCGCTGGTTGAATTAGGCCTTAAAGACAATTGCTGGGTCAAGACGAGTCACCTTTTTAATCGCGAGAAAACCTGAACCGACACACATGACGATCACCAGACCCAACACGCCAGCGGCGGCGGCGGGAGTAATCAAAATAATAATTCCTTCGGTAGCAATCCAGGACTGAACCCCGAGGCAGAGCAGCATCCCAGGGATATATCCTAAGACTGCCATCCAGACGGCTTGTTCCATAACAACACCGTACAGCAAGCGATCAGGGGCTCCCATCGCTTTCAGCGTCCCAAACTCTTTGATGTGGTCGGTGACAGAAGCGTAGAGAATTTGCGTGACGACCACCATCCCGACAATCACGCCCACGGTGGCTCCCAGCCCTAAAATTAAGCCAATTCCCGTTCTTCCTTCCCAATATTCCCGCGTTTTCTGAGCCATTTCTGCTCTTGTGTAGGCTCGGACTCCGGGCAATCTGCTTTCTAGGCGGCGCTGGAGAGCTTCGATATTCTCACCGGGAGCTGCTTTCACTAAAACATAGGTAATCGGGTCGGTTAAGTTTAAAGCTTCTGGCGTCGGAGCCGCCAATTGTTCAACATCGGCTTTTTCATATACTCTCGTACACCGAAAATCCTGAGCATTCCCGTCCGAGGGAACCTGACAGTTCAGTTCCACCGACAGTCCGGCATTGAGATAAGCGTTGGCGTTTTCGAGGGAAGTAAACAGAAAAGAAGAGGTAACGATGGATTGACTCTCTTCTGTAATGGCTGCAATTTGCGCTGGAAAGGAATTCACCGTGCCAATCTCCCCAAGCTGCTTCTCCAAGGAAGATAGACGGCTTCTGTCTACCATGACGTTGTAAGGTTTTGCCAAAGCGCTCAGCTCTCCTTGCGCCACTTTTCCCGGCTCAAATAGCTGTCCAGCCGGATCGAAGCCGACAAACTTAACTGGAACGGTTTCCCCCGAAGCCAATTGCCATCTAGAAGACCCCAGCAGCAGCGCTTCCGCACGCTCAACCCCGTCAACTTCTCGCGCTTGAGCTAGTTGAGCTACCAAGATCGGTTCCGTTTGCTCAAAGTTAACCATGCGCTCGGAAGTCACCCAAATATCCGCTGAAGATTCCTCAATCAGCAGAACAGTTGAGCGAGTAAACCCTTTAAAAATGCCGGTTTGAATGGTCACTAAACTGACAGCAAACATGATTCCCGCTTGAGCAACCAAAAAGCGCGGCAGATCTTCTAATAAATTTTTACGGGCAATGGATACCATAATCAGCGAGAAAACGTTTACCTCAACCCTATTTTACTTAACCGAGGAAGTCCTCTGCCGTCCTGATTTTCACGCTATGAAGTCACAATACTGTTTGAAACTGAACCTGAGATGAGAGGCCAACATAAATACTCTTAAATGCTAACCGTCTTCCTCCTTCTGAAGCATCAGCCCCTAGTTTAATGTTTATTGAGGGGCTAAATCGTATAGAGCGACACTCCTACGTCGGCGACGCTAGCGGACACCTCGTTGTCTGCTCCTAAGTTGTCAAGGAAGCACAGCAAAATCGCCCTTCACTAAAAACCGCAAAGGGATTACCTGCTTAAAGCGTTAGCGAACTGGACTGGGGTGCTAGGATTCGAACCTAGGAATGGCGGGACCAAAACCCGCTGCCTTACCGCTTGGCTACACCCCAACGGTATCGACCTTGGTTATTGTAGCAAAAACTAGCCGGAAACTGTCAAGAGCCTGAGTTCAGTTTTCTGTCAAAAATGCCAGCCTGTTGTTTAACTGCCGGAGCTCCGGCCTGACTTCGTTTCAATTCCGGAAATTTGCTCGATAATTAAAAATATAGTAACAGCAAAAATATTTAAGTCTTGATCAGAGCGGAAACTTTAGAATTATTAGAATGGTCCCGTTTGTGTCAGCATCTTGCTACCTTTGCCGCCACAAAATTGGGGGCTGTTGCTGCCCGTAACCTGCAAATACCAACGACGAAAGCTCAGAGTTTAGCGCTTTTGGCTCAAACCGAAGAGGTCTACCAGTTAGAAAGTACGGAGGCTGGACTTTCTTTTGAAGGAATTACCGACATTGGTGACTCGATTGAGCGAGCGGAGCGAGGAGGGATACTCTCAGGCGCAGAATACCTTAATATTGCGACGACGTTAGCTGGAGTGCGGCGCCTGCGGCGAGCCATCGACGATCGCGAAGATGTTCCAACATTGACCGACCTCATTGAACCAGTCCGCACTTATCCAGAGCTAGAGCAGGAGATTCATCGCTGCATCGACGATCGCGGTAAGGTGGCCGACCGCGCCAGCCCGAAACTCGAAGAGGTCCGGCGGCAGATTAAAGACCTTCGAGACAAAATTTATCAAATTTTACAGCGTATCGTTCAGCGCAGCGGGGCCGTTCAGGAACCAGTGATTACGCAGCGGGGCGATCGCTTCGTGATTCCCGTTAAAGCTCCCCAAAAAGACCAAATTCCCGGAATTGTTCACGATACCTCCAGTACCGGAGCGACTCTGTATGTAGAACCCCATTCAGTGGTTGGGCTGAGCAACAAGCTGCGGCAGTACCGCCGCACCGAGCAGGTACAGGAGGAGGCGGTGCTGCGCGCCCTGAGCGAGCAGGTCGCCGCTGTGTCTGAGGATCTCGAGCAGGTTTTGGCGATCGCCACCGCTCTCGATCTCGCCACGGCTAGGGCCAGGTATAGTGCGTGGCTAGAGGCGAGTCCGCCTCAGTTTATTGCTCCTCAACAAGAACCGGCCACAACGGTTCTGCAACAGTTGCGTCATCCCTTACTGATTTGGCAGCAGCGCCACGAACAGGGAGCTGACGTCGTTCCCATTGATGCCCGCATTCAACCCGATATCCGCACGGTGGTCATTACTGGACCCAATACCGGAGGCAAAACGGCAACGCTAAAATCCATCGGTTTAGCGGCACTGATGGCGAAAGCGGGATTATTTGTGCCAGCGAAGGCCCCCGTTCAGCTACCGTGGTTTTCCCAAATCTTAGCCGACATCGGGGACGAACAGTCCCTGGAGCAGAATCTCTCGACGTTTTCAGGTCACGTTCGCCGCATTGGTCGGATTTTAGAGGCTCTCCCCTTAGCCGCGTCTAGCGAACCGCACTCTGCTCTAGTTTTGCTCGATGAGGTGGGAGCTGGAACCGACCCGGCTGAAGGCAGTGCGCTGGCGATCGCCCTCCTCAAGTATCTGAGCGAACGTGCTCTGCTGACCGTTGCCACAACCCACTACGGCGAACTGAAAGCCCTCAAGTATCAAGATCCGCGTTTTGAAAACGCCTCCGTCGAGTTTGACGATCAAACCCTTTCTCCAACCTACCGATTGCTGTGGGGCATTCCCGGTCGCTCTAACGCTCTGACCATTGCCCAGCGTTTAGGACTCAATGTGGCCATCATTGAGCAAGCGAAAGAGCTGATGGGAGGATATAGCGAGGATGTCAATGAAATTATTGCGGCTTTAGAGACTCAACGACGCGAGCAGGAAGCGAAAAATCAAGAGGCGACTCAGCTACTAGAGCAAACCGAACGCTTCTACGAAGAGGTGTCAGCAAAAGCGACCGCCTTGCAACAGCGAGAACGGGAGCTGAAGCTGTCTCAGGAGCAGGCGGTGCAAGAGGCGATCACTCAAGCCAAGGAAGAAATTGCCAAAGTGATTCGTCGGCTTCAGCAGGGACCGCAAACCGCCCAGAACGCTCAAAAAGCAACAGAGGCTCTCAATCATATTGCTGAGCAGCAGCTTCCCCAAGCAGAAGTCCGCACACCTAAACCGGGATACCTGCCTCAGGTAGGCGAACGGGTAAAAATTCCCCGGCTCAATCAAACCGCAGAAGTATTGACAGCTCCCGACGATGATGGCGAATTAACCGTACGTTTCGGAGTCATGAAAATGACCGTTTCTCTGGCCGATGTTGAATCTCTCGACGGTAAAAAAGCCGAACCCGTCAAGAAGGCTACCAAAGCGCCTGCACCTCCGCCAACCGCTAAACCAGCACCAACGGTGAGAACGTCCCAAAATACCCTCGATCTGCGAGGAAGTCGCGTCGCCGATGCCGAAATCGAGCTAGACCAAGCGATTTCCAATGCCGTCAATACCGGAGCAGTCTGGATTATCCACGGTAAAGGAACGGGTCGTCTGCGTCAGGGAGTGCATGAATGGTTACAGCAGCATCCTCTTGTTAAAAGATTTGAGCTGGCTCCTCAAAACGAAGGCGGAGCGGGAGTAACGATTGCTTATCTAAACTAAGTACCTGCTTGACAATTACCGAAAGCGACTGCTCATTCATTGGTACGGACGAAGGAAAGGATAAACAAGGACTGAAAAAGCAAGGGCATGATGAGTGGGTTTTCCGGCAATGAAAGACGTACGCAAAAGAGGGTGACTTTTGGTCACTCTTATTTTGCCTTAGCATTGAATACCCAATGAAGCTCTCTAGGTGCTCGCTGTTACATCAGCCCGGTCTATCGCGACTAGCTGTTGCCCTGTGCCCCCCAGTTCCGTTTCTCCTGACACGACTGGCTGAGAAGAGACGCTCTCTAAACCAAAGCTACTGGGTTCATCTACCAGTAAATCTCCAAATTCGCTAGCGAGCAGCGCAGCCTTGTTCTCGATCAAAGCATCTGAGCTGAGGGAGGCATTTAGATTAGCCAGTCCTAACGGTCTCGAATTTTGCCAAACGCCTAGTCGTCCCCGGTTATTGCCTTGCAAACTGGTATCTCCACCGATAACCGCATCCTCGTCGCCATCACCATCCAAGTCGGCAAAACTGGGAGCCGCATAGAAGCCTACATCAACTCCATTCAAAGGATTGTTCGTTCCCGTTGCCGGAATGAAGCGTCCGCCATCGTTGCGATAGTAGCGCAGTCCACCAAACACTTCTCCCACCATCGCATCTTCATCGCCATCGCCGTCAAGATCGCCAAAGCTGGGAAAGCTAAAGTCTCCAGCATCGATGCCGTTGAGAGGATTGCCTGTACCGGGGGTAAAGGTGAACCGACCGTTGTTGTTTTGGTAGTAGGCCACTCTGCCGTTCGCCAGTCCGAGAAACGCATCCATATTGCTATCGCCATCGACATTGGCAAAGGCAATGTTGCTGTAGCTCCCGACATCGATACTGTTAAAGGGATTAGCTGTGCCGATTTGCTCGACAAAGCGACCATTATTGTTCTGATAGAAGCGGATGGTGCCGTCAAAAGCACCGATGGCTAAATCCTGGTCGCGATCGCCGTCGAGATCGACAAAGATGGGGGTACTGACAAAGCCCACGTCTATGTTGGCAAACGGATTGCGAGCTGGGGCAACCCGGGTAAAGCCGATAGTGTCATTGCGCAAGTAGAGCAGCCCCCCGTTGATATTCCCTACCGCTGCATCTAAGTCTCCGTCGCTATCGAGGTCGGCAAAAGCGGGGACAGGGCTAGAAGTTGTGCGGATATCATTGAGCAGGTTATCTGTTCCAGTGAGTTGCCTATAAGAGAAGGGCACAAGACTCGCTCCCCTTTCCACTGCACCGATATCGACTGAGCGACCTGCAATCCGCTGTCTACCTGTTTGATCGCCCAGAAACTGCTCTGTAGTGTTGCCATCTTGATCTAGGTCTAAGCTGTCGGTGGCGATGAAGTTGTTGCTACCCGCATCGATGGCGGGACTGCCGGGGCGCAGAGCATGGGTAGGAGTTAGTCCGCCGTTATCTGCTAACGGTCCTAGCCGAGGATTGGCGTTAATCACATCGCTGCCCGTGCCGATAGTGCCGTCTTGACCGGCGGCATTGCCAATCAAATTGTTGCGGTTGCCGTTAATCGGACCAGAGACGTCCGGCTGAATATCGCCCGGTCCGGTGTTGTTAGGGGTGTCGACGTTGCCCGCAATCAGGCTATTGGCAGCGTAAAGCTGATTAAATTCCCGAGAGTAAAGTCCTCCGCCATTACCGCTGCCGTTGTTATCCGCATCGGCTATGTTCCCAGTGATGGTGCTGTTGATGAGGGTAGTTCTCTGATCGCTGACGCCAGTACTTTTGTAGTAGTTGAAGATGCCGCCGCCGGAAGTGCGGGTGCTGTTGCCGCTGACGGTGCTGTTGATGAGGGTAAGCGTACCATCGTTGGTGAAAGACACCCCGTTGCTAATGCCGCCTCCACCTTTAGCATTAAGAACCCCGCTGCCGTCAGCAAAGTTACCGCTCACGGTGCTGCCGATGAGCGTCAGCAGGTTGCCAGCATTGGAGATTCCCCCACCGCTGCCACCTCCGAGGGAACCAATATTGCTAGTGACCCGATTGTTGCTAATCGTACTGTCGAGCAAAATGGCTCTGTAACCATTATGAATGCCACCCCCATCATTGCGGTAAACCGTGTTGTCTGCCACGGTGCTTCTCGAAACCACCAGACCGCCACCATTGAAAATCCCTCCACCATTGCCACCGTTGGCGGTATTGCCGCTGACAACGCTGTTGGTGACCAGGACGACGGGAGTAGTGATAAAGTCATTAAAGATGCCGCCCCCGTCGCCTTCATTAGCTAGGTTATTCCTCACCCGGCTGCTGTTGAGGCTTAGAGTGCCAGTGTCGTTAAAAATTCCCCCGCCACCATCGAGTCCGCCTGCCGCTGTATTACCTTCAACGGTACTATTATTCAGGGTGAGCGTGGCATCACCGCCCCCTTGGTGAACGAGGCCGCCTCCGTTTTCAGCCGTATTGCCGCTGACGACGCTGTTCACTAACGTGGAGGTGCTGCTTTGGATAAAAAGTCCGCCGCCATCGCTGACCGCCCGATTGCCAGTGACGGTGCTGTTACTCAACGAAAGCGTACTGTTCGTAGCGCTAAAAATGCCGCCTGACCCCCCCGGCAATATTGTCTCTAACGGTACTGTTTGTTAAATTGAGCTGCGTATCGCTGTTGGCGCGGATGCCGCCACCTGGGGCCGGAGCCGAAAGCGCATCGGCTGAGCCGCCAGTAACGACCACATTATTTAAACTGAGGCGGTTGCGCAGCACGTCAAAAACGCGATCGCCCAACCCTTGAGCCGTAATCGTGGCGGGTTGTCCGGAGGCACGAATCGTGATGTTGCCTAGAATGTCTAGATCTCCGGTCGCCGCTGCGTCTTCTTCGGGTCCATTGAGAGTCAGCGTGTAGGTGCGGCCCCCTTGCAGTTGAATAGTATAGTTGTTATTGCGGTCGGTATTCGCGGTGAGGATAGCATCGCGTAAAGATAAGCCTCCAGAAGCTCCGCCATCATTTTGATCGGCTAAAGTTGTTACCCTAAGCGTCGGCATCGTTACCTCCACGGGTAATAGTCGGTGTGTAGCTAAATAGTCTTTAACGGAAGAATCGTTGAGTTCCTTCATTGTAGAGAAGAAACGCTCTTGAGCAAATAAATTGCGTAAAGTACTTAACAACTTTTATTGATTAAAGTCAGGAGATAGGCGGTCAACGAGAAGGTTCTACTGACAAGTAATGAAGCTGGAACGCAGTGCAGAGAAGCGCAGTTAACTAATCAAGTTGTTTAAGTCATCAGGTGATATGACTTTTGATAGCTGTTCTAGTAGCCTAGACAATCTCAAGCTAATTCGCACTTATGGCTGGATTTGGCTAACTCGTCTTCTTCCGCAATCGGCTAGTTAGTCCTGATTCGGATTGGTAATTGTCGAGTAGACAAAGTGGAGCTAAGCAAAACGGGCATCGTCGTTCTTAAAGGCTATGGCTTCATTAAAGTGTTTAAGCTAGTGGCCCTAAATAAGAACACGGAGGTGGTTCGTTCAGATTTTGTTTCTCCTTGGTTCACACTCTCTCCAACTGCTTACCTCCTGGCTGTTTGCTAGCTGGGCTTTTTCTACAAAAAAGAGCTTAACTGTTAAGTGATAAAGACAAGATTTTAAGAGTAAGACTATGATTTGTTAATGCAGTAGCACAATAGCTGAAACTTGTTTGTCCCTTATAGGACATAAGTAAATCAAATTAATTAGAAGAGGGGCAAGAGGAAAGAGAGAATGAAACCCGACTAATACCGCTTCCTGTCAGCTTCGGGTTTTCTGTTTATTTACGCCTACCTACTTAGCTGATTTGGTCTTGAAGTGCTTTTCTGCATTGGTAATAATTTTGTAGATGAAGTAAAGACGGGAAAATGGAAAAAACAGGCAAAGAACTATTTGAATTTTTAGTGGGAAACTGGAAAACCACTAATGAATACGGCACGAGCTTAATTTGTCTCTCAGAGAATGAAACCTTTGAGACTTCTATGACAACAGATGGTGCCGTGATGCGGGTTGCCAAAGCGGTAACGGATCTGATGGGATTCCGTTTTCAGGGACGCTGGCGCGTGAGTAACAATTTAGTCATTATTGAGCTAGACAATTCGTCAGCAGGCATGCTTGCGCCACTCCTTGCCGTTAGAAAGGCGTTTTATGGTGATATTTCCAGACAATCTGTAAAAATTATGGCAACAAACAGGGTTGCTCTGAAAAATCTAGAATCGGGGCAAGAGTACATCTATGAAAGAATTTAGCAGTATTTAAGTTTTTGCCAGCAAATTCTAAATATTTTGCAAAATTAGCGGCTCATTTATTTTAATAAAGTCATTTTTTTAAATAACTAGAATTTCATAGTTGATTGTGACTATTGATAGTTACCGTCTTGGTCCTATATGTACGGTAGTCAACTAACTAATCTCGGAGAGGGTAGTACTATCAATGAAGTTTCCAGCAAAATAATTCATCAAAACCAATAATAGGATCAGGGAAACCCAGCTAACGCGAGGATGAATCTTTTGATACAAACCTGATTCATCCTGCTAATTTATGATGCCCATTTTTATCCACTTTAAATTGATAGAAGAATCAATATCAAGAATATCTGAATCCAGCGAATAGGCAGCAAATCAAAAATTCTGTTGCTTAAATAACTCTAGTCTAAAAGAACGATTGGATGAAGAGAAAAGGCAGTAAAGAGCAAGCCTAATTAGCAAAACATGAATAATGCTGACGCGGACGAAAGACCTAATTCAACTTTTGTAGAGCTGCTAGCCTATAGAGCGCAGTACAAGACTAACCAAACCGCTTACGTCTTCTTGGCGGACGGAGAAGCTGAAACAGCACGTCTGAGTTACGGCGAGTTAGACCGACAAGCGCGGGCGATCGCCGCTGAGCTACACACAATTTGCCAACCCGGTGAGCGAGCGCTGTTGCTGTACCCATCAGGATTAGAGTTTATCGCCGCTTTGTTTGGCTGTCTGTACGCTGGAGTCATGGCCGTGCCAGCAGCGGTTCCCCGTCGTCATTTCTTCACCAGGTGGCAGGCGATCGCCGCCGATGCCGAAGCCACAGTGGTCCTGACAACAGCAGCAGTAGAGGCGAAGCTACGCCAACAGATAGAGGCCCAGGGGCAGCAACATCGCTGGTTAGTGAGCGATCGCGCGGCCTCGTCATCATGGGTGTATCCCGCTATTACCGGGGAGACTCGGGCGATTTTGCAGTATACCTCCGGCTCAACAGGTCAGCCGAAAGGAGTCATCGTCACTCATCGAAATTTGCTGCACAACCAGCAGACCATTCAAGGGGCCTACGAGCATAGCGAAAACACTAGGATTGTTGGCTGGCTGCCTCTATTCCACGATATGGGACTGGTAGGCAATGTATTGCAGCCACTGTATCTTGGAATTCCCTGCTCGCTCATGCCGCCAACCGCGTTTCTCCAAAAGCCCTGGCGCTGGCTACAGGCGATCGCTCGCTACCGAGCCACCACCAGTGGCGGACCTAATTTTGCCTACGATTTGTGTGTCGAAAAAATTACGTCTCAACAGCGAGCGGAACTTGACCTCAGCAGTTGGCAAGTGGCCTTTAATGGCGCTGAACCCGTTCGCGCTCAGACATTAAAGCGATTTACCGAAACATTTAAGCCTTGTGGCTTTCGTCCGCACGCATTTTACCCCTGCTACGGCATGGCGGAGGCGACCCTATTGATTTCGGGAGGACTGGTAACGGAAAAGCCAGTTGTTTGTCAGGTTGAGCAGGCAGCATTGCAGAACAACCAGGTTGAGATCTCTGATAACGATGCTAGAGAACTGGTGGGCTGCGGCAAAAGCTGGTTGGGTCAGCTCGTTATTGCTTGCCCCAAATCGTTAACGCCGCTGCGGGATGAACAAATTGGCGAAATTTGGGTAGCCAGTGAAAGTGTCGCCCAGGGGTACTGGCAGCGACCGCAGGAGACGCAACAAACATTTCAGGCTTATTTATCGACTGGGGAAGGTCCGTTTCTGCGGACAGGCGATTTAGGCTTTTTGCGGGAAGGCGAGTTATTTGTGACCGGACGACTCAAGGATTTAATCATTGTTCGCGGTCGTAACTATTACCCTCAAGATATTGAACTAACCGTAGGACAGAGCCATCCAGCACTGCGAGCGGGCTGCGGGGCAGCGTTCGCGGTCGAGATCAACGGCGAAGAACGGCTTGCTGTGGCTCAGGAGGTAGCCAGAACCCATCGACGCAGGCTGAAGGTGGAGGAAACCATCGCTGCCATTAGAGAGGCCGTGTTTCAGGAACACGAGCTGGATGTTTATGCGGTGTTGCTGCTGGAAACGGGGAGCATTCCCAAAACCTCTAGCGGCAAGATCCAGCGCCGTGCCTGCCGCCAGCAATTCTTCACGAACAGCTTCGCAACTGTGGGAGCGAGTGGGTTATCAGACCAGGGGGAGCGATCGCTCCCCGACTCATCCACCAGGCCAGCGCTTGAAGCAAGGTTACGCGATCGCTGCGCTCAAATTACGGGAATTGCCGCCTCTAAAATTAATCCACACCGTCCGTTAACCTCTCTCGGACTCAATTCTCTCAAAGCGATAGAGATTAAAAACGTTGTTGAAGGCGAATTTAACTTCAGTTTACCCATCGAGTCATTTTGGGAAGACTTGAGCCTGACCGGATTAGCCGACCGGATTCAATCAGAATCTGCTGCCCCCATTCCTCCTGCTAGCTCAGCTTCGGCTCAACAGTCTTTTCCTCCAGCAGCTTCCTCCAACTCCAATATGGAGTTTAGCCTATTCTATTTTTCTAGCAACGAAGCAGATACCCAAAATAAATATCGGCTCCTCATCGAAGGAGCTAAATTTGCCGACCAAAACGGCTTGAGCGCGGTTTGGGTTCCAGAACGCCATTTTCATGCCTTCGGCGGTCTGTATCCCAATCCAGCGGTGCTGGGGGCAGCCCTAGCGATGGTCACTCAAAACATTCGCCTTCGGGCTGGCAGTGTGGTCCTGCCGCTGCATCATCCTGTCCTAGTGGCGGAGGAATGGTCAGTGGTTGATCACCTATCTCAAGGTCGCATCGATCTTGCTTTTGCCAGAGGTTGGAACCCAAATGATTTTGTGTTGTCGCCCTCAGCCTATAACAACGCGACCGAAGTCCTCTATTCAGGCATCGACACGATTAAAAAGCTCTGGCGCGGCGAAAGCTTTTTGCTGACCAATGGAGAGGGAAAACCGGCTCCTGTCCGCCTGTACCCTGCGCCCCATCAGCCAGAGCTACCGATTTGGCTAACGTGCAGCGGTGGCAAAGAACGGTTTGTTGAGGCTGGCACTCTGGGAGTCAACGTGCTGAGCGCGCTGCTCTTTCAGCCGCTTGAAGAATTAGCTGAAAAAATTGCTCTCTATCGTCAGGCTCGCCGCAGCCACGGACACGATCCGGGTCATGTCACCCTCATGCTACATACCTTCGTGGGCGAAGATCTTGCAGTTGTCCGCCGGAAGGTCGAAAAGCCTTTTAAAAACTATTTGAAATCTTCCGTGAATTTATGGCGACAGGGAGCCAGCAGTTTAGCAGATTTAAACGAACAAGAACAAGAACACCTGCTCACCTACGCTTTCGAGCGTTATTTCCAAACTGCTTTATTCGGCACCCCCCAAAGCTGTCTATCCCTAGTCAATCAGCTCAAAGAGATTGGGGTCAACGAAATTGCCTGTTTAATTGACTTTGGAGTAGAAGAAGATTCAGTGCTGTCTGCTCTCTATTCCCTCAAAAAGCTTAAGCAACTCAGTAACACGGCAGCCGCAAGAAGTTCCGGCAGAACTTTAAGCAAAACAGCAGCCCCAACGTCGGGAGAAAGAAATCAATCGTCCCTTTCCCCTTTCCCCTTTTCCCGTTCCCCGTTCCGACAGGAACTATTTCCCCTCTCCTACGGACAGCAGGCTCTGTGGTTCCTCCACCAGTTGAACCCGGAAAGTGCCGCGTATAACACCGCTTTTTCCGTCCGCATGGGCGCTAACCTAGACGTTGGTGCTTGGCGCAAGGCGCTTCACGCTTTAGTTGCTCGCCATCCTAGCCTCCGAACTACTTTTACCGAACGAGACGGACAGCCCCTTCAGGAAGTCCAGGAAACCGCTGCGGTTCCGTTTGAAACCAGCGATGCTCGCGGCTGGACCGAGGACAAGTTGAAACAGGAGGCGATCGCCGCTTATCAGCGCCCCTTTAATCTCGAACAGAGTCCGCCGCTGCGAGCGCATCTCTTTCTTGGTTCAGAGCAAAACATTTTTCTGCTAGTCATTCACCATATCGTGCGCGATGGCTGGTCGATGTTGATCCTCATCGACGAGTTACGACAGCTATACCGAAGCGAGCGAACGGGGCAAACGGCCACCTTACCTCCTCTAGAAAGTAGCTACCAAGACTATGTGAAGTGGCAAGGGGAACGACTCGCTTCAGATGAACGCTTGGGGAGTTACTGGCAGAAACAGTTAGCAGCTCTTCCCGTTCTCGATTTGCCAACCGAACGAGGGCCTCGCCAACAAACTAATCGCGGTGGGACTTACACGTTTAAGCTCACTCGCGGCCTCATTCAACGACTGCAAGCGTTAGCTCAGGCAGAAAGAGCCACCCTGTTCATGACGCTGCTGGCCGCTTTTCAGGTTCTCCTACACCGCTATACCGGACAAGACGATATTGTGGTTGGTTCGCCAACGGCAGGCAGAAAGGCGGACTTTAGCAGAACTGTGGGCTATTTTGTTAACCTAGTGGGATTACGAGCTAAATTCACGGGAAAGCTCGCCTTCAAGGCGTTTCTAGCTCAGGTGCGTCAGACTGTGTTAGAGGCGATCGCTCATCAAGATTACCCCTTCTCGTTACTCGTCGAACGCTTACAGCTTCAGGTCTCCTTTGTGCTCGTCGAGGCACCACCGCAGTTCAGCGAGGTGACAAAATTATTAGGACCGAACGAAGCCCAGGTAAACTGGGACGAATTAACCCTTCAGCCCTTCGTGATTCCGCAAGAAGAAGGACAGTTCGACCTTAGCTTAGAAGTGGTAGCGGCGCACGATACCTGCATCCTTAAATACAGCAGTGACTTTGCAGAAGCCACCATTGCTCGGATGGCAGGTCACTGGCAGACGTTACTAGAGGGCATTGTGGCCAATCCTGAGCAGCCCGTGTGCCAATTGCCCCTACTAACGGAGGCAGAGCAACAGCAGCTAGCGAGGTGGAACGCGACCCAGGTTGAGTATCCCCAATCCCAATGCATCCACGAACGATTTGAAGAACAGGTGGAGCGCACTCCCGATGCCGTGGCGGTGGAGTGGGGCGACCAGCACCTCACCTATGGGGAGTTGAACGCCCGCGCCAATCACCTCGCTCATACCCTGCAAAGCATGGGCGTGGGATCGGAAGTTCTGGTGGGAATTTGCGTCGAGCGATCGCCGGAGCTGGTGGTGGGACTCTTAGCAATTCTCAAAGCAGGCGGCGCTTATGTCCCCCTCGATCCGGCCTATCCCGAAGACCGCTTAGCGTTTATGCTGGCGGATGCTCAGGTGCGAGTCTTACTCACTCAACCAGAGTTAGTCGCGAAGCTACCGCAACAGCAGACAATTCTCTGTTTGCATGACGAGGATCAGACACGAACGGATAACCCGAATCGGGTCGTCAAGCCAGAAAATTTAGCCTATGTCGTCTACACCTCCGGCACAACAGGCCAACCGAAGGGAGTATTAGTTCCCCACTCTGGGCTACTCAATTTAGTGTTTTGGCATCAACGCACCTTTGCCGTTACCGCATCAGATAGAGCCACACAGCTAGCCGGAATTGCCTTTGATGCTTTGGGGTGGGAACTATGGCCCTACCTAACGGCGGGTGCAACAGTGTGTTTAGTAGAGCCGGAAGTGCTGCTTTCCCCTCCACAGCTACAAACTTGGCTAGTCAGTCAGCAAATAACGATGAGTTTTTTACCAACGCCTCTAGCAGAAAGGGTGTTGTCCTTAGAGTGGCCCGATTCTGTCTCTTTGAGACTGTTATTGACAGGTGGAGACACACTGCATTCCTATCCATCTGTTCCTTTCCCGGTGGTCAATAACTATGGACCCACTGAAAATACGGTCGTGACCACTTCTGGAGCGATCGCCCCTCATCAAACCCTCTCTCCTCCCATCGGTCGCCCTATTGCCAACACCCAAGTTTACATCCTCGACCCGCAGCTTCAGCCCGTCCCAGTAGGCATCCCCGGAGAACTCTACATCGGTGGTGCTGGTTTAGCCCGTGGCTATCTCAATCGCCCCGAGTTAACGGCTGAGAAGTTTATTCCTAATCCGTTTCAAGAAGAGAGGAAGGAGGAAGAAACAGGTAAAAGTAAACATCCCTTTCCCCTTTCCCCTTTCCCCCTAACCCTCTACAAAACCGGAGACCTCGCTCGCTACCTCAGCGACGGCCACATCGAGTATCTCGGTCGCCGCGATCGCCAAGTCAAAATCCGTGGCTTTCGCATTGAGCTAGGGGAAATTGAAGCGGTGCTGGCGGCGTGTCCTCGGGTACAGCAGGCCGTCGTGATGGCTTGTGAAGCTCCTGGCTATCCGCGCCTCGTTGCCTATGTTGTTCCCCCCCAGGAGAAACCAACTGGTGCTGAACTACGAAACATCCTGCTTCAGCAGCTACCAGAATACATGGTTCCGTCAGCGTTTGTGCTCTTGGAGACCCTGCCTCTAACTCCCAACGGCAAGATCGACTATCGCGCTCTTCCTGCCTCAGAGCCAGCCCTCACGGACGCATCGACGACACCGCGCACCCCGACTCAAGCAGTCGTTGCGGCAATTTGGACCGAAGTGTTGGGCGTTGAAGTCGGCGATCACCACAACTTTTTTGAGTTAGGAGGGCATTCTCTGCTAGTAACGCAGGTGGTATCGCGGGTGCGGGAAGCTTTTGGGCTAGAGCTGCCAGTGCCAACTTTATTTACTGCGCCGACCTTAGAAGCGTTCAGCCAGCAGGTAGAATGCCTCCGCCAAGAAGGAGTAGGACACATTCCTCCCCTTGAACCTGTTCCCCGAGAGCAACCGCTGCCCCTGTCCTTTGCTCAGGAACGACTGTGGTTTCTAGAACAGCTAGATGGAAGTGCGGTTTACAACGTGTCTGGGGCTTTACGACTGCGGGGTTCGCTGAACGTCGAGAGATTGCAGCAAGCGTTGGCCGCTATTGTAGAACGCCATGAAGTGCTGCGTACCTGTTTTCCGATGGACGAGGGAACGCCTGGACAGGTCATTTCAGATATTAAGCTGAGCGTGCCTCTTATCGATCTACAAGACAGCGCTACTGCTCAATCTGCCCAGGTGCAAAGGCTGAGCCAGCAAGAAGCACAAACCCCCTTCGACCTTGAAAAAGGTCCGCTGCTGCGAGTCAAGCTGCTGCGGCTAGAGCCATCTGAACATATTCTATTGGTCACTCTGCACCATATCGTCTGCGATGGCTGGTCTGTCAACATCCTCCTGCGCGAGCTGTCGGCGTTCTATCAATCCTCTACGATGGGGGCTTCTCTGCCAGAGCTGCCGATTCAGTACGCCGACTTTGCCGCCTGGCAGCGACGCTGGCTGCGGGGAGACATTTTAGACACCCAACTGGATTACTGGAGGAAACAGCTTGAAGGCGCACCCCCCCTATTGAAGCTGCCGACTGATCGAGTCCGTCCCCCAGTGCAGAGTTTCTCCGGTCGCAGCGAGACATTTGTGCTCGACTCAAAGTTAATCACTCAGCTCAAAGCGCTCTCGCAACAGTCGGGGACGACCCTATTTATGACTCTGCTGGCGGCGTTAGGGGTGCTGCTGTCTCGCTCTAGCCGCCAAGAAGATCTTGTCATCGGTACGCCCATTGCTAACCGAAACCAGCGGGAGCTGGAGCCGCTGATTGGCTTTTTTACTAACACCTTGGCTCTGCGTTTAGATGCGAGCAGCAACCCCAGCTTTACCGAGTTTTTGCAGCGAGTCCGGCAAGTCACTTTAGCCGCTTACACTCATCAAGATCTGCCCTTCGAGCAGTTGGTGGAGACGCTTCAGCCAGAACGATCCTTGAGCCATAGCCCTCTGTTTCAGGTGATGTTCGTCTTTGAAGATGTGGCCGAACTAGTTCTGCCGGGACTGGAGGGGAGCCTTTTAGCAACGGAAACCACCACCGCCAAGTTCGATCTCACTCTGGCCCTGCGGGAAACCGAGGCAGGATGGCAGGGGAGATGGGAGTATAGCGGTGACCTGTTCGAGGCAGCAACGATACGCCGCCTAAGCGGGCATTTTCAGACGTTGCTGACGGGGATAGTGGCAAATCCTGAGCAATCCGTATCGCGGTTGCCGCTACTGACAGAGCCAGAACACCAGTTACTCGCCCAGTGGAATGCAACTAGCGTCGAGTATCCTCCTCAATGCCTCCACGAGCTGTTTGAGGCCCAGGTAGCCAGGACTCCGGATGCAGTAGCGGTGGTGTTTGAAGAAACACGGCTGACCTACCGAGAGTTAAACGAGCGCGCCAATCAACTGGCGCACCACCTGCAAACCTTGGGCGTGGGACCAGAAGGATTAGTAGGGATTTGTGCGGAGCGATCGCCTCTGATGGTGATTGGGCTACTGGCCATTCTCAAAGCCGGGGGAGCCTATCTGCCCCTCGATCCGGGCTATCCGACCGAGCGCTTGGCGTTCATGCTGGCGGATGCCCAAGTCCAGGTGCTGCTTACCCAACAGAACTTGGTGGCAAAATTCCCCGAAGCGGTGCAGGTTGTCTACTTAGAGCAAGATCGGCAGGAACCACCGAATAATCCGGTGAGCAGGACTACCCCCGATTCCCTAGCCTACGTTATCTATACGTCTGGCTCCACGGGCCAACCCAAAGGAGTGGCGATCGCCCATCGCAGTCCGGTTGCCTTAGTGCAGTGGGCGCGAACCGTCTTTAGCGCCGCAGAAGCTGGAGTCTTAGCCTCAACCTCCCTCTGCTTCGATCTCTCGGTCTTTGAGCTATTTGTGCCCCTGTGTTGGGGAGGACGGGTGATTCTGGCCCTCGACGCTTTGCAGCTTCCCCACCTGAGCGCTGCCGATGAGGTGACTCTCGTTAATACCGTTCCCAGTGCGATCGCTGAATTACTTCGCGCCAAATCCATGCCACAAGGTGTAAAAAATGTCAATTTAGCTGGCGAAGCTCTCCACAATGACCTCGTGCAGCAGCTCTATCAGCAGGGAATTGAAAAAGTTTATAACCTCTACGGTCCCACAGAAGACACAACTTACTCTACTTTTGCCTTGATTGAGCAAGGGACCGTTGGTGCTCCTTCCATCGGTCGCCCCATCGCCAACACCCAAGTTTACATCCTTGACCCGCAGCTTCAGCCCGTCCCCATCGGCATCCCCGGAGAACTCTACATTGGCGGTGCTGGTTTAGCCCGGGGCTATCTCAATCGCCCCGAGTTAACCACTGAAAAGTTTATTTCCCCCTCTTTGTTGGCAACCGGGAACCGGACAGCAATAGACAACAGCGAAACCCCCAACCCCTTTTCCCTTTCCCCTTTCCCCCTGACCCTGTACCGGACTGGAGACCTCGCTCGCTACCGACCGGACGGCAACATCGAGTATCTCGGTCGCCTCGATCATCAGGTGAAGATCCGCGGCTTTCGCATTGAACTAGGGGAAATTGAAGCAGTGCTGGCGGAGTGTCCCCAGGTGCAGCAGGCCGTTGTGACGGCTCGCGAAGACACTCCCGGTTATCAGCGCCTCGTTGCCTATGTCGTTCCGATCCAAAAGCTCACCTGCCGCGAACTGCGGGACTATCTGCTGCAAAAGCTACCGGAATACATGGTTCCATCGGTCTTTATGCTGTTGGACTCTTTGCCCCTCACCCCGAACGGGAAGATTGACCGTCGCGCACTTCCTGCTCCAGAGCCAATCGTCAGTGAAACCGAATGGGTGCCGCCGCGTACCCCAACTCAAGCAGTCTTAGCGGCGATTTGGGCAGAAGTGTTGGGAGTCGAAGTCGGCATTCACCACAACTTTTTTGAATTGGGGGGACATTCCCTGCTAGCAACGCAGGTGATGTCGCGGGTGCGGTCCGCCTTTGGGCTAGAGCTGCCTCTACGCAGCTTGTTTACCTCTCCCACTATCGAGGAACTGAGTCAACAAGTAGACTCTCGCCAAGCCGGATTAGGACTTGAACCGATTAAACCTGTTAATAGAAAAGAAAACCTGCCTCTGTCTTATGCCCAACAGAGACTGTGGTTTTTAGAACAACTGCAAGGAACGGCTGTCTATAATATGCCAGCCGCCCTCCGCTTAAGCGGAGCTTTAGATAAATCTGCTTTAGAAAGTGCTCTGGCCAAAATTAGGCAACGGCATGAAGTATTGCGGACCCGCTTTCCGATGGTGGAGGGGTTGCCGAGGCAGGTCATCGAGTCGCAATCGGCTCTGACCATACCTGTCATTGATTTACAGAATCTACCAGCCGACCAACAAACCGCCCAAGTGCAGCGCCTAGCCGAGCGAGAAGCCCAAACGCCTTTTGATTTAGGTCAGGGTCCGCTGCTGCGAGTTATCCTGTTGCAGCTCGCTCCGGCTGAACATATCCTGCTGCTGACGATGCACCACATTATCTGCGATGGCTGGTCGCTAGGGATATTGCTGCGCGAAGTGTCGGTGTTCTACCAAGCCTGCACCACTGGGGAAGCAGCGTGTCTACCGGAGTTGCCGATTCAGTATGCCGATTTCGCCGTCTGGCAGCGTCAGTGGCTCAGGGGAATTTCAGACACTCAACTTAACTACTGGCAGCAACAACTCCAAGATGCACCGCCGTTGTTAGAGCTGCCCACCGATAGACCGCGACCGCCTGTGCAGAGTTTTTCGGGTGGCAGCGAGTCATTTTTACTTCCTCCCGAACTGACCGCTCAGCTCAAAGCGCTTTCGCAGCAGTGTGGAACGACTTTATTTATGACCCTGCTGGCGGCATTGGGAATTCTGCTGTCTCGCTACAGCCGCCAAGAAGATATTGTGATCGGTGCTCCGATTGCTAACCGGAATCGGCAGGAGCTGGAGCCGTTGATTGGCTTTTTTGCTAACACCTTGGCTCTGCGCCTAGATTTACAGGGAAATCCCAGCCTGCGAGAATTTTTGCAGCGAGTCCGACAGGTGACATTAGAAGCCTACGCCCACCAAGACCTGCCCTTCGAGCGGCTAGTAGAAGCCCAGTCAGGGCGCGACCTGAGCCATAGCCCGATATTTCAGGTGATGTTCGCTCTTCAGAATGCTCCCTGGGAAGACCTGAAACTACCGGGACTGAGTTGGACACCCCTAGAAACTCGCCGCCACCATACCCAGTTCGATCTCACCCTATCCCTACGGGAAAGTGCATCGGGATTAGAGGGGGTTTGGGAATACAACGCCGCTCTCTTTGAGGCAGCGACCATGAGTCGGGCGATCGCATCTTATCAAACATTACTAGCAGAAATCGTCGCTAACCCAGAGCAGCCCATCGGCCATTTCTCTCTCCTCACTCCAGCCCAACAGCAACTGTTGGTAGAGTGGAACGCCACAGCAGCAGACTACCCAGCTCAATCGATGGCCCAACTGTTTGAGAAGCAGGTGCAGAAAACACCTCATGCCATCGCCGTCGAGGGGCCACTCCAACAGCTCAGCTACCGCGAGTTAAATACCCGCGCCAATCAGCTAGCCCACTACCTACACCGATTAGGAGTCGGACCCGAAGTCCTCGTCGGCATCTGCACAGAGCGTTCTGTGGAGATGATTGTCGCACTGCTGGGCATTCTC
>JBHJGN010000005.1:0-50349 GCA_050331735.1 Cyanophyceae cyanobacterium
TTCAGGTTCAGGATAGATGCGGACTTTCTGAGTGACTCTAATCACACTTACCATTATATACTAAAACGGTAAGTCGTAGCGTCGCTGTCCATCCCCTCCTTACTGCTTTGAAGAAGGGGATTTCCGCGACCTCTTGTTAAGGAAGACTATTTTCCACTAACCACTCACTCCAAATTACACGGGCATCCCCAAAATATCTTCAATCTTGGGCATTTCTTCTAGGGGAATCACGCGTCCCTCATCTTCAAATCCGGCAATCTGGTCGAAGTTGAGATAGCGATAGAGATCCTCGGCAAAGGGATCGAGTTTTTCCTTGACAATGTTCATGTACTCTTCCATCGTTGGAATGTAGCCCAGTAAAGCACAGACTGCCGCCAGTTCCGCCGAACCAAGATATACTCTCGCTCCTTTGCCCATGCGGTTGTTGAAGTTGCGGGTAGAGGTCGAAAACACCGTTGCCCCATCTTCGACTCGCGCTTGGTTCCCCATACACAAGGAGCAACCCGGCATTTCAGTCCGCGCCCCCGCCGCTGCAAATGTGCCGTAAACTCCTTCTTGGCGAAGCTGCTTCTCGTCCATTCGGGTTGGCGGACAGATCCACAAACGCACTTTCACTGGTCCTGCATCTTCTAACACCTTCGCTGCTGCCCGATAGTGGCCAATGTTGGTCATGCAGGAACCGATGAAGACTTCATCAATTTTGTCTCCGGCACATTCCGACATCAACTTCACGTTGTCAGGATCGTTGGGGGCGGCGACAATCGGTTCTGTAATCTCGTTCAAATTCACTTCAATGGTGTCTGCATACTCGGCATCGGCATCGGCAGACATAAGCTGTGGTGAAGCGAGCCACTGCTCCATCTTAGCGACGCGCCGCATGAGAGTCCGCGCATCCTGATAGCCTCGCGCCACCATGTTTTTGAGCAGAGCAATGTTAGAGTGCAGGTACTCAGACACGGTTTCTGTGCCGAGTTTAATGGTGCAGCCGGAACAGGACCGTTCTGCCGTGGCATCGGTGAGTTCAAACGCCTGTTCTACTTTGAGATCCGGCAGGCCTTCCATCTCCATAATCCGCCCGGAGAAGACGTTCTGCTTGTTCTCTGTGGCCACCGTGAGTTTACCTTGCTGCATCGCTACGTAGGGAATTGCGTTGACAATATCTCGTAGCGTTACTCCCGGCTGGAGTTCTCCGGTAAACCTAACCAGCACCGATTCCGGCATGTCTAGAGGCATCACACCCAACGCGGCGGCAAACGCCACCAACCCAGATCCCGCCGGAAAAGAAATCCCGAGAGGAAAGCGCGTATGAGAGTCGCCCCCCGTCCCAACGGTATCGGGCAGCAGCATCCGATTTAGCCAAGAGTGAATGATGCCGTCACCAGGGCGCAGAGCCACCCCACCACGGGAGGCAAAAAAGTCGGGCAGTTGCTCGTGGGTTTGGACATCGACGGGTTTCGGATAGGCAGCGGTGTGGCAGAAACTCTGCATCACGAGATCCGCGCTGAAGCCCAAGCAGGCCAGTTCTTTTAGCTCGTCTCTTGTCATCGGTCCCGTGGTATCTTGAGAGCCAACAGTAGTCATAATTGGCTCGCAGGATGTACCGGGCAGGACGCCAGGTAAACCACAGGCTTTCCCTACCATCTTCTGTGCCAAGGTAAAACCAATGCCCGTATTCTCGGGCAGAGTCGGACGAGTAAATAGGGGACTAGGAGAGAACCCCAAAGCTTCGCGGGTTTTATCGGTTAAACTGCGCCCAATCAGCAGGGGAATGCGACCGCCAGCGCGAACTTCATCGAGAATTGTTTCGGGTTTGAGGGTAAAAGTAGAAATGACTTCCCCAGCTTCATTGGTAATTTCGCCTTTATACGGATGAATGGTAACTACCATGCCGGTTTCTAGGGGAGTGACATTACACTCAATCGGCAACGCTCCAGAATCCTCAGCCGTATTAAAGAAAATTGGCGCAATTTTGCCACCGAGGATGTAGCCACCTGCGCGTTTGTTGGGAATGTAGGGAATATCGTGACCAATCTGCCACAGCAGCGAGTTAATGGCAGATTTCCGCGAAGATCCGGTGCCGACCACATCTCCCACGTAGGCAACGGGGTGTCCTGTTTGCTTCAGTTCGGCAATGGTTTCTAACGCCCCAGGCATTCGGGACTCTAGCATCGCTAGGGCATGAAGCGGAATATCGGGGCGAGTCGTAGCGTGGGTTGCCGGAGAGAGGTCGTCAGTATTGGTTTCTCCTGGCACTTTGAATACAGTCACGGTAACTGCTTTGGGTAATTTAGCCCGTCCAATAAACCACTCGGCATTGGCCCAAGAATCGATCACCTGTTTGGCGTAGGGATTGGTTTCTGAAAGCGTGAGAACATCATTAAAGGCATCAAATACCAGCAGCGTTCTACTGAGGGCAGCGGCAGCTTCAGCAGCGATGCTGTCGTCTCTAGATTTAAGAAGTGCCACCAAAGACTGAACGTTATAGCCTCCTACCATTGTTCCCAACAGATCGACAGCCCCTTGAGGAGAAATCAGCGGACAGTCTACTTCTCCCTTGGCAACAGCGGTTAAAAAGCTGGCTTTGACGTAGGCTGCTTCATCGACCCCCGGTGGGACGCGATCGCGCAGCATCATCAGTAATGCTTCTTTCTCTTCCTGGGGAGGATTTTTCAATAACTCGCACAGTTGCGACGTTTGCTGGGCAGTCAGGGGAAGAGGCGGAATCCCCCTCGCTTCTCTTTGGGCAGCCTGTTGACGATATTCTGTGAGCATGTTCTCCTTCAAGACAGTTGAGCTGTTTTCTGCAAAGATACAGAAATTATAGAAATACTAAAGATTTAGTTTCAGTATAAATCAGCTCTGATTGAGTTCTCATCTAGGCAGAGAAGACAATCGCTCTGTTCCCTTTCCCCCTTACCTAAGTTCGGTTTAAGATGATGGGAGTCGCTGGCGGGAACATTTTGGTCTCCGTCAAGAGGGACGACCATCAGCTTGAGGCGATTGAGCAGAGCTTGCTTATCCGTTGTTGAGCTCAACCCAAGAGGAACTGGGTCTAGGTTGTATGTTGTTTTCCAACTGGCTTAACCTTGTCAGGAGCTGGATCTGTGGGCCCAATATAGCATACCGGATAGGAGTGCCTCGCCTGTTGCTGGTCAGCTTGATGAGGATATTGCGCTTGCTTAACGCAGTTGCTGGCAGAACCTTGGGGATTATAGTCAGGGCAGTATTTCGCCTCTTCTTGCAGCACCTTTGTTGGCTGTACAGCGCAATACAGATAGGCCTGATTGTGAAAATAGCGACAGTTGCCGCAGGGCAGTCTCTGAGCACGTTTACGCCGAGTAACTTGCTGGCGAACCGTGATTAAATGGCTAGCCCAAGCAACTAAACTTATGCCAATGGCGATCAAAAAAGGAATAAACATCACTAAATCGCCCTGGGCAGATAGCGAGAATGGCTGCTTCACTGGCGTTGTTTCTCCGATATCGGATTGAACAACAGCTCTTCTAGCAACTAAATATCGAGAAAAACTGGAATACGGTTTCATCTTTCCTATGCTCTTGGGGATATTTAGGTCTAATCTAGGTAGTCAAGCTACTAAGGGTTGAGCGGGGCAAAGAGGAAGGGTTAGATAATTGCTGTCCCTTTCAATCGTGTCCTCACCCTTTCAACTGATGTAGCAGCTAAGAAGTTGTTCTGAGGAGGAGTGCATGGATAGTAATTTTTTTCTCTCTACTCAGACGACGGGATATCTAGCTTGAGCATAGACAATAAATTTGAGAATCTTGTGAGTAAACGACAAGGTGTCGTTAATGCCAACTGGGGTTTTAAAAGCTGATTAAGAGCGATCGCCTAACAATTTTGAGTGACTTTAGCCGAGAGCTGAAAACCCATTGGTTGGGGACTGCTAGCCCAACACCGCTGCAAAATTGGGCACCCTCACAAGTTCCTCAAAATGTTTGTTTACCCTATAGAAGCGCTTGAAAAAGCGGACAACTGCAAATCTAGGTGCAGCGTGAAGCAACAAGCAGCGTTGGCGAACCAGTACAGCTCAGATTTCGGTAGTATGCTTGACTGCTAAGACGCCAAATAAACATTCGATTACTTGCTCATGGTTTCTTGGTTAATCCCTCATAAAGAGGCAAATGACCGAGTTTAAAAATAGTTGCAAATCCTAAAGATTTATACAGCTTTTTAAGACAAATAGTTCGGCTATGCTGAGTTTTTACTAGGATCAAGTAAAGAGAGTTTAATGGAGAAATGCCTTATGAAACCGATGATTTGGCATCCCGAGGAAAAGGATGAAAAAGTTAACCAGTACCTCGACTCCTTCAATCATGAGCCTTGGATAGCAATATATGCTGTGCTTTTGTCAATTGTCTGCCTTTTCACTGTGTTGGCTTTAGTAACTGTCTTGTGAAGCTCGTAAAGAACCTAGGGCAAAAACGCTAGTTTTCTTTTGTTTTGAAGTAAAGTGGAACGATCTGCTTAACTTTTCTCGAATAAGACTAATAGAAAATAGTCTTTAACTTGGCCCAAAAAGCAAGCACTAACAATTATTTAAACCATCAATCTAGGAGGAAAGAAAATCTGATGAAAGACTCAAACCCTCCTCGTCAATTTGTTCGTCATCCCAATCCGCTTCCCGATCCGTGGGAGACTCCCCCAACCGACCAAACGGTGATCGCGGCTGAGCGGTCTTGGCCGTCTTCTGCTAAGGGCAAGGAAAACTTAGTTTCTCTAAAGCTCTTGCCAGCGCATCGGGCGATCGCTCAAGACCTGCTAGCGGACGAGCTGAAACTCACTGGGTGGAGTAGCACTCTTCAAGCCTCGCTAGACAAAGCCCTCGCTTTGCTCTACTGGCTGGAGTGGAAACAAAGCGCTGCGGACTGAGGCGAACAGCGCTCGTCACGCTCCAGTCCTCGGTCTTAGTGGTGCTTGTCATTAACTAGGGAGCTAGCAAAACATGCCCATTGAAACTCCTCGCGATCGCCAAAACAACATCCCACCAGGGCGGATGAGCCGATTACTCTATGTGTGGCTCTTGCTACTGCTGCTCAATCTGCTTCTGTGGCAAGAACCACGCCATCCCCACGTCCCCTACAGCACGTTCATCGATCAGGTTGAAGCCGGAAACGTGGAGCGGGCGCTAGTGGGAACTGACGAAATTCAGTACGAGCTGAAATCAGAGACGGCAGAAGAGACAGCCGAGGACATTCTGGTAACCACGCCTGTGGCAGTCGATCTCGAGCTCCCTAAAATTCTCCGCCAGCACGATGTTGAATTTTCGGCGATACCGCCCAGCCGCTTTGGCTGGTTGACCACCATTTTAAGCTGGGTGGTGCCGCCGCTGTTCTTTGTAGCCATTTGGCTTTGGGTGATGAATCGATCTCAAGGCGGCTCGGCAGCTCTCGCTCTGGGCAGAAGCAAAGCTCGGATCTATTCAGAAGGCTCTACCGGAGTGACTTTTAAGGATGTGGCGGGGGTAGACGAAGCCAAAGAAGAGTTGGTAGAGATCGTTGACTTTCTCAAACATGCGAGTAAATATACCGGGTTGGGAGCCAAAATCCCCAAAGGAGTTCTGTTGGTGGGACCGCCGGGGACCGGGAAGACCCTTCTCGCCAGGGCCATTGCCGGAGAAGCGGCTGTGCCTTTTTTTAGCATTTCTGGTTCTGAATTCATTGAGTTATTTGTCGGCATCGGAGCCTCGCGGGTCCGCGACCTGTTTGAGCAGGCTAAACAAGAGGCTCCCTGCCTGGTTTTTATCGACGAATTAGATGCCCTTGGCAAATCGAGGGCGAACGCGGGGCCGCTTTTAGGGGCGAACGACGAACGGGAGCAAACCCTCAACCAGTTGCTCTCGGAACTCGACGGCTTTGAACCCAATACCGGCGTGATTCTCCTGGCGGCGACTAATCGACCAGAAGTTCTCGACCCGGCCTTGCTGCGTCCGGGACGCTTCGACCGTCGCGTGGTTGTCGATCGCCCCGACCGAGAAGGTCGCCAAGCCATTTTGGATGTTCACGCTAGAAGTGTCAAACTGGCGGCAGATATCGATTTGGGCAAGCTCGCTGCCCGCACTCCCGGCTTTGCGGGGGCTGATTTAGCCAATTTAGTCAATGAAGCTGCTCTGCTAGCAGCTCGGAAGAATCGAACTACCGTAACAATGGCAGACTTTAACGAGGCCATCGAGCGGTTAGTGACAGGACTCGAGAAAAAGTCTCGCGTCCTCAACGAAATCGAGAAAAAGACAGTGGCCTATCACGAAGGGGGCCATGCTCTGCTGGGAACTCTGATGCCGGGAGCGGGCACGGTGGAAAAAATTTCGGTGGTGCCTCGCGGCATTGGAGCTCTGGGATATACTCTCCAGCTTCCGGAAGAAGATCGCTTTTTGATGAGAGAAGACGAACTGCGCGGTCGTCTGGTGACGCTTTTAGGAGGAAGGGCTGCCGAAGAAATCGTCTTTGGTCAAGTCTCGACGGGAGCGAGCGACGATATTCAAAAAGTAACGGATCTCGCCGAACGAGCGGTGACGGTTTACGGCATGAGCGCTAAACTGGGTCCGATCGCCTACGATAAGCCTCAGCAGCAGTTTATTCAAGGATGGCAGAGTCCTCGCCGCGTCGTCAGCTCCCAGGTCGCAGAGGCCATCGACCGCGAGGTACAGGAGATTGTGGATGGCGCTCATGCGATCGCGCTGCTCACCTTAAATCAGAATCGGGAGCTGCTGGCAGAAATTGCCACAGCCTTACTCGACCAGGAGGTTTTAGAGGGAGAGCAGTTGCGCTCTTACCTGAAGCGGGTTCAGACTCCTGAAGTGATGGAAGACTGGCTGCGGACAGGCCGGCTTGCTCTAAAATCGCGATCATCAACGGCGCTCAATGGAGGACAAGAAACCCTGCTCGTTTCGTCGTCCGGGCTGGAAGTTGAACGAGAAGACCAAAAAGCATCTGACTAACAAAAACAACGGTGGTCGAGCGCAGCTAGTTTCCGTGAGAACCTGACGCTTAACGAATGCTGGTTGAACCAAGAATCCCTCATCTCAGCCGCAGGCAGGGAGGGAAGTGTCCCGGCTTCCGCGAACCTTTCTTGGTGATAAACGATTAATCTAGAGGTAGTCATTTTTGAAGCGCTAGTTGACTGCCATGACGAAACCGCAAACCCAGCTTAGCCGAATTGTTACTCAGGCGGTACAGACGGTGCAAGCAAAACTGAACTTTGATGCTGTGACTCTCAAAGAAGGCGCCAAAGTTCCAGAACTGCGGCTCAAAGATGCTCAGGCAACGGAAGCTAAAAGCTACCCGCTTTTAGGCGATCGCTATCTCATCGGACGGAGTTCGAGATCCTGCGATATTGTGGTTCGTAACCCCATTGTCAGTCAAATTCACTGTTCGGTACGGCGGGAAAATCAATCGCGCTTTGTGCTCAAAGACGAAAATTCGACCAACGGGGTTTTCTTGGGCAAACGTCGCCTCGAAACGTTCCCCCTGCGTCATGGAGATACCATTACCCTCGGACCACCGGATTTAGCCGCAGCGGTGCAGATGGAATACCATAATCCGCCGCCTCGCTGGGTTATGGGAATTCGCTATGCTCTCTACGGCAGTGGCGGTCTTCTGGGGCTGTTGATGCTGCTGATTGGCATAGAATGGTTCAAAACTCCGGTACGTCCCCTGCCAGTGGGTGAAACTGGACCTGTCGTTGTTTATCCCCGCGATAGCCGAACGCCGCTCAATCCGCTCAATGACGAACCGCACCGAGAACTGAAACGGCTTTCTGAGTTTTCTGACTATTTACCAAAAGCGGCGATCGCCTCTGAAGATAGTCGTTACTACTGGCACTTCGGCTTCGATCCCATCGGCATTCTCCGCGCTGTGGTGGTGAACGTGTTGGGGCGGGAAGTTCGCGAAGGCGGCAGCACCATTACGCAGCAGTTGGCCCGCAGTATTTTCCCGGAAGTTGGACGAGAAAACACTCTAGGACGTAAGCTGCGAGAAATTGCGGTTGCTACAAAGCTAGAAGCCGTCTACAGCAAAGATACGCTGCTAACAACCTACCTAAACCGCGTTTATTTAGGAGTTGGTAACTATGGCTTTGAAGATGCGGCTCAATTCTATTTCGAGAAATCCGCCGCTGACCTCACGCTGTCTGAAGCGGCGACGCTGGTGGCGATTTTACCGGCTCCCAATAGCTATAATCCGGTTCAGAACTATGACACTGCGCTTAAGCTGCGCAACCGCGTGATCAATCGGATGGTGCAGTTAGGGATGGTGTCGGAGGCCGAAGCCGCTCGGGCAAGGCGATCGCGCATCGAAGTAAGTCCAAAAGCGCAACAAACGTTTGCAGAGGCGATCGCCCCTTACTTTTACACCTACGTGTTAACGGAACTGCAAGAGCTATTGGGGCAAGACTTAGCTAAAGAAGGCAATTTTGTCGTCGAAACTAGCCTAGATTTAGCGATGCAGGAGCAGGCCGAAACCTCCCTGCGACAGACGGTAGCCGACAGTGGCGATCGCTTTGGGTTTTCCCAGGGAGCGCTCGTGACCCTGACTCAAACAGGAGAAATTCGCGCCCTCGTCGGTGGAGTAGACTATGCTCAAAGTCAGTTTAATCGAGCAACCCAGGCACAGCGACAGCCCGGATCGACTTTTAAAGTGTTTGCCTATGCAGCCGCCTTAGAGCAAGGCATTCCTCCGGGGAAAGCCTATTCCTGTGCTGCCTTTAGCTGGGGTGGGAGAAGCTATCGTCCCTGTGAACGCAGCGGCGGTAATATTGATATGTACACCGGGTTAGCTCAATCTGAAAACGTGGTGGCGCTGCGGGTTGCTCAAGAGGCAGGCCTGAATCAGGTGGTGAAGACAGCTCGTCGCTTCGGCATTGATTCTCAGCTAGATGCGGTTCCTGGCGTTGTCATTGGGCAAAACGAGGTCAATGTTCTGGAAATGACGGGGGCTTATACGGCTTTTGCTAACAACGGGGTATGGCAGCGTCCCCACGCCATTACGAAAATTTTTGACAGCAGTGACTGTACCAACTACGACGATCTGCAAACCTGTCGCGTGATTTATACCTACGAAGCCGATGCGAATCCAGAGCAGGTTATTGCTCCTACCGTTGCCCAAACGATGAACCGCATGTTGCGCACCGCCGTCCAGAGTGGAACAGGCAGGAGAGCCTATCTCGGGCTCGAAGAAGCCGGAAAAACCGGAACCACTGATAAAGCCATTGATTTGTGGTTTATTGGCTATCTTCCTGAGGTGCAACTCGTCACTGGAATCTGGCTAGGCAATGACGATAATTCTCCGACGCAAGGCAGCAGCAGTCAAGCCGCTGCCCTCTGGGGGAGCTACATGGAAAAAATAGCTAATTAAGGGCCTGTAACGGGGAAAAAGTACTGTTCTTCCTTCCCCCTTTCCCCCGCGCCTACAGCGCTAACGAATACCTATGTACTTTAAAGATGTCTCCTCGTTCTACCTTTGTGGCCGGTGTTAAGGCGATCGCGCCTTTTCTCCTCGGCGTAGTGCCATTTGGCACGATCTCTGGAGTGGCAGCCGTTAGCGTCGGCTTACCCGCCGATATTTCAATCGCAATGTCGTTCCTCATCTTTGCTGGCGCATCTCAATTAGCAGCCGTACAGCTTATGACTGAAAATGCTCCCGCTTTAGTCATCATCTTGACGGCTTTGGTGATTAACCTCCGCTTCGTGATGTACAGTGCTTCCATTGCGCCTCATTTGCAGCAGGCAGGTCAATGGAAAGGAGTCTTGGCTTACCTGCTGACCGATCAGGCGTATGCTGTTGCCATTACTCACTTTCAGAAAGACAGCAACAGTAATCATCAACCCTGGTATTATCTAGGTGCCGCCTTAATGGTGGCAGCTACCTGGCACTTATCGACGGCAGTAGGCGTTTTTTTGGGAACGCAAGTTCCGCAAAGTTGGTCACTGGATTTTGCCATTCCGTTAACCTTCATGTCGCTAGCGATCGCCGCCATGAAAAATCGTGCTGCCGTTGCCGCTGCTATCGTTGCCGCCCTGTCAGCACTGCTCACCGTTAGATTACCGTACAATCTAGGTCTACTCGTTGCTGCTGTAATCGGTATCTTAGTAGGTTTACTCTTTGAAGCCAAGCAATCGCGCGATCTTCCCTAGCGTTTTTTAAAAGAGCAAAGAATACCTTGTCATCATCCAAAAGCAATGAACAATCAGCAATCAGCAAAAACTTAGACTTGATGATTATTTCCAATTCAGTTAGGAGCGGCTACAGTATTTGGCTCATTACTATCGCTATTGGTATTATTACCTTTCTGCTGCGCTTTTCTTTTATTTATCTGTTTGGCAGAATGCAGATGCCGCTAATCGTACAGCGAGCTTTACGTTTCGTTCCGGTGACGGTGCTTCCGGCACTGATTTCACCTCAGTTTTTTTATCAGGAAGATACTCTTGATATTTCTTTGGGTAACGAACGACTCCTCGCTGGTTTAATTGCGGCTTTCGCCGCGTGGCGCACTCAGAATGTGCCGCTGACAATTGGCATCGGTATGACAGCCCTGTGGATTTTGCAGGCAATGAGCTAGATATCTAGCTGACGTGCTAGAAAGTTTAAATTGACACAAAATCAGTAAATCAGGGGATTAATCTGGCAGTATCAGTTGAAATCTATTCGTTCTCTTGAGTATCTTCTGGCTGTTGCCATTCGGTTAACTCTCGTTCTACTGCATATTGGAAATCAATTGGTACTAAAAATACCGTGATTTCTTCATCTTGATTAGCTGAATCGATCTGAGCGTAAACGGATTGATTGTCAAAACTCGGATTGCCTAGAATGAGCTCATGCTGCCCATCTTCTAGCTCAACTTGGATCTCAGCCTGGGGAGTGTCTAAACCGTATTCCTGCTTCTGATCGGGAGCAATGGTAAAAGAGCGATCGCTCTCCCCCTCTACCAGCAGATTCAGTAAAAAAGAGACAGCAGCATCGCTGGCCAGCACATCTTGCGGCTGCTTCATCTGCCAAGCATCGTCATCATTGCGTTCAAACTCTAGCGTTTGTTCTGGCTGCTTAACGACTACCCCCTGAATCTCTGCTTCCTCAAAATCGAAAAGCTGGTCGGCTGTCGCTTCTCGGCTTGGTCTCTCTTCAATTTCGTTGACGTACACTGTTGCACTCAACACTAAAGCGATCGCCACTAAAAACCAAGTTGACCTCTGCAATTTCATAGACTAGTCCTCAGCCTTAGCTTTCATTATCTCATCGCCGTCGCCACCAGGCGATCGCTGCTGCTATCAAGCCGCCTAGAGGAACAATCAATAGCGCTAGCCAGCCAATCACTCCCGCTTGCAGTGCTGTTAAGTTAATGCGGCGATTCTCTGGGGATTTGGGGCGAATTGACAGGGTTTGTTCGTCATCCCCCGCTAGCCAATCAACAGAATTGAGAAACACATCTCCGTTAATCTGTTGCTCAAACCAGCCATTTGTGACAAAAGCGGCGTTGCCGATTGCGACTAGTCGTTGTTCTGTTGCTTCCTCTGATGAAGATGATTCATCTGCTAACTCTTCAGCAGAATTGGTGCTATCTAAAGCCTCATCGTCTTCTAAAGATGCTTGTGATTGAGCTTCCTCTGACGCTGATTTTGTCAACGCCACCCCTAAATCAAACGGACCCTCAACGTCCTGGGTCGGATTAAACTCAACTTCTTCTTCTAGGTTGCTTTCTGCCCAAGTTTGCTCGTTGGTAATCAGTAGAGAAACAGCCTGAACTCCTTCGGTTTCTACAGTCCCAATCGGACGCGCTAACGGATACACAGAAATTCCGTTCGTGAAGTCTTCTGTTACGGGATGATTCCCATAGTTAGTAATCAAAGTCGTGGCCGGACCATAACCAATCAGATTCCCGGTTCCAGAGGCATCAATAACCACGCGCTCATCTAGCTCAATGCCCCAATCGTCTAGCAGAGGCTCTAAGCCTGTTTCCGTTTGCGGGTCTAACATCAGCAGTAGACTACCGCCGTCACTCAAGTACTCTCTGAGGGCAGTGACTTCTCCCTCAAATAACTCCCGCTGGGGACCAGCAATAACAATGGCAGCAGCATCTTGCGGCACGTCTTCTCGCTCTGCTAAGTTAAGAGCCTCCACGCTGTAACCACGCTCCTCTAAACTCGTGACCGCCTGAGAAAGTCCACCCTCTGTAGCATCAAGAGTCGGTTCTCCATGTCCTTGCAGAAAGTAAACGGGAATAGTGCGATCGCGCTGAATTTGGGCAATGGCATTGGTTAACCGCACTTCCGACAGCCGTTCGGCTGGGTTCAGCGTCTGCACCAACTGGTTTTTATCGCCGTACTCTAAATAAACATCTCCCAGCGACTGGACCTGAAACCTCTCCGCCAAAGCAATATTGACCTGGGGATCGACAACCTCAAACTCAAAGCGATCGCTCCAGCGCCGATAGTTTTCCAGCAACTCCCGGTCTGCGGCACTGGGGGTCGGGGTAAAAACCCATACTTTCAAGGGCTGCGGTAAATTCTGGACAATTTCCTGAGACTGAGGCGAGAGAGTAAAGAGACGATTTTCGGTTAAATCAATGCGCTCAGCATAGCGTACGGCTAAGAAGTTCAGCAGTCCTAAAATCAGCAGAACTGCGCTGGTGGCAATGACTGCATTGGTTCCGGCCTGGGTTGAGCGTTTGCCCCAGAAGCTACTTCTAAAGACAGCAATGACTCCTAACCACAAAACCAGAATAACAACTCCACTAGTCAATAAACCGATTGCCGCAGGCGACCAGCTACCAGCCACTACGCGAATGACTAAACCAGCCGTCAACAACATCAGACCGGGAATATACAGGAAATTTAAATACCGCGCTTTAGTCATTGGTTGATGAAAATTGGCAATAGTTTTTGATTCTAAAGTTTTGAACTCTTAGTTTTAGAGTTTTTCTGCGTTGAGTTTTTAGTTCTAACCTAGATAGTACTTCTTAACCCTCTGAGGGACACAAGCGTAGCAGTCAGGGCATAAACTATCAACAATGAACCATCTGGGCTTCTTTCGTTGAGAGAAAACCCCCAGATTAAGCCCTCACAATCAGCTTAAGAACGCTGGAAGCGGAGGGCTTCAATCGATTGAGCGGTCAGAAATAGACCGAGAATAATATAGCTAGCAAATAGAACTAGGCTGCTGGTGTCGAGCACTCCCTGAACTAAGCTGTTGTAGTGCTCAAGCAAAGATAAATGTTTCAATCCTTCTCCTAATGGTCCACCAACGCTATCGGCAACGATATCAATGACCCAGAGGAAGAGAACTAGGGCAAAGGTAAGAACGGCGGCGAAAATGGTGCTGTCGGTGAGGGAAGAGACAAACATTCCTAAAGAGAGAATCGAGGCTGCCAGCAGAATTAAGCCCGCATGAGCCAGCAGCGGCACTTCTGGCTGCACAGCAGGCACTGCGGCACTGAAGGCGATCGCCTCGTAAATCAGCAGGGGAACGAGCAAAACGGTAAAGAAAGTGACCACGCCTAACAGCTTCCCCAACGCCACAACCCAATTAGTAATCGGTGAAGTGGCCAACAGCTCTAAAGTTCCCCGCTTGCGTTCCTCGGTATAGAGTCCCATCGAGAGCATGGGCAGAATAAATAACACCAAAGATCCCATCACCCCGAAGAAGAAATTTAAGAACTCGTAGGCAACATCCACGGTCGGAATCGGAAAGCCCTGTTGTTCGCTAATGGCAACCTGTTGAATAATTCCCTGTGGACCTAAAAGGATTGATACAAAGAAGAAGCCTGACATCAGCCAGAAGACTGCCGCCACGACATAAGCCAAAGGAGAAGCAAAATAACTTTGGAGTTCCTTACGGAAGATAGCGAGGAGGTTGCTGATAAACATAGGTTACGACTCAAACGGCACAGAGACGAATTCCTTAAAAGTCTAACCGATCGGACAATTTCTTATTTAAGCGTTGATTCATCATTTTTTTTGGGGAGCGATCGCTATTCCGCTTACACTGCTGATAGGTCCAACGACAATGACTCAAAACTATGCTCGATCTGTGGTACAAAAACGCCGTCATTTATTGCCTAGATGTTGAAGTATTTATGGATGGGAACGGCGACGGCATCGGTGACTTTGAAGGACTTACCCAGCGCCTCGACTATTTAGCCGGACTAGGAGTGACCTGTCTCTGGCTTCAGCCCTTCTATCCCTCTCCCAATCGAGATGACGGCTACGATATCCAGGACTACTACAGCGTCGATCCCCGTTTGGGAACGTTAGGCGATTTTGTTGAGTTCGTGCGCCACGCCCGCGAACGAGGTTTGCGCGTGATTATCGATCTAGTGGTTAATCATACTTCTGTTGAGCATCCCTGGTTCCAAGAGGCGAGAGCTAACCCCAATTCGCGCTATCGGGATTTTTACGTTTGGTCCCAAGAAAAGCCGGAGGATGCCGAGGAAGGCATTATTTTTCCGGGTGTACAGGAATCCACCTGGACCTACGACGAGCAGGCTAAAGCCTACTATTTCCACCGCTTCTACAATCATCAGGCAGACCTCAATATCGCCAATCCTGCCGTGCGTGAGGAAATTCATAAAGTGATGGGCTTCTGGCTAGAGTTGGGAGTATCGGGTTTTCGGGTGGATGCGGTTCCGGCTTTAATTGAGTTACGCGCTATCGAAGAACACGCTCAGGTCAGTGAACCCTACGAGTATCTAGAGGAAATTCGCAATCTGCTGTCCTGGCGGCGCGGCGATGCCATTTTGCTAGCAGAAGCCAACATCAGCATGTCTAAAGTTCCCGACTACTTTGGGGACGGCAACAAGATGCAGATGCTGTTTCACTTTGTTGCTAACCAAGGAATGATGCTGGGGTTAGTCCGAGGACAGGCACAACCAATTATCGATGCTCTCAACGCGCCGCCAGCTATTCCCGCTACAGGCCAGTGGGCACACTTCATTCGCAACCATGACGAACTGTCCCTCGATAAGTTGTCCAAAACCGAACAAGAAGAAGTGGCGGCTGCCCTAGCACCGGATCAGGAAGCCATGTGGATCTATGACCGCGGGATTCGGCGGCGAATGCCCCCGATGCTGGCAGGAAACGAGCGACGGCTGCGGCTAGCCTATAGCCTGATGTTAACCCTACCCGGTACTCCGGTGCTGCGGTACGGCGAAGAGATTCTGATGGGGGACGATCTGTCGCTGAAAGAGCGCAACAGCATCCGGACGCCAATGCAGTGGTCTGACGAAAGAAACGGGGGGTTTTCGACAGCGGCCACGAAAGACCTGGTGAGACCTGTTATTAGCGAAGGCCCTTTCCGCTATCAGCGTCTCAACGTTGAAGCCCAGCAGCGAGACCCCAGTTCTTTCTTTAACTGGATCGAGAGAGCTATTCGCACTCGGAAAACCTGTCCTGAATTCGGTTGGGGCAGCGTTCAAGTCTTGGAAACAGGCAATGAGCAGGTGCTGGCCCATCGCTGCGACTGGCAGGGAAAAACAGTGATCGCCGTTCACAACTTAGGCGAACAACCTTGTACAGTAAATCTATCTCTGAGCGAGGCCGAAACGAGTCATCTTACAGATTTACTGACAGACAGCTACCCTCAACCTGTCGATGATTTTAATCGCATAGAATTAGAAGGCTACGGTCATCGATGGTTTAGAATTAGCGGGCAGCGATAGTTCAGCTTTAACTAAGAGCAGCGGCTGAGCTACAATCGAGTTATCCAAACTATGCTGCGATGATCTGCGATCTTCAGCAATCGTGGCATTGGATTGATTTTCTTACTTGCGATCCTGACTCTACTCTAGACTAATGACAGCACACGCGGGCAACAATGGATGGCAGCAAGCTATTTTAAGCAACACCAAAGCTCTAGGAGGTTTGGAAGTTAAAGTAGACCGTTTAGAAGTCAAAGTAGATCGAATTGAATCTGATATTGCTACTCTCAAAACCGATGTCGCTACTCTTAAAACTGATATCGGCGAGATCAAGCCAGTCATTAAATGGATCAAGACTGGCATCGGCATTCTGGGTGCAATCGCTCTCGGCGTAGCGGCCAACTTAGTATTTTCGATCTACCAGTCTTCCTTGCCTTAAGTTTGATCGACGCCGATTTCCTGAGTAGTTAGCTCTAAAAAAACATCTTCCAAAGATGGACGAGTGCGACGCAGTTCACACAGTCCTATGCCCGCGTTGACAATCGCCGCCGCAATTGCTTGCCCAGGTTCTGCGTTTGGAGCCGTAGTGATGTGTAGTACAGTGCGTTCAGGATACTCTGACTGAGCGGTATCTATCTTTTCGACACCGGATATATGCCGCAGTCGGTGGGAGAGTTCAGCCGAGTTTCCCGTCACTTCAACGGTATAGCCCGTGCTGCCCGCAAGCTGAGACATCAAGGAATCAGGAGTATTGGTTGCCACCACTTGACCGCGATTGATAATCGTCACGCGATCACATGTCATGCTGACTTCTGGCAGAATGTGCGTTGACAGAATGATTGTATGTTCTCCAGCGAGGCTTTTAATCAGATGACGCACTTCAATAATTTGGCGTGGATCGAGTCCTACGGTTGGTTCATCTAAAATGATGGCGGGGGGATCGTGAACCAGGGCTTGCGCAATCCCAACCCGCTGTCGATAGCCTTTGGAAAGCTTGTGAATCAGTATTTTTCGTTTCTCTTCAAGCTGACAGCGCTTGATCGCTGCGCTGACTTTTGCCGCGCGATCGCCTGCGGGAACTCCTTTAAGACGGGTAACAAAGAACAAAAATCCTTCTACCGTCATTTCAGGATAGAGGGGAGGAGATTCAGGCAAGTAGCCAATGCGCCGTCGCACCTCCATTGACTGTTCGTGAACGTCATAGCCTGCTATCCGGGCTGTCCCGGTCGTCGCGGGTAAATAGCCAGCTAATATGCGCATGGTGGTCGTTTTGCCAGCCCCGTTTGGTCCTAAAAACCCGATGATCTCTCCGTCTGCTACCGAAAAGGCAACATCTTCAATAGCCACCGTGGAGCCGTAAGTTTTACTGAGATGTTCAACTTCAATCGTCATAGCAGATCTTTGAGTAATCGTAGTGGGTAAGACAGTATCAATAATAGCTATGAGCTCTTAGCTTCAAGAAAACTCTCAGCTATCTTACAGGTCTTGGAGATTTCACCGAGCGAGCAGCTAATAGCTAAAGGCGAACAGCCGCCAAAGTCTAACGGCTAACAGCTTTTTAAATACCGTTCGATCAATAAAATAGCAACAATATCGTCAATGGGTCGGGGAGGAAGACGCATTCCTGGGGGAATGAGGCGTTGAAATCCTTGAGGCGGATACATTTGCCAGTAGCGATCGCGGGCTTCTAGGGAACTGTTGCGTTCATCCACCATTGTTATCGGAATCGCTTGCGTTAGTTGAGCTTTAAGTTGGCGTTGCCAATCTTTTGCCGTTGTTTGGTTGCCCATCACGATCCGTTCAACCGTAAACTGCTGACAAAGAGCGTTAATTGAGGCGATCACGCAGTCAGCAGCCACCACTTGATGATGATGAAGCTTGCCGTTATCGATCACCGCCACCCCACACTTGTCCCGTCCTGGATCGAAACCGAGTAATGCCATTGAGCGCCAAAGATAGCAGTAATACTTGTCATTATTTTATGTTGATGAGCTTCTCTTTGCCCCTTCCCCTTTTCCCGTCCCGTAGGGACATATTTCCCCGTCGCGCAGCGACTATGCTACGTACTAAAAAGCACTCTCCCATCCTGAATAGCAATTAAGCGTAATTTCAGCGGACCTGCCGTATTGGTGTTGTCCAATGCAACCGCCTGTAGTTCTTCAATGGCCTGATCGGACTGATTCAGTAATTCTACAAAGTTGACTAAATTTCCGAGTCCGTCTTCAATTTCAATTTCTCCTAGAACGCCAGCGCTACGAGCGCGAAATCGAGAAGCCGAAAGCAGCAAGTCTAGCCTCTTTTGTAAATCTTCCTGATTCATGTCTACATCGACCGATACCGTAGCAATTTCCTCCCCGGCGTCAAATATTTCTCGATTGGGAGTTAAGTCGGCAAAAACGCGGATTTCATCTTCTCCTTGGGCGTAATTTCTGGCGGCGATAATTCTGACAACGTAATCTTGTCCATCTTCCAGCCGTTCTTTGAGCTGCTCAACCTGAGCTTTGGTAATCACGACCACGCGCTGATTGTAGTTTGGGTCGTCCGGTTCTGAACTCACGGCTCGAATTGCGGTGCGATTGGCTTCCTGTAGAAGCTTATCAATGACTGAAATAACGGCATTGGGTTCATCAACGCGTACCGAAGCAAAAGCCAACACCTGCCCGCGCAGCAGGGCAATTCTGCTTTGCCGCAGCTCCTGATACTCTTGATAGTACCGTTCTAAATCTTCTACTTCTCTTCTGAGGAAGGTGAGTTGTGCTTCGACCTGCTCGAGTTTCGTTTCTCGGCTCTGTAGTACTCGATCTCGGGTGGCGATCGCCCGGTCAAGTTGAGTAATGCGACTGTCCCGTTGAGCAATCTCTGTTTGCAGCCTTTCCTGCTGCGCCGCTAGCTGCTGGAGGCGGTTTTCTTTGGTGGCTAAAATTTCGCTTTGAGTGCCAATTTCCTCGCCGAGTTCTGCTAGTTCTTGGTCTTGCTGCTGAAGCTGTCCCTCAAGCTTTTGAAGCTGCTCTTGTAGCTGAGTGGCCTGTTGGTCTAAGCGATCACGCTGTTCTACTAGCTGCGATCGCTCATTTAGAAGCGAGCTAATATCCTCTCGCAGAGTTTGCGCTTGACTAGAAATGGTTTTGAGCTGCTCTTGAGCCTGCTGAAAGTTTTGGTTAATTTGGTCGAGACGCTGTTGCGCCTGGGCCTGTCGAGCCTGGGCTGCTGCTAATTCCTCGACCACCTGTTCTTTTTCTTGGCTGACTCGCTCTAGCTCTTGCTGAATTTCGCGGCGCTTGGCCAAAATCTCATCGAGGTCAAAAATGCCTTTACGCAGCGATTCACTCAGAGTAAACAGAATTGCCAACGTCAAAGAAGCAATGGTCGTTCCGGTAATAACGGTGACAACCATGGCGGTTTGCCGAGGACGAAGATTGAACAACCTGAGCCGTGCTTTGCCAACTTTCGTTCCCAGGCGATCGCCCAATGCCGCGATTAAGCCTCCCAGCAGTAAGATTGATGCAATCAGAATCCAAGCACTGGTCATTAGGTCAGGGGGGAACTGAACGAGGTAAAAGAGAGTGAAGCAGAACCTTAACCTTCCCTAATTGCTGCTCCTTACGGACAGCTCTCGTGTTGGTCCTCCTACAGTCCCCCTAACTTTGGGGGGACACCGATTGGTCTCCTCCTGAATCGGGGGAGGGCGGAGGGGGCGTTTCGGCCCCGTGTCCTCGGCTAGGTAAACTGCTGGCTTAGGGCAACCGGGTTGTGAACGGTAATTTTCTTTTTGTGGATGGAAATCATATTTTCCTGCCTCAAATCCCCTAGCAGCCGTGTCACGGTAACGCGGGTTGAGCCAATTGCTTCGGCGATCGCCTGATGGGAAAGCTTGAGATCAATTCTAATTCCTTCGGCTGTGGGAATGCCAAAATCGCGGCAGAGAATCAGCAAAAAGCTTACCAGTCGAGACCCCATATCCCGGTGAGCCAGCGTTTCGATCATCATTTCGGTTTGCAGAATCCGCGAAGAGAGTCCCTGCAACATCAACATCGATAGTTCTGGATTTTCCCGGAAGGCTTGTTCGACATGCTCGATCGGCGCCGAAAGAAGTTCCACTGGGGTAAATGCCACTGCATGGTAAAATCTGTCGGAGCGCTGACCAGTGATGAGAGAAAGCACACCAAATACGCTATTTTCCCGGAGCAGCGCGACCGTAATCTCTTCTCCGGCTTCGTAAACTCTCGATAGCTTGACGGCTCCTTTGACAAGGAAGTAGACTCGTTCTGCTGGATCTCCTGGGAAAAAAATGGTTTTTCCCCGCTCAAAAACTTCAACAACTGGAGGAAATACCCCACCACCGATTTGACGAAATACAGAAGCGAGAGGTCTATCTTGAGCAACCGACAGTTCCATTACACTCATAGTTAAGTTTGATCAAAAATGTTTTCGGCAAGAATTAGTGCTTGATAGTAACCACAACTTTTAGCTGGATTTCAGTAGCTTTTGGTATTTTTTGCGGCAAAATTAAGCTGCTGGCATTCAATGTTATTCTATATTGCGCGATCGCTATTCTATTTCTAAAGAGTATACACAAATATACTACCAATCTACGACTTTAGACCCTTGAAATTACTCTTTGCACCATGCTTGATCTAACTGGAAAAACGGCCCTCGTTACTGGAATTGCCAATAACCGCTCGATCGCTTGGGGAATTGCTCAGCAACTTCATCAAGCCGGAGCTAATTTAGGAGTCACTTATTTGCCCGATCCTAAAGGACGATTTGAGAAGAAAGTTCGCGAGCTGGTAGAGCCGCTGAATCCGAGTATTTTTTTGCCCTGCGATGTTCAAAACGATCCGCAGATTGAGGAAACGTTCAAAACGATTGCTCAGGAGTGGCAGCAGTTGGATATTCTGATTCATTGTCTAGCTTTCGCAGATAAAGAAGATTTATCGGGCGAGTTTAGCACCACATCCCGGGAAGGCTTTACCAAAGCATTAGATATTAGTGCCTATTCCCTAACTCGGTTAGCGAAAGAAGCCAAGTCTTTAATGACTCAAGGCGGAAGTATTGTGACGCTGACTTATCTGGGGGGAGTAAAAGTGGTGCCCAACTACAATGTCATGGGAGTCGCGAAAGCAGCTCTAGAAATGAGCGTTCGCTATCTGGCCTCGGAACTAGGAACGAGCAATATCCGCGTCAACGCTATTTCTGCCGGACCGATTCGGACCTTAGCCTCGTCGGCGGTCGGTGGCATTCTCGATATGATCCATCATGTCGAACAGGTTGCTCCTTTGCGCCGAACCGTCACTCAGCTAGAAGTGGGCAATGCTGCCGCGTTTTTGTGCAGCGATTTAGCCAGCGGAATTACAGGGCAGGTGTTGTATGTTGATGCGGGGTACGAGATGATGGGAATGTAGAGTCGCTTCGCTCTCGTTCAAAATTATTGCTTCCTGAAATCGAAGGAATGAAAACAAGATTCGTTATGCAAACCAGCGAGCAGTTAAATCAGGTCAATCAAGCTAACGGCCAGCCATTACCACGCATGGCGTCGGTGCAGCGTACCACCGGGGAAACAGATGTACAGGTGACGTTAAACCTAGACGGGTCTGGGCAGTGTCGGGCCGACACGGGAGTGCCTTTTCTCGATCATATGCTGCATCAGCTCGCCTCCCACGGACTGATTGACCTAGAGGTGAAGGCAACGGGCGACCTGGAAATTGATGACCATCATACCAATGAAGATGTCGGCATTACTTTAGGTCAAGCCCTAGCCCAGGCACTCGGCGATCGCAAAGGGATCCTGCGCTTTGGTCATTTCCTCGCACCTTTAGATGAAGCGCTGATTCAGGTCTGTCTCGATTTTTCGGGGCGGCCTCATCTAAGCTACGGACTACAAATTCCCACTCAAAGAGTCGGCACCTACGACACTCAGCTAGTGCGAGAATTTTTCGTTGCCGTTGTCAATCACTCTCAGATGACTTTACATATTCGTCAGCTAGACGGCATTAATTCTCATCACATTGTTGAAGCCACCTTTAAAGCCTTTGCGCGAGCCGTCCGCATGGCTGTGGAAATCGATCCGCGTCGGGCGGCTACCATTCCTAGCTCCAAAGGAGTTCTGTAGGAGAGGATGCTGTGGTCAGTTAAGAGGGTTTGGTCCCCTGGATTTTGTCTTAATGCTATGATTTTATGAGAGATAGTGAAGTTTTGTAACAAGCCTTAGCAGCATTGAAACCTAATCAACGTATTCCACTGCCGACCAAATGGCACTCCCTTGCTCTAGAGTGGGAAGGGGGAGAAAAAACGGTTCAGCAAGGATTACCCCATTCTCAGCTAGCCCCGACTTGGCAAATTCTCCTGCTTGGAGACGGCTCACCTACACGCCATTTACGTCTGCTGACAGGGGAACCAACAGAAGTAGACGTGATTGATATGTCCCCCATCGGTATGGATGATGATGGCGCACCTAGCCAGATCGCTACTGTCCCAGGACCGAGGTTGAGAAGACAGGTGTGGCTGCGAACCGCTTCCGGCCAACGTCTTGCCTACGCAGCATCCTGGTGGAATGCGAATCATGTTGATGAGTATTTACAGAATCGCTCCTTACCCATCTGGGAAAGCCTTTCTCGCCTCCATACCGAGCTATACCGGGATATTCAGGGGATCTACTACGGTCGTAATGAGGCTCTAGAAGGCGCGTTTGGAGAGAAAGGACCGTTTTGGGGTCGCCACTACCTTTTCTGGCACGACAGGCAGCCTCTAACGCTAATCTACGAAGTTTTTTCTCCTTATTTGAGAAAGTATTTAGGGGAAATGGCTTAGGCCTGTTCAGCAGTTAGTTTTCCCTAGACCCAGGCGCTAAAAAGACGGAAGGATGAATCAAAACTGTCGTGTCTCGTTTCTCCTTCCGTTTCAGATGCTTTTCAAAAAATTAATCCACGCGGTGGTGGAACAGGCGATACCGGAGAGTCAGCATCGCCAAAAAGCGGCTGGTCTCCTGGAGAAAATAAACCGGACTCGTAATCAACTCTCTCTTGACCAGCTTCCGGTCTAAAAAAGAAGTATTCTATCTCCTCCTCAATTGGTGTCGCCACTACCTCATCGTCTGGTTGCTGAGGATTAAGTAGCTCGTCTTGAGGAGGCAATTGCTCTTCTCGATCTACCGGAAAAAATGACTCTGTAAAAAGAGAGTTAGGAACTTGAAACTCTGACATGGTTGAAATTCTCCTAATAATTGAATCTTAGCTATATCGTACCAATCGAATTAATACCGCAGGCGAAGTTTTGAAAACATAAATGGCTGATTTATGTCTGAGGAGATTGGGGCTTCACTTAAGCAATTACGGAATATAACTATAGAAGACCTGTAAATTTAACGCCAGAAAAACAAAAGTTTTTCTCTATAATATATTGTCGCTTACTCGGTATTTAACAAAAGACTTTACTAAAGCAGTTAGGTCCATTTAAAGACTTTCAAGAGCTTGATTTCTTTGAAGAATTCCCTAACAATGAGTAACTGAAAGACAGGTAAGTAAATTTTTATTTGCTTAACTTGCTCAATCAACAACAATTATTTTTGGAGAAAAGCAACAATGGCTAAAATTGCAATCAACGAACTCAACGCTAGCTTTATTAGCGAAGTCAGAGAAAGCGAAGTTAATCGTGTTTATGGCGGTAGTCTTCTAGATGACTTCGTTGGAGTACCTAACCCAGCAACCTCTATTGTGTATACTCCCATTGGAGGAACTCAAGCTAACGTTACCACTGCATTAAACAATGCTATTGGTTACGCTGGATTAAATGGTTTCGTTAGCGAAGTGCTTCATGGCGGTAGCTACTCCTTCGTTGCTACCCAACCGACCTTCATTCCATTCGAGCAGTTGCCCGCTGGTGCATAACATTTGCTTGAATAGATAAGCTAGATTTTTAGAGGGACAATATAAATCCCTCTAAAAATCTTTGTTTTTTTGGTTTTTCTGGTTCAGAGATTGATCGCCTAAATTAAACTGGCTTGCCATAAAGCAGAAACAATAGCACCAGCATAAAACACCCTATTATCAACAATGAGCAATCAACAAAAACTAGAATTGAGGACCGTCCCTCATTAAAGTGATAATTGCTATATATGTTATTACTCAGAACCAGAAAATTGACGCAGAGCTTTCTGTTATTGGGGTTAATAACTGGAAGTTTTACAAGTACTATTGTTCCTAGTTATGCGGTTACTTTCGCCAAAGCACAAGGCTCCCTGCACTTCACGAACTTTAGCCACTTCCCTGACGATATTTCCAGCTTTCGATCAGCTTTCGCCTATGTAGCTACCGAACAAGGATTATCAGTAGCGATGACGGAGCCACAATTTGTGACGGGAACTCCTTTGTTACTGAATCCTCTTGCGACAAGATTTCCTGTCATTGACAGGCCTCTGCCTGGAGGTGGAGCAGCGATCGCTCCTTTAAACTTTGACCCAGTGACTGGTTCGGTAGCAGGGAGTGCCAGGGTGACGTTTGCTGAGTCGCAGGCAGAATTGCTGGCGGTTAACCTCGGCTCAGAAAGTCAGCTTTCCGGCGGGGATGCCCATCTGGTTGCCACCGTTGGTCAGTCTGGTTTCAGCAGCAGCTTCCTGATTGGAGCGAACGAAACCTTTTCTGTCGATTGGCAATCGGCTTTAGACTTGGCAGCCTCAACGAGCAATCTCCCCTCGGAAGCAGTAGAGGTTCAAGAGCGCCATGTTGCGTACTTTTCCGCGAGACCAGCGGATCTGGAGCTTAACGACGCGGTGTTGATGTTCTCGCTCTTTCCCCAGACTCGTCTATCCGCCAGCGATCCACGGATTGACGTGGGAGTACTGGAAATAGTTGGGAACTCGACAGCAGAAGAGAGCTCGCACCGGATTACTGACAACGGCAGTTCGCCAGATTCTGAATTCCAGATTGAAGAGCATCAAGCTCGGTCCGCGAGCGGTTCATTGACGTATGCTGCTGACGACCCCACAATTTTGACCGTCACCGCCTATACCTCAAGCGCCGCTTATACAGCGGCAAATCCGGAAAAGCCCGTGAGCGTCTCGGAACCGACAGGTCCAGTGTCTCTCCTCATTGCCATCGGCATCGGGCTATTGAGCCGAAAGGGAGAGCGCTCGTAAGACCATGTCGCAACAAAAATACGACACGGATAAAGAGGGCGCTGAAACCTTTACCTGTTAACCCTTTCTCTGAATTTGTCCCTTGACTTCTCAGCATTACGATCGGGCTTCCTCCCCCTAGTCTGCCTAGGCACCGAAGTTCAAATTTGGTTTGCTGCGTTCGGTTTGGCTTGCTTCCTCGCCGGTATCAAGATTGCTGACGATGTTGGCTTTTTTCAGTTTTTGCTGCATCCATCCGGTAAACAAATCTGCCAAAATTTTTTGTCGCAGCCTCTCATCCAACTGGGGTTGCAGAATTTCTTCTACTAAAATGAGATGCACCCCGTTAGAAGTGACAATCGGTTCTAGAATCTGTGGAGGAGTAGCGGCAAACACCGCAGCCGAGATTTGTGGTTCTAGCTGACGGCGGCTGAGGATGCCGCGATATCCTCCCGCTCGGCGAAGGGAAACGTCTTGAATATACTGGCGAGCCACTTCATGAAAACTAATCTCGCCTTCGCTGAGAGTATAAAAAAGCTCCATTGCTAAATCTTCGTCCTCTAAAACAACTTCGTAAATCACCGCTCCGGCATAGTCAAGCTGGTTGTTGACAAAAAAAGGGTCCACTCGCTCGGCAAACAAATGGGTGGCTAACTTAGCAGACAAAACATTGTACTGAGCGATCGCTTCAAATTCCTCTAGAGAAAGGCCATACTTGTCTAGCCATTGCCAGGTATCGCTGGCGCTATGGAGATTGTTCACTAAGCGAATGCTGTCAGCCGCTTGCTGTAATTCTTCCGCTTCAACCCTAATCCCGGCCTCTGCTGCTGCCTTGGTAATAATCTGACGTGTAGCGATGCTCTCAATGACTGAAGGCAGTTGATAGGAAAGCTTAATTTGGCGAAGAATATCTTGAGCAGAAATAGAAATAGTATCTGTCATGAGAAATGTTTCAGTCAGCCAGAAGTTCTACAGACACTCTACATTAATTTAGGAGCATGCCTGTCCTCCATTATCTTGTTTGGAAAATCAATTGCCTAGAAACGTTCGGTCACAAGCAAGACCAACAAAAGTCCCACGGTCTCAATCCGTGGGACGATCTGAACTAGCGATCGCTGGCAGTTTCTGCTTCCTAAAGCTCTAAACCGCCTTTTTGCAACTTTCTAAACGGCTCGAGCACAAAGTCAATCACGCGGCGCTGCCGAATGACCACTTCCGCTGTTGCCGACTGACCCGGAGTGAGCACAATGCCATCCAGAGAAGAGTGCGGTTCGATGGGAGCGAGCGTCACTTCTATATCGTAGGTTTCCACGTTGCCTTGACTGGTTTCCTGCCCCTGAGAATCTGGCGAAATCCAGCTCAAGTGACCCGCAACCACTCCGTAATCCTGGAAAGGATAGGCATCAAACTTCACCTTGACCGGCAGCCCAACCCGCAGAAAGCCACTTTCGGGGCTGGGGATTTTGGCTTTGAGGATCAAGGGAGTCTCTTCCGGGGCAATCTGAGCCACTAATTCACCGGGCTGGACGACTTCCCCCGCCTCGGCAAGGGGCAACTGAAAAATGGTGCCGTCGATGGGAGCGCGGATAGCTCGCTGCTGTAGCTGAAATTCTAATGAGGTAATCTGGCTCTCGCTGGCGGCAATTTCGGCTGTTAGAGTCGCTATCTCGGTGATGACGTTTTTAAGCTGCTCTTCGCTGTTGAGCACAGCCAGTTGTCCGGAATGGTTAAGGCTTTGATAGCTGCGCTGCTGCTCTTGGAGACGGAGCTGCGCCTGTTGGATTTCAGACTCTAGTTCTTGAATCATATTGTCGTAGCTGCTTTGCTGTTCTCTCAAGCGAGACTCCGCCTGGACAATTTCCGAATCAGCTTTAACTAGATTGATCTGACTTTCCTGGTGAGCCTGTTCAACTTCCAGGAAGCGCTCTTGGGAAATGGCTCCCTGCAAAAACACTTGTCGGTAGCGGGGCACTTTTTCGTGAGCAGTTTTTAGCTGAATTTGGGCCAACTCCCGATCAGCGTGGCTCGCTGCGATCGCCTGCTGCGCCTGTTCTACCTGAGCCTGTTTTTCGGTTTTCTTGACGGTGAAGGCCGCTTGCAGAGCTTCAAGGTGCTGCTGGGCTTGCGCGACTTGGGCTTGTTTTTCTAGAGCTTGGGCCTGGTTGTGCTGTTTTTGGGTCCGAACGGCCAGGAGCCATTGGTTTTTGAGCAGTTCTAATTGGGCGAGTCGATTGACGAGTCCCGCCAGTTTTTGTTGGACCTGCTGAAGTTCAGCCTCGACCAGCTCTGATTCCAGCTCCACCAGGACTTGACCCGCTTCAATCGTCTGGCCCTCTTCGACCGCCAGGGCGGCCACTGTTCCGGTGACGGGCGCATCCAGTTCAATGGTCTTTCCTTTTGGCTCTAGCCTGCCCCGGGCGCTTCCGGTTTCGTCCACCTTCGCCACTAGTGACCAGGGAAGGAGGATTCCGGTAAACACCATTAATAAATAGAGCAAGCCTTTTGTCCAGACCCGAGGCAGAGTGTCGAGGAGTTCATTGGTCGTGCTCGACCAGTCATCGTCAGTGGCGGATGTCCCGGGAGCTGATGGCAATGGTTGATGCTTCGGGTCGTGCTGACGTTCGTCGAAGCGGAAATGGAGCAGATTTTCCGGTATCAAATCGGAATGAGAGGTATTTGTCATCGTTCTCTACCCAGTCGTCGTGTTTGGTTTAGCTAACCCCAGCTAGCTGTTGCTGGTTGAGGTAGAAATAGTAGCCGCGATTGGCTACCAGTTCTTCGTGGGTGCCGCTTTCGATCAGCACCCCGCGGTCAAGGACAAGAATTAGATCGGCATTGCGGACCGTGGAAAGGCGGTGAGCGATCAAGATGGTGGTGCGCTCTCGGAGAATCGTGTCTAAGTTGGTTTGAATGATGCGCTCTGATTCCGCGTCGAGATGACTGGTCGCCTCGTCAAAAATCAGTAACGGGGGGTTGCCCAACAGGGCGCGGGCGATCGCCAGCCGCTGTCTTTGTCCGCCAGAGAGCAAGCCGCCTCCCTCTCCAATCTGGGTTTCGTAGCCCATCGGGAGGTGCTGAATAAACTCGTGCGCTCCTGCCTGACGTGCCGCCGCGATGATGTCTGCCAGAGGAGCCTCTGGATGGCCGAGACTGATATTGTCCCGAATGGTGTCGCCAAAGAGAAAAGTATCTTGATCGACGACCCCAATCTGTTGCCGGAGCGATCGCAGCGAGAGACTCGTCACATCTTGACCGTCGATAGTGACCTGGCCCTCGGTGGGCGGATACAGTCCTAAAATCAGCTTGGCGATGGTCGTTTTTCCCGAACCACTGCGTCCCACAATGGCCACCGTTTGTCCCGGCTCCACCGCAAAACTAACGTTTTCCAGGACGTTGGCTTCGCTTTCGGGGTGATAGCGGAAGGTGACTTGCTCAAAGCAAACGCGACCACGAAGCCTCGGTAAACACTGCCGAGGGGCGGTTAGGTCTTCTTCTGGCTCGCTATCTAGGATATCGTTAAGTCGCTCGACGGCGATCACCACTTCCTGCCATTCGTGCCACAGTCCGGCTAGCTCCTGAAATGGAGCGATCACGTTGCCCAGCAGCATGTTGAACGCCACCAACTGCCCGATGGTTAGCTGATCGTGAATCACGAGCCAGGCACCGTACCACAGCAGGGCGGTGGTGGCTACTGTATGAATCGTCGAGCTAATTATCTGGAGCTGGTTGCCAATCACCTGTCCAGAAAACCGCTTTTTCACAGACTGGTTGAGGAGGCTCTCCCAGTGCCAGCGCACGATCTGCTCGACCGCCATTGACTTGACGGTACGGATGCCGGTGAGCGCCTGGATCAGATAGCTGTGCTCGACAGCGAGGGCATTAAAAATCTCCCGCGAAATTCGTTTTAAAAATGGCGTAGCCGTCAAAGTCAGCACGACAAAGGGCGGCACGATCGCCAGGACGAGCAGGGTTAGCTGCCAGCTATACCAGAACATCAGCCCCACGTAGACAAACACGGTCAAGATATCGAGAACCACAGAGAGGGCACTGCCGGTGAGGAAGCGCTGTAGCTTGGTGTTTTCCTGGACGCGAGCCATGATGTCGCCGACGTAGCGAGACTCGAAGAAACGGAGAGGCAGCCGCAGGGTATGACGAATAAAGCCGACGATCAGCGCCAGATCGATTTTGTTGGCGGTATGGTCGAGCAGATACCGCCGCAGCCCGGACATGGCCACTCGGAACAGGCCAAAGAGCAGGAGGCCCATCCCGACAGCCATGAGGGTGATGCTGCTGCGCTGCACAACCACCTTGTCCAGCAGCAACTGAGTCAGGATCGGGGTAATCAGTCCGAAGAGCTGGATAAACAGAGAGGCAATAAACACTTCGGCTAGCACAAACCAGTGGGGTTTAGCCAGCTCAAAAAACTGCCAGAACGGGGGCGCTGTCTCTTGGACTTCGGTGAAGAGGGCCGTTGGCTGAAGCAGCAAAGCATAGCCCGTCCAGCCCGCTTTAAAGGCTGGCAGGCTCAGCGTCCGCTGACCAATGGCGGGATCGCCAACGATCGCCCGTCGGCGACCGATGCGATAAACCACGACGTAGTGGTTGCCCTGCCAGTGAGCGATCGCCGGAAGCTGTTGCTGGGCGAGCCTGTCGAGGCTGGCTTTAACGGGTCGGGTAGCGAAGCCGAGGCTTTCGGCGGCGGCGGTCAGACCGCGCAGAGAAGCGCCGCTGCGGTTAACGTTGGTCATGTCCCGCAGGCGGTTGACGCTAAACTGCTTGCCCCAATAGCGCCCAATCATCACCAGGCAAGCGGCTCCGCAGTCGGCGGGCCCCTGCTGCTGAAAAAAGGGATAGCGTCGCGTGAGGCGTCGCCACAGATCCGCCTGCCGGGGACGAGGAAAGGTAGCCCGACGTATCTGCGGCGGTCGATGAGTGGCTACTGGGGTTTGGGGAGACCCGGTTTCCTCTGGCTCCTGAACTGGTTGCCTCTGCTGGATGAGTTCTGCAAGCTGAGGCACTCGAGCGAGGGCTTCCCCCCACTGCGTCTGACTGAGGCTATAGAGCTCGCTGGCCTGAGTCACTTGCCAGCTAGTCTTCTCCTCCTGAGTGGGAACGTAGAGACTTCCCTCAATCAGCCTTTTACCTGAAGTGTGCTGGAGTTCTCCAGAGCGAATCAGCCAGAAGCAGCGATCGCCTAGAGACTCTGGCAGCTTTCCTCGGTTGAGCTGATGCTGCTCTAGGAGAGCGAGCGCTGACGTCATTTTGTCTAAGTCAGTATTGCTGAAAGGACGATGCCGATAGCAGAGGAGGGCGAGATCCCGGAGGGTAGCCTGACGGTGGAGATGGGTGGCGATGGTGGGGGATTTGCTGATCAATGTTTGCAATAGTTCGCTCGGTAGGTAGACGAGGGTTAGCTTCAATGAAGCTCTTACCGAGTAGCTGGCAAAGCACTCTTCGGGAAAGAGCGTCATTTCACCAAACGTCTCGTCTGGCCCGAGACTAGCCAGCAGGCGATCGCCCTCGTCGAGGAGTCTGACTTTACCGCTGAGGATGAGATAGAGGCCCCGCTCTGGACTGGAGGAACGCCAGAACTGTTTGCCAGCAGGAGGCTCTAGGAAACGCATGTTTTTGAGGCAGCGGTCAAAATCCCGCGGGGACAGGGGGTGTCCGAGGACGCGAGCGAGCTGTTGTTCTGTGATGGTAGCTGATGAAAAAACCATGAGTCTCAAACGCTAAAATTTCGGGGTTGGCAGTAGCTCGAAGTCGGGAAGTTGAGGGGAAGAGGAGGACGATAAGTTGCGAATGATAATCTGAGAGTGCTGCGGTGGACCCGATTCAGGGTTCTCAGCCGGTTGCGGCTTGGTCGAAAGTCCCATCTGTTTGAGCAGGCGATTAATATGGCGATCGCTGATTTGGACCTGAAATTCTTTGGCCAGATGCTTGCTTAACCACTGGGCGGTCCAGTTCTGAAACGGATAGTCATAGTCGCGGGGACTGTGGCTCACTAATTCTTTTAATCGCGCCAGATATTGTTTATTGACGGTTTTTGGCCGCCCAATCGGAGATTCTTGCCAATGGTGAGCCTGGCCTGTTTGCGCCATCATCATCCAGTGACGGGCTGTATCCTGAGAACAGCCTAATTGGTCACAGATTTGCGCTTGCGTGAGTCCCCTGTCTGCTAGGAGCATAATCTCGATCCGCCGACGATATTCCGGTCGTAACTGAGATTGCAAATTTTTTAGAAGAAGCTTTTTTTGAAACGGAGTTAATAACTGTCCGACCCTCAGATCATTTTCAGACGAAGGTTGGCAATGTTGTTTATTCATGACGGACTAATAGTATTAACCTGATTGACAATTTTTTGATCAACTAAACTTTTTTAAACACAAAAACTCTCGGAAACATGAGCCTCATTATTCCTGTTTTTTCTGGTTAAGACTAGACTCAGTTTTAGATCGGCTAGATCAGTCAATCGTTAACCTTGAGCTGATCTAGGCGGGTTAGTTCGCGGATTGAAGATAATCGGCAGCGATCGCAGTGGCGATCGCGTCTCAGTGAAATTGTTCTTGAGTTCAACCTCTGAAAAAGCCGGTGATCGCCTCTTCAACTGACGGCTCACTCTGAGTGTGCTAGCCTGTCTGTACGGGGCTGTCCATCTGATAAGATGACTTCAAGAGTTAGCTTCTAAAACTGGTTCAGAATCCTATCTATATACAGGTAGTAAAAACAACTTAATTAGGTCAGCTTCTTCTCAATTCCCTGGTGCTCCTATGCCTAGTTCTCGTCGCCAATTTGGGATCAATTGCTTACAAAAAATTCTCTTTTTCGGCACCCTTATCTTCTGCTTGTGGCTGGGCCATCGTCCGGTCGCCGTTTGGCGAGTGGGATGGGGGCAAGCAACAGCTCAAGCTCCAGCTCCTTCTCAGCTAGTCCAACAAGGAGCAGACAGCTATCAAACCGGAAATTATCAAAAGGCGATTGAGAATTGGCAACAAGCCCTCACCATATATGAGCAAGACAATCATCCAGCTCAGGCCGCAATCGTCCTTGAAAATTTAGCACGAACCTATCAGCAGCTCGGACAGAGCGAGCCTGCTGTCGATTACTGGGAGCGGGCGATCGCTTACTATCGCCAGCATCAAGAGGGTCAAAAGGTCGGAAGACTGATGACCGAGCAAGCCCAAGTTTATAGTGCTGCCGGTCAGCCAAGAAAAGCGCTGGCTCTTCTGTGTCGCGTTCCTGACGAGCAAGATCTTAATCAATCGGGGTGTGTTGAAGGCAGTGCCTTGCAAATTGCTCGGACTCATCAAGACCGGGCAGGAGAAGCAGCGGCGCTCGGCAGTTTAGGAAACGCTTATCGTTTGGTCGGGAACTACGAGCAAGCGATTGAGTGTCTTCAGGCAGTATCGGGAATGGGTGAAGCGCAGCGGCAGCATCCCCAATCAGCGGGAGAATGTACGAGAACGTTCAGCGTCAAGGATGACGATGGGGTTAATCAAGCCTATCGCTTCTCAGCCCTGAACAACTTAGGGAATGTTTATACAAGCAAAGCACAGCGTTTTGAGACCTTCGGGAGATCGGCAGAAATGAGAGGCGCGCACGACAAGGCCACATCCCTGAAGCAAGAAGCCACACTCCATCGACAGACGGCTCAGGACTATTTTCAGCAGAGCCTTGAGTTAGCCAGCGATCGCCAACAGCAGATGCAGGTTCTGCTCAATTTGATGCAGCTTGATCGTCAAACCCAAGCTTTGAAGCGAGAAAATTCTGCAAACCGTGTGCAGCAGGCGCTTAATCTGCTCGATCAGCTTCCTGACTCTCGCTCCAAAGCTTATGCCGCGATTCGGTTAGCAAACGTCAGCACTGCCGAGCGAGCGACTCCTAACGCGGCTCAGTGCCCGCAGCGACTTCTAGAAGAAGTACAAGCTGAAGCATTGCTTAAACAAGCTAGCTCGATGGCTCACAATCTTGGGGATCGTCGCGCCCAATCTTTTGCTTTGGGAGAACTCGGTCATCTCTACGAGTGCCGCCAGGACTACGCTCAAGCCTTGGGCTATACAGATCGAGCGCGTTTAGTCGCTAACCAGAACCGACAGGCTCAAGATAGCCTCTACCTGTGGGAGTGGCAGGCCGGACGAATTTTTGAACAACAGGGCAAAGAGCCGGCAGCGCTGGCCGCCTACGAACGCGCGATCACGATTCTCCAAGAAATCCGAGACGAGCTTCTGGGTGGCGAGCGAGAGTTACAGTTTGACTTTCGGGATGCAATCGAGCCGCTCTACCGGGAATTTGCCCGCTTAAATCTTGAGCTTGCTGAGTCCCTCTCTCCTCAGTCCCAGACCTACCAGAATGAGCTAAACGCTGCTCTGGGTGTGATTGATTCTTTAAAGCTGGCAGAACTGCAAGACTATTTTGGCGACGACTGTATCTTAACCACTTTTGACGACCAACAGACCGCTCAATTGCTACAGCCAGATACGGTCGTGTTTAGTTCCATTGTTCTGGAAGACCGTACCGCTATTGTCGCTCATTTTCCGACTCAGAGAAAATTGGCTTGGATAGATGTTGATCGCGCTACCCTAAGAGCAGAAATTGAGAACTTTCGGAGCGGACTGTTAGACCGTAGCGCCATTTTTTACGGCGATGCTCCCAATCAAAAGCCGCAGGCTAAGAAGCTATACGACTGGATTGTTGCCCCTTTCGCTGCCGATCTAGAAACCGCCCCCATTAAAACCCTGGTGTTTATTCAGGACGGGATGTTGCGCAGCATTCCTATGGCTGCCCTGTATGACGGCGAGCAATTTTTGGTACAGAAGTATGCGATCGCGATGACTCCCAGTCTGACCCTAACCAACCCGAGAGCGTTTAGCGCACAAGACCTACAGCTCCTCGCGCTCGGATTGACCGACCCCGTTGAAGTGGAGGGAGAAACGTTTCCGGCTTTAGCAAATGTTGAAGGCGAAATTGCCAGTGTTGCGGCTCGGTTCTCCGAGAGTAAGACGTTTCTCAACAGCAATTTTACGCAGCAGAGGTTGCAAACCGAACTGAATCAGACTTTTTATCCCCTCATTCATATTGCTACCCACGCTAAGTTTGGGACCGTTCCAGAAGACACCTTTTTAGTGACGGGCAATAGCCAAAAGCTGACGATTACTCAGCTTGAAGACGACCTCCGTTATTTCAGTACGCAATCGAACTCTGTAGAGCTGCTGGCGCTGACCGCCTGTGAAACTGGCGTTGGCGACGAACGGGCCGTTTTGGGCTTAGCGGGAATCGCTGCGCGAGCTGGCGTTAAAAGTACCCTAGCCTCTCTATGGCCGATTCAAGATGAATCCACCAAAATCCTCGTCGATCAGTTCTACGCTCGTCTTCAGACAGGAGCCAGTAAAGCTCAAGCGCTACAGGCAGCACAGCAAGAGCTCATCGAGGCCCAAACCACTGGGGCAATTAACGATGACTACGTTCATCCCTACTACTGGGCTCCCTTCATCTTGATCGGCAACTGGCTTTAGTTCAACGCTCGCTGATGGCAATCTGCTGCAAGCGCTCGACTTGGTTAGAGGCCCTGTCAGCCGAATCTACTAAATTTGCTTCTAAATTAGCGAGTTCCTCTAATAAAGTAGCTGCGTCCTCTCCCAGCTTCCCTGGAGGAGCTACTGCCAAGGCTTGTCCGAGGGCATCGTACCACAAGCCGGCTTGAGCATAATTGGCTGATTGGCTTGGGGGTACAGGCTCGGTGAACAGCGGACTGACTACCTTAACATCAGCGCGGGCGATCGCATCGGGCTGAGAGTCGGGACAATCGATGGCGATCTGCCAGAGATATTTTTTGCCAACCATGAGCGAATACGGCTCTGGAAGCGAGAGCGTCCTAATTCTTGCCGAACTCGGCGGCAAAGATAAAGTCGCAATTGGCTGAGTTGGGCGGTTGTTGAGGTCGTACTCGAACAGCCGAAACTCCACAGATACGTTACTTGGGTCGGGGATATACCAGGCAAAAGTAGGCTGAGGCGAAGCCGTTTGCCCAACATGGGTTTGAGGGGCTAGCAGGGTAAGCGAGAGCGCCTCATGGCTTTGACATCTTCCTCTATGACCGGCTGTTCCAGAGCGAGTGTAGTCGCTTGGCGGTTCTTGATCGGCAGGAGGCACGTAACCGGCTAGAGCTGCCTTCGTCAGCAGTGAAATACTCAGCAACCCACCAGTGATGACGCTGCTTAGACAAAGTTTTCGATGTAGCCACGTTCCTGTAAGCATTTTTGCTACTCCCACAATCGCGATCTTAAGTCACCACTAGGGCGATCGCCTTAACAATTTTTGCAGATTAGACAAGGTATTTACTCGTCCGGTTTTCCTGGATAAAGACCAGGTAAAGGCACACAAAGTGCCTTTTGGCTCGAGACGCTTCCGTTTAAACTTTCCTCCCAGGAGCTTCTCTAAATTTCTAAACTGTTTTGTTCCTTGACCTTCATAGTCCGAATCAATTCCAACGCCATTGTCTTCAATGCTAAGCGTGTAGCAGCCTGCGCTGGCTTTTCCAGTCACAATTAAACGAGTCGCTCCTTCTGCGTGTTTGCCAACATTACACAAAGCTTCTTCGAGAAATTCGCACAGTTTTTGCTTCTGCTTTAAACTTAGATGCCTAGACTCCACTGGCTCAAATTCAACCACTCTTGCCTTAATCTTCTCAAAGTTGGGAAAAATTGTTTTTTTTAGGGTTTTATCAAAAACTTTGCGGAACAGCTCGTGCAGCGGTAGCGTTAAAGAGACGACCTGCCCGTTGCCGAGGTGAAGTTGTCTGGAGATTAAACGCTCTTGAAGGCGATCGCCTGAAGCAGGAGGCTTTAAGAGGAGATCGCCGATTTCTCTAATTTCCCGGTTCAAATCTTCCAGCTCTAGCAGCAGTGGCTTGGGCAAACTATTCTGGTCGCGAACCTGGCGCAGGATTCCCGCTAAAGACTGTAGTGGACCATTGTGAATAGCGGTGAATGTCTCGTCGATCGCGTACTGGCGTTCGAGAACCAGAGTCTTTAACGACCGTTCGTTCTGGTAGTACGTTGTGTAGGCCACGCCGTTAACAACAAAGACGATCCAGGCAGGAACGACAGGCAGCCACCAGCCGCCCATCCAGAGCAAGACATAGCCAATTCCGACCAGGATGCAGCTCGCGCAGAGCACTCTCAACAGGTTTTTGATGGCAGAGCGAGTCAGACGTCCTATGGGAATGGCCAGCAGTCCCCAGCCTAGAATCCACAGATATTCTATTCCATCAGGCAAAGACTTTAATAGCGGTCGTCCCTCCAGCACAGCACTGAGAATCTGGCTGGTTGCGTGGGCTTGGTATTCCACTCCCCGGATCACTCCCGGCGGATTTAACTGGGCGATGGCCACCGTGTTGACAGTGTCTTTGACGCTATCAGCCGTGATGCCGACGATCACAATGCGATCGCGCAGCCACTCGGGCGCTGCTTTGTTATTGATGATGTCCCGATACGAGAACGTCCGAAATCTGGTTTGGCCTCGGCGGTAATTGAGCAGGGTTTGCACTCCATCCACAGGAGCGTTGACGTATCCACCAGTGTTAGCCCGAAACCGAGGCAAGTCAGTGTGGTTAAATCGCATCGCATGGGGGTCGCTCTTGCCGTTTTCTAGAAAAATCTCCTGAGTGGCTAGATAAGCTTCTGCTAAGCGCAAAGCCAGGGAAAAAACGTATTCTTTCTTCGTATGATCTCGATACATTCCCAAAGGACTACGCCTCACCTGACCGTCAGCATCAAAGAAAATATCTGAGAAACCGACTTGTTGAGGAGATAATTCTGATGGCGGCGGAATCCGATCGGGAGGCAGAACTTTCTCAATCGCAATCAGATTTTGACTGTTTTGAAAGGCCGTCACTCGTTCTTGGTATCCGGGCTCAACTGGGATGTCCCTGAATATATCAAATCCAATCACTGCGGGTTCGTAAGTTTGTAGTTGCGCGATCAGCTCGGCAACATTAGCATCCGGGAGCGGATAGTGACCAATCTGTTGAATATCGCGATCATCGATCCCCACGATCACAATTCTGTCATCGACAGCTCCGTTGTCGTTGCGTTCTGTAGGAAGCTGACGCAGGAAACAATCTAAAGTTGCCCACTCAAGGAACTGTAGCGCTCCCATCAGACGAGCGATCGTGACTAGTCCAACAACCACAATTCCGATTTGCCATTTTTCAAGTTGCCGTTTGATTTTTTTTTCCAGGCTACGCTGCACAATCTTGTTTCCTTATCGACCTAGTCCAGAAACCCTAACTCTCTAGCTTTCATAAGGGTTTGAATTTTTTTGCGCTCGTGGCGATCGCTTGCTTCTGGATAGATGCCGAAAACATCGCGAATTTTATGCCAGTAACTCCAGACCGTTCGTTCGGCAACGTTAATTTGCATCGCAATCTCTTTATCAGTTAAGCCTTGACTACCTAACTCCAGAACTTGATACCACTCTGGTCTCAGTTCTCCCGAGTACAGTTCTTTCACATCCTTGGTGTAGGAAATTCCTTCCATCGCCCAGTCAACCTTTTTGAGCAAATCCTCAATCGAGGTTTTGTCGGCAACGGTAAATCCTCCTTGATGGCGATCAATCTCAGATTTGAGCCTTACTAACGCCTTAGTATTACTGCTTAGCACAACAATATTGAGATGAGGTTGTTTGGTCATTAAAGTTCGCAGGATTTGAATGCCGATTTCGGTTTGGGCAGTAGACTCAGGTTCTTCGGGAATGGCTAAATCTAGAAGAAACAGATCGGGTTGAAAAGTCTCAATTTTCTGGAGTAAACTCTGTGCTGTTTTAGCGGTATGAATCTCTGCCTCTGGATATTTCCTGCGCAATGCGTCAATGGTTCCCACCAAAATTAGTTCGTGGTCATCCACTACCATAATTTTAGGTTTGGTAATGATGGGAAAGTAATAACTCATTCTCCGCTACTGCAATCTTTGGTAAGAAGTTTTCCTTTAAAAAATCTAGGCATACAGTCGATTAATGCCTCTATTCTCCCAGGAAACCAGCAAGATTTGCTCACGCCGAGCTTATTCAAGCTCAACACTGGCAACAGGATACTTTGCTCCGAGTCCCAGCAGTACTAGAACAGCACTGAATCTTAAGTCAGCAATTTGCTTTACTAATCTAAACATCAGCGATGTTAACAGTATAATCAAGCCCTCTCTGGCTTAGGCTAAGAGTACTAAGCTAAACAGTGGTTTACAATGTAGTTTTCTACATCATATTTTGCTAGTTTCCCTGGCTCAATATCAAAAAAAATCGTAGGTAAGGTGGGGTCAATTCCTGGCATTAACCTGCATTAAGATAAATAAAATAAACTAAATAACCTCATTTTGGTTCTTTATAGTAGAAATTAAGGAGAAAAACGAAAAAAATCTCCGCCTACCGATCAACTTTAAACAAAAAGATTAAAACTAATGCTCGCTTTTGAGGAGTCCTAGTCATGCTTGAAGAGAACCTAATAGACGACCGAAAAAAGGGAACTGAAGCCTGGATAGACAGTCGAGTTCTGGGGCTTCTTCTGAGCAGACAGGGGCTAGCTGAAAGTTGGCAACGATTGTAACCGTGCTGTAGTGTTGTCGAGAGGGAGCCTGGTGATGACGATTCAATGGTGCTGGACGTTAAAACTAGCGATCAGGTTGGGAATAAGCGGCGTACTGACCTTTTCTTCCCAGGAGGCGATCGCCCAAAACCAGATTGTCCCAGACAATACCTTGGGGAACGAACGCTCCATCGTTACCCCGGATACGATTGAGGGGCGCGAGAGCGATCGCCTTGAGGGGGGAGCTAGACGCAGTGCTAATGTGTTCCACAGTTTTTCAGAATTTAACGTTGGGGAAGGAAGGGGAGCTTATTTTGCTAGTCCCGAAGGCATTGAAAATATTCTCTCTCGGGTAACGGGCGGGAGTCGCTCTGAGATTTTGGGGACGCTTGGTGTGTTGGGAAATGCCAATCTGTTCCTGATTAATCCCAATGGTATTTTGTTCGGACCGAACGCCAGCTTGGATATCACAGGGTCTTTTGTCGGGACGACTGCCAGCGGGATTGAATTTGGCGATCGCGGTTTGTTCAGCGCGACGAATCCCAATGCTCCTTCTCAACTCCTCACGGTCAATCCGGCTGCCTTGTTGTTTAATCAAATTGCCGCTCAACCGATTATCAATCGTTCTGTCTCTCCCAATTCCCAGAATCCTGAAATTCCCGACGGGCTTAGAGTTCCAACTCAGGAAAGTTTGTTATTAGTTGGCGGTGAAGTGAGATTAGAAGGCGGAAGTTTGCGGGCTCCGGGCGGAAGAATTGAGTTAGGAGGGTTAGCAGCACCAGGAATCGTCGGACTAACGGTTAACGGTAGCGATTTGAGTTTAAGCTTTCCTGACGGCGTAGCACGGGCTGACGTGTCTCTCCTTGGTGTAAGTACAATACCGGAAATTGATGTTACGGCTGGGGACGGTGGCGATATCGCTATTTTTGCTCGCAACATCCATGTTTTAGATGGCAGTGATATTTGCGCTGGAATTGGAGCAGATGGAGCCTGCGGCGGATTAGCACCAGGTTCTGGTTATGTGGGCGCTCAAGCAGGGGATATAACACTGGATGCCCAAGGAACGATCGCGATCGCTGCTCTATTCAGTGAGGTTAACAATAACGTCAATTCTGATGCCGTTGGCAATGGCGGTCACGTTAACATCAAAGCGAGGTCAATTAGGATCGCCGATGGGGCACGGATCAGCGCTAGTACCAGCGGTCAGGGAGATGCAGGCCGCATCAATATTTCGGCTCGCGATACCGTTTTCTTGAGGGATGGCAACAGCCGCGATACCTTTATTTTCAATAATGTCGAATCTGGCGCTACCGGCAATAGTGGAGGAATTAACATCACGACGGGCTCCCTGTCTGTGAACGATGGCGCCCAAATTCAGTCGGAAGTAGAAGGAGCAGGAAACTCCGGCCCGATTATCATTCATGCGAGTGATACGGTGTCCTTTGATGGACGCGATGCTAGTGATTTTCCGAGTGCTGCTACCAGTGGTGTTGAAGAGGGCGCAATAGGCAACAGCGGAGGGATCGTGATTATTACAGACTCTTTCTCGATGACGAATCGTGCTCAACTGCTTAGCAACACCGCAGGACAGGGAAATGCAGGCAGCATCTCCATCGAGGCCCAAGACCGGGTGTTTTTATTAAATTCAGATATTAGCAGCGAGGTCAGTGAGGAAGGGGGTCTAGGGAGGGGAGGCGATATCAATATCAAAACAGGGAATTTACTCGTTCAAAGAGGTTCCTCGCTACGGGCTGACACAGAAAATTTTGGAGACGCCGGTAATATTACCATCGAAGCGCGCGATCGCGTAGTTGTCGAGGGAGAAGGTCTTGGGGCGGGAAGAAATTCCACCGATATTTTCCCGAGTCAAATTACTGCCACGGTAGACTCTAATACATTCGCGGCCACAGGAGAAGGGGGAGACATTACTATCTCTACCGGAGCGCTTTTAATCGCTGATGAAGCATTTATTAATACCAGTACCGAGGGACTAGGAAATGCAGGCGATATTAATCTTACCGCTACTGATTTTATCTCCGTCAGAGCTGGCGGATTAGTGCTAGCCGATACAGAGGGTATAGGAGATGCAGGTAGTTTGTTTATTGATACCGACAAAATTAACATAAATGGCGGTGAAAACGCTTTTATAACTGGACTTTTTGCAGAAGTAGAAGAAAATGCCACAGGAATTGGTGGCAACATCAACATTCGTGCCGCATCGCTTTCGATCAGCAATGGCGCTCAGATTAGTGCAGAGTCTCTTGGACAAGGAAACGCTGGCAACATTACCATCGCTGCCGAAGGCGCTTTGAGCGCTACTGACGGCAACATTGTTACAGCGGCTGAAAGAGCCTCGGGCGGCGCGATCGCGATTACAGCAGAAGCAATCCGCTTGCAGGGCGACAGCAATATTCGCACCGAAGTGGCTAGCGGGACAGGGGGGGGAGGAAATATCACCCTAACGGCAGACTCCATTCTGGCTTTCGACGACAGCGATATCTTTGCTTTCGCCCGCGACGGTCAAGGAGGTAATATCTCCTTAGAGACTTCCGCCTTCTTTGGAGAAAGCTTCCGTCGCGAGCCCAGCAATATTAATCCAGATGACTTAGACGGCAACGCTCGCGTCGATATCAACGCCAGTGGAGCAGTCAGTGGGGCAATTACTTTGCCCGACGTTAGTTTTATCCAAAACAGCCTGACCGAACTCCCTCAAACCCCTATTGACCCTGCTACTCTGCTAGCAACGAGCTGCATTGTTCGGGGTGATCGCGCCCGAAACAGCTTTACCGTTACTGGTTCTGGCGGCTTGCCATCCCGACCTAACGATGCGTTTGTTACCTCTTTTCCCATTGGAGAGATCCAAACTATTCCACCAGCAGAGGAATCTGAGCTTGCCCAAAGCAGCCGGCGGAACAGTGAGTCCGCACCCGCCTCAAACTTCAGCAGGGGTGGATGGCAGGAGGGCGATCCGGTTGTTGAACCGACTGGAGTGTATCGGCTTCCTAGCGGACAACTGATTATCAGTCGAGAATGTTCGTAATCGTATTTGAGTAGCGAACGTAAACCTGGGTGAAGGGTGTGGGAACCAAAATTTCGACCTTGAGCTTAATTTTCTTAGTTGGTATGCCAACTAGGGGGGTAGCCCAGTCTCCGCCACCGGAAACAGATCTCCCGCCAACGGTTCCGGAAATCCTTGAACAAATCCTGCCCGAATCCTCTGATTCACCTGTTCCTGAGCAAGAACCGTTACCAACCCCGAATGAACCTCAGCTTCAATTCCCTGCTCCTCAACCGACCCCAGAGATTGCTCCCCCCAGAGCAACTTTACCTGTAGAGACAGTAGAGATTTGGGGAAGTACGGTTTTAAGAGAACAGATTGTCGAGACCATCAATTCCGGTCAGTATCAGAACCTAGAACAAGCAGAGCTCATTTGCCAACCAACCGTTGCTGATCGAAGCGTCGCAGAATCCCAACCTCCCCAAACCTGCATTATCCGGGCAAAAGTCAATGACGAAGGAATTACCTTTGAGGAATTACTGACCCTGCGCTCTGCCGTTACGCAATTATACATTGAGAATGACTACATTACCTCCGGTGCCTTCCTGCCCGTTAATCAAGTTCTCGAAGACGTCGTGCGACTGCAGGTCGTTGAAGGAAAGTTAGAGCAGGTTGAAATTAGTGGCCTAAACCGCCTGCGAGAAGGCTACGTGCGCAGTCGCCTTGGCGTTACCCGCGATACCCCGCTCAATCAGGAACGCCTGCTAGACGCCCTGCGACTACTTCAGCTCGATCCTCTCATCGAGCAAATTAATGCTGAATTAACGGCAGGAACGACGACCGGTCGCAGCGTCCTCCTCTTATCATTAGCAGAAGCCCCCGCTTTTCACAGCGGAGTGTTTGTCGGCAACAACCGCCCTCCCAGCATCGGTTCTACCCAAGGAGGTGTATTCATTGCCCACGATAATCTGTTGGGCTTAGGCGATCGCTTCCGGGCGGAGTACGGAACCAGCGAAGGACTTGACCTCTACGATATCAGCTATGCGATTCCGATCAACGCTAGCAACGGGACTGTAAGCTTTCGCTACAGCAACAGCGATAGCGATATTATCGCAGACGACTTTCGCGATTTAGAGATTAACAGCGAAGCAGACACCTTTTCTGTCGGTTTCCGACAGCCGATTGTCAGGTTGCCAGAAACTGAGGTGGCGCTTGGCTTAAGCTTAGACCTGCGTCGCAGCCAATCTTTTTTAGGCGATCGTCCTTTTTCTTTCTTCCTGGGTTCAGATAATGGCGAAAGTAATGTGACTGTACTGCGCTTTTCTCAAGAGTGGGTAGAGCGCCGAGCTGAGCGCATTCTCTCCGTTCGCTCTGAATTGAGCTTCGGCTTAGATGCTTTTGAGGCCACGATTAACGATACGGGGACTGACGGACAGTTCTTTGCTTGGCGAAAGCAGTTTCAATACGCGCAGCAGCTTCCCGCCAATCTTTTGCTGTTAACGGGAGTGAGTGCTCAACTAACGCCAGATTCTCTACTTCTCCTAGAGCGAATTGCTATCGGCGGAATTAGTACCGTCAAGGGCTATCAAGAAAACCAACTCGTAGCCGACAATGGCGTGATCGGTTCTGTCGAAGTCCGCATTCCGCTAGTTGACTCTGTCAGGAACCAGCTACAGCTAGCGCCCTTTTTTGAACTGGGGAGCGTCTGGAACAATGATGCTCCCGACCCCGAGCCCTCTACTATTGTCAGTTTAGGAACAGGTTTGCTTTGGCAGCTCGGCTCCAGTTTGGATCTGCGCCTATACTATGGTATTCCCCTCGTCTCAGTTGATCGTGACAGTGACTCGCTCCAGGCCAACGGCCTTCACTTTTTAGTCCGCTACCAGCTATTCTAAGTTGTTTGCGCCGGCGGGGAGTTTTCTACATTGGCATTGACAGGGTTCTTCACAAGAATTTTCTGCCATCCTCAACTGTCTAGGTAGCAAAGCTCGTTGCTCAGCTTCTGTTTTCTTTTTACTATAGTTGCAAAACGAACTGCACTTTCTCAAAAGAGTCTTTTCCAAGACTTAGGCAAAATGAAAGACTTAATCGGGCTCCCAAATATTGAACTAAACACAGCAAAAATATTACGTTGATGTTTATTAGCTTTTCTGTCAACAGTTTCCCTGCATACACTTTGGCAAACTCTGCGCCTAATTCTAGTAGTCATCTTTTTCCATCAGAAGAGTCTCAGAGCAATTTTAAGCTGGCGGCAATTCAGATTTTTTTGAATTCGGAATGCCTAGCTTATACCAATTAGAAAAAGTCATGAGAGACTTGATCTGTTGGGGAAAAGGGGAAAGGTAAACACAGCCAGCCTTTCCCTTTTAAAAGCCAGCTCTTTGTTAGTTAGGAGAACTATCTCACTACTTTCGGCAAATGGTATTACTTGAAGCTATAGTGAAAATTATTGGGAGTGATTGCCAGCGCTTTCTTGTTACGTATTTCGGCAAACGGTATTGCTTGAAGCTATAGCGGAAGTGATTGAAAGTAATTGCCAGCGCTTTCTTGTTACGTATTGTTGCTTGCTTGTTGTTAGGAATTTTTAATAAATTCTTGATTTTTATTGCTAAATCTTGTCATACCATTTACCGAAAGTAGTCAGATAATTTTCAAACTAACCAAGAATTGGAGGTTCAAGGGCAAAGAGCTGCTTTCCTTTCCCCTTTCCCCTTTCCCCCAACTCATCAAGTCTCCTATTACTTTTTCTAATTGGCATTATTTTTTTAGCTCTATTTCCGGAATTTTGTTCTCAAGAGATGAATAACATTAGTGAAAGCACCCTGAGCCAATTCGGTCAATTCTCAATTGTCCCTATAAAGCCGATTCTATTGTTCATTCTCTTCGTTATTTTGGTATGCTGGATAACAACCAAAAAACGATTGAACGGAGAAGAAGTCGAGAACAAAACTATTATCTTAAGAAGGTTTAAGAAGCATGTATCTTAAAGTATCAAAACCTGGAATAAAACGAGTTAAACAAGCTCGCAGAGAAAAAGGATGGGCAACCAATGATGCAACATGGCTCGAACAAGCCAGTCAGCTCGTCGATCCGGCGCTAAAAAAGTTGCCTCCCTATGCTAACGGCATCTCTTATGGGACTTGGACTCGTTTTTTAGCGGGAAAAGCAGTTAATATCCAAGCCTTAAAAGCCTACTGCACCGTGCTGGGCATCGATTGGGAAGAGGTTATTGACCGCGCGCAGACCCCAATTGCAGATATGGAGCGACACTGGGATTGGAATGAAGCTCCTGATACTGACTTGTTCTATGGACGAACGACAGAATTAATGACTCTAAACAACTGGACCGTTCAAGACCGCTGCCGCTTAGTAGGGGTGTTTGGAATTGGCGGTATCGGTAAAACGGCTCTCGTGGCTAAACTAGCGATTCAAGTGCAGGCCGATTTTGAATACATTATCTGGCGGACCCTCAGCAATATTTCTCCCATTGACCAATTTCTGCTTAGTGTGATTAAGTTTTTCTCTCAGCAGCAGGAAACAGAACTGTCCCTACCTCAAGACCTGAATGGTAAAATCCGACGACTCCTAGACTACCTGCGGCAACATCGCTGCCTACTGGTTTTAGACGGCCTAGACGCAATTCTTCAGAGCAGTGCTGGGTCTAGCCTCTGGGTCGGAGCTTATCGAGCCGGATACGAAGGCTATGGTCAACTGCTTCGTCAAGTGGGTGAATCTTTTCACCAAAGCTGTTTGCTACTGACGAGTCGAGAGAAACCGCTGCATTTTGTCTCTTTGGAAGGCGACTCCCTGCCCACTCGCTCCTTACAGCTTACTGGTCTCAATGCGGTAGATAGTAAAAAAGTTTTACAGCTTAAGGGTCAGCTCGTTGGCTCAGAAAGCGAATGGAAATTCTTAATCGATCGGTATGCAGGTCATCCGCTCGCTTTGAAGGTAGTCGGTGCTGCTGCTCAAGAGCTATTCTGCTCCAGTATTTCAGCATTTTTGCAGCAAAAAATTACCATATTCGGCGGCATTCGCTACCTGCTCGACCAGCAGTTCAATCGTTTATCAGAGCTAGAAAAAGAGATTATGTACTGGCTGGCAATTCGGCAAGAACCTGTCTCGGTGACGGGACTCCTTGCCAGCCTGATATCGCCGGTATGCAGGCAACAGGTACTAGAGGCAATTGCAGCCCTGAAACGGCGCTTTTTGATTGAAACGTCCCCGTTTGGCTATACTCAACAGCCACTGATCGTGGAATACATAACCGAGCGCTTGGTGCAGCAGGTCTACACAGAAATTACTACTCAAAAGCTAGCATTGCTGACTAGTCATGCTCTGATTCAGGCTCAGGCAAAAGACGACATCAAAGTTAGACAGGTCTGCGTCATTTTAGCACCACTTGCTGAGCGATTAAGGAATGCGTTCAAAACCAAGGGAGAACTTGAAGAGAAACTACAGCAGCTTGTCAGGAAGCTGCCAACTGACTGTGCTCAACCCGCAGGGTATGGAGCAGAAAACCTGATGAACCTGCTACACTTCCTTCACGGCAATCTCCCTGAAGAGCCTTTCTCCGGGGTTGCAATGATCCCCCAGAGATCGTTACAGAGAATTTGGAAACAGGAAGCAGCAGCCAGACCTCGTGGTTGAGGTCTGATCCTTTGTAGAAGGTGAAAGGATTGCTCTAACTACCTCTCCCTGCTTCTCCTCTCTACTCTGATACTCCTAAGCCTGATCCCACCATGATCGAATATCATCAGGAAGAGACTGAGAAACGTTACTGATTTGCTCTCCAGACAGCTCATCCTTAGTCGCTTTGAAAATTGCCTTGGTCACGTTCTCGGGATCTGTGTCCGTCGGTAAAGCTCCCTCTTGAGAAAGCCGGAGCTTAAAAACACCAGGCGACTGGCTGATATTCTGCACTGGGCTAAGCTGGCTAAAAAAGCTGACCATCGGATTGGTATCTTTCCAGAGATCCTTGATTTCCATATCAGCTTTGGGGGCTTCTGTTTCTAACTCTGAGGCTACTTTGTCTACCTGTTCTTGTGGCATCATGTCTCGCAGAATGCGATAGACGACTTTAGCCGCTACCTGTGCCTCATTAACGGTTTGCAGATTACTGTTCGCCACAATTTTTTCTAAAAAAGATTGGTTTTCCATAGGAAATATTTCGCTCTAATCAACTTCCGGTACTGAGCAAAAGCCACTTTGACTTCTACTAGCTGCATCGTAAAAGCTGTTGCAATCCCTAGCTTCGACTAAAGGGTAGAGCTTCTCTTAAGAAAGTGGTCTTTTCAAGAAAAAAGCCAAGAATCGCTCTTGGCCGATAGTAAAAATGTTGTATAAACAGCGTGACAACCAGCCTATTCTACCTGATGACCAACGGCAGCGATCGCTTGCCGAATCGACTCTTCAGAGGCTCCAGTTTCTACAGTGACTACTTTCTTCTCTACATCAACATTGACTGTCGCGTTCGGTTCGTGGGTTTTAATTTCTTTGGTAATTTCATCAGCACAACCTTGACAAACAATGCTGGGAACTTTTAACTGCATGGCTATTATTTAAGTATCTCGGTCGAACAGTATTTCATTCTACAGTTATAAGAGTCTCTTGTAGCCAGTCTTTGGGTAGATGCAATCGCCTACCACTTCAACGTTGCTGCTTCAATGCCCTGCTCCCGACGAATCTTTGCGTCCTTCTCAAACCACTGAATTAGCTGTTTGTGGGTTAATTCTTCGAGAGGAACGCCGACATCTTGAGCAACGATCTTCAGTAATCTCAAGGAGGATATGGTTAATCGCGTTAGAAATTTCTCTGGGGAAGACAGTAAAGCCGCATCGACATCTAAAGATTCCTCAGTCGTCAGAAATTGAGTGGTTGGTTGTTGGGTCATGGCTCTTTGGTGACTATCAATTTCTAGGGTAGGAGATAAACTAGATAAATTCCGATGAGACCCACGATCGTACAGCGTCAATGTCAAAAACGAGTGTTAAGAGTGCTCTTGTTGTCGGAGCTAATCAGGGAATCGGCTTCGGATTTGTGAACAAGCTGCTGCAAGACGAGCAGATAGCGAAGGTGTATGCGACATACCGCCAGCAGCCTTCTGCTGAACTAACGGCTTGCCAAAAGCAATATCCTCAGCGTTTGGAATGCTTGGTAATGGATCTTACTGACGAGGCGCAAATTGTTCAAGGCGTAGAAAAGCTACAGGCAGATACGGATAATCTTCAGTTAGCGATTAACTGCGTTGGTATCCTTCATGAGGGGGAATTGCAGCCCGAAAAAAGTTTAAGGCAGATTAATTCAGATCAACTGCTGCGCTACTTTCAGGTGAACAGTATCGGCGCTGTGCTGCTGGCAAAGCATCTTTTGCCTCTGTTTCGTCACGGCGATCGCAGTATCTTCGCTACTATCTCTGCTAAGATTGGCAGCATTGGGGACAACCGCTTGGGGGGCTGGTACGGCTATCGCGCGTCTAAAGCCGCTCTCAACATGCTCATGCGGACCACAGCGATTGAGTATGGCAGAAAAAGCCCAAAAACAATTGTAGTCACGCTCCACCCTGGCACAACCGATACCCGCCTCTCTCGCCCGTTTCAGAAAAACGTCCCCGATGAAAAGCTATTTTCCGTCGAGCGAACGGTAACGCAATTACTCACCGTCATAAATCACTTAACTGAAACCGACAGCGGACAGTTTTTTTCCTGGGACGGCAGCCGCTTGCCTTGGTAAGCGCCGTCGGCGCGGTAAAAGTGCCAAAGGCACGGGAAAGGGGAAAAGGGGAAGGGGAAAGGGAGGGGTTATAAACCTTGTTCCTTAGCTCTGTGTTCTTCTCCCGTCGCGTGCTTCGTGCGGCGGCAAACTTTCCCTTTCCCCGTTCCCCGTTCCGCCAGGAACAATTTCCCCGTTCCCCGTCCCGTAGGGACAATTTCCCCTTTCCCCTATTTCGGCTGAAAAGTAAACAGGCATAGCGCCCTAGTCTAACAACAATCCAGAAGGGGGTTGAGTTTTCTCAGTCTGCTGCTGTCACTACGCCTGTGAGTAGCAACGGAACGAAAACGTCTGCTAAGGCTGAAAGTGATGTGTGAAGGTAATTCTAGACATCATTATTCTCCGGGTTGTTTAGTTGCTTGGCTAGGTAGTTAACGACAGCATCAGGAACTTCTGTCGGTACAGACAGAATTCTTCTTTTTAGTTAAGGTTTGATGACAATAAACTTGGTGCGCCTCAATTCGGAGGTTCCCTCCGAGGCGGCGCATCCGCTTTTTGAAGTGCTCAAAAATACCTCCTCGTAGAGATCGGGTCTAATCTTGATACTCGTCGTTCTGCCAAGTCCCTTCTACGCGGGTTCCATCCGCAAAAATATAGGCTCCAGTTCCGTGCTTTTGACCGTTAAGGAATTGCCCCTCAAACGTATCTCCACTTGCATAATCGCAAATTGCTTCGCCATTAAGCTGACCCTCGCTAAATTCTCCCGTACAGCGATCGCCGTTGGCAAATAAAAATACTCCGCTGCCGTTAAACTGTCCGTTAGCAAACTGCCCTTTATACTGGTTGCCGTTGGCAAAGGTATAGGTTCCCGTTCCGGCAAATTTCCCTTGGCTAAACTGCCCTTCGTAGCGGTTGCCCTGGGCATTAACGCGGACTCCCTCCCCACTAAACTGTCCCTCGCTGAACGCCCCTTTGTAGCTACCGCCATCAGCATACGTTAACGTTCCTTGACCATGAGGCTTGCCATCACGCAATTCTCCCTCATAGCGGTTGCCATTGGCATAGGTGCAAACCCCTTGTCCGTTGAGTTGACCGTTGCTGATCTCACCAGTGCAGCGATCGCCATTGGGGTAGGTAAACGTTCCTTGACCGATGGGGTTGCCGTCTTTGAACTCTCCCTCAAAGCGCCCGCCATCGTCAGAGATATATACTCCCGTCCCCTGGGGTTGACCGTCCTGAAACGTGCCTTCGTAGCGATCACCATTAGCGTATACTCTCACGCCCTGACCGTTAATCGTATCGTTTGCAAACTCTCCTTCATAGCGACCCCCATCGACAAAGGTGTAAACACCCCGACCCTGTTTCTTGCCCTCAACAAAGTTGCCTTCGTAGCGATCGCCATTGCCATAGGTACAGGTTCCCTCGCCGTTGAGGGTGCCAGAACTGATTTCGCCTTCACACTGTCCGCCGCCGGGTAAAGTGACTGTCTCGGCGATCGCCTCTAGCGGAAGGAAAAAATTGGCTAGCTCAAAACTTGAAGCCGTTAACAATGCCATTCCTAATCTGCAAATTTTCAACTGATTATTCATTCTCATTAACTATCGATTGTTGGTTCGCTGTTCTCTAGCTGCTCGACTTTACTCCTGTTCTTCATTTTGATCGCCTTCAATGCGCTCCTGAAGATTGTCTGGCTCTAATTCTATTTCTGTTGGCGCTGAGGGTTGCGCTGGTGCTAATTGTTCCTGCTGCTGGCGTTGTTCAACTTGACGTTCGCGCTCCTGACGCTCTCGCTCAAGCTGTGCCTGACGTTCTTGGCGTTCTCGCTCCGCCTGTGCCTCTCGTTCTCGTTGTTCGCGTTCGCGAGCCTGACGCTCCCGCTCCGCTTGCTCTTCCCGTTCGCGGGCGGTACGGTCAAATTCGGAGCCTGCTACCGTAAAATTAACGTTGATCTGAACTGAAGCTTGACCCCCGCCACTAGGAGCAGAAAACTTCATCTGTTGAGCAGCAAGGAGAGCTTGACGATTAATCTGACTATTGCTGTTGGCTCTGGCAAGGGTGGCGCTTGTAACGTTGCCGCTGCCGTCTACTACCACCTGTACAGCGGCACTGCCTTCAGCTCCATCCAGAACGGATGGATAGGAAGGCTGACAGCGGCTGACGCAACTAATGCCGCCACCACCAAGGAACCCAGAAGGGTGCTGCGACCATAAACTTGTTTTGGTCGTAGGGGAATTCTGGGGCAGCAGTGAGAGCTAAGCACTATCTTGATTCTTGATATACTCCTTAACTTTCTCTAAAGTAGCACCGCCGCAGGAA
>JBHJGN010000006.1:0-105855 GCA_050331735.1 Cyanophyceae cyanobacterium
CCGAAAGTAGTCAGATAGTTCCTTAAACTCACCAAGCATTGGAGGTTCAAGGGCAAAGAGCTGCTGTGCTTCCCTTTCCCCTTGACCCCTTCCCCTTTCCCCCAACTCATCAAGTCTCCTATTACTTTTTCTAATTGGTATAACATCTGCCTTGAGAAAGGGTAGAGCCAATCAGTCACTTGAAGCAAATTCTATGCAAAATACAATTTCTTCCTCTCAAGCTCGGGTATGTCCCTCTGAACCAGCGATTGCCATGCAAAATTTGAATCACTATTTTGGTCAGGGCAATCTGCGGAAGCAGATACTGTTTGACATTAATCTTGATATTCATGCGGGTGAAATTATCATTCTGACTGGACCTTCGGGTTCTGGCAAGACCACCCTGTTGACGTTGATGGGCGGGTTACGCTCGGCGCAGGAAGGGAGTCTCAAGATTCTCGGGCAGGAAATGCGTCAAGCTTCTCAACAAACTCTCTTAGAAATTCGGTGCCAAATTGGCTATATTTTTCAAGCACACAACTTGATGACCTTTTTGACGGCAAAAGAGAATGTGAGGTTGTCGCTGGAGTTACACAAGCAGTATCTCGACCAGGACATGGATGCGATCGCTACAGAGATGCTTAAGGCGGTTGGACTGGAACACCGCGTGAATTATTACGCAGAGAGTTTATCGGGGGGACAGAAACAGCGAGTGGCGATCGCGCGAGCTTTAGTTAGTCGTCCTCAGATTGTGCTGGCAGACGAGCCAACGGCGGCGCTAGACAGTAAATCCGGTCGAGATGTGGTCAAAATCATGCAGCAGCTAGCGAAAGAACAACTCTGTACCATTGTGCTGGTCACCCACGACAACCGCATTCTGGATATTGGCGATCGCATTGTCTATCTGGAAGATGGACGAATTGTCCGTTAAGGAGAAGACGAGGATTAGACACCCTGGAGGAGGCAGGCTAACTTTGACGTTAGACTGGAAAGCTGACGATTTCTTCGTCAAGTGGAAGTAATCGGCAGAAGTTGAGGGTGAATAATTGTGTCTAAACCTAACTAACCACACCATTTAATTGAGCGCGAGGCATTGCTGATGAAAACTATGAAGTTGAAGTCTTGTCAGTATCTTGCCGCCTTAGAAGAACACCTAGAAGAGCTGAGAGCTAATTTTTGGCTTCTTATTCTAGATTGAATTCTGCTGAAGATACACGGTTGACAGAACTTGGTGCTCAATCTTGCCATTTTCATCGTGTCGATGTCGCTAGCGGTTTACCAAGATCTTCTTTGCGAGCCATCGATAGCATTAAGTCAATGACGCGCATTGAATAGCCCCACTCGTTGTCATACCAAGAGATGACCTTAAAGAAGTTGGCGTTCAGTTCAATGCCAGCGCCAGCATCAAAAATACTCGAATGGGGGTCGCTCACAAAATCTGAGGAAACCACAGGCTCCTCTGTATAGCCTAAAACGCCCCGCAACGATTCTTCTGACGCTGTTTTCATAGCCTCACAGATAGCAGCGTAGCTGGTTGATTGTTCTGTTTTGAAGGTCAAATCCACGACGGAAACATCGGGCGTCGGTACCCGCATTGCCATGCCCGTTAGTTTACCTTTAAGCTCTGGCAACACTAAAGTCACGGCTTTTGCTGCCCCTGTAGAGGCGGGAATAATATTTTGAGAAGCTCCGCGTCCCCCGCGTAAATCCTTTTTACTCGGACCATCGACGGTGGGTTGAGTTGCCGTTACGGAGTGTATCGTCGTCATCAATCCTTCCACCAATCCGAATCGATCGTTAATGACTTTAGCAACTGGGGCAAGACAATTTGTGGTGCAGCTTGCGTTAGAAACAATCAGATCTTTTTCGGGAGCGAAGGTATTGTGGTTTACTCCCACCAGGAGGGTAGGCACTCTGTCTGGGTCTTTCGTCGGCGCTGAAATAACGACTCGTTTGGCTCCTGCATGAACGTGAGCGATCGCCCCCTCATAGGTGGTAAACAAACCGGTAGATTCCACCACATAATCGACTGCTAGCTCTTTCCAGGGCAACTCCGCCGGATTGCGGATAGACGTACACCGAATCAGCTTGCCGTTGACCCTAATGCCCTCGTCATCAACTTCCACCGCGCCGGGGAATCTACCGTGGGTCGAGTCGTACTTCAATAAGTAAGCCAAATTTTTGGGCGGCACCAAATCATTAATGCCGACAAACTCGATCTCTGGATGATCCACTCCTCCGCGGAGAACCAGGCGACCAATTCTGCCAAATCCGTTAATGCCAACTCGTATAGCCACTAAATTTCCTCCTTGTATTGTCCGTTTCGTTTTATAGCGTTGCTGGATTAGTCATGCTTAGGTGAGATAATTGTTGATTGTCATCTTTAAACGGGTTTAGTCTAGGCAATCGTTAGTCAATCAGAAATGCCCGTTTTATAAATACTTCCTTCTGCCTCCTGCCTCCCTTACTCACTTCGCCATTAACACGACAGACGTGCGAGCTTTAACTTGGTAGGACCGATTTTTAACCCCAGAAGCCGTTGCCAATTCGCTGAAGTCGTCTGGGGTTGGTAAAGAGGTATCAATGATGCGATACCAGCTTCGTCCTTGGGCTAGGGAGGGCAACTCGTAGGTTAAGGACTCCCAATAAGCATTTAACATAACGTGTAGGTACTCGTCAAAACGGGGATAGGCGAGAGTAAACGCGAGACAGCGAGAATCGTCGCTCCAGTCCGGCTCATCAAGCTTGACTCCATGCCAAACTAGGTAAGGAGATACTCCTTTGACGGTTGCTAGCGGTTGTTCTAGCTGAAATACCTCCAAGCCTTGGATAAACGCGATCGCCCCCTTGACAAACCGAAATAACCCCAGATTCGACTCGATGCTGCTCCAGTCAAACCAGCTCAGTTCGTTATTCTGACAATAGGCATTGTTATTGCCTCTTTGAGTTCGTCTCACTTCATCTCCCATCAAGAGCATCGGCGTTCCCTGGGACATAAACAGCACTGTAAAAAAGTTTTTAATTTGCTTGAGACGAAGCTTCTCTATTTCTGGGTCTGGTGTCGCGCCTTCCCTACCGCAGTTCCAGCTATGGTTGTCGTTCCCGCCATCGCGGTTATTCTCTCCATTGGCTTGATTATGTTTTTGGCTGTAGGAAACCAAATCGTTGAGCGTGAACCCATCGTGGCACGTCACAAAATTAATGCTGCGGTTGATGTCGGTATCCGAGCGAAAATACATATCAGGACTTGCTAGAATTCGGGCTGCCAACCGACTCACCGTGCCTGAATCTCCTTTAATAAAGCGGCGGACATCATCCCGAAACGGACCGTTCCACTCGGTAAACCAATCTCCTAGATCTACAAAGCGACCCACGCCATAGAGTCCCGCCGCATCCCACGCTTCGGCAATCAGCTTCGTTCCCGCTAATACCGGGTCCGATTCGATGGCCCAGAGAATATTAGCCGTAACAATCGAAGTGTGCCACAGAGACGCCCCTGCCGCATCCCTCGCCAAAGTCGAAGCCAGGTCGAACCGGAATCCGTCAACGTGCATTTCCGTCACCCAATAGCGCAGACAGTCCAGAATTAAGCGACTGACGACGGGATGATTGGCTTTAAGAGTATTGCCGCAGCCACTATAGTTGTAATAATCGCCTGAGGACGATAGTAGATAGTAGGTCTGATTGTCCAAGCCGCGAAACGAAATCGTTGGACCGCTGTGATCGCCTTCGGCAGTGTGGTTAAAAACGACATCGAGAATAACTTCGATGCCTGCTTGATGAAGCGCTTTAACAAGATCGCGGAATTCATTCAAGGTTCCGAGAGGCTCGCCGCAGGAACTGTAGGCAGCATGGGGAGCAAAAAAGCCAAGGGTGCTGTAGCCCCAATAGTTTTGCAACCCGTCTGGCGCATCATCGACATCGAAGGCGTGAATCGGGAGCAGTTCGACTGCCGTAATTCCCAACTGTTGCAGATAGGGGATTTTTTCGATCAGTCCGGCAAACGTGCCCCGCTTGGACTCGCTGACCCCGGAAGTGGGGTGACGGGTAAATCCCGCTACGTGCAGTTCATAAATCACGCTAGCGGCGTAGGGAGTGCGGGGATGGCGATCGCCTTCCCAGTCGTAATTGCTCGGATCGACGACGACCCCCCGTAAAGCACGATCACAGTTATCCCCTGGTTCCCTTGCCGCTTGGCGATTGTAGATGTTCTCGCCGGCGATCGCCTTGGCATAGGGGTCGAGCAGTACTTTTGTGCCATCAAAACATAGACCTTTTTCTGGGGCGTACTCGCCGTAGGCACGATAGGCATAAACTTGCCCTGCGCCAATTCCCCGGATAAAGATGTGCCAGTAGTAGCAGCTACAGTGCCGCTGAGGGTCTAACGCGATCACCCTAGCAGGCTGAGGAGCTTCAGGATGATCGAATAACAGAAGTTCGAGAGCCTGGGCGCGGGAGAAAATACAGAAGTTAACGCCATCTGGATAGACCGTTGCCCCCAAAGGAAAGCTTTGACCCGGTAGAAGAGTCCCTGTTTCTGTGTGCTTATTGTTGATAGGGGATTGAGTTGCCAACTTGTTCGACATTGTTCCTCGGCTAATCTGCAAAGAACAAAGGACTTAACGATTCAAGACCTTTGTTCTTTGCGTTGGTGACTAATTAATAGGGCCACTGCCAGTTAACGACCTCTGAGCGATCCATCCCTTCGGAGTGAGCGTAGGCCAAGTTGTTGATAATCTCATTGCGCATTCGTTCTCTAACATAAGCAGCACGGGAACCCAGTTGCGGAACGCGCTCAATCACGTCGATGACGAGGTTAAAGCGGTCAATCTGATTGAGAATCGCCAACTCCAGCGGCGTATTGATGTTGCCCTGTTCCTTGTACCCGCGCACGTGAATCCGTTCTTGATTGGTTCGACGGTAGGCGAGTTTGTGAATCAGCCAAGGATAGCCGTGGAAGTTAAAGATAATTGGCTTATCGGCAGTGAACAAAATATCAAATTCTTTGTTGGATAAGCCGTGGGGATGTTCGGTTTCGGTTTGTAGTTTATACAAATCGACGACGTTGATAAAGCGAACCTTGAGGTCAGGAAACTCTTCGCGCAGAATGGCCGTCGCCGCTAACGATTCCATTGTGGGAATGTCGCCGCAGCAGGCCATCACGACGTCTGGCTCATCGGGTTCTTTGCCGCAGTCGTCGTTACTGGCCCACTCCCAAATCCCGATGCCTTTGGTGCAGTGTAGGATCGCCTCTTCCATCGTTAGGTATTGCAGGTGCTTCTGCTTGTCGGAAACAATCACGTTGACGTAATTTTTACTGCGCAGACAGTGGTCGGCTACCGACAGTAAACAGTTAGCATCGGGGGGAAAATAAACGCGGGTGACATCCGCACTCTTATTGGTAACGAGATCGACGAAGCCGGGGTCTTGGTGGGAAAACCCATTGTGGTCCTGTCGCCACACCAGCGAGGAGAGCATAATATTGAGCGAAGAAACGGAAGCTCGCCAGGAGACATGATTTTTGCAGATATCCAGCCATTTAGCATGCTGGTTGAACATGGAGTCGATGACGTGGACAAAGGCTTCGTAGGTGTGGAAGAAGCCGTGTTTTCCGGTGAGCAGATACCCTTCGAGCCATCCTTCAAGGGTGTGTTCGCTCAACATCTCCATCACCCGACCGTTGGGGGCTAGCAGGCTGCCGTCTTCATCTTCGGGGAGGTAGTCGGCGAGCCAGGTTTTTTTGGTGGCTTCGTAGATGGCAGACAGGCGATTGGAGGCGGTTTCATCGGGACCAAACACGCGGAACGTGGTCATGTTGTTTTTCATCACGTCCCGTAAGAACTTGCCGAGAACTCCAGTATTTTCGACCTGTACTGTGCCCGGTCGCTCCATCTCCACGGCGTAGTCGCGGAAGTCGGGGAGCTTGAGATCTCTGCGGAGTACGCCACCGTTAGCGGCGGGGTTGGCGCTCATGCGGCGATCGCCTTCTGGAGCGAGTGCTTTCAGTTCGGGGATCAGGGTACCATTTTCATCAAAGAGTTCTTCTGGCTTATACCCTTTCATCCACTCTTCTAAAAGCTTGACGTGTTCCGGGTTAGAGTGCATACCGCCCATGGGAACTTGGTGCGCTCTCCAGAAACCTTCGACTTTATGACCGTCCACGTCTTTGGGGCCGGTCCAGCCTTTAGGAGTCCGCAGGATAATCATCGGCCAGCGGGGACGGAACGCTTTGTTTTGGCTGCGGGCCTCCTGCTGAATTTCTCGAATTTTAACGATGCACTCTTCCATGGTGGCTGCCATTTTCTGGTGCATGAGTTCGGGGTCTGACCCCTCGACAACGTAGGGGGTATAGCCGTAGCCTTTGAAGAGGTCGGTGAGTTCTTCTGGGCTAATGCGAGAGAGGATGGTGGGATTAGCGATTTTGTAGCCGTTGAGATTAAGAATTGGTAAGACCGCTCCATCGCAGATGGGATTGAGAAATTTGTTGGAGTGCCAGGCGGTCGCCAAGGGTCCAGTTTCTGCTTCTCCATCCCCGACGACGCAGGCCGCAATGAGATCGGGATTGTCGTAAACGGCACCGAAAGCGTGGGAAACACTGTAGCCTAATTCGCCTCCTTCGTGGATCGAACCGGGAGTTTCCGGCGTACAGTGACTGCCGATATGACCGGGGAACGAAAACTGCTTGAAGAATTTCTGCATTCCCTCGCTGTCTTCGCTTTTATCGGGGTAAATCTCTGAATAGGTTCCTTCTAGATAAACAGGACCGAGAACTCCAGGCGCACCGTGTCCGGGACCAGCAATATAAATGGCGCTGAGGTCGTACTTTTTGATGAGGCGGTTGAGATGAACGTATGCGAAGCTTAGAGCAGGAGAAGACCCCCAGTGGCCGAGTAACCGTTGTTTGATATGTTCTGCTTTCAAGGGCTCCTTGAGCAGAGGATTGTCCCTGAGATAGATCATGCCGACGGCAAGATAGTTGCAGGCACGCCAGTAAGCATGAATTTTGCGGAGTTCTTCGGTAGTTAATACTTCTGCTGATGCGGGGCTAGCAATGGGCGTTGTAACCATAATCTTTTGGTTGGAAATTAGATAATTTGTAGCAGCAATGGAAAGTTATTCTAACTGCGCCTTGGAAGTTTTTGTTACTCAACCTTATTAAACCAAAAGTTATCAAATCATAAAGCAACAATTGTTACGGATCGTTAAACACAGTGCCGAGATAAAATAATCAATTGAATTTGATATTTGCAATAGCTTCAAAAGCCTACAAGCTTCGGCCTGTGGATGAAGGAGGCATCTGATCGAAATCTTTGGCTTTTTCTAGCAATGATTTTGGATTTGCTTTTGTCAAGATGTACTCATTCAAGAAAACTTATCCAAACCATTGTTTTTCTTTATAGGTTCAGAAAAGATTAAGCTTTAGATAACACGGTTATTAACTGATAAACTATGCCTCTATCTCTAGTATTTTCTGGAGCTTAATGCGATCATTGAGCTTAGCCGAAAAACGACCATTTTCTAAATCTCGTATCCAGCTTTGGCTTTTACCGAGCTGTTGCGCTAGCTTCCTCTGGCTAAGCCCAAGACGTTTTCTAGCATTCAAAATCTGTTCTGCGCTTAGTGGAGAGGCATTTTGAGTCCGATTCTTCGGACGAGATTTTTGTTGTTTTTTGCTTTCCCACCGCGACAATTGTTCGTCCCATTCAGGCGGTAATTGAAACTGAAGGATGCGAGCCTTCATGAGCAGGTTCCATTTTCCAGGAGGCGCTGAATCGGTGATGCTATTGTCATTGCACCCATCGTTGATCCAAAATTCCATTGCTTCTTCGGCATCGTCGGGAATATCGGCTAACCTGGCCCACAGAGGCTGAATTTCGGTGGGGTAGGTCACCGGATCGAACACCGGTTTAATGCCGTACTCCTGAAGAGTTTCTAGGTCACTTTCAAATCGGCGTAGTAGTCGCTTGCGCTGTTCTTGGTTATAGGAGGCTTGTCTGACTTTTTCCTCTCCATAGGCAACATACATTAATCTCGGAACAGTAATGCGCTGTTCTCTCCCCATCTTAGTTTTAAACAGAAGCCACAGCATCATGCGCACCGTTCCTTCATGCTGATGCCAAATCGTCATCACTGTCGAGAGCATAAATTTGGGCAGCGTACCGTACTGATAAAACGCGACGTTTTTTTTGTATCCTTGTTTGTTCAGAAAATACTCGGCCCAGGCTCCAGCCCTCAGTCTAAAGGTCATACCCACCAAATGTTTATATCCTTGGGAATCTTCCTGGAAGTGATTATCAATGGTGATTAAATGCCAGATCCGATCTTGGGGGACAGAAAATGATTTGATTCTGCCCTGTTGAGGCCAGTTAATAGCAGTAAGGAGTTTGCAAGGTTGCTGCACTAAGGTTTTAATGAGGGTTAGCTTGGTCGCTTTGCTGAGGTCTTTGCGTTTATCCAACCCCAGGTAGGTTTCAAGTTGCTTATTATCAAGGGCAAACTCCTGTTCCCACGGTCGTTCTATCGTCACCACGTAGGCGGCAAAAATGAGATGCATGCAGGCCGCGCGGATATCCATGACTTCGATAGTGGGTTCAGCATCTGTTGCACTCAGCGTTTGAGGAGTCACTGAATCAACATCGTCTGTCAGCCGAAACTCAAGCTTCCCTTTGCCCTGTTTGACCGGACGCTCGTGATAAAGCTTGCCTTGGTCGTCGGTTTGCCACGGCACGACCGATCCCTTGGCAAGGATGTTGCAGGCTTCCCAAATTACCATTGAAGAGGCAATCGGATTATTTTTACCGTTAGGAAAAAGACTGTGAGTCGTCAATACTCTGGGTTCAGCTTTGTATCTTCCTTTCTTTGCCGGTAGCGGCAGCGGTAAACTATCAGGACAGCTCTTCACGCAAAGAGGATTGCCATGGCCGTCTTCACAGTTGTTGCAGAGTCCTGGTTCTACCCAATGCTCGTCGTTGTTATCTATTTGAATTGCACCAGTGGGGCATTCGGGTAAACAAATACCGCAGTGTATGCAGTTTTGAGGAATTGTATAAGGCATGGCAATCTCTTTTCAACTATTCCGTGAACAAAACCCAATGAGGCTATCAGGCAATAAATCAATTGGTAACAAATTTTACAGATTTAAAACCTTGATTAAAATCAGGAAAAACAAGCAGCAAAATAACTGTATAAAATACAACATTCTATTATTTTTCTACTTTTTGTTATGCAGGCAAGTCTATCTACCTTAAGTAACTTGACTATAGATACTGACAGAAATGCAGTTAAGTTTTTGTTAAATATGATATTTTTTGTTGACGAATTGAAAAAATTAACAATTGCTTTACATTTATTTTTTTTGTTTGATTAGCAGCAATAAAACCACTGCTATAGCTTGAACAAGGAGGCGTTAAAGCCAGCAATAAACAATTTTCAAGAAAAAGCCAAACTAACGTCAAATTAAAGTTAGTTTGGCACCAAATAAATTGAATTTGAAACTTTCAAATTCTAGTAATAGATTAGCTTGAGCTGTAATCAGCAAAAATCGCGGCTAGGACAATCTCTACAGTTCGAAACTAGATTATTCTCGTTCTTGCTGACTTCAATGAGATTTTTCGGGTGTGGATTCCACTCCCGGATGAGCTGTCTGACTACATCATTCATTGATATTTTAAGCTCTTCGCAATAGGCTTTGAGCTTCAAATATTCCGTCTCTGTTAATCTTAAACTAAACCTTTTCATGGCATTAAAATGGCATCATGCTGACGTTAACAACTATTGACAAAGGTTGCTCTATTTCTGAATAGCGCCATTTTGACACCAAAATGGTGTCAAAGGTTTTCTAGGGCTAAAATATTGAGAATTTATTCCGTAGACATAAGTTGTTAATTCTGTTATATCATCTCTTTTGAAATAGACTTAAAACAATCAAGTACATTGGTATTTATCTATATTTATTGGGATGTACTCAAGCTCTACACCCGTTAATCTAGAAGCCTAGAGTATCGAAACTAGATAGAGAGATAGGTATTTTGAGGTAAGGAGATAAGATTTTCACGTGTAAGAGACGAGTATTCTTTTGTCCTTCGTCATTGGTCTTTAGCGTGGCGACGGCATCAAGAAGCGATCGCCAGCTACAGATAGCAACAGCGATCGCTTTTAATTGATGGTGTCCCGAATGACCAGACTATGCCAAACAAGCCGCTAAATCGGCATCAGGAGTCGTGATGGGCTGGAGATTATACTTCTCAGACAATAGTTGCAGGACGTTTGCCGAGAGAAACGCCGGCAGGGTCGGTCCGAGGCGGATGTCTTTAATGCCCAGATGCAGGAGGGTGAGGAGAATGGCAACGGCCTTTTGCTCGTACCAGGAGAGAATCATTGATAGGGGGATCTCGTTCACTCCTACTTCAAAGGCATTAGCAAGGGCGATCGCAATTTGAATCGCGGAGTAGGCATCGTTGCACTGACCCACATCTAGTAAGCGCGGAATCCCCCCAATATCGCCCATCTCCTTGTCAAAGAAGCGGAATTTCCCGCAGGCAAGAGTCAAAACAACGCAATCATCGGGAACGCGGTCTACAAATTCCTGGTAGTAATTGCGATCCGGTTTCGCCCCATCGCAGCCACCTACCAGGAAGAAGTGGCGGATCTTTCCCTGCTTGACAGCATCAATCACGCGGTCAGCCACGCCTAAAACTGCATTGCGGGCAAAACCAGTGGTGACCTGTCGATACTCGGTTTCGGCGGTAAATCCCGGTAGGGCTTGGGCTTTTTCAATTACAGGAGTAAAGTCTACCCTACCATCATCAGCGGGAAGATAATTCAGTCCGGCATAGCCGACAGGACCGAGGGTAAACAGCTTCTCTTCATAGTGTTCGTGGGGAGGCATCAGGCAGTTGGTGGTGACCACCACCGCACCCGGAAATTTGGCAAAGTCTTTGGTCTGGTTTTGCCAAGCCGTCCCAAAATGCCCGTAGAAATGAGGATAACGTTTAAGTTTGGGATAACCATGAGCCGGCAGTAACTCGCCGTGAGTATAAACGGTAATGCCCGTGTCAACCGTTTGTTGGAGGATGGCCTCTAGCTGCTTGATATCGTGTCCGGAGACGAGGATCGCTTTACCGGGTTTGACGTTTAGAGGCACAGGAGTTGGGACAGGATGACCGTAAGTACCCGTATGTCCGGCATCAATTAACTCCATTGCCCGCAGGTTGATTTTACCGATTTCCAAAGCTAAATCAACCCACTCTTCTAAACTCACCGTTTGACTATCGATCGAGGCGAGAACGTGCTGCACGAACTGATAAACCGTGTCGTCTTCCTGTCCTAGTTCGTAAGCGTGGAACGCATAGGAAGCCGCCCCTTTAATACCGTAGAGGGCAGTCAGCTTCAGGGAAAAGATATCGACATTGGACTCGGTGTTGCCAATCAACTCTAAATTCTGATGAAGTCCCTGTTCGACCAGGCTTTCGCTGTAGTCTGGCTCATCGTTAGAGATGGGCAGCCAGGTGATGGCAGCATCCTGTCGCTGGATCTGAGCCTTTAACCCTTCTCGCAGGGCGATCGCTCGTTTGATATATTGAGTAAACCGTTTGGAATCGAAATTAACGTTGGTCATCGTTGCGAACAGAGATTCGCAGGTAAACCGATCGACCTCTCTTGTCTCGATCCCGACTTCTTTGGCCCGCAGGACCACCGGGGCGAGTCCGCGCAGGTAATAGACGAGTAAATCCTGAACAGCATTGACTTGAGGACTTTTACCACAAGCCCCCCATTGATGGCAACCGTTACCGCTAGCGGTTTGCTCGCATTGTTCGCAAAACATTGTTGTCTCCTCTACTAATCAGTCTGCTCTTAACTGAATACTTTAACTCTGACATCAAGTTGGAGTCCCGTCTTTGAGGTAGCTCATATTGAGGGATAAACTTTTGTTGAGAAGGCAGGGAGCAGGAGGCAGGGGTTGGTCTACAAAATGATCTGATCATCCTCTTTCTGTATCTGTAACTGAACATACATCTTGCTATTCCTTTTTGCTGGTACAACCATCAGTGTGAATCGTTGCCTTTGGAAATTAACTGCGATCGCTCCTGATTTATGAATGTAGCGAATAGAAGTCATTTGAAACTGTTTGGGCTTCCGGCTGAACAGGGACGGTGGTTCCTGATTCTGCTTGGAACAATTGTGCTCCTGTGTTTAGGAAGCGTTTACTCCTGGAGTATTTTTAGAACGCCGCTAGAAGATTTGCTCAATATTGGTGCAACGGAGAGCCTGTTACCCTATACTTTCGTGCTGCTATTTTATTCGGCTCTTATGCCCGTCACCGGATTTTACCTCGACCGCTTCGGGACTCGCCGCGTCACGGCAATTGGCGGGATCATTGTTGGGACGGGCTATATCCTCTCTAGCTTTGCTAGCAACATTACCCTTCTTGTTCTTAGCTACGGAGTCTTGGTGGGGACAGGAGTGGGAATCACCTATGGCGTTCCTATGGTGATTGCGGCTCGCTGGTTTCCCGACAAGCAAGGATTAGCAGTGGGGTTAACCATCGTTGGCTTTGGGCTATCCCCGGTGGTGAGCGCCCCCTTAGCCAAAAGATTAATGGATGCGTATGGAGTGCAGCAGACTCTCTTGATTCTGGGGATCGCCTTTTCCATTATTATTCTCTCGATTGCCACGATGCTGAAAGTGCCGCCCCAGGGATGGCAACCGCAAGGATGGCAGAGAAATCGCCGCAGCACAGCCCAGAAGATCCAGCCGAACCTGTTTCAAAGTCGCTCCTTCTATGGACTGTGGATTTGCTATACGATCGGCACGTTGATTGGTTTGAGCGCCATTGGCATCTCTAGTCCCGTCGCTCAGGAAATAATCGACCTAGAGCCAACCCTGGCTGCGAATAGCGTTTCCCTGTTTGCTCTATTTAATGGTTTAAGTCGCCCGCTCTGTGGCTGGTTGACCGATCGTTTCCAGCCCCGCTACGTTGCGGTTGCTTCCTATGTTCTCATTCTTATTGCCACTATTTTGATGATGAATGTCGAGGAGGGACAGGTACTGACCTACTTAGTTGCCTTCTGTCTCTTTTGGTTTTGCTTAGGCGGGTGGCTAGCCCTCGCACCAGCAGCGACATTAACGCTGTTTGGCGCTGAGAACTACGCTCGCAATTACGGCATCGTCTTCACCGCCTACGGAATTGGTGCTCTCCTCGGAACGCTCTCTGCTGGACGAATCCGCGATCTCCTCGGTTCCTATACCTTCGCCTTCTATCCGATGGCATTCCTCGCGGCGATTGGTATAGTTGTGGCGATCGCCACCTTAAAGCGCGATCACCATAGTTCTGCTGATCAGGCACTGTGATTGGTCGTTAGTCGTTCGGAGTTGGCGACTACAAAAAGCGATGGGGCAAACCGACTGTTTAATGGCTATGGTTATAACTATGGTTAGTTATGCCTACCGAGAATAGTTCTATGCGTATTCTCAAAATTGCTTTGCTCCTAGCGAGCATTTTTATGCTTGCGGGCGTAGCGATTGTTGCTTACTCCACCACCGCCACTGAGGCCACCATCCAAGCTTATCAAGAGAAAGTGGAGAATATCGGTCGTCAGACTCCTTCACTGGTATACGATCCAAACACTGCACAACAGCTTCCTTCCCCCGTAGCATCCTACTTCCAGTTTACCTTCGGCGACGTATCACAAGCGGTGAATTTTGTCAACATGAAAATGGCTGGGCAGTTTCGGCGACCGCAAACAGAAAGTTTTGCCGCCACAACCGCCGCCCAAACCGTTGCTGTCGGTACACCAGCACTGGTGTTTGCCGCGACAACACCCATTGTTCCTGGAGTTTGGGCAAGGGCTTATGATGCCTTTGTCGCAGGACGTATGGAGATGAAGGCGAAGATCCTGTCTACCCTGACGGTTGTGGATGAACGCGCCACTCCAGCGCTCGACCAAACCTCCCTGCGTCGCTGGCTACTCGAAAGTCCCCTCTATCCAGCCGCGCTGCTACCCGGAGGTCCGGTAACGCTGGGAGCCAATCGATGACAGGCGTGCCAAAGCAATTGTATCCGCCTACGGTATCGAGGCTTCAATGGTTGCCACTTTTCGTCCTGACGGTAGCTTAGAGCGCTTTGACGCCGAGGAGGACGGGGATTTGAATACTCCCTATCATGGGTCTGGGGAATACGCCCTGCGCGGCGATTACCAACGGCTCTTCGGTATGATGCTGCCCCTGTCGTTTACCATTGCGCGGGTAGCGGACGGGCAAATCTACCCGTTCTGGACTGGAAAAATTACGGCGATCACCTATGACTTTAAGCATTAAGCTTGCAGTGAACAGCGTATTAATAATGTCCCCCGACCGTGAGTAGCAACAGAACGAAAACGTCCACTAAGGCTAAAAGCTAGATGTGAAAATAGTTCTAGTCATTTTCCGCGATCGCCAAACACATCCTTTAACCCTTGAGCTCTAATATACTGATGTTTGTTCTGCGGTTTAGGATTTATTTTTGCTCAGGGAGAGTCTGCCGTACAGATAGGGAATTACAATGAAGCTAATTTACTTCAAATCAGGGCGACCGGGTTTTTGAGTCTTACTATAGTTTTCTGCACCGCTGAGCTGCCCAGGATAAGATTAGACATGCTGACTTGAAGAAGGACTGTCAGATGTATTCATGATCGAAACACAACTTATTAAACTAGATTGTGGGCGACAGATAGCCTATTGCGAATACGGCGATCCTAACGGAAACCCAGTTTTCTATTTTCATGGCACACCCGGTTCACGGTATGAACCAGTGTTCAGTGATCGAGCGGGACGAGAATATGGGTATCGAATCTTGGCTCTAGATCGACCTGGATTAGGAAAATCAGATTATGTAAAAGGAAGAAAACTTCTAGATTGGCCGCAAGATGTGTATGAGGTTGCAAAACATTTAGAGATAGAACGATTTGGGGTAATCGGTGTTTCGGGAGGAGGACCTTATGCCCTTGCCTGTGGATATACCCTGGCCGATCGTCTAGACTTTACGGTTCTAATGGGAAGCTGGGGACCAGTAGCGGAAGAGCCAAAACTCTGGCAGGAGATGGCGCTTCTCGATCAGTTTTTCGGCAAGCTCTCTAGAAAATTACCTTGGGCATTCTACATCCCCTTCTCATTTCTCGGTTACGCAGCAAAATGGTTGTCGCCTGACAGTTTTTGGAAGTTATTAGAGAGTTCGATGAGTAAAGCTGATCAAGAACTATTGTCAGATGAAGAGATGGCTCGTTTTTTTGTGGAGGATGTGAAGGAAGCATTTCGGCAGGGGGCACGAGGTCCGGCTGACGATGCAATCATTCTCTATAGAGAATGGGGTTTTAGAATTGAAGAGATAGAGGGGAAGGTTGATCTGTTTCATGGTGAGGAAGATAAGATTGCGCCCTATACTTATGCGATTGATCTGGATGAGAAGATACCTAATTCAGAATTACATGGATATCCAGGGGAAGGGCATGTATTTGTTATGAGGTTGTTTGATAAGGTATTTGAGCAGGTTTCCCGTTAGGACTTATCTTTTGAGCTATGGCATAACAAGTCGATGAAGCGGACAATCTAAAATTTTTGGTGATGTTGAAAATATTTTGCCAGCCGCTTAGCTTAGTCGTTAGACCGATCTAGGATATGAAAACGGTTCCAGTGCATTGCTGCTTGAACAATACTGCCAAAGCTCTGTCATGGCAGTAGATTCCTCTTGATCGACAACTCAAAGCTCGCGCAAAACAGGTTGGTTTGAGCATTTAATCCTATTCACGGTAATACGGCTGATCTCAATCGGTCAGTGGGTTAGGTTGACTTGCTTTGATCTGAGGGGGCTGCTTATCATCTTGGGTTTGAGCAGGCTCCAGAATCTCAATCTCATTGCTGTCGTAGTACCACTGTTACGTTAGAGTAACGTTAGTAATCTGGTGGATGTGGCAAGTCGCCAAGCACTGTAGCAATTTCAGTGGCGATCGCTAATAACTCCATGTCTTTCCACCGCTTACCAACAACCTGGACGCCAATCGGTAATCCTGCTTGATTTTGCCCGATGGGAAGGACGACTACAGGGTGGCCGGTTAAACTCAGAGGCATCGTGTAAGCGCCACAAGCAATAAGATAAGGAAATTTTACTCCATCAACTTCGATCGGCTGACCAAACTCACAGTGAGGAAACGCCAGAGTAATAGCGACAGGACAGATCCAAGCATCCCATTGCTCCATAAAGCCATCCATCTGTGCGATGTGGCGATCGCGTTCGGTTAAAACAGCATTGTAGTTTGCCAAACTGGGGGGAAGGATCAGTCGGCTTTTTGTGGCCAGGGGGGTTCCCGATTTAAAAGTGGTTTGCATACGAGCCAAAAATTCCCCTTTAATCGCAATCCAAATCCCCCCAAACAGAACTTTCGCCGAAGGGGTAGAGGCAAATAGTTCTAGGAAAGACCAAGCCCCATAATTGGCTAAAGCCTCCTCCCAATCAAAATTTGTCGGGCTGCATTCTTCCAAATTACAACCGGCGTCAGTTAAACGGTTGATTAATGATTGAATACAAAAGCGCGTATCTTCACTGACAGGCAGAAAATCGAAGCCAACTGTCCACGCAATTCGGCAATCTGCTAGTTTTTTCCCTGTTGGCTGCTCTAGAGGAACAGGGGGAATCTCCGGTTGTCTGGCATCCGCGCCAGCAATGAGGGCAAAACCTAACTGTAAATCCTCTACAGAACGGGCAAAAGGACCAATTCTGAGTACATGGCGAATATACTGCGGGTTTCCTGGTAGTGCGGGAATATGCCCTGTAGTCGGCACTCTACGATCTGTAGGCATAAACCCATAAACACCGCAGCAGTGTGCCGGACCGCGAATTGAACCGGCTACGTCGCTCCCCAGATCTAAAGGAGAAAAACCCGCCGCGATCGCACTGGCCGAACCGCCACTGCTTCCACCAACTGTAAGGTTTAAATCCCAAGGATTGTTGGTTTGACCAAAGACAGGATTGTTGGTTTGACAATCACTTCCTAGTTCTGCCGCATTCGTTTTGGCAAAGATAATGGCTCCTGCTGCTCTTAACCTAGCTACAGTCGTGGCATCTTGAGAGGGAACATAATCTTTTAGCGGTGGATAGCCAGCAGTTGTAAGCAGTCCAGCCGTTTCTATGATGTCTTTAACGGTAATCGGTACGCCGTGTAATCTCCCCCAGTTCTCGCCTCTAGCCAAGGCTTCATCGGCTTCCAAAGCTGTTTTCTTCGCTCTGTCTACATCTAGAGTGACGATCGCATTGATTTTACGATTATGTTTGTCGATTTGCTCTAGATAAGCCTCTAAAACTTCACGAGCTGAAATTTCCTTGTTGCGAATCATCTGCGCCAGTTGACTCGCTGTGGCAAATACGATGTTCATAGCTAACAACCGAATAGAGTAAATTAATGTTCTTCACTTTTAGTTAATAGCATTGACTCAATCAAGTAGGTCTTTCCACTCAAGAAGATTGTTCAATTCGACAAGGCACGACTGAATTTTGTCCTACTGTCAAAAATCCGTTGATGCTACTTCAATTTCTGACTAGATTTGCTAAATTGTGCATCATTGCCTAAGCCGCATCAAAAGTAGAACGAGGAAGAAGACGACTCCCGCTCAAAGGATCAATCACTAAAACCGGCTCCCCAGCAATCGCTTCCACAACTACGGCATGAGAACTTTTAATTCCTTCAACAGGCAGCAAGTCTATAAACACTAGTGGATGTACGTCAGAGTCGATTTGTGCCTTTAGCTCTTCTGTTGTCAGCGTACACTTAACTGTCTTAGAAAACCCAAGCTGGCGAGCGGCATCAACGGCTATTAACGCTTCAGTCCCCAGAGGAGTGCAGTCACAGCGCAGACGAAGTTCAGCTTCACTCATCTCCATCCCAAAACTAGCTATCACAGTTCGGAGGCAAGCAGGAACGCATGAATAAACTGTTTCCTGCTTAAAGAACCGTAGCTTGAATTTCATCCCTGTATTGTTTAGCTAAATTCTGTCCTTCCTGCTTCATTTGTTGGAGCGGTGTATGAGAACTAATTTCTTCAGAAACTGAACTGACTAAAACTTCTCCTACTTGACCTAAAATGCCAAGATTCGGATATGCGAGAACAACCGGAACTTTCCAAACATTCCGGATTGGCTCAAACTCAGCTTGCTCAGCCCTTGCTGTAGGGAAATTTATCGCCTGATGTCATCATATTCAATTTCTCCATTTCAGACTCCAACACGAGCTGAAAACTCGCCTACTGATAAGATTACACCGTTCGTGACACTCAGCTAAATCCTTCTAGATTTGAGAGTTTTTGGATTGATTAGTCACAATATTCAAGATTTGATCGTTCAAAATACCTTTCAAAGGTATGACTTTCAGTAGGTTTAATTGGTACAGTCAAAAGTGTAACTTTTTGCTTTCTTTTTTTGCTCTGAAACATGCAAAATGATGGATATTTTGATGAAAAAGTCGCTGTCACCTATGATGACGATCTAGATTCTTTCCACCCCAAAGTAATTAATCCTGTGGTCGATTTTCTGTCAGAACTGGCAGATGGCGGTAATGCTCTTGAATTTGGTATTGGAACTGGTCGAATAGCTTTACCTCTTGCTATGAAAGGCATTGAAGTTTATGGCATTGAGCTATCTAATGCTATGATTACTAAACTTGTAGAGAAAACTGGTAGCCATTGTATTCCAGTAACTCAAGGTGACTTCGCAACTACATCGTGTGGAGGTTCTTTTTCCCTTGTCTACCTCATTTTCAATACGATAATGAATCTCACAACTCAGGAGCAGCAAGTTAGATGCTTTCAAAATGCAGCCTCACATCTCGACCCTGGTGGAAGCTTTGTTATTGAGGTAATGGTTCCTGCTCTTCAATCATTACCACAGGGAGAAACAAATCATGTATTTGATTTCCGCGACGATCATTGGGGAATAGATACCTATGATGTTGCCTCTCAATCCTTAAGATCGCATCATTTAAGAATTCGCAACCAAAAAGTGGAACTGTCTTCAATTCCTTTCCGTTACGTTTGGCCGTCAGAACTTGACCTAATGGCAAGAATCGCCAATTTAAAGCTTAAGGCAAGATGGGGTAGTTGGAAAAAAGAACCATTTACAAACACCAGTCGCTATCACGTATCAGTTTGGGAAAAACCTGACAATGAAAATTAGCATGATCGCTATATTCGATATTTAATAGTTAATTAATACATAAAATGGAATCAATACAGATGCTGCTCATAGGCGCTCTACCAACAACAAATGACTAACGACAAATGACCAGTGACAAAAAACTCACCAATGCTCGTTAAAGGCTGCGCGTCCCTTGACCAATTAAAACAGATTGCTATTTTTCAAGAGCTAGCAATAGACTATCTCAAACACCTCATTCCCTACAGCTATGTGCGAGCCTACCAACCTAATGAAATTGTCATGCACGAGGGCGATCGCCTGCCGCCGCAGCTTCATGCTCTAACTGCCGGAAGACTAGAAATCAAAAAAACCGCTGCCAACGGCAAAGAAACCGTGGTGCGTCTCATTCCTCCAGGAGAACTGTTTGCTGCCCCCGCGATCTTCGGCAACGGCATTGCCCCCGCCACGGTAAGCTGTTCTGTTGAATCCCAGGTATTAACCATCGAGCGCGAAGCGTTGTTAGCGGCGATCGCTCACTCCCCAGAAATTAGCCTGCACATCCTCGAAAATTTCAATCAGCGTCTTCAACAGCTCCACAATACCGTACACGGACTGATTAGTGAACGAGCTAGCGTCCGTTTAGCCCGCTTAATTCAATATTACGGCGAGCGCGATGGCACTCATCTAGTCCCCGAAGGTTTTCTGCTTCATACCACGTTGTCTTACTATCAAATTGCCCGCAGCATCGGCATCACCTATGAAGAATGTGTGCGTCTGTTCAAAAAAATGCCGGAAGTCGTCATCTATCAAAGAGGCGGAAAAATCATCGTCAAAGATTGGCAGCAGTTAGCAGCCGTCAGTCAAGCGGATTGAACGGTGGGAAATCACTGCATAGCATTGCTGCTAATTGTCATGTAACGACTAACGATCAGCCCCTCCCGAACTGAGTACAAGCCGAGCACTCTTTATCCTGACCATTAATCACTCAATTTCCTTGCCGAGATTGACTTTCAGCGTCAGGATCTTGCCGTTCAGCACGACCTCTCTAAAAACCCGTGCTGGGTCTCAAAAATACTCAGACCTTATCCTCCTAAAAATTTGTAAAACCGATTCTGACAAGGTTTCAGCCCTGCGAGTTCCCCTTAACTAATTTAATCTCAGCCTCAAATTCGTCTGCTTAATTACAGAGCTGATATAAATTCTTTGTAGCAGTTTGTGCTTGAACGAGATAGAGTTTTACACTCTAGTTTTTGTTGATTGCTCATTGTTCATCGCCCTGGCTATGTCAATGTTTAACGCACTGATTCAAAAACGACGAGAAGCGTCCCCACGGTTATTTTTAGTCATTGGTTATTGGCAATGCAATTACAGCGGTTCTCGGATTCATGAGGTACATCCAACACCTGCCTCCTGCACATCACGCCTCCTGCCTCAAAACCAATAACTTTGTACCTCACCAGTATGAGAATTGCTATACAAAGGACAAATGATCGATGACAAACGACTAGTCTACCTAGGAGTCAATCATGCCAACCCAACCCATTTCCAATGAAGTTGCTCTCAGAATTGCTTTAGCGAGTCGAGTCTTGCCAAACATCTCGGTTAGGGATTTAATTGAGGCGCTGCAAACTGATCTCGACGATGAGATTACCGAAGAATCCCTTAGCAAGCTCACCGTTACCCAGTTAAAGCGAGCCTTTGGCACAATTTACGAAGTTGATAGCGAATGGGAAGGGGAAGATGCTGATAATAGTGATGTCGCTGCCTTTAAGGAGGCGGTCCGCATTCTCTGGGGAGAAACAGGCTACTTTGAAGAATCATTACCCATTGAACCCTATCAAGAAGGAGATCTGCCCAATTCAATTAGAATTGCCGTCGCGTCGAACACCGGAGAACAGCTAGACGGACACTTTGGGTCTTGCCATCGTTACCTGATTTATCAGCTAACGGTAGACCAAATTAAATTAATTGACGTTAGATCCGCCCTAGAAGCCGATCTGCACGACGATAAAAATAGATTCCGAGTTGACCTCATCAGAGACTGTGCGGTGCTCTACATTGTCTCGATTGGTGGACCCGCAGCCGCTAAAGTGATTCAGGCGAACATCTATCCGATGAAGAAGGAAAAGGGCGGTGCCGCCAGAGAAAGCTTAGCAGAATTACAGCAGGCGATCGCCACTTCTCCTCCCCCGTGGCTAGCCAAGATTATCGGCGTGGGCGTAGATAAGCGAGTCAAAAATTATCCGGCGACTAATTAGTTATTGGTGACGGAGCCGTTTTCACGTCAATGCGGTATGGCCGGACATCTTATATTTGTTGTTAATAGCTGATTGTTCATTGTTTGATAGCTGCTGCGCTTGTGTCCCTGCATAAACTCAAAAATGTTGCCCGGAGGATAGACAATGAAACAAACCAATCAAGAGCGCATTCAAGAAATTCAGCAAGTCACGGGCTTGAAACCAACCCATTTTGCTGATTTAATTCGCGTTGCCCAACTGATTTACGATCCCAGTGGCGGCGTATCGGGTAAAGTCGTTGAGGTAGACTGGCTCGATTTTAGTATTCCTCCCGGCGTTGTTCGCAACTTGCAGTTTCTCGGTCAAGAATATCAGTACGAATCTCCCCACGTCCCTCTTGACCTTGTGTGGGAAGCCCTCACTCCCGAAACTCGCAGTTGGTTTATTGCTAACAAAAAAATTCTGTGGGAAATAGAAGAGTCGTTTCCGGCTTTAGATGAGGATTAGAACTTAGTTTTTGTTGATTGTTAATTGGTTTATTAAAGGTAGATATACCCATGCAGGCTTTAGGCGTATTTAGTCGGTTTGAGCAGTGCGTTCTCAATATGGCTCTCATTAATATCTGTGATTGCGAGAGTTACGTTGGTCAGGAAATGCGCCGACGGTATAATGCTTGGAAACAATTGACGGACGAGACGGTGTATAATCCTTGGCTCGATCTGCATCAGTTTACGATTTATTTGCCTCATCCCGACCAGGAATACGAAGACACCACTCTAGAAGAGGGATTAACCAAGGGCTATAACGTTGAAGTACAGCCCGTCGAAGACAAAAGCGAGGTGGTCTACAGCATCCCCGAAGGAGGACATTTTGTCGTTGTCCTCAAGCAACGACAGGTGAATGGCGAGTTTGCGATCGCCGCTACCGGAATTTTTGTGCGTTCTTTGGGTATCCTCAGCCTCGATGTCATTGTCGATCCCGACCGAGGCGAATTTCAATCCCTGGCGATCAAACATCCTATTATTAGAGACTATCCCGAAGACTGGGAAACTCAACTGAGGGGGTTTTTGCAACGGGAAGTTAGCGCCGATGAATTACCTCTTGTGGTCGGATACGTTGATCGCGCTTTAAACCAAGACTACAGACCGCCTTCTTGGCAGGAAGTATCCCTCGCCGCTAGCGGGTTAACAGGTTTTTAGACCTAGCTAGAATAGTAATTTATACCATTTACCGAAAGGAGTGAGATAGTTCTCCTCACTAACAAAGAGTTGGCTCTTAAAAGGGAAAGGCTTGCTGTGTTTACCTTTCCCCTTTTCCCCAACGGATCAAGTCTCTTATGACTTTTTCTAATTGGTATTAGTTAGTGGTTAGTCGCCGCCAGGAAAGACGGAGTTTTACGAAATGCCAACCACTAACTAAAAAAATGTCGCTCTTACTGATTGACGGTTCGAGGGTTTAAAGCTCAAAACTAGCTCGCACAACGTCCATATTCCTCTGGAGATCAAATCCAAGCTTTTTGCAGAGATGCTGCATCGCGTGGTTTTCGGGGAGAATTTCGGCAGTAATGCGGCTGAGTTGTTCCTGACGACCCACATCAATCAAAGAGTACAGGAGTTCTGTGCCTAATCCCAGACCCTGATAGCGATCGCCCACTAGCATTCCAAACTCTGCTTCATTGGTTCCGTAGATTTTGCTCAAGCGACCCACGCCCCAGATTTCCGGCTCTCCGGTATCGGGATTGTGGTAATCGGCCACTAAAGCCATTTCGCGATCGTAGTCGATAAAGCAGATTCTCGTCAGTCTTTCGTGGGCCACTCGTGCCTGAAGCTTAATCAGGTGGAAGTAGCGAAAATAAACGCTTTCTTCGGAGAGAGATTGATGAAAGTTGACAATCAAGGGTTCGTCTTCAGGACGAATGGGACGAATGGTGACTCTAGTGCCATCGTTTAAGGTCCAAGGTTTGATGTAGTGGGCGGGATAGGGGCGAACGGCAACGCCGGGTAGCTGGGACTCGCTGTCTAGATTGTGGAGCACAACGCGAGCATCGAGGGCTAACAGGCGATCGCTCGAAGCCAGGAGAGGGTTAATATCAATTTCCTTGATCCAGGGTTGTTCGACCACTAGCTGACTAAAACGCACCATTAATTTAGCTAAGGCCGTTAAATCTACAGAGGTTTTGCCCCTCACTCCGTGGAGGGCTTCGTAGATGCGGGTTTGTTCCATCATCCGGCGTGCCAGAGTTGTATTCAGGGGGGGTAAGGCCAGGGCGCGGTCCTTGAATACTTCTACCAACTGTCCGCCTGTGCCGAAGAGCAGCACCGGACCAAACTGTTCGTCGATACTGCTGCCGACAATCAGTTCAATGCCGTCAAGTTTCACCATCGGCTGCACGGTAACGCCGAGAAAGTCAGCGGGAGTGAGGGAATTTTTGATGGCGTTGTAAGCTGCTCTCACGGCATCGGCGTTATTCAAATTGAGGTGAACTCCACCCACGTCTGTTTTATGAGTAATGGTTTCAGAATGGAGTTTGAGCACGACCGGATAACCAATGGCGGCGGCGATTTCTACGGCTTGGTCTTCAGCGGTGGCAATTTCAGTTGTGACGGTCGGAATACCGTAGGCAGCGAGTAACTGTTTTGATTCGTATTCGGTCAGAAGAGTACGCCCCGTTTCTCTCACTGCCCTCAACAGGTTGGCGGCGGTGGTCCGACTGCTTCTGCCATCACTCATTTCAGCGAGGACAGGGGTTTCATACAGCCCCTTGAGGTTATAGCTGTAGTTCCACATCAGGTTAAACAGATGGGCAGCGGTATCGGGATAGGGAATGGTGTAGATTCCAGCGCGGTTGAGAATCGCTTCTCCTTCGGCGACCTTTTCTCCTCCCATCCAGCTTGCTAGCAGGGGTTTACCGTTTAATTCTTTAGTGGCTTCTTGCAGTTGAAAGGCGGTCCTGGTCGCATCGGTCATTGCTTGCGGGGTGAGAATGACCAGCAGCCCGTCACTGTTTGGGTCGGCGGCGGCAATCTTGAGGGCTTGGGTATAGCGGTCGGCAGTGGCATCCCCGAGAATATCAATGGGATTGTGACGACTCCAGTGAGGCGGCAACACCTCATCTAGCCGAGCTACCGTTTCAGGAGAGAGTTGAGCTAATCCGCCTTGTTTTTTGACCAGGGAATCGGTAGCTAGTACGCCCGGTCCTCCAGCATTGGTCAAAATGGTTAACCGCTTGCCTTTAGGACGGGGCTGTTTTGCCAGCAATTCGGTCATGTTAAACAGATCTTCGATGGTATCGACCCGCAGCACTCCGCAGCGACGAAACGCCGCGTCTAAGACCTCATCGCTTCCGGCTAATGTCCCGGTGTGAGAAGCGGCGGCACGGGCGGCTGCCCCGGTGCGACCTCCCTTGATCACAATAATCGGTTTACTGAGGGCAACTTCCCGTGCTGCTGAGAGAAACGAACGGGCATTGCCAATAGATTCCATGTAAATCGCAATGCTGCCAGTCGCGGGATCGTCACCGAGATGATAGATCAAATCGCCCCAGCTAATATCTAGCATCGAACCAATCGAGACAAAGGCACTGAAGCCCACGTTTTCGCGGAAACTCCAGTCTAAAATTGCCGTACACAACGCTCCACTCTGACTGATAAAGCCGACGTTTCCAGGACGCGCCATGGCGCTAGCAAACGTCGCGTTCAGTCCTTGCAGGGGATTCATCAATCCGAGGCAGTTTGGCCCCACAACTCGCATCTGATGACGGCGGACTTCCGCTAAAATTTGCTGTTCTAGTTCAATGCCGATGGTGCCAATTTCTTTGAATCCTGCCGAGAGAATAATTACGCCTTTCACTCCCGCCGTTCCACACTGACCCACGATCGCCGGTACAGTTGGGGCTGGAGTGGCAATAATCGCTAAGTCGACAGCTTCGGGGATCGCAGCGATATCAGAATAAGCTTTGATCCCCAGAACGTTGTCTCGTTTTGGGTTAACGGGAAAAATTGTTCCGCCGAAGGGACTACTAATCAGATTCCAGAGTACCGTTCTGCCTACACTACCGGGGCGATCTGTCGCACCAATAACGGCTACGGCTTTAGGGGAAAAAATCACGTCTAGAGGTCGCCGTCGATAGTTGGCAATGTCGTGCGCCGGATCGACAGTCAGATTCATCGAGATAGTCATAGTTCCGGGATTGGTGCAGTGGTGGTCTTAATTTCTCCCCAATTGTAAGCAAGGCAATCTTAAAAAAATGTTTGCTATATTGCTTTTGACATTTGCTTGATATCTATTTCAGGATTGAGTCAAGTAGAATACAGAAAACTTTGGAAAACATCCTTTCAATGCCGCAGATTCAGAGCACTAGGTATTTTTGCCTTTTGTAAACCAATTGTTAAAACTTGCGATAACTTTGTTAATTTAAAAGAGTAGCTCGATGACAAGTTTTTTGAAGGAAGGCAATCCGATTTATAGAGAATAGTCTATGGGTAGCGGGAATATTTCCGGCTGGCATTTTTCTATTAATGCCCTTAAGAAAGGTACTCAAATGTACTCAAAATTTCTAATTTACTAGAAAGCAAACTGGTTGCTAGAATTACCGAAGCGCTTTTGAATGCTACACTCAACTATTCTCAAGCTCAGCGGCGAACCAAGTCATCGGCGACCATCGGAAAACAAATAGGAGGCGCACTCAATGTGGCAACAATGGAAAGGTTTCGTTCCTGGTCAATGGACGGAAGAAATCAACCTCCGCGATTTTATTCACCAAAACTACCTTCCCTATGAAGGAGATGAATCCTTCTTAGCCAGTAAGACAGAAGTGACCCATCAACTGTGGGAAAAAGTCAAAGACTTAATGGCAATAGAGCGGGAAAAAGGAATATTAGACACCGATACGAAAGTGCCTTCTGCTATTACCGCTCATGCCCCTGGCTATATCGATCGAGACTTAGAAAAAATCGTCGGTTTACAAACAGACACCCCCCTCAAACGGGCGATCATGCCCTTTGGCGGTATCCGGGTGGTGAAAAGTTCCCTGGAAGCCTACGGTTATCAGCTAGATGAGCAAACGGAAGAGATTTTTACCAAATACCGCAAGACTCACAACGACGGAGTCTTCGATGCCTACACCCGCGAGATGAGGCTAGCGCGGCGTTCGGGGATTATTACTGGCTTGCCCGATGCCTACGGCAGGGGACGCATTATCGGAGACTACCGCCGCGTGGCCCTGTATGGGTGCGATCGCCTGATTGTCGACAAGCAGGAGCAGCTATATTCACTTGAAGTGGAGACCCTCGATGAAGAGGTAATTCGCCTGCGCGAAGAAGTGTCCGAACAGATCCGCGCCCTCAAGGAACTCAAAGCAATGGCGGCCAGCTACGGCTGCGATATCGGTCAACCGGCGGCGAACGCAGCCGAAGCGATTCAGTGGACGTATTTTGGCTATCTGGGGGCCGTCAAAGAACAGAATGGGGCCGCCATGTCTTTAGGTCGCGTTTCCACCTTCCTAGACATTTACTGCCAGCGAGATTTAGACAACGGCGACGTCACCGAAGCCGAAGTGCAAGAACTGATCGACCATTTCGTGATGAAGCTGCGAATGGTGCGGTTCCTGCGTCATCCGGCCTACAACGAACTCTTCTCTGGCGATCCCACCTGGGTCACGGAATCCATTGGCGGCATGGGAGAAGATGGCAGAACGTTAGTGACGAAAACCAGCTTCCGCTTCTTAAATACGCTATATACCCTCGGACCTGCCCCCGAACCCAACCTCACCGTTCTCTGGTCCGAAAAACTGCCCGTCGCCTTTAAACGCTTCTGCGCGAAAGTGTCTGCCGATACCAGTTCCATTCAGTACGAAAACGACGACCTGATGCGCGGCTACTACGGAGACGACTACGGCATCGCCTGCTGCGTGTCGGGAATGCGCATTGGCAAGCAGATGCAGTTCTTCGGCGCCAGGGTAAATCTTGCTAAAGCGTTACTCTACGCCATCAACGGCGGGAAAGACGAAAAAGCCGGAGAACAAATTGCCCCTCAGTTTGAGCCGATTACCTCCGAGTATTTAGAGTCCGAGGAAGTGACCGCCAAGTTCGACCGCATGATGGGATGGCTGGCCCAACTCTACGTCAACACCCTCAACGTCATTCACTATATGCACGATAAATACTGCTACGAACGCCTCGAAATGGCGCTGCACGACCGCGACGTTTATCGGACGATGGCGTGTGGAGTCGCGGGGTTGTCGGTGGTGGGAGATGCCCTCTCAGCAATTAAATACGCCAAGGTGAAAGTAATCCGCAACGAGAATGGGTTAGCGGTCGATTACCACATTGAAGGCGACTACCCGAAATTTGGCAACAACGATGATCGCGTTGACACCCTTACGGCCCAGGTCGTGGAAGACTTTATGAACAAAGTGCGCCAGCACAAAACCTATCGCAACGCCGTTCCCACTCAGTCCATCCTTACCATTACCTCCAACGTTGTCTACGGCAAGAAAACAGGCAGTACCCCCGACGGACGCAAAGCTGGACAGCCCTTCGCCCCAGGTGCGAATCCCATGCACGGACGCGATACCAAAGGAGCGATCGCCGCGCTAGAATCCGTTGCCAAACTGCCCTACGAACATGCCCAAGACGGCATTTCCTACACCTTCTCGATTGTTCCCGAAGCATTAGGAAAAACCGCAGACAGCAAAATCAATAACCTGGCGGCCATGTTAGACGGTTACTTCCACGATACCGGTCACCACATCAACATCAACGTCTTAAACCGGGAAACCTTGGTTGACGCGATGGAACATCCCGAACTCTATCCCCAACTGACGATTCGGGTATCTGGCTATGCGGTTAACTTTATCAAACTTACCCGCGAACAACAGCTAGACGTGATTAGCCGCACCTTCCATGACAGAGTATAGAGATTGTCTGTCGTTGGTCATTAGTCCTTTGTCAAAAAAGTCTCTAATGACCAATCACTCATCCTGATTTAAAGTTCCTCGAAACCCCGTAATAATTCGGCTCCCATCTTTAAGCACATGAATTTCTAGTTGGTCACTGGCCCAGTCGAGTTTATCTTCAAGGTCAGGATTAAACACGTGAACTCTTTGATTACTGGAGGAAACCAATGAATGAGGATCGTTAATGGCGAGAGATTGGACATAAGCCCCATCAATTAAAATATCAAGCTGTGCTAATAGGTCTTGACTCGATGCTGGAGCATAGTTCGAGCGTAACTTTTCTAAAGTAAAGCCCGTAAAAGACATGACATCGAATCCCGCGGCTTTTACCCTTTTAGCGACTTGCGTTAACGCTGGTGCCTGCCAAAACGGTTCGCCCCCAGAAAAAGTCACTCCCGTGTGATTCGGGTTACTTAAAATCCTTTCTACTAAATGCTCGACAGAAATTAACTGATTAATTTCAAAAGACCAGGATTGGGGATTGAAGCAGCCATCGCATTCCCGCTGACAGCCCTGTAGCCACACAACTGCCCGACATCCCGGACCATTGACCGCTGATTCGTCAACATATCCCATAATATTAAGTTCCCCTGGAGGAATTTCCAACAACTGGAGATAAGGATCAATTTTGGTCTTACTCATATAAACTTAATTTTTGTTTGAGCTTTGTTTTATTTAAAATAGCAAATGGACTGTTAAATTCTACTCAATGTTTTATATTTTGTTACTGACTCGGCAATTGCCTACCGGTTTTCTCAGTAACACTATTCTCAAAAAATGTCTTGATAGAGTTAATAAAAGAAAAGCAGCTTTACTACAAATTTAAAAGAAAAATGACTAAAAGCGCGGGTAAAGCGACTCCCTCGCTCTAAGCTATTGAGCCAAACCCTAGAGGAGATAAATTCCCATCAATAACTAACAATCAGCTTAACTAAAATGTACAACAAAATTCTCGTAGCAGTCGATCGCACTAAACTGAGCAGACAAGCGCTTACTCAAGCCATTGCCATTGCCAAGGCATTTCAAGCCACGCTGCATTTACTGCACGTTCTGACTCCCTTAGAACAGGAATATAAGGTGACCCCGCTGGCTTTTAGCCATAGCTCCTATCTTGAAAGCTTAGATGGAGTGATTCGAGAACAGTGGCAGTCTTTGGAAGAAGCCGGACTCAAAATGCTGCGATCGCACTGCGCCGAAGTTCAACAAGCTGGAGTCAAGTGCGAATCGACGCAAACTATCGGTCAACCGGATCGAAAAATTTGCGAACTCGCCCAAACCTGGAATGCCGATTTAATTGTTATTGGCAGTCACGGTCGCAAAGGTTTACGGGAATTAGTTCTCGGTAGCGTCAGTAATTACGTTTCGCATCACGTTCCCTGCGCTGTCCTCATCGTGCATCAACAAGCTGACTCTCAATCTTTGCCTCAAGAACAGCCAAAGACCGCACCATAGACCTTGGTTCTTTTGCTGCAAAGACGCTACACGAATACTGTTTGAGCCGATGAACAATCAACAATGAACAAGAACCTCATGACAACCACTTCTCCCTCCGGAACTAAAGGCAGAATTCACTCCATAGAAACCTGCGGCACAGTTGATGGTCCCGGCATTCGCTACGTCCTTTTTACCCAGGGGTGCCCGCTGCGCTGTCTCTACTGCCACAATCCCGACTGTCGCACCCCCAACGGGGGTAAAGAAGTAACGGTGTCTGAATTAATGGCAGACATTAGCAAATATCGTTCCTACATGGAGTTTTCAGGAGGGGGAGTGACAATCACCGGAGGCGAACCTTTAATGCAGCCGGAGTTTACTCGCGAGATTTTTCGCCGCTGTCAAGAGTTAGGCATTCATACTGCTTTAGATACTTCTGGTTATGTAAATTTAGCTACTGCAAAATCAGTGCTAAGTTATGTAAACTTAGTCTTGTTAGATATTAAATCTTTCGATCCCAAAATCTACCAGCAAGTTACCGACGTTTCTTTACAGCCAACCCTCAATTTTGCTCGCTATTTAGATGAAATTAGCAAACCCGTTTGGATTCGGTTTGTTCTAGTTCCTCATCTGACCGATCCCATCCATAACATGAGAGGATTAGCCAAGTTTGTCTCCACTCTACACAACGTTCAACGAGTAGAAATCTTGCCCTTTCACAAGATGGGAGAGTACAAATGGGAGCAGCTTGGGTACGAATACCAGCTCAAAAATACTCCCCCAGCCTCTCCCGAACTAGTGGCAACGGCTAAAAGCATCTTTCAAGAATGCGGCATCACAGCCGATTAATTTTGTTTTGTGAGCGCTCTTCGGTTCTCCTGGTCGTGTTTACTGTCAACTACTAACGGATAATCATCAACAATCAACAAGCAGCCACCACTATGAAAGTTACTAACCTAGAAGAACTGGACATCCTCATTCAGCAAGTTAAAGCTGCTCAAGCTGAGTATGCAAACCACACCCAACAACAGGTAGATAAAATCTTCAAGCAAGCCGCCCTAGCTGCCAACGAAAAGCGCATCCACCTAGCTAAATTAGCCGTGCAGGAAACGGGCATGGGAATTGTTGAAGATAAGGTGATTAAAAATCACTTTGCTTCTGAGTTTATCTACAACAAATACAAGCAAAAACATACCTGTGGGGTGATTGAATCTGACTCACACTACGGCATTCAAAAAATAGCCGAACCCGTGGGTATTTTAGCAGGAATTGTCCCGACCACAAATCCCACCTCCACCGCCATCTTTAAAGCATTAATTGCTCTAAAAACCCGCAACGCCATTATCTTCTCTCCCCACCCAAGAGCCAAAGAATGCACGATCGCTGCTGCCCAAACCGTCCTTGATGCGGCGATCGCCGCAGGCGCACCCGAACAGATCGTCGGCTGGATCGACGAACCCACCGTCGAACTGTCTCAAGCGTTAATGCAGCACCCCAACATTAATTTAATTCTGGCGACGGGAGGTCCAGGCATGGTCAAAGCGGCCTATTCTTCGGGTAAACCCTCACTAGGAGTCGGGGCGGGCAATACGCCTGCCGTCATCGATGAAACTGCCGACGTTAAGTTAGCCGTTAGCTCCATTTTGTTGAGTAAAACCTTCGACAACGGCATGATTTGCGCTTCAGAACAATCGGTGGTCGTCGTCGATGAAGTCTACGAACAGGTTAAGCAAGAATTCGCCCTGAGAGGGGCTTATTTTTTGACCCCAGAGGAACGGGCAAAAGTCAGCGCCGTACTGGTGAAGGACGGGCGCATCAACGCTGCCATCGTCGGCCAATCGGTCGCCAAAATTGCTGAACTGGCCGGTATTGAAGTTCCCGCCGGTTCTAAAGTGTTAGTGGGAGAAGTGGCGGAAGTCGGCGTTCACGAACCCTTTTCCATTGAAAAACTTTCCCCTATCTTAGCGATGTATCGGGCGAGAAATTTTGAAGCCGCCACCGAGATAGCCGAAACCCTCATTCTGATGGGCGGGCGGGGACATACCTCTGTTCTATATACGGCCCCCAGCAACAGCGATCGCATCAACTATTTCGATACCCACATCTCTACAGGCCGGGTGCTGATCAATACTCCTTCCTCCCAAGGAGCGATCGGGGATCTGTATAACTTTAAGCTCGATCCCTCCCTAACTCTGGGCTGCGGCACCTGGGGCGGTAACTCAGTCAGTGAGAACGTGTCTGTTCACCACCTCCTCAACATCAAAACCGTCTCCGAACGGCGGGAAAATATGCTCTGGTTCCGCGTTCCTCCCAAAGTCTATTTTAAGTACGGCTGTTTGCCCGTTGCCCTTCGAGATTTAACCGGCAAGAAGCGAGCCTTTATCATCACCGACAAGCCGCTCTTCGATCTGGGCATGATCAAAGAGGTGACGGATGTGTTAGAGGAACTGCAAATCGAACATCAGGTCTTCTACGATGTCCAGCCCGATCCTACCCTATCCACCATCGAACTAGGCTTAGCGAGAGTCAATACCTTTCAACCCGACGTGATTATTGCCTTTGGGGGCGGTTCGCCGATGGATGCGGCCAAGGTGATCTGGCTGATGTACGAACATCCCGAAGTCGAATTCGACGGCATTGCCACCCGGTTTATGGACATCCGCAAGCGGGTCTACGAGTTACCAACGCTGGGGAATAAGGCACAGATGGTTGCGATTCCGACGACTTCTGGCACGGGGTCGGAAGTCACTCCCTTCGCCGTAGTCACCGACGACCGCACCGGGATCAAATATCCCCTGGCCGATTATGCCTTAACGCCCCACATGGCGATCGTCGATCCGGAATTGGTGCTGAATATGCCCAAATCCCTGACAGCCTTTGGCGGCATCGATGCCCTTACCCACGCCCTAGAAGCCTACGTCTCCGTTGTCGCCACAGAATTTACCAATGGACTGGCACTAGAAGCGATCGGTCTCCTGCTTAACTATCTCCCTCGCGCCTATAGGCTGGGGGCAAAAGACCCCGAAGCGAGGGAAAAAGTTCATTACGCGGCAACCATTGCCGGCATGGCGTTTGCCAACGCTTTCCTCGGAATCTGCCACTCGATGGCGCATAAACTCGGTTCCTCGTTCCACCTCCCCCACGGGTTAGCCAATGCGCTCTTAATTACCCACGTCATTCGCTACAACTCCACCGATGCGCCGTTTAAACAGGCGATCTTCCCCCAGTACGAGTATCCCCATGCTAAAGAACGGTATGCCCAAATCGCGGATTATCTCCACCTCGGCGGCAGCACTCCTGACGAAAAGGTGGAAAAATTAGTGGAGGCGATCGACAAGCTGAAGCTGGAAATTGATATTCCCCTTACTATTAAAGAAGCCTTACCGGGAGAGGAACGAGAGTTCTACGAACAAATCGAAGAACTCGCCGAACAAGCCTTTGACGATCAGTGTACGGGGGCGAATCCTCGCTATCCGCTCATTAAGGATCTCAAAGAACTCTATACCCTCGCCTATCGTGGCTGTAAAATTAATGCCGCACCGTATCACGAAGCCGAGGCAGAAGAGGGGCGAGAAATGGCAGGTAGCGTTTCTTAATTCTGGGGAGGCGATCACTGACAATCGACGTTGGGCGGCTTCAGAGAAGCTATCCCCTAAACTAGGGGCTTTCGTCTGTCCGCTCCAACATCGTGCTATCCCCTTTACTAGTATTCAGGGTGATGCGACCCAAGCAAAGAGGGCTACATCCTTTTCCCAAACTACGCACTGATCACTCTAGTTTTCAGAATTGGTATCAGAGAACTCAGTTTGCTCTCTACATTTCACAAGTTTACTCAAGCCTATTCCCAAGAATTACACCAACAACTAACAGGCACAATTGTTCCTCAAAATCGGGGAAACCAACATATTTCTCTCTTTAGGCAGATCTGCTCATTATCTCGCTTATACATGGTAATCCTTCCCAATTTGACGGGTACTTTAAGCTAGGTTTCAAAATTTCTAGAAACCTTGGCAAATGTTCAAATTTTGAAGGAAAATCTTATGAAAGGCATTCTGTTTGTATCTAGTGCAATCGTATCTCTAGGATTAGGGATGACTCCGGCGATCGCCGGACAGCCGGAGGCAGCGAGCGAGTACCTGGCTGACAACCACATGGACATGGAAGCCATGATGGAAGGCGAAGTGGAGAGAGTAACTGAAACTTCCATTTTCCCGGGCTACGATCTCATTGTCGTCAGCGGACCTGGCGAAGATAAATACTACACCTTTTACGCTAAAGATGCTGATTTAGAAGTAGGAGATGAAGTCTATTTCTCCGACAATCTGCTGTACCTCGATGACGAAGCTCAAACCGTAATTGCCGAAAGCTACATGATGACGAGAAAAGCTTACTACGACAGCGTAGAAGCGATGAGCGAATCCGTCACCGTTGTTGAAGAGCGCCGCGTCGAGATGGAAGATGATGTCATCGTTGATCGTCCTCAGGTAGAGCGCCGCACTACTGTTTACGAAGCACAACCTACCAGAGTTAAAACCAGACCAGACGCTCCTGTGAGAGGACTATGGTAATTCTACTTCCTAGAAGGTTGCGCCTATAAAAAGAGTGGGGAAGGGGGAAGCGCCACGGGCGCAGGGAAAAGGGGAAAGGGGAAGGGGAAAAGGAATGAATTATATAGCTTGTTCCTTAACCCTGTGTTCTTGCTCCGTCCCGGAGAGACAGATTTCCCCTTCCCCTTTCCCCGTCGCGAAGCGACACTACACTCGTCGTCCTAAAATCGCTAAATCTCGCTCAACACCGTCGAGTTCTGCAACCTTGGGAAGGTAGCCCCACTGTTGAAACTTGAATTTATGGAATAATTGTAAACTGGGGCGATTGTGGGCAAAGATCATGGCTAGTAACGTATTGAGTCCGAGGTGAGGACTTTGTGTGATCGCTTGCTCGAGCAAGCTTTGTCCAATACCTTGACGACGATAGTCAGGGGAAACATAGATACTCAGTTCGGCGGTACGGTGGTAGGCTGGACGACCGTAGAAATCGTTGAAGCTGAGCCAGCCGGCAATTTCTTCCTGCTTTTCCATCACCCACAGAGGATGAGTGGCAGTATGACGATCGAACCAATCTTGACGACTGGCAACAGAAATTGGCTCTAAATCGGCTGTGGCTAGACGGCTTGGAATACTGGCATTGTAAATTTCGATAATAGCGGGCAAATCAGCGTTGACAGCATTGCGGATGAGGTAATCAGGCATTCTCGGAGAAGACAGGAGTCGGAAGTTATACCAATTAGAAAAAGTAATAGGAGACTTGATGAGTTGGGGGAAAGGGAAGCACAGCAGCTCTTTGCCCTTGAACCTCCAATGCTTAGTTAGTTTGGGAACTATCTGACTCCTTTCGGTAAATGGTATTAGAAGTCAAAAATCAGCAGGACAACTTTGCACTCGTCTTGAGACTACTGATGTGTTCTGCTCTTTCTGACTATCGCTATAGTATTACCTGGCATAGATGCAGATTCGTTACGGTTTTGTTTAGATCAAATCAGTATTAGGATTGACTACACAAAACATGACCACAGAGAATCTTTCAGTCCCGACTGCCCCACGCGCTTCAAAGCAGCCTCAAATACTAGTCAAACACGGAGACGAGCGAGTAGACAACTACTTCTGGCTGCGAGAGCGAGAAAATCCAGAAACCATTGCTTATTTAGAAGCCGAAAACGCCTATACCAAAGAGCAAATGAAGCACACCGAGGCGCTTCAGGAAAGACTTTACAAAGAGATGCTCGGGCGCATTAAAGAAACAGATCTTTCCGTTCCTTATCGCCTCGACGATTACTATTACTACTCTCGCACCGAAGAAGGCAAAGCTTACTCCATCTTCTGCCGCAAACAGGGAAGTCTAGACGCGGCTGAACAGGTACTGCTCGATCAAAATCAGCTTGCGGAAGGGCAGGAATTTTTTAGCGTGGGAGTCTTAGCGATTAGTCCTAATCATCAACTGCTTGCCTACTCTACCGATACGTCGGGAGCCGAGCAGTATACGCTGTGCTTCTTGGATCTAGAGACGGGGAAACTCTATTCAGAACAGATTGCCGACACCTACTACTCCTTTGCCTGGGGTAACGACAATCGCACGGTCTTCTACACTAAAGTCGATGAGACGAATCGTCCGTACCAACTCTGGCGACACGAACTGGGAACCGATCCCAATCAGGATATGCTAGTTCATCAAGAAGACGACGAAGCGTACTTTTTAGCCGTGGGGAGAACTCGCTCCAAAGAGTTTATTTTGATGGAGTTGGGGAGTCAGGTTACGACAGAAGTCCATTATTTAGAGGCCAACGCCCCGACCGACTCTTTTCGGGTGATTCATCCCCGTCAGCCGGGCATGGAATACTCGGTGGAGCACTGGCGCGATCGCTTTTACATCGTCACCAACGACGAGGCGATTAACTTTAAGCTAATGACAGCTCCCGTCGCCTCTCCTGCTAAGGAAAACTGGGAAACCGTCATTCCCCATCGAGAAGACATAATGCTCTCGGGGGTGAGTGCCTTTGCCGATCATTTAGTGATTGCTGAAAGAACCGGGGGACTGCCCACGGTGCGAGTGCAGAAGCTGTCTACCACCCAAGAAACCTCGCTAGAGTTTCCAGAGCCCACCTATGCTGTGTTTGAAGGCAATAATCCCGAATTTAACAGCACCATCTGGCGGTTCACCTATACCTCGATGATTACTCCGGCTTCTGTGTTTGACTACAACATGGAAACCGGACATCGGGAACTCAAAAAAGAGACGGAAGTGCTCGGCGGCTATGATCGCACTCAGTACGCGAGTGAATGGCTGATGGCTACCGCCAGCGATGGCGCTCAAGTGCCGATTTCCCTGGTGTATAGGAAGGGGATCGAAAAGGATGGCTCTAACCCGCTGTGGCTGACAGGATACGGCTCCTATGGTTTTCCTTACCCGGCCACGTTTTCTTCTACTCGACTGTCGTTGCTCGATCGGGGAGTCGTGTTTGCGATCGCTCACATTCGCGGTGGCGGCGATATCGGACGTAAGTGGTATGAAGATGGCAAGTTTTTAAAGAAGAAAAATACCTTTACCGATTTTATTGCCTGTGCTGAATCTTTAATCGCTCAAGGATGGACCCGTTCGGATTCTCTAGTCGTTTCCGGCGGCAGTGCCGGCGGGTTGCTGATGGGAGCGGTGATGAATCTACGTCCCGATCTGTTTAGGATAGTCGTTGCCGATGTTCCGTTTGTGGATGTAGTGACAACGATTTTAGATACGTCTTTGCCCCTCACGGTCATCGAGTGGGATGAGTGGGGAAACCCCAACGAGCCAGAGTACTATGACTATATCAAATCCTATTCTCCCTACGACAATGTCGCAGCACAAGACTACCCCACTGTGCTGATCACGGCTGGCTTAAACGATTCCCGGGTTAAATACTGGGAGCCTGCTAAATGGACTGCTAAACTAAGAGATCTGAAAACCGATGACAATCAGTTGCTGCTCAAAACCAATATGGGAGCCGGACACGGCGGTGCATCAGGACGCTATGAGAGTTTGAAAGAATTGGCGTTTGAGTATGCCTTCGTGCTAGATCAACTAGGATTGAGTACTATCGCTCACTAGTTATGAGTTGTTTAACGGCCACAGACACAGGGCATCGGAACGAACAACTCATAACGGCGGTCGGACGGTCGTTCTTTTCTTCTGAAACGCGCAAAGTTTCCGACTGCTTTCTGATTAAAGTTAAGTCACTCAATCAAAAGCAAAAAAACTCTTATACCAATTAGAAGAAGTAATAGGAGACTTGATGAGTTGGGGGAAAGGGGAAAGGGACGCACAGCAGCTCTTTGCCCTTGAACCTCCAATGCTTGGTGAGTTTAAGGAACTCTCTGACTACTTTCGGTAAATGGTATTACCTTTTAGGCTAAGATTCCCAAAAGTCACTTCTTATTCAGCAAGATCTGTCTGAAGATCGGGGACAAAAAAACCTCATTCGTTCTACGGTGAGCTAATTGAGCGAAAGAGGAAAGAGATAAATGGTTCCACTCAAGGATGAAAATCCGACAAGAATTACTCCCTATGTTACCTATGCATTGATTGTCATAAATGTTGTAGTGTTTATCTACGAAATTGGCCTTGCTCCCAATCAACTCGATGGGTTCTTTCATCTGTTTGCTGTCGTTCCGAGGGAATTAACGGCAAGTTTCAACGGAATCGACGTTCATCAGCCTGTTCCAGAGTCTCTCACCCTGATTACCTCTCAATTTCTCCACGCTGGCTTTGCTCACGTGGGTTTTAATATGCTGTTTCTCTATATTTTTGGGAACAATATTGAGGAGCAGCTCGGACGCGTGAAATATCTCATTTTTTACCTTGCCTGCGGCGTATTAGCGGGTTTAAGCCAGTGGTTTTTCTCGGCCATGTCGGATATTCCCTCCCTAGGAGCCAGTGGGGCGATCGCCGGAGTGATGGGAGCCTACATTCTGCGTTTTCCGGCTGCTAAAATTGTTACCTTAGTTCCTTTGGGATTCTTTTTTCCGACCTTTCGAGTTCCGGCGGTATTCTTTCTCGGCTTTTGGTTTCTAGAGCAAGCTTTAAACGGCATTGCTTCTTTTGAAGTAGCGGCTAATGTGGGCATGGAAAGTGGCGGTGTTGCTTACTGGGCACACGCTGGCGGATTTATCTTTGGGGCCATTCTTGGTCCTCTGCTGGGTTTGTTTCCCAAGGAAACAGGGACGGAGACTGGTGCGCTGCCAACAGATTCTTCAAAACCTTACTATCAATAGGTAACAAGCTTGCGTTCGCTCCTAGCTATTCCTAAATTGGCAAAAGTGTAAGACAATACAGTTCACAACAAGAATTAAGTCGGCAATGTTACCGCTTCTATTTATTTGTGGCTTAAGATAGCCAAGCTTCAGGTTTCTGTTCAAGAAAACAACTTAATCAAAGCCTCATTTTCTTGCCATTGATAGGCTTTTGAATTGTAAATTCTTGTTGTGTGTGTTGTGAGTTGCTCTGTGATGAACCGCCATGTCTCTGTTTAAGGTGCCAAAAACGTACAGCCTACTGAGTATTGGTCAAAGAGGTGTAGGAAAGACAGTATTTTTGGCAGGGAGTTATGCCGAGTTTTTGGCCAACCGACAGCAATACCGTTCTCAGCAGCTTTGGTTAGATTGCCAAGAACGTCAAGCGCAGGAGGCAATGAACAATCTTCTGCGCTACATTGTACAAACTGGTCGCTATCCGCCTTTAACGGCAAGCATTACCAACTTCAACTTTAGCCTCAAGCAACACCGGGGAGAGGGGGAGCAGACCTTGTGCCGTTTTCGCTGGTGGGATATGCCCGGTGAGTTGTGTAGCTTCGACAGTTCCGAGTTCCGTCAGTTAGTGTTTAGTTCCCACGGTTGTTGTGTCTTCATCGATGCTGAGGCTCTTGTGTATGAACCTGACTATCAACTTCAGCTCGATCGACTCATGGAGCAGGTCATCCCCATCATTATGCTAATTCATTTCAACCGACTCAACTATCCCGTGGCTCTGCTGTTAACCAAATGTGATTCTTTAGCTAACACAGCAGCTCGCCAGCAACTGCAAGAGAAGATTGAGATGATTACGAATCAGTGGAAGCTGTTGGAAATCAATCATCGCACCTTTTGCTTGGAGATTCCGATCCTGAATACGGAAAAGGGATTTTCTTTGCAAGCCAAGGGAACCTCTCAGGTACTGCTGTGGTTACTGAGCGAGATCGAAAAAATCGCTCAAAAAGGACAAAAGCTTCACTCTACCAAGGTTTGCTAGCAAGCTAGCTGCTTGGTCGCTATCCTGCTGCAAAAGCCGGGGGCAGGCGCAGGGAAAAGGGGAAGGAGAGAATGAATCAGCTTATTCCTTAGCTCTGTGTTTTTCCCCGTCCCGCAGGGACAGTTTTCCCTTTCCCCGTTCCGCTGGAACTTTCCCCTTTCCCATCCCAGGAGGACTCCCGCATCTTCCGCAGCATGTTTAATTCTGCTTGAAAGTCGATATAGTGCGGTAGCTTGAGGTGTTGCACAAACCCCTGGGCCTCTACGTTATCAGAATGGTACAGGACAAACTCTTCGTCCTGGGCAGGTCCACTGACTTCTTCTCCTAGCTCTTGGCAGCGCATGGCCCGGTCTACCAGAGCCATTGACATAGCCTTGCGTTCGTTGTAGCCAAACGTCAGTCCGTAGCCGCGAGTAAACTGAGGGGGAACTTCTTTGCTTCCCTTGAACTGATTGACCATTTGAACTTCAGTGATGGTGATCTCTGCGATCGCCACCTCAAATCCTAACTCTTCCGGGCAAACGATCACCTCTACCTCACCCATGCGAATTTCGCCAGCAAAGGGATGGTTCTTTCCGTAACCGCGCTGGGTCGAATAGGCCAGCCCGAGCAAAAAACCTTCATCAGCGCGGGCCAAATTCTGGAGGCGAGCATCCCGTTCCGCTGGTGTTGAGAGAGGTTTTCGAGTCAGATCGAAAGGCGACTCGTTGTGCGCGTCTTCCTCTTCGATTAAGCCTTCTTGTCCTAGAGTATCAACAATTCTGGGGACATCGGTGGGTAATGCGGACTGCTCTTCCGGGGCTAGGGGCGCACGGCCTTCGGCTGCTAGCTTAAAATCTAACAGACGATGAATGTAATCAAACGTCGGTCCGAGCTGCTGACCTCCAGGCACATCTTTAAAAATCGAAGAAATCCGTCGCCGAAGCTGCATCTTGCCGGTATCAAGAGGCTGCGAGTAGTAAAAACGGGGCAGAGTGGTGCGGTACGCCCTCAGCAAAAAGATTGCTTCTACTAGATCTCCCCAAGACTGCTTGATCGCCAGTGCGGCTAAATCAGGATCGTACAAGCTCCCTTCACACATCACTCGATCCACCGCGAGAGCAAGCTGCTGCCGAATTTGCGCTACGCTCAGTTCAGGAATTTTCCGGTCTCCTCGCCGCGATGCCTCCAACAAAGTTTCGGCATTCTCAATTGCCTGTTCTCCCCCCTTAACGGCAACATAGGGCATATTAAGTTCTCCTTAAAGAAATTGTTGATAGTTGGTGGTTAATTGGTTGCAGAAGTAGTTCTTGGTAAAGCGATCACCGCTGCTTGAGTGAAGAAGTAACAGTCTACTCCTAAAGGGTACGCCTGAACGTTTTCTGACCATTGCTCCCAAAAAGATACCGGGGTAGCAATCTGCAACGATCTTTCTTTTAAAATACCAGGCCCTGTCAAGCTTACCAATTGGCCTTGCTCGAAACTCTCAACCTGAATGAGCAGGCTGGTCGAGTTTTCGGGCTGTTCTGCTGTTCCCCAGTTAAAAGCTGCCAGTGGAGGCATTTCCTTCGTATCTTGAATCACGGCAAAATCTGCCCCTTGCCGCTCATCCGTAAATCGACAGCCAGTATGAAAGAGCAACCACGCTTGCACCTCTGCCTCAAATCTTGGCTGTAGCCAGACGCTTGTTTCTAAATCTAATAAAGTCAAACAAGCCGCAGCACAGGCGGGAGTCAAACCCGCAGGAGGCGTGATGGCGGCTGAAATTGGCTGAATCGTTCCTGGCTCAGAGAGCGCCTTTAGCAACGCCCGAAACGTCGTCTGCGAATCGTGAACTAGGTGATGAAAGCCGGGAAGAGTGGTCATGGGGTGAGTCGTTATCAGTGACCAATGAACAATCAACAATTAGCAGGTACTATAAACAGCCAAGGAGATTATTTATTCTCCTCGAAGCAGCGTGAAAAAATTAACTTTTGTCGCAGCGGTTTGGCGCTGTTGGGTGTCCTGCTGGCGGTGAGCGGCTTCAGCAAGAGGAGTGAGGACCGTTGTTGTGACTGCTTCATGCCATTTCTGAAGCTGCAAAAGGGCATCACAGACGGCGGCGAGCTCGGCATGACGAGGCGATCGCCCGCCGACATAGCCAAATCCCGTGACGTCCTCCACCACGACGACACAGCGAGTCATCGTCATTTCTCCCAGGTTAAATACCTGCCCGGTTCCCCCGGCACGTCCTCGCACCATCGTGAGTCCGATCTCTGGTTCTCTTAAAAAGCGATAGGAAGGCAAAGAGCCTAGGGCTGCTACCTGCTGCTCTAACTGCTCTAGCGACGCTTTGGCAAGAGTAGCCATCCAGGTTTGTCTCTGAGTAGTCATTGCTTTTAGTCGAGGAGAGCGTTGGTACTGGAACCCCCAGAATACCCGCCACGGCGTCAAATTTCAATCAGGCTAGACAACCAAGCAAGTTAAGCTGGAACTATGCGGTTTGCCTATAGGAGGATTGAGCGATGGATGCTGACGAGAAACGAGCCATGCTTAAAGGTGACTCTCTCACCACTGAGATTCCTGCCGCTACAGTCTGCACTATGAATATTCCTGACTTTAAGCGCTACGGCTATCAGGTCATTGAACCACTAGGACAAAATTCCGGGCAGGGACGCTTGACCTACAAAGCGCTCAATTTCCAAGGACAAACTGTCGTCATCAAGCAGTTCCAGTTTGTTACCAGTACAGACTGGACAGGATACAAAGCCGTCGAGCGCGAAGTTGAAGTCTTGCAAGCGCTCAATCATCCTGGTATTCCGCGAATCTTGAAAACATTCGATTCGGGAAACGGCATCTGCTTAGTTCAAGAATATAAAGATGCCTCCCCTCTATCAACCCCGCGCCGCTTAACGACGGAAGAGGTTAAAAGCATTGCGATCACCGTTTTAGAAATTTTAGTCTACCTTCAACAGCAGGTTCCCCCCATTATTCATCGCGATATTAAGCCCGAGAACGTTTTAGTCGACGATCAGCTCAACGTTTACTTAATTGATTTTGGGTTCGCTCGCACGAATCACCAGCCCGGAGTAGCCCTGAGCAGTCAGGTAGCGGGAACGTTTGGTTTTATGCCACCAGAGCAGCTCTTGAATCGCCCTCTAACTCTGGCTACCGACCTCTACAGTTTGGGGGCGACGCTCATTTGTTTGCTCAGCGGCACTGCCTCAACTGAAATTGGGACTCTCATCGACAACCGTTTTCACTTCCGCTGGCAGCCTCCTGCCCACCTCAGTCGCCGATGGAGGCAGTGGCTTCAAAAGCTAGTGCAGCCGGAGCTAAAATATCGCTTCAGCGATGCTTCTGAGGCCTTAGAGGCTCTCAACGACATCGACGCTCTCGATTTGCCCCAGACTCAGATTAACTGGCTAGGAGCAGCAAAGCAAATTAAGTTTAAAGAAACCGTTGGCAATTGGAGAAGTTCTCTCCATCAAGCCTTGCTTGCCCTCAGACAATCGCCCAGGATTCTACTCCTGTGGTGGCTGGTTTGCTTTACGGTTACTGTTTTGGTTGCGGCGGTGGGAATTAGTGCCTGGGGAACGATAACAGGAGCGATCGCCGGAGTCGCTTTGGGTGCTTTACTCGGTTCAGGAGAGGAGCAATTGGGGAAAGGAGTGCTTGCGGGAGCCAGTGGCGGAGCGCTCGCGGGAGCCGCGAGCGGGGCGACGGCTAAAATTGGGGCTGGCTTGGGCATTAGTGCTGTTGGGGGAGCCGTATTGGGCTTTGCTCTTGCTAGTATTGCCATTGTCATCGCCCTTGACCTTTTGCTGACAGAACAGCTTAAGAGCAATCTGAGCAGTTCTCTGCTGGCGATCACGACCGGGATTGGGGTTGGCATCGGCTTGAGAGCAGGAGTGAGTTACCTACTGCTGGTCCTCCTCAGCACAGTTCCCCTCGCTAGCGTTCTCATCGCCAACAGACAGCGAGCGCTAGATCCGGCTGAAATCAGCAGTGAGTAGGTTAAACTTGGTCGCAAGCGGCGATCGCCCCCAAAACTTGCTCGTGAATCAGGCCATTACTGGCGACGATGCCTCGATTCTGAGCGAGTTTAGCCCCACAAGAAAACTTGAGGGGTTGCCCGTCCAAATCCGTCACCCGTCCGCCCGCTTCTTCAACAATAATGGCTCCGGCGGCGTGGTCCCAGATGTTTTCTCGACGCGAGGAATCTTGCGGGAGAGGAATCCGCAGGTAGAGATCTGCGTCTCCTTTGGCGACTGCCCCGTACTTAGCCTGGGAGTCCATCCTCATCGGAGTGCAGCTAAGGCCCAGTTTACGAGCAATTTCCTCCTGTCGGGGGCGATCGCTATGGGCCGATTCTACGCTTTCAATCAGCCGTACGCTATCCGAACCGCCACGCTGGGACACCTGCACTGGCTGAGACGTTCCGTTGAAAGTCATCATCGTGGTTCCCTGACCGCTAACGGCGACAAAGAGAGTTCCGATGTGCTCCTGAAACGGTAACGCCGGACAGGCTAGGACGCCGAGCTGAACCTGACCATACTCGATTAAAGCTAAGGCGATCGCATACTGGTCGCCGCGAATGAATCCTTTCGTGCCGTCGATGGGGTCCAAAGTCCAGTAGCGAGCAGCCGTTTGTCCCTTGCCGCGATCAATCCACTCTGTCAGCAGGTCTGGAGTCGTCTGCGGAACTGTTTGTCTCACTCGCTCAGTAATCTGTTCTAAAATCCCCCGATTGCTAGGCTGACGGAGCATTTGAGCATCCTCCTCGGCCACAATTGAATCGTCAGCAAACGCGGCGGATAAAGTTTGGCAGACAATGGCTTGAGAGCCTAAATCCGCTAACGTCACCGGCGACTGGTCCGCTTTAGCGAACGCTTGAAAACTTCCTTGACGGATCTGCTGGCACAGGCGAGCAGCAGCGGTAACGGCGGCGATCGCCACTTGTTGTTCTTTGAGATGCGGCATTAGGTTTGGAGACGGAAGATACTTTATGTTTGTACTCTCGGCAGGAGCTAAAAGTCAAACTCACAGAGCTCATAAGCACTACTCGGACCCTTTACTCGCCCCGAGATCAGCTAAAGTCTATCCAAATTAGTTTTTTCGACGAGGATTTATGGACTAAATACCTCGGAAAGCACACTCATTGTACAAGTCCTTGTTCACATCGGCCAATTTCAGACTACTGATTGCAGGATGCTTTGGGTTAACCACGATTACCTCCTCTAAACCCGCCGGTATGGCTCCACTAGGTACGCGTAAACATAAGCTAGTAGCTCTTGTTAGCCAGTGACTACCGATTTTTTGAGTGCTGGCTGGATAAGGATACTTGGCCCAGTCTTTGCAGCATCCTGAGACATAACGGAGTGTTGAATCTCATTGGCGGAGCTTATTTTAGTCGTGCCTGATGCTAGAGATGATAAACTGTTAGCTGAGGAAAACCTGTAGAACGGTGTGCTAAACCTAACGATTCAGAATCTACAGGAATGTTTGAGTCAACAGCTTGCTTTTCTAATCACCGATGCGCTCTTTTTGGACTGAACCGTTTTTATGGATTCATTTAGCAGGAATAGCCGTCTTGCCGCTGACTTTGCAGGCGACATGGCTTGGGTTAGCGGTGGGTGAACCGATTCCTTTCTTCTGGCTTGAGTTCCTTCTGCTCGCCGCAGTTGGCATCGTTCCGATCACGCTAATGCAGCTTCGCCGTCCGTTCGATATTTTTAGCCTGCTGCTTGTTGCCGTCAGACCAGAAGCATTAACTCCTCGTCAGCAACAGATTTTGAGTTTGTTTACAGCCGGAAAGCAGCGCCTGCTAACGGCAGTGGGAGTGTTGATTATGCTGGTGATTCTCTGGCAAATCTATCGAGTTGCTCCCCTAGCCGCCGTTGCTGCCTCTAGTCTTCCCCAAGTCAGGCTGCTGGGTCTAATGATTGCTGCCGTAGCCTTTCTGTTGAGTAATTTATTTATTCAGGTTCCCCTAAGCGTTTTGGGTGTATTGTTGACCGGGGAACAGGTCTTTGCTGCTGCTGAACCGTTATCCCCAGACCAGATTCGCCAGAAGTTTATCATTCCTGGTTTTCGAGTGAATCGAATTTTGCCAGCCTCGGTAACAAACTCCACAGAAAGCTAGCGGCGAACAAGGTACATTAAAATGAAACAGTCACTGAAGAGAAGCAATTAATGACTAGTTCACTTCTGTCCTCGAATGAGGCATCGGTATGGGAAAGCTTGAAGCAGGCGATTGCCCAAAGCTCTGGTTTTCAGCGCTGGCAGCAGAACAACGCCGCTCAGATTCAGCAAACGAGCTTAGATGCTCAGGTGCGTCTCTATCTGCAGGAAACTCTTAAAACTCTAGCTTACTAAAGCTTAAGCTCAACTCCAGCATCGGCAAGAATCCCTAAGAATTTATCAAGCTGAGTGTAGGTTTCGACCAGGCGATCGCCCTCAACATGGACATCCTCAGTAGGGTAGTTTTCTAGCACTTCCAGCAAAGTAATATTACCGTCAGGTAGGGCAGAACTGACGAGGGCAGCCCGTAAAGACTGCTGACTAGCGCTTTGGGTGGGGGTGTGAATTACTTTACTCACCTGGTCAAGCAGCAGTTCTCCAGGAAGGGTGTTGAGTCCTCTCGATAGCGGAACAGGCTCGATTTCTATTTCCCGCGTCAGTACGCTACGAAGTTCTTCGGGTTCGGTGTTCGCCATTTTTAGGTAAGCTTCTAAAGAAGAAGACAGTTCACCCGTCTCGACAAAAGTACTTAGCTCAGGAACAGACACAGATTCTCTGATAAAACCGTACTTAAGCACAACAGACTCGGCTGCCTCTGTTGGATAAGCAGGCAGAACGGCAGCGGCGGTTAATCCAAGCCCGAGCTGGGTGAATCCGTGTCCGAGCGATTGTTTGTTCATGCCATTGCCTCTTTCTCTCCATAATAATGAAGCTGACTCAATTCGGTCGATTTTAGTTTCGCCTCGCCCTTAGCAAACCGTTTAATCACAAAAAGCTAAACTGGAAGAGAAAAGTTATTGAGGCAGGTGCAGTGCTCAACCCGGCGATCGCAAAGTCAGTAGAGCAGCTTAGCTATCGAGTGACCGTTGGCGACGTTGCTGCTCAAGCCGGACTCGACGTTAATATTGCCCAGCAAGGATTACTTGCCCTAGCGTCAGAGGCAGGCGGACATTTACAGGTAGCAGAGACGGGGGAAATTGTCTATTTGTTTCCCCGAAACTTTCGGTCAATTCTGCGTAATAAATACTGGCGCATCCGCTTGAGGGAATGGTGGGATAGAGTCTGGCGGGTTTTGTTCTACATCATTCGCGTTTCCTTTGGCATTGTTCTGATCGCTTCTATCCTCATTATGGTGGTGGCGATCGCCGCAATTTTCATCGCCATGAATTCCAGCCGCGATAGTGACAATCGCAGTGACTACGGTGGCAGAAGCTATGGCGGTGGCGGATTCTTCTTCCTGCCTCGTTTCTGGCTAGGACCGGAGCTTTTCTGGTTCTTCTCGCCGAACTACGGCACTCAGCGCCAACGTCGCCGTTCGGCGCCTAGTAGTCAGATGAATTTCTTTGAAGCCATTTTCTCGTTTCTGTTTGGGGATGGCAATCCCAATCTAGACTTGGAAGAGCGGCGCTGGCAAGAAATCGGCACCGTGATTCGCAACAGTGGCGGTGCGGTTGTGGCTGAACAGATTGCTCCTTACCTAGACATCAACAACGCTGAGGATGAGGACTATATTCTACCAGTGCTGAGCCGCTTCAACGGGTATCCGGAAGTATCTCCGAGGGGCGAAATTGTTTACTACTTTCCAGAACTCCAGGTTAGCGCTAATCGACGGCGTTCCCAACCGGTGTCTGCTTACCTGCGAGAGCAGACCTGGCGCTTTAGTCAAGCCGGAAGCAATCAAATTACGTTAGCGGTGGGATTAGGAGCAGCCAACTTCATTTTGGCTCTTGTCCTTGGTTCTCTGTTGCGCGACGGCACAGTAGCCCAGTTAGGCGGATTTTTTGCCCTGGTTGCTTCCCTCTACTGGCTGTTGCTCGGATACGGAACGGCTTTTCTCGTCATTCCCCTTGTCCGCTACTTTTGGATTCAGGGTCAGAACAGCAGAATCGAGGCGCGCAACCACAAGCGGCAAGCGAGGGCAGTAGCCCTCAATGAAGCCGATACCGCACTACGGCGGAAGATTAACTATGCCCGTCAATTTGCCAGTGAGAAGGTAATTGGAGCAGAAGATATTACTTATTCAACGGAGACTGATCTAATCGATCAGGAGTTAGAGAACTCCGATAAAATCGATGCAGAATGGCGACGGCGATTAGAATCGGGGTCTTAGTATGAGCCGCAATCGGGATTAAATAATCGGGACAGATTAGTAGATGCCTCAACAAGCAAGTATTCAACCGAACCAATCCTACACGTTTAGCCACTATTTTGAACTTCAAGCCGACCCTGAAGCTTTACTCAGCTACTTCGACTATTCGTTTGCCAAAATCTTTTTAGAGCTTCCCAAGGAAACTTTCGATCGAGAGGAGGCAAGTAAGCTCAAACGCAAAATAATCGAGCGCTTGCCGAAGATCTTCTTTAGTGCAGAGACAGCCAGACGAGAAGTGCTGGTGTCTCCAGTTATTCTGTCGCTCATCGATTAGCTAGATATTCGCGTGAAGATTGAATACCCGCTCAGGGTGAGCGATCAACTCAAAGGAGTCTTAGACTATTACATTAGCTCTCATCACCACTTATTGTACCAATTAGAAAAAGTAATAGGAGACTTGATGAGTTGGGGGAAAGGGGAAGGGGTAAAGGGGAAAGGGAAGCACAGCAGCTCTTTCCCCTTGAACCTCCAATTCTTGGTGCGTTTGGGAACTATCTGACTCCTTTCGGTAAATGGTATTAGTCATTGAAGCGAAGCGAGAAGATTTAGACAACGGTTTCAATCAACTCGCTGTAGAGCTTATTGCCCTTCAGCAGTGGCTAGAAACAGACCAAGTTATCTATGGCGCTCTCACCACCGGAACAATTTGGCAGTTTGCCATTCTCAACCCGTAACACAACAGATTGTTCAGGATTTGCAGCTTTACCGAGTTCCGGCAGATTTAGAAGAATTGTTTAGCATTCTAGTCGGCATTCTCAAGTAGAGAATTAATTTGCCATTCAATTTACTGGAAACTAAAACAGTCTCAGTTTTCCTCATCAACCGATGGTCGAAATCCCTTTCCCCCTTCGCCCTTTCCCCGATTTAATACCCCAATGTTAAAGCCCCCGTGCGGCGAGGATCGGAAGCGCCATACGGGACGCCATCAACCCTCATCACGCTCTGGGTACTGCCCATGGCGTTCCCAACCTCTACTTCATGTCCTTTAAGGGTGAGTAACTCAACAGTGTCAGCGTTTAAGCCCTGCTCAATTCTAAGCTGGTCGGGGAACCACTGATGATGAATGCGTACTGCATTGGTAGCGGCGGCAATGTTCATCCCGTGATCGATGACGTTGAGCAGAATCTGCAACGTGGTGGTAATGATCCGACTGCCTCCCGGACTTCCCGTAACCAGAAACGGTTTGTCGTCTTTCATCACGATGGTGGGGGTCATGGAGCTGAGCATCCTTTTTTCCGGCTCAATCACGTTGGCTTCTCCCCCAACTAAACCGTAGGCATTCGCGACTCCTGGCTTGGCAGTAAAGTCATCCATTTCGTTGTTAAGCAAAATGCCAGTTCCGGGAACGGTAATGCCGGTTCCATAGCTAAAATTGAGGGTGTAGGTATTGGCAACGGCGTTTCCCTCGCTATCGATCACCGAGTAGTGGGTCGTATCGTTACTCTCTAGTCGGTCAGTGCCTCCAGGCAGAATCTGCTGACTGGGTGTAGCCATTTCTAGATCAATTCTGTCTCTAATCTGCTCGGCATACTGGGGAGAAATCAGGCGAGCCACAGGAACGTCAACAAAATCGGTATCGCCTAGAAACTTAAAACGGTCAGCGTAGGCTAACTTCATGCTTTCTACCATCAGATGAATGGTTTGAGCCGTATTGTGTCCCAAAGAACCAAGGGGAAATTTCTCAAGGAGATTGAGAATCTGCACCAGATGAATGCCCCCAGAACTCGGTGGCGGCATTGAATACACCTCATAGCCGCGATAGGAACCGCGAATCGGTTCCCGCACGACGGGTTCATAATCGGCTAAGTCTTCCTGGGTAATTAAGCCTCCGTTCGCCTCCATTTCAGTCGAAATAGCTTCAGCGATCGCTCCTTGATAAAACGCCGACTTTCCCTCTTCGGCAATCAGCTTTAAGCTGTTGGCTAAGTCTTCCTGAACTAGAATATCCCCGACTTCGTAGGGCACTCCGTCGTTATAGAAGATTTCTTGACTAGCCGGATAGGGTTGCATCTTCTCTTGGGCAGCTACCAGGGAACTGTAGAGATCTTCATCCACCGGAAACCCCTCTTCAGCTAAGGCGATCGCTGGCTGCAAGGCTCGCTCCAGCGAAATCGTTCCGTACTCTTCGAGGGCCAGCACCATGCCAGCAACGGTTCCAGGAACGCCAACGGCGAGGTGACTAAATTGCGATTTCTGCGGATCGGCCTCTCCCTCCTCGTCGAGAAACATATCCCGCGTGGCCGCTTTTGGCGCTTTCTCTCGATAATCGATGGCAACGGTTTCTCCCGTCTCGGCTAGATGCACCATCATAAAGCCGCCGCCGCCGAGGTTACCAGCGCGGGGTAACGTCACCGCCATTGTAAATCCAATCGTGACAGCAGCATCGATGGCATTGCCTCCCTCTTTCAACACGTCTAACCCGGACTGAGTAGCGTACTTTTCCTGAGAGGCTACCATCCCGTTCTGGGCAATTACCGGATGGAAAATATCCTCCGAGCTGTAAATAGGGGGTTCTTGGGCGGTGGCGCTAGCCGTGAAGAGGAGGGAGACGGCGATAAACAAGCTTTTTCCTTGCTGCTTCAATAAAGATAAGCATTGGAATCGAGCTGATGAGTGTTGAAAGGGACTCCTTACTGCCATTACTTTCTTAAAAAGATGCTGTTGTTAAAGAGCATCTTACAGGGAAACGAGAAATCTTAACAAACTTTGTATCTGTCAACAACTCGTAACACCTTCCTCATTTTAAGAAGAGTAAAATAGAAATAAAAACAGTAACATTCAAAACTTTTTGCAAGATTCGTCATGACATCAGTGCGAACACTTTCTTAGGCAACGAATTAATTGAACAAAGTTTCTTAACCAGTAGCTCTTGATTTTTAGCGATTGCCAATATAAATCTTATTCTTCTGCCAGATAATAGCTAGCGGTTAACGAGCTTTCAATCAGTTTTAAAAAGTTTTGAGAACTAATTGAGTAGAGTCAAGCAATAACATTCTAATTACTCTTTTTTGATTTGTTGATCTGCTTGACTCAAAAGCCTTAAATAAGGAGAAAAACCGATGAACACTCACGAACTTTTGAGTCGGTATGCCGCTCAAGAATTAGATTTTGCAGAGGTTAGTCTGCATGAAGCGAGGCTTGAAGGAGCTAGTCTAAGCAGAATTAATTTAACTAGAGCTGACTTAAGTAGTGCCGATTTTAGACGAGCGGACCTGAGTGGTGCCTGTTTGCAGCAGGCCAATCTAACAGATGCCGATTTAGGGGAAGCTAATCTAGTCGGAGCTAATTTAATTGAAATTAATTTAATTGGTGCGGAGTTGAATCAGGCTAATTTGAGGTGTGCAGACTTAAGTGGAGCAGACTTACGCTGTGCTAACCTCCAGGGAGCCAATTTGAGCGGAGCCAATCTCACCGATGTGGATGTGAATGGTGCTGACTTGAGCGGCGCTGATTTAACCAACGCTAAACTAGGAGGCACAGATTTAAGCGTGGCTCATTTAGAAGGGGCAGATCTGACGGGAAGCACCGCTGATGAAAGAGACAGAAGACAAGTCGGTACCTCGCATCGCTGGGTAACTTGGGCTGGTCAATAATTGATGTAGAGTTCAGATAGTCTAACTATTAGGGAATATACGCTAGATTGTGCTCCTTATCTAGTAGGAGGCGATCTCTTTACCTGCGCCTTAGCACTTTTTCGCAACCCAGAGCTAGGCTTTTTACCGTTACCTTCCTCAAGGAGGATGACTGACCCCAAGACAACTCATCAAGATAGATGTCTACCTTAAATTGTCAGCAAGGCTCTTGAGCTATCCTAAGTCGAGCTACTGTTGTCGGCTCTATGGGCAGAGTCGGACTCGAACCGACATGACCGAAGCCGCCACATTTTGAGTGTGGTGCGTCTACCAATTTCGCCATCCGCCCTGGATGTTAACTTTTCGATTATAGTCCTTTTGCCGACTTTCTAACAAGGATTGGTATTGTTGCGAACTGGCCCAGCGGTCGATTTCTCGGGCCCGCAGAACTGGAACTGGATGAGTTAACTGAGCAGTTTGCGCACTTTTGAGCATCTCGCCCAGTTGAGTATTGCTGATAGCGTCGTAATCTCTTGCCTGAGCGATAAACGCTTCTAAATTGAGTTGAGGCGCTAGCGTTGGCGAACCGCCTGCCAGCTTCATCAGCACCGACATTACCACTTTCGGTTCCTGAATGGCCAGCAGCGCGGCGCGATCGCAGCTAAACTCAGCACAGCGTAACCAGGCCATCATCTGTTCCTGAAGCGACTGAGCAATGACGGCTCCCCAGGTAGGCAGTAAATTGGCTGCGAGGACCATCAGATTAGCCAACGTCAGATAAACACCGTGTTCGCACTTAAGATGCCCCAGTTCGTGCGCCATCACGGCCTGAATTTCTTCAGGGGTCAGCATTTCAATCAGAGACGTGTGCAGCACCATAAACGGTTGCTTCCCCCTCATGGCGAAGGTGTAAGCGTTGGGGACCGGATTTTGCTGGACGTAAAGCTGAGGCGGCTCTAGATCGAGCACCCGACAAGCTTCTAACAGCAGCTTATGGAGATGAGGTAATTGGTTGCCGCTGACTTGAACGCTAGAGGCAATGTTGTTGAGGTAGAAAAACTGCTCGCCCACAGGACCAAGCAGGCTGCGAACTGCTAAATCTAACCCCGGCAACTGCTTCAACGCTTGGGTAGCCTGAAAATCTAGCGGATGACGAAATTCGTTGGCGTTGAGACCAATCAGTTGAGTTTTGGAGATGCTCATCGTGGGAAGAATTTGAATTTAATAAAGCGATTAGCTCTTAGCTAGATTTAGGGAAATCACTAAACAAGCGGCTAATCGCTAACGGCTAAGAGCTGTTAATCAAATGCTCAAGAGTCGAACAGCCAGCCTTTCACTCGATGCATACTTTCCCAGTCTGGTTTTCTCGCCAAACCGTCGGCAATATTTTCGGCAATATCGCTACGAATTTGAGCATCGAGTCCGAGCATCTGCTGAACGGCCTGGATATGCTGACGCACTCCTGTTTGTCCGGCATCTAGCATGGCAAGAGCCAAGTTAATTCGGGCTTGGGGCGCTTGGGGATCGAGTTTTACTCCCTTTTGCGCCGCTTTACAGGCTTTGTCGGGTTTGTCTGTTAATAGATACAGCCACGCCAGACAGCTCCAGGCAGAAGCGTTTCTGGGCGCGCGATCGCAAACGTCTTGAAATACGGGAATCAGGCTTTGAGGTGATTCTCCGGCTTTATAGCGTTCTAACCCTTCGTCAAAGAGAGCAGCAGCTTGGGACATATTAAATGAGTAATTTCGATACGCCTGATGCTAAACTCCGAAGGATTTACCGCAGCCGCAGGTTTGATTCGCGTTGGGATTAGTAAACTGAAAGCCGCCTCCGATCATGGCATTGCTGTAGTCGAGAACAAGACCATAGAGATACAGCATACTTTTGCGATCGCAGACGATCTGGAAGCCGTCGTAATCAAACACCTCGTCATCGGTGCGCACGTTGCCGCTCTCTTCAAAGTCCATCATGTAGGACATTCCCGAACATCCTCCTTGGCGAATGCCCACCCGCAAGCAGAGATCCTTCCCTTGCTGAGCGCGCAGCAGGATAATATGCTTAAGGGCAGTTTCAGTTAGCTGAATGCCAGAATTAGGTTTAGCTTGAGTGGCCTGTGTCATCAGTATTAGAAACTCCGAATAGACATCAATACGAACAATTTTAATCAAGGTCTTGCCATTCTAAGAGAGCAACAAGCTTTTTTTTACTATTCTAACGAGTAATCTCCCTCGTTTTCTAAGACGATTCAACCCTGCGGGCTTCTTTCCTTCAGGCTTGAACGCGGAATTGTTGTCTGCTGTGGGGAGAGCCGTTAGGAAGCCTTTGACCCAAGCCCTCAGAGATCGACAAGAAACCTCACTGAATTCTATAGACTATCCTTGCTCAAGGGAACTAAATCTCCATAGGTTGTCAGCCCAAGAAACATCGATTGATTTTCGGCAATCAATTGGCCTGTTAAAACACAGCGTTCGTCTTTTCTAGCCGTTGCTTCGATGGTGGCGCGAATATCAACCGGAGAGAATTGGGGCCGATAGTCTCCTAACTTTTGCTGGACGTAGTTCCACAAAATATCTCTAATCAAGGCTTGGTATCCTTGAGTTCCAGAAAGTGCTTTGAGCTTGTCTTTTAAACTTCTCTCTAGACGAATACTAGTCACTTCCATCTCTGTCGTTGAAGTGCGAGAAAGAGTCCGCATGTTTTTTCCTCTCAATGGCGATTAATGGTAATACAAGTGTAGTATAAGCTTAGTTGTTTGCCTACAGGATTTAGGGCTACGTAGTCGGAAACTGGGCAGCAGTGACTCTCAAAGAACTGGCATAGAGCATACCTGATGAGGAACTTATTTCTTCATAAAATAAAGATCTCAAAGCATTCTTCAGTGAAAAAGTGATGGCAAGACTAGCAGGTTGTTTAATTTCCACTGCTTTAGTTGCAGGTTTGTTAGGAATGGCGACAGAGGCTAACGGTCAAATTGTCGTCGGACAGACTACCACTCCGCTCTCTCTTCAGGGACAGTCGGGCGGACCTGTTGATAGTAAAGGATGCGGTTTTATTGCTGCGACTCCTAATCATGCAATCAACGTGACCGATCGCCTGGACTATCTGCGACTTAACGTACAGGCGAATGGAGAACCGACTTTACTTGTCGATGGACCGGGGGGAAAATTTTGTGTTCTTGCCGATCAGGTTTCAGGAGCCAACCCGGAAATTTCTGGGGTGTGGATGCCGGGTCGTTATTCAATCTATGTTGGCGATCGCACAGGTTCTCAGCACCAGTACACCATCAACATCTCTCAGCAAAAATAGTGCTAATCTTCTCGGGACTGAGCCGACACGTCTACCGCTTCAACATCAATTGTGCCGGGGGGAGTCAGGCGAACAAATTGTCTTGATTCTACCTTAAGCGGCTCCTTGCAGTTAGGACATTGACACTGCGTCCCGTTAAATCCCGTGAACTCGTAGCGACAGACAGGACACTGAGATTCAACTAGGTTGCGCTGCAGCCACCAGCGAAAGACAATCCACCCTACAGCGGGCAGCAACAGAACCGCCGCCACCACAACCAGCAACCCATTGGCGAGCCAGCCGAGTCCGACTGACCCTAGCAAAAAAGCGATCAGGAAGACGGTGAGCAAACAGCTAAGGCCAGAGCTGTTGACCTGAAGTAGCTTGGGATTAGGGTTCACGGGTAAACTCCTAGGCTCTGCAATGGGGTGGTATTTCTATCCTAATCTAGGCTTTCCCACCGGACAACTCGTGGTGTAGCGTACAACGGCGGAACCTTGAGCAAGCTCAGCCAGCTAGCAGTTGCTGTAGTCTTTTAGACAAGGACTGCTTGCTGAACTTCTCTAAGGTGTGCTGGCGTAGGAACTGACCGTGACAGCGCCGATCGTTGCCTGACAAAATTTCGATGCAGGCACGGGCAACGCTGTCGGGGTCTCGATGAGGAACCCGCCATCCTAACCGTCCGTCCTGAAGAGGATCGGCAGAACCGTCATCGTCCCCCGACAGCACGGGAATGCCGCAGACTAGAGCCTCTAGGTAAACAATTCCAAATCCCTCTTGAGAAGGCATAATGTAAGCATCGGCGACGCGGTAATGCTCTACCAACTCTGCGGTCGGGACGAACCCGGCAAACACGACTTTTTCGGCCACTTTTAGTTCTTTAGCTAGCCTCGCTAAGCGTGGCTGGTCGTCTCCCCGACCAATAACTAAGTACTTGAGTGCTGGAAATCGCTGGACAATTTCGGGAAGGGCGCGAATGGTGACATCTACTCCTTTGTAAATGTCTCCTGACCATAGCCGCGCTACCGTCATGAGAACTTTAGCATCGGCGAGGCCGTATTTTTCCACTAGGGCGGTGGGTTTAGGTCCGGGGGTAAAGAGAGTGCCATCTATAGCGCAGGGCAGAATTTGCACGTTCTGGGACGGAACGCGATTGGCGGTGCAGAGGCGATCGCGGCTATAGCGGCTGATTGTCCAAATGGAATCAGCCTGCTGAAGAGCTTTCCGTTCGTAGGGGGGGAGAGGTTCCCATACTTCTTTGCCGTAGGTCAAGACGGTGTAGGGCAGCCTCAGCGGCTGGCACAGAGACCGAACTAGCGGCGCTAGCTTAATGTGCCCGCATAGAACTCGCTGCGGTCGCCGCCATCCCAAACACATTAGCAGGGCGGTGGCGAGTTTGAACCGGCCTTGCCAAGCTGGCAAGGTTTTCAAATAGTGAAATTTGATCGCTCCTGTCTCCAGAGGGTTGTGGCATCCTGGTGCATCTCGCAGTAAAAAGACTTCTGCCTGAAGAGAATGACCCGATTGCTCTAAATAGGCTTGCAGAACGTCTTGAACATAAGACTGAATCCCCCCTTCTTGAGAAAAGATTTCTAAAAAAACGAAGACGTGACTAGTGGCTGTAGCGGTTTGTCCTAAATCACTTTTCTTCACTCTCTTCCCCCTCATACAGTTGGTGCCTGCGAACAACCCTTTCTAGACTGATCGCAGGCACCTCTAAAAATCTCGGTCAGTTTAGAACAGGCCAAGAGTCAGCGATTTGTCGATGGGGAAAGTGGCACCAATCCCTAACCAGATAGTTACCGCGGTACCAACTAAGAAAACCGTTGTGGCGACCGGGCGGCGGAAGGGGTTTTGGAACTTATTGACGTTTTCGATAAAGGGAACCAGCATTAGACCTAGAGGAATAGCCGCCTGAGCAGCAATTCCCAGGAGTTTGTTAGGAACAATCCGGAGAATTTGGAAGACGGGGTAGAGATACCACTCGGGCAGAATTTCTAGAGGAGTGGCAAAGGGATCGGCTGGTTCGCCAACAACGGCTGGGTCGAGGACGGCGAGGCCAACGCACAGGGCAATCGTGCCGAGGATCACAATCGGGAACGTGTAGAGGAGATCGTTCGGCCAAGCAGGTTCGCCATAGTAGTTATGGCCCATGCCTTTGGCTAACTTAGCGCGCAATTTAGGATCGGCTAGATCCGGCTTTTTTAAGGTTGACATTTTATTCTCCTGAATCTCAGAATCAGCAGGCAGTACAGTAATGTTAATCAAAATACTAGCGTTTAACGGCCACAGTTTGGTCACCTTTTCAGCAGATTTCGCCGCTGAAGATAGAAGAGGCAGGAAACGCCAGGGCGATCGCAATTTACAAAGGACCAGAGATCCCTTGCTTGCGAATCATCAGGAAGTGAAGCAGCATGAAGACGGCGATGGCCCAAGGCAGCACGAAGGTGTGCAGACTGTAGAATCGGGTCAAGGTAGCTTGTCCAACGCTAGTACCGCCTCTCATTAGCTCGACAAGCTGATCGCCAACAACAGGAATTGCCGCCGGAACGCCAGAGACGATTTTCACAGCCCAGTAGCCGATCTGGTCCCAGGGTAAGGAATAGCCCGTAACGCCGAATGTAACGGTGATGACGGCCAGGATCACTCCAGTGACCCAAGTGAGCTCACGGGGCTTTTTGAATCCACCGGTGAGGTAGACCCGAAAGGTATGCAGAATCATCATCAACACCATCATGCTCGCTGACCAACGGTGAATCGAGCGGATGAGCCAGCCGAAGTTGACCTCATTCATGATGTACTGAACCGAAGCGAATGCCTCAGTTACGGTAGGCCGATAGTAGAAAGTCATTGCAAATCCAGTGGCAAACTGGATTAAGAAGCAGGTGAGCGTAATTCCCCCCAAACAGTAAAAGATGTTGACGTGGGGCGGAACGTACTTACTGGTAATATCGTCTGCGATCGCCTCAACTTCTAGGCGCTCGTTAAACCATTTGTAGGCCGATGAGTTGGTTACTTGTTTAGAAAACATGAAGCCAGTATTTGCTGAGTAGTAAATATTATACGGATGTTTTAGATCGAAGAGGGCTGATTGAGTCGCTCGTCACTGCCTCAGTAAACCTCTGTGGTTCAAGGATTCAGAGCTGAGCCTTAATTCTCTCCATCAAATGTAACATAGCTGCTCGGCAGAATGTTAACTTTTGTTTGAGGAGATTAAGAACGCCAAGGCTAGGGAAGGTGGCCCAGAGAATTGTTACAGTTAAAGACTAGTAACGCTTTTGGCAAAATGGCTGCCCAAAGTTTTTCTCCGTTTCGTATAGAACGCTAACTTGCTACTCAACTATTCTAGTTCAGCAACAAAAGTTTAAAGCCCCTAAACTTTAAGTAATACTTAAAAAAAAGTTAACGCGGTGCTCATGGGCAAAAGAGTCATTGGGGTCATGCTGACCTTTGTTCTCACAATTATCTCCTGGTGGTGGTCTCCTACTGCTGCTGCTTTTACAGAGGATCAAAAGCTACTACTACAGTCTTGGCGAATTGTCAATCAAGCTTATCTCGACGAAACGTTTAACCATCAGAATTGGTGGCTGATTCGCCAAAAGCTGCTGAAGCGCCCTCTGACCGAGCGAGAAAAGACTTACACCGCAATCGAGGAGATGCTTGCGAGCCTGAATGACCCGTTTACACGGCTACTCAGACCTGAACAATATCGGAGTTTACAGGTCAGTACTTCTGGAGAACTCTCCGGAGTGGGGCTGCAAATTAATCTCAACGAGCAAGGAGAGCTAGAAGTGGTCGCCCCGCTAGCGGGCTCTCCGGCAGAGTCAGCCGGAATCGAGCCGCGTGATCGCATCTTAGAAATTGACGGCGTAGATACCGCTAAGCTAGCTCTCGACGAAGCCGCCACCCGGATGCGGGGGCCCGTTGGCACAACGGTTTCTTTGAAAATCCAGTCAAACGCCAGCCAAGAAACACGGACCGTTAAGCTAGTCAGGGACACAATTTCTCTCAATCCCGTTTACGCGCAGCTCGACGAGCAGCCCGAAGGCGCCAGGGTAGGCTATCTTCGCCTTAATCAGTTTAGCGCCAATGCCGTCCAAGAAATTGCTCATGCGATCGCCAAGCTAGAACAACAGGGAGCCGATGCCTACATTCTCGATCTCCGTAATAATCCGGGAGGACTGTTACAGGCAGGAATTGAGATTGCTCGCCTGTGGCTAGATAATGGCACCATTGTCTATACGGTCAATCGGCAGGGCATGTTAGGCAGCTTCGATTCCTATGGTTCGGCTTTAACCGAAGATCCGCTAATCGTGTTAGTGAATCAAGGAACCGCCAGCGCCAGCGAGATTTTGGCGGGGGCGCTTCAAGATAACGGGAGAGCTCTCCTAGTGGGAGAGACTACGTTTGGTAAGGGGTTGATTCAGTCTTTGTTCGAGCTTGCTGATGGCTCTGGGTTAGCCGTTACCGTCGCTAAGTATGAAACACCAAGCCATAGAGATATCAACAAGGAAGGGATAGTTCCAGATCAAGTGATTTCTCAAGCCCCCATTACTCTACAGCAGGTCGGAACAGCAGTAGATCAACAGTACCAAGAAGCGCTGCGTCTGCTGAGGGCTCACTCCGTGTTAGCCGATGCAGCCTAGTTTCAGTGAGCAGTGACTAGTCATCAGCGATCCGGTAAACTAGTTTAGTCACTGACTGATAACTTTCTGAGCCTGTCAGCCTACAGTAACTAGCAACGGTGGCTGTTGTCGATTAGCGTAATAGCCAGTCGTCGATCAGGTTGAGAACTGTTGTTGGTCCTAATCCTCTGACAGATTTAACGACATCCTGGTAGTTAGCAAACGCTCGCTTCTTTCTAGCACTGATGATCCCTTGGGCTAGTTTTTCCGCACCTCGGACTTTAGAACGCTCTAACTCAACGGCTAGTTCTGCTTCGCTCAAAGTATTGAGTGCTTCTAGAGGCTTAAGGCGCTGAGGAATTAAGCTTTCGATTTCTCTCAATCGATTGTCAGTCCTGGCTCTTTCTTGAGTTTGTTCTTCTCTAACCTGATTTAGACCTTTCTCGACCCGTAACTCCAGATTCATCAACCGCGATTCTAAAGACTGGAGACTGCCAGTGGCAGCCGCTGTATCAGTTGCTAGCGCACTGTTTCTGGCCGTAGCCGAGAGTTGCTGAAGGGTCTCTATCTGCTGAATAGCGGCTGCTTCCCTTCCTTCTGGAACGACCAACACGTTGACCATTTCTGCTTGACGAGGATTTTTCTCACTGGCTCTGACAGCAGCGTAGTATTCTAAATGACCATAAATGACTTCGTAACTTTCAAAGGCTGTTTTTTTCAAAACTAACGGTTTTAACAATCCTTCAGTTTCTAATAATCGCTCGGCGAGCCGCTCAAGATTTGCTTCCGAAAACTGGGAGCGCGGAACGTTAGAAGTAATGCTTTCTACATCTACCTTCAAAAAGGTGGCCATTACTGCATCTCCATTTTGTCTAACACTTCTAGAGCCAGAGCTTCAAATTCAGCGGCAGAAACATCAGCCGTAGAGACGGCTTTAGCATACTCAAAGATAGATTTAGGGTCGGGAACCTCTAAATCTCCGACCGAAAGAGTTTGATTGACGCAATGGGAGAGATGCATTCTTTCTGAAATCATATTTTCCATCAGGGGAAGCTGATAGCGCTCTGGAATGATGCTTCGATGTTTAGGAAAAGTATGCTGAAGATATTTGGCATGGGTGGATATTTTAGAAGGAAGCACTCCCATAATTTTGATCGGTGGTTTTCCTAATCCTTCTTTGTTTTCGTTAATTTGTTTAGTGATAAAGTTTTTGACGCTTTCTAGTCCTTGATTAGAAAAAGGCTTAAGGTCCGAAGGAATAATTAAATAGTCAGCCGCCGTTAGCGCCACTTCTGCATACAAATCTAGAGAGGGGGGAGTGTCGATAATGACAATATCATATTGATCTTTAACTTTTTCCAATTTTTTGACGAGGCGGAATCTACTGGCTCCGTACTGAACTAGCTCATTTTGCCGCTCGATGAGAGTAATGTGGGAGGGAACCACATCAATTTCTGGCTGATTGAAGTAGTGAGACTGCCTGGAAAGTTCGGGAATAAAGTTAAAGTTGGTTCCTTCTAGCAAATGGTAAACGTTGCGCTCTCTAATATCATCCTCTTCTTCAAACTGAAATTTCACTAACCCCACAGCAAAGGTTGTGTTGGCTTGCGCATCGATATCAATGAGCAATACCCTTTTGCCCTTTTTTCTCAAAGCTGCTGCTAGGTTAATCGCAACAGTGGTTTTACCGACGCCACCTTTATGGTGGTAAATGGCAATTGTTTTCATAGTTGGTTGACGATTAAGGTTAAGTTGAGATGCAGCGGCACTCAGATAAGTGGAAAACTGACCAGCGTCAGAGACAGTTTGATTAAGGTTATTTTTACCGATTAACGCGTTGATACCCTCTAAATTCTGCTCGATTTGCTGACCAAGACATTGAAAAACTAACTGAATCGCGTCTTGGTCCCTCTGATAAATTCTAATTTCTCGTCCATTTGTCAACAGTCCATAGGGCGCCCTTAATCGGGTTAGATAAATTCTGAGCTTGCGCTCGTGACGCTCTAGATTTTCTTGGGGATGTTTGGCTTCTAGGACGACAAACGGCAATTGTGTTGACGGAGACGGCATCACCCGGTTAGCGAAAGCGAGAAAATCTAGACGGATATTGCCAAAGGCTACTTCTTGATGCCAGGTATCAGGAGAGTAGCCGAGCTTAGGCAGCAAATACTGAACAATGAGTTTACTTTCAACTTCGCTTTCGTTGCGACAAAGAGAGGGATCGAAGCTCAACTTTTTAGGGTAGCGTTTAAGTCAGGGGATTGTAGACTTGATTGTCTCGGAAAAGTAAGCCTCTACACAATAGTTAAGACTACGTAATTATCGGCTTCAGGTTTACTTTCTGGAACTTCTTAGCAAAAAGTAAAATATATTACAATCGTGAAATTACGTAAAAAGTGGCGAACAGACCTTCTCGTGGTCTGTGGAGAAGGGAGAGCATCCACTTCGTCCTTGGTTATTAGTCCTTTGTCCGAATGGCTAAGGAGGTGACATCCTCCGAATATGCCCTGTGGGGCTCAGTTAATGCTGTTAAGCTACGGTGGTAGTGCTAACCGGGAAGAACGATAAAGTATCAAGGCGGTCAGGGCTCACTCCCTGAACAATTGCTAGCGTCTCGTCTTCAAAGTTGATCAAGGCATCGTTGGTTCCGTTAATGGATAGATCTCTAAAGCGGAGATTATCTAAGGCGATGAAGTCGGTGCCGACTTCAAAGTCAACAATGGTATCTGTTCCTTCGCTAGCACCGAGGACAAAAACATCTCGACCTTCCCCTCCAGAGAAATCATCCCCTTGAAGCGTGTTGTTACCCGGTCCACCCCCTAGCACATCATCCCCATACAACTGGTCGTCGTCTAAACCGCCCAGAAGCAAGTCGTTGCCGCCCTTACCGCCGAGGCGATCGCTGCCTGCCCCGCCGACCAGAGTATCGTTGCCGCCTTCTGTTCCCCCTGGAGAGCGGCTGTTAAGGTCTCCACGCAGCACGTCATCGCCGTTGCCGCCAAAAATTTCATCATCGCCTGCTAAACCCGCGATGGTATCGCTCCCGCTACCGCCAGAAATGAGGTCAATGTTGTCGCGATCGAGGAGGGTATTGCTCTCTTCAGTGCCGATAAGACCTGTAGAAGGCGCAGGACCAAAAATAACATAGCTCTCGCCGCGGCGATCGTTATAGTCGAAGTCGTAGCCAACAATTAGATTCCCTGCACCAGGAGCGCCGATAATAAAGTCGTCAAAGCCGTCGCCATTAACGTCTCCTGCTTCGCTGACCGAGCTGCCTAAAAGATCCAAGGGATCAATGCCGCTGAGAGTAAAGCCATTAGTGCCATCTAGTTCAGCAAGATCTAAGCTCGCATCAAACCCGCTTCTGCCAAACACTACGTAGGTCTCGCCTCGGCCATTACTATAAATGCCAAAATCACTATAAACTAGCTCTCCTGCACTAGGAGCACCGATAATGAGGTCATCAAAGCCATCACCATTAACGTCTCCCGATCCGCTCACCGACCTGCCGGAATAGTCTTCGGCGTCAACTCCTCTAAGGACAAAACCATTGGTTCCATCTAGCTCAGCTAAATCCAAGTTTGCGTCGAACCCATTACTGCTACCGAACACGACATAGCTCTCGCCGGCTTCATAATTCCCGTTAGGATCAGCCTCATCAGCCCCAATAATTATGTCGTCAATCCCATCACTGTTTATGTCTCCAGCTTCGCTCACCGACCTGCCGGAATAGTCTCCGGCATCAATTCCTCTAAGGACAAAGCCATTAGTACCATGTACTAATCTAGCCAGATTTTGACTAACGCCGCTTGGGAAGCTAGGAAGCGGAGGAGGAGAACTACCTAGCGTAATTTCAATCTCATAGTCGCCAGTGCTGGCAAAAAAATCAACTTCACCGCTTCCCTCTACCAAAGGATTGTATTCGGAATTAGTAACGTCGCTGACACCAATGAAGTAAGTGTCAGAGGTAGAAGTGGTAAAGTCAATTAGAGATTCAGAACTACTGCTGCTAACACTGCTAACTTCTACTCTCTCTCCGTTTGAGTCAAAAAGCCCCAGGATTGCCTCTAGCACAAAGTCTTCTCTATCTACATGAGCAACCAGGCGATCGCCCGCGTCAAGCTGCACCTCGAACAGATCGACATCCGCCCCTGGAGTAACGTTGAAATTATCACCAATAGCACCAGAGAAGCTAAACGTGCTCAGGTTTTCAGCGCTTAACCCCGTTGGCGTTGCGGTCGCAATGGTATCGTTCGGTTCATATGTAGGGGACTCTCAAGGGTAATTTCAAGCGAATACTCGCCAGTACTACCAAAGTCTCCACTTCCTTCTGTGAAAGGATCGTAGGAAAAATTACTATAGCCGCTGACTCCAATAAAGTAAGTATCAGAGACAACAGCGGTAAAGTTTATTAAAGAGTCTAAACTGCCAAAATCATCATCATTAACCGCAACTTCATTTCCGTTGGCAGCAAACAGACGCAAAATTGAATCTAGCGAGGAGCCGACGATATCAGCTTCAATGTCGATCGTGAGGCGATCGCCCACATCAAGCTGTACCTTAAACAGATCGACATCCGATTGAGGAGCTATATCTGGGTTATCACCAATCTCCCCAGAAAAACTCAGCCGCCCCAAATTATTAGCGCTTAAGCCTGTCGGGGTTGCGGTTGCTAGCGTATCGTTTCGTTCAGAAAAAGTTACCATTACTTGTTTCTTTTGAGTTGTTGGTCACACTTGAAGTGCTGTTTCAAGCGCACCAGTTGTTGCCACAAACCAACATTTACGCTGTAGCTATTCCACAAATACATCCCCAATTTATGGCAATCCAGATTATTGCCATAAATTTTCTGCACTCAAAAATTAGTTAGCTATTCTTTCGCTAATGTTATTGCGGACGCTTTGCCTTCCTGATGATGTGTTTGCTAGGAGCAAGTTAGCGCAAATAAAATGACTCGCTCATCGACCATCAATAAAATCTGGCGGGGTACTGCTAGATAGCACTTTCTGTACTAGTTATTAAAATTTAATCCATCCTCAAATTTTTACTTCTGCTTGATAGCAGCATTTTTTGCTTAAATTACGAGTTTGATTGTCTCAAAAAGATTGGCTTTTGTGCATTAGTAAAATTACTTAGTGGTTTAATTAAAATCAAAGCTTCTTGGTTTCTCAACATCAGTAAAAATACGTAGCTATTCGTATTTCTTTGGATTGCTTATCCTACATAGAATGAAAGGACAAATTCTACTGCATTTTTCAGTTGTGTTGCAATCGAAAAAACAACCGCATTTTTTTGAAAATTACCAATTATTTTTAGTGGTCGCCACCAAGTAAATGAGCGAACGTTGATTGCTTTTTGCAGTCTATAAAAAGGCAAAAATAACCTGATTGGTCATTATGTTTTTTCCGAAAACGCCATTTTTAAGGACTACCAATCAATTTACTCTAGGCAACATAAACGGAGTTTTAAAGCCTAAAATTGGCTAAGCAAGACAAGAAGCAATTATAGGCATTATCAAAATTTTCTACTAAAGAACTTAAAAGTAGCAGCATCAAGACAATCCGCCCGGTATGAGGGGACGTTTTCCTGGAATTGAACTAACTGGGGTTTTTCTAGGGCTAACTCGTTACGGTACGCTGGAAGTAACATCTAGATAGCACTCATGAACTGAGTGTTCCTTTCTATGACCCAAGCGATCGCTGACTTCAAAACTCTGTCAGATGTAGACTTTGTTGAGTGGAATCAGCTAGAGTCTCCGTGGCAGGAGAGAATTACCGGAGCGATTGCCCCTGGAGGCGCTGGGCTTGACCCAATCGCGACTCGTCCTCCAAGTGCCCTCGTCTATCCCCACACGCCAGAAGCCCTGTCAGCAGCTCTTAAACTGGCTCATCAACAGCGCTTGGCAATCCTTCCCTGTGGCGGTGGGAGTAAACTCAATTGGGGAGGGCTAGTGCAAGAGGCTCAACTCGCCATTAGTACTCAGCGGCTTAATCGGATTGTTGAACATGCCGTCGGCGACTTAACGGTGACGGTGGAGGCGGGAGTCAAACTGAGGGATCTGCAAGACGTTTTGAAGTCTAAGCAGCAGTTTTTGCCCCTCGATCCGGCTTATCCTGATGAGGCAACGATGGGCGGTATTGTTGCCACCGCCGATACGGGCAGTTGGCGACAGCGCTATGGTGGAGTGCGAGATATGGTGCTCGGGCTAACTTTTGTGCGGGCGGATGGTCAGATGGCCAAAGCCGGAGGGCGAGTGGTGAAAAACGTGGCAGGGTATGACCTGATGAAGCTGTTTACCGGCTCCTATGGAACGCTGGGAGTGATATCGCAAATCACCTTCAGGGTCTATCCGCTACCGGACGCATCGACCACAGTGCTGCTCACTGGAGAAGCAGAAGCGATCGCTACCGCTGCCCAAACCTTACGCAATTCTTCCCTTACTCCCACCGCTGCTGATTTACTTTCGGCTTCTCGAGTTCAGCAACTAGAACTAGGACAGCACATGGGGTTGAGAGTTCGCTTTCAAAGCATCCCAGAAAGCGTTCAAGAACAAGCCACACAGCTTAAGGCGATCGCCCAAGAGTTAGGATTAACCAGAGAAGAAGTAGACGAAGCTCAACTATGGCAACCAATAAAGTCCCCCTCAGCCATACGGTGTAAAATCGGGGTCATTCCGTCTGCGGCTGTGGCTGTTCTGAGGGAGTCGGCTACTCTTACCGCTGGTCAAGGTTTTGGGCTCATGCACAACGGCAGCGGCTTAGGCACACTGTACTTAGATGAGTTGGAAATAGTAAAGAAGATGCGAGCGATCGCTCAGAACTACCAAGGTTTTCTGACTGTGTTAGAAGCCTCTACTGCTTTGAAACAACAGCTTGAGCCTTGGGGATACACAGGCAATGCTCTTACCGTCATGCGCAAGCTTAAACAACAGTTCGACCCAAAAAATATTCTTAGTCCGGGTCGGTTTGTTGGAGGCATTTAAGTATTTTATTTAGATGCTATCTATACAAATTTGTAGCATAGGGGAAGGGGAAAGGGGTAAGGTGGAAAGGAAAAAGTTGGGCTTATTTCTTCTCTGTTTAATGCGTCTAAAAAACTTTGTTAAATTACTACAATAACAATGCAAACCTCAGATCGATCTAGCAACCTTGATGAAACCAATTCAGCGCCAAACAGCTTTGATTTTCAGCAACGTCTAGAGCAATCAGGATTCGATGCTCAACATCCGCCTCAACAAGAACTGATTGATACCTGCGTTCACTGCGGATTTTGTTTGGCTACCTGTCCGAGTTACCGCGTCATTGGTAAAGAGATGGATTCTCCGAGAGGACGAATCTATTTGATGGACGCGATTAACAAGGGTGAAGCGACATTAGACGAAACAACGACGCAACACTTCGATTCTTGTTTGGGATGTCTTGCCTGCGTCACCACCTGCCCATCTGGGGTGCAGTATGATCGCCTGATTGCCGCGACTCGCCCCCAGGTAGAGCGCAATCAGCCCCGTTCCTTGTGGGAAAGGCTTTATCGGCAGTTAATTTTCAAAATCTTTCCCTATCCCCAGCGCCTACGTCCTCTGCTCGTGCTGCTGTGGCTGTACCAAGCGATCGGGCTACAGAAGCTGGTTCGCGCCACCGGAATTTTAAAGATTGTGCCTCGTTTAGCGGCGATGGAGTCTATCTTACCTAAGATTACAAGAGCTGCCTTTCGAGACAATTTTCCAGACGTTATTCCTGCCCAGGGAAAGCAGCGCTATCGCGTCGGAGTTATTTTAGGCTGCGTACAGCGTCTCTTTTTCTCTCCCGTCAATGAGGCAACCGTGAGAGTGCTAACGGCGAACGGCTGCGAAGTCGTCATTCCGAAAACCCAAGGCTGCTGTGCGGCTTTACCCGCCCACCAAGGACAGGAAGAGCAGGCACAGGCGTTGGCAAGGCAGATGATTGATAGCTTTGAGGGCACTGATGTCGATGCTGTCATTATCAACGCGGCTGGCTGCGGACATACCTTGAAAGAATACGAACATATTCTTGAAGACGATCCCGAATATCGAGAGAAAGCCAAGCAGTTCACCGCCAAAGTGAAGGACGTGCAAGAATTTCTGATGGAAGTAGGAGTGACTGCACCCCTTTCACCCCTAGCCGAGGACGACTTAGCAATTGTGTATCAGGATGCCTGTCACCTGCTGCACGGGCAAAAGATTAGCCTCCAGCCTCGCCAGTTGCTGCGACTCATTCCGGGAGTGACGCTCAAAGAACCGCTGGATGCTTCTCTCTGCTGCGGGAGTGCCGGAGTATACAATATGCTTCAGCCCCTCGTTGCTGATGAACTCGGACAGCAGAAAGTTGATAATTTGCTCAATACGGGCGCACAGCTAATTGCCTCGCCCAACCCGGGCTGTGCGCTGCAAATTCAGAAACACCTGCAACGCAAAGGCAAGGAAATGAAAGTGATGCACCCAATGGAGTTGCTAGATCGTGCCATTCAGGGAGTGAAACTGAAGCTGAATTAAGTACAAAGATGGGGAGCAGTCACCTTGGTTCCGATAGTTAGCCCTACTAAAGTGCCATGAGTAACACTGTAGATGTTGAAATCATTCATGCCGCAAGGCATATCATGAGCAAGCGGTATGTGGAAGGCAAGCATCATATTGGTGCGGCTATTCGGACCAAGAGTGGCAATCTATTCGTCGGTGTCCATGTAGAAGCAAGCTGCGGTCGCATTTCAGTCTGTGGCGAAGCGGTGGCAATTGGCATTGCTGCTACCTATGGAGATACTGAGATATCTCAAATCGTAGCCGTCACTGAATCGGGCGATATTGTTCCTCCCTGCGGCATGTGTCGAGAGCTGATTTCTGACTACGCGCCCGATGCCAGAGTAATTCTTGACACTGATGATGGCATAAAATGTGTCCCCATCCTGAAACTGCTGCCTGAAAAATATGACGGCTCAAAGTATCTCAACAGAAGAAATGCACGTAGCTAACTAAAAGCTAATAGCAAGGCAATTGTATTAAACCATCTTTTTATATCGAATTGACATACTGAGCAAGTCTTTCCATTCCTTTTTCAATAGAGGTAGTATCTGTGGCGTAGGAAAGACGAATGCAGCCTTCAGCACCAAAGGCAGCCCCAGGAATCGCGGCGACGTGCTGAGACTTCAGGAGAGCATTGCAAAATTCTAAAGAGGGCATTCCGGTTTTACTGATGTCTACAAACAGGTAAAATGCGCCTTGAGGTACGGCACAGGTTAACTGAGGAATCGAGCGGACCCCCTCTAACATAAGCTGCCGTCGTTGAGCAAAAGCCGCCACCATCTCTTCTACGCACGCTTGCGAATTTTCTAAAGCGGCGATCGCCCCGTATTGCGCAAAGGTACAGACGTTAGAGGTGCTGTGTCCCTGAAGTTTTGTCATCGCCTGAATCAGCTCGACAGGGCCAGCTAAGTAACCCACTCGCCATCCCGTCATGGCAAAGCTTTTGGCAAAGCCGTTACTAATAATCGTGCGTGCAAATGCTTCGGTTTCTCCAATACTAAGATGCTCAGCGCCATCGTAGAGAATCTTCTCATAAATCTCATCAGAAACTACCCATAAGTTCTGCTCAACCACTACCTTGGCAAGAGCGCGAATTTCGTCAGGTGTGTATACTATCCCCGTGGGGTTAGAAGGAGAATTCAGCACAAACAGCTTGGTTCGGGTCGTGATGCTGTTGCGGAGCTGTTGTGGGGTGAGTTTATAATCATTCTCTAACGATGTTTTGACAATCACGGGTTGACCCCCCGCTATCTTGACCATTTCAGGGTAGCTGAGCCAGTAGGGAGCCGGAATGACGACTTCATCTCCCGGCTCGATTAACGCCAGCATTAGATTAAATAAAGACTGTTTGCCCCCGTTGGTAATAATCACATTCTCGCTTCGATAATTGAGGTGATTGTCTCGATACAGCTTTTTCGCAACGGCTTCTCGCAGCTTAGGTTCTCCGGCCGCAGGTCCGTACTTGGTTTTACCCTCGTCTAGGGCTTGTTGAGCAGCAGCTTTGACGTGAGCAGGGGTGTCAAAATCCGGTTCTCCGGTACTAAAGCTACAGACATCCATGCCCGCTTGCTTCATGGCCTTCGCCTTTGCGGCGATCGCCAACGTCATCGAAGGAGGAACTTGCTCGACTCGTGCTGCTAACTTCATTATGTTTATCTCTTGTCCTTTGCGTTTGTTGGCCTAGTTGTCCAGTCTTCCTCTCAAAGTATTCTTTTATTTAAACGAATATTGATATTTTTTTTACATAACTTTTCCCGACAGGGCTTTCAATGCGCAAAATAGGGAAGTGGTAGGATTTGAAATATAAAATAAACGTCTGATTGTGGCACAGGTTATTTTAGAAAACGTCTACAAAAGCTTTCCCAGCCGTTCTGGAGAAGTGGTGACAGCATCGAGTAGCCCTGTCCCACTGCCAGCCTTCAAAGCGGATGATCGTAGTGCTAAACCTCGTCGAGTCAACGTTTTGCGCTGCATCAATCTTACGATTGCCGACGGAGAATTTATGGTCTTGGTTGGACCTTCTGGATGCGGTAAAAGTACTCTTCTGCGAGTGATTGCTGGACTTGAATCCCTCACCGGAGGCAATATCCGAGTCGGCGATCGCACCGTCAATAGTTTGGCTCCCAAAGAGCGAGACATCGCTATGGTGTTTCAAAACTACGCCCTGTATCCTCACTTAGATGTTTACGATAATCTTGCTTTTGGCTTGAGACGCACCGGGAACCAGACTCAGAAAGGAACTAGCGAGCACCTCAATCGGCACGATCAATCGCTTGCCGCTGAGTGGCTTGTCAAAGCGACGCGCCCTTTGCCTAAATCTTTGCGCTACCTCACAGAGCGAGAAAGAGCTATCGACGAACGGGTGCATAAAGTGGCACAACTGCTGCAAATTGAACCGCTGTTGCACCGACTGCCGAAACAGCTTTCTGGCGGACAGAAGCAGCGAGTTGCCCTAGGACGAGCGATCGCTCGCAACCCCCAGGTATTTCTGATGGACGAACCGCTGTCTAACCTCGATGCCAAGCTGCGGACCGAAACTCGCTCTCAGATTGTTAAACTCCAGCGCCAGTTAGGCACAACGACGATCTATGTCACCCACGATCAGACCGAAGCAATGACGATGGGCGATCGCATTGCGGTGATGAACGAAGGCGAAATTCAGCAAATCGCTGCGCCACTAGAACTCTACAACCGTCCGGCCAATCGCTTTGTGGCCGAGTTTATCGGTTCTCCTCCGATGAACTTTATTCCGGTGAAGTTTGCGGCTCCGCTGCTGATCACTCATCATCAGTTTCGCTGCACCCTAGCGGAAACGTGGTTTGAAGCGCTGGCTCCCTACGACGGGCGATCGCTTCTCCTCGGCGTTCGCCCTGAGCATTTTAGCCTCAGTCGTCCCGCCCCCAAAAACCTATCGGTTCAGGTCGATTTAGTCGAAGCCCTCGGCAACGACACCTATCTTTCTGTTCACCCTGTAGATGAGCCAGAATTCTCGCTCCAGGTACGGATTTCTCCAGAAAATCAGGTGCGGCGAGGAGAAAAGATTTGGCTCTCGCTCGATCTAGACAAAATTCATTTTTTTAATCCGCAAACAAATCACGCTATTCGCTCCTAATTTTCTTCCAGTCTTCAAAACGGTTTTGCCCCTCTTTTTTCAGTTAATGCCTGTAGAATAAAAATGCTTACACTATATTTAGTCTCTCGTTTACTTTCTAAAGAGTGAATTTAACCAGAAAGATACTGTAAGCTCTTCCCTTGCTACAGACAAACCCTAGAACAGTTTAGTTAATAATAGAAAGCAATTTCTTTCTCTTTCAAAGGTTTAAAATCTGCGTCGATCAGCATCTGATTCAATTCATCTTTAGGAAGATGCTTAGCTCCAATGCGGACAATTCGAGAGCGCATGGTGTTTGTGACCCCGCTTCGCTGACGTTGGGCTTCTAATGCCATCACTTTGTTGTACAGTTCTAGCTTAGCCGGGGGAATCGGGGTTCCATCCAAATCGAGCCCCTGAGCGATCGCGGCATCAACCGCATCTGCACCAGGATTAGCAGGCAAACTCATAGAAATAAAAAGTTGGGAGAAATATGACTTGAGCTATTGTATCAGCAGAGGCGGTTCTTCAAGGCAGTCAGTTAGTTTGTCTACTGTTTTCAAGAAAACATTTTTTTTACGTAAATAGGCAGCACCGAGAGAAGCACCAACAGTCCCAGGGCGAGGAAAAACGGCAGGCGATCACCTCCTTGAATAGCCGCACTGCCGCTAACTCCTAGCCAGGTATAGGCAAAGGTTCCTGGGATAATGCCGATGAGGGTTGCGAACGAATAGGGAAGCCAATGGATCGGTGTCAGTCCAAAGGCAAAATTGATCGCGTTAAAGGGAGTGATGGGAACAAAGCGCACGGCGAGGACAAAGGAGAAAGGATAGCGGCGGACGGCTTGCTTAAACTTGATTAGCATCGGTTGCTGGCCAAATCTCTTCTCGATCCAGTCGTGGAGAAGATAACGAGCCGTCCAAAAAGCCCCCATCGCTCCTAACGTCGCGCCAAGCACCGACCACAGGGTTCCCCAAGCCAACCCAAACACCACGCCGCCTGCAATGGTCAGAATGGTGCCGGGGACTCCTGCAACCGTAATCACTGTGTAAATCAGGATAAACAGAATGGCAGCACAGCAGGCGAACATATCTAGCTGTTCGACCAGAAAATCTTGATTAAACAAGACCTTCAGGGGGCCTACCGTGAGCAGTAAGGCAAAGGTAAACAGAGCGATCGCGCTCCAGAATCTGTGGCTTTTACAGGCTTTGAGGCAGGTAAGGCTCAGTTGTTTAAACGGAGGTGGCTTTATCTTCATCGAACCCAGAGCTGCTTTCCTGGTCAATCTCGCTATCTAAGGCTTTTCTGGCTACCTTAGTGACGTAGAGAGTCACGGCAACGGTGGCCACAAAACCGACAATGCGAATCACCCACTGGACGGTACTCGCCTGCTCGCCTTCTGGAACTCCCCCAGTAGCCAAGCTAGCCAGGTTGCCCGCCAAAGAACCGAGATAGACATACATCACCGTTCCCGGCATCATGCCAATCCAGGAGGCGAAGAAGAAGTCTCTCAACGAAACTTGGGTGACTCCATAGGCATAGTTGAGAAACACGTAAGGAAACACCGGAGAAAGCCGCGTTAAGCCGACAATTTTCCAGCCTTCTCTCGCTACGGCGGAGTCGATGGCCCCAAATTTGGGGCGATTTTCGATCTGTTTAGCGACCCATCCCCTCACAAAGTATCGTCCAATCAAAAACGCAGCGGTTGCGCCTAGAGTGGCGGCAATGGAAACATAAATAGACCCCTGAATGACCCCAAACAGAACACCTGCTCCTAAAGTGAGTAAAGCCCCCGATACGAGGAGCACAGCCGCCACAATGTAGATAGCAATGAAGATCGTCGGACCCCAGGAACCCAAGCTATCGATCCACTGAAGGGTATTCTGCAAGGCACTGTTAATGACGTCGGCAATTCCTAACATTTTTGCGAGCACAATTATTCCAGCGACCACGACAGCAACGACGAGCCACTTCAGAATCGAGTTTTTCTTAGTTCGTGTCATGGGTTTGTTCTCCTTAATTGGGGTGAGGACTTAGACTAAAGAACCGCCACAGCTAGAGCCGCTGCCAGCCGTACAGCCGTAGCAATAGGGGGCTGTTTTGACTTCCTGAATTAAATCAAGACTGCCAGCCTCCAGTAGCTTTTGCACCGTTAACGTTTCGCCACTGGCCATTGTGGCCGGAACGTTTTCCATCTGGTTAAAGTCACAGTCATAGATGTTTCCCCGGTAGTCGATAGAAAGCTCATTGCGACACATTAAGTGGGGGACTGTTCCGGAGTTGTAGTAAGTTTCTAAAAACTTGAGATAGGGAACATACAGCTCTTTATATTGGAGGTACTGTTTCACTCTGCCTATCGGTAAGTTTGTAATAGTAAAGAGGCGATTGAACACAATATCAAAGTTTTCTTTCAGGAACTGCTTGTAATCTTGCTCCAGCTTGCCTTGGTCCGGGGTCAGAGAAAAGTTTTCGTTTCTGGGAACCTGCGGGTTGTAAACCAGGTCGAGAGTTAAATCGGGGTCTTTCCCGTAGCCAAAGGCATTGAGGCGCTGAATGGCCCGAATCGAAGCCTGATAAACACCGGATCCTCTCTGTTTGTCTACGTTGTCTTCTAAGTAGCAGGGCAGTGATGCCACTACTTTGAGCCGATGTTTGGCACAGTATGCGGGTAGGTCTTCAAACCCTGACTCAAAGTAAATCGTAAGATTAGAGCGCACAATGACTTCTTTCCCCGCTTGTCTCGCCGCTTCTGCTAGGGGTCTGAAACCGTAGTTCATTTCCGGCGCACCGCCGGTTAAATCGACGGTTTGAATCTGCCCAAAGCGATTGATTATCTCAATCAACTGGTCACAAATTTGGGGCGATAGTTCTTCAGTGCGTTTGGGTCCGGCTTCTACATGGCAGTGAGTACAGGCAAGATTGCAGCGTTTACCTAAATTAATTTGCAGAACGGTGATGGAATTTTTAGCTAGAGGAGTCCCCAATTTATGAAGAAACGGAGTGACTTGCTCAGCATTCGTTTTTGTAGGAGATTGAACCATTGTTTTTTCTATTGTTCGTGGTGGTAGAGCGCTCTCACGCACGGTTTTTAAAGCCTCAGAGAGCGCCCATCTTCAGAGATTAGCAACATTCTCCTGAACGACAGCCGCCGATTTCATCCCCTATAGAAGTAACTTGGTAGCTATCTCCTTTTGTTTCCCTTGGGTGACGGATTTTGGTTCCGTTAAAGGTGGCCGCTGACTCCAGAGGAATATCTTCATAGGGAGGAACGGCAATGATGTCTTGCGCGTAGGGGCCTTGAGGATTGGTTAGAATCTGGTACGTTTTATCGCAAACTGCCATGCGTTCCCCGCGACGCAAGCTGTGACCATCATCATCGACAACCTGCTTCCAGGGGCCTTGATAAATGACTGCCTGGTGACGGTCTAAGCAGGGCCCTTCTTTGCCTTTAAAGGCCCGTATCGTCATCGACCGGAATTCGATGCCGTTGACGACCTGCCACGGTGTTTCCTCCCGCTTGAGAATTTCAATTCCGTAAAATCCAGCCTCTACAAACATTTGGCTAAAAGCGTCTTCCCGAAAAGCCCCGGCAATACAGCCACTCCACAGGTCGGGATCGTTGAGCATCTCCGGAGTCGGGTCTTCGTCGCAGACAATATCGGAAATCACAGCCCGTCCGCCTCGCTTGAGGACGCGGAAAATTTCTCCAAAGAGCTGCTGCTTATCTTGGGGACGCACTAAATTCAGAACGCAGTTGGAAATGACAACATCAACGCTGCTGTCCGGGATCAGGGGGGCTTGGAAGCGCAGGCGATCGCACTCTGCCTCAAAAACTCCCATTTGCTCGACAGAGGTGACTGGATTGGCTCTTAACCAAGCTTCGACCTGCTCTAGATCTAGCTTGAGGTCTTGAATTTTTCCCTTGACAAATTTCGTATTGCCGTATCTCAATTTTGTCCCGATCTCTTGCCGATACTTGCGAGCCAGCGAGAGCATCTCATCGTTAAAATCAACGCCGATGACGCTGCCCGTTGCTCCCACTTTTTGTGCTAAAATATAGCAATTTTTTCCGGCTCCAGACCCCAAATCAACCACGGTTTCTCCTTCCCTGACGTAACGAGTGGGATCGCCACAGCCGTAGTCTTTCTCGATAATCTCTGCTGGAAGTCGTTCGAGATAATTTCCTTCATACTCAGTGGGGCAACATAAGCTAGGCTGTTGCTGCTGTGCTCCCGCTTTGTATCGTTCGAGCACAGCATCCTCAACGCTGTAGACTTGGGGGCTATTCGTATTCTGCTGACTGGTAATATTGTTCACAGCTATCCTTTTTCTCTAGTTGGGTACGCTTGCTCACGACGGGAAAACTGCTGCTGTAGTACCCGCTGGTCAGTTACCAGTTTGACTCTTTTCAAACCTGAGTACCAAAATTATTTAAGCGACGGTAAATTAGTTTTTCCTGAGAAAAAGCTGTGTTTTTACTCAAAGTTCCGCCGGAAAAGGTACTATTCGAGAATCCCTCTAGGAAACCGGCGGCTGCTTTGAGCCAGCTCAATGACAGAAAAATTTTAGGAGACTAGTCGCGTTATCGCCCTCTTCATTCAGCCATGTCTTCGAGAACCTACGGCTAGTAATCAGTCGTTTGAGAAAGTGTTTTAGTGTCCAAGGAATTAGAAAAGGGGAAACAGGAAACGGAGTTGCTAATAATCTCTATTAGATTTCTACAGCTTCGTTTATCTTTGTAGCGCTATATTTATGGCTTTAGCAAATATAAATAGTAATCGCCTTCATAGAAAGAAATACTTGTTTTAAAATCTTTTAATTTGGTAATTTTTAAATCAAAATCCGAAAAATCTATGTCTTTCTGGAGAAGAATGAGCACTTCTTTGTTCTCCTGAACCTGTATTTCTTTCATTTTTCCTATGAAGTGCTCTAAGGTTCTATTTTTTTGCTTTTGTTTTCTTGCTTTATTCCAAATCAAGTAAGTTCCGTATCGCTCAATATTATAAAAATATATTTCCTTGTTCAAATAAGCAGACAACGACGCAAAAGGAAAGTCACGAATGCCAACAACTACAGCATTTTCTAAGTCGTTATCTTTAATATAGTCAGCAACTTTTTGATTAACAGAAAAAGGCTGGACTAAATCTTTTGCATAAGCAAAAATTCCGCTAAAAAGTTGCAAACAAAGAATAGAAGACAAGAAAAAGCTTTGATACTTTTCTATGCCCCGAACTTCTGTTTTCCGCAAACGAGAGCGATTTCTAAGGCAACTGTTTAATAGCCAATAGCAGGCCAAGCTCAGAACAAACAAATAACCGACATGACGCACTCTTGTAGCAGCAGATATTGTGTGCATAAATAGCAGCATGAGGCCAGTTCCAAAGCTATATAAGAAAAAAACCGTTGGGTGTTTTCTAAAGAAAACTGCTAGAAAGGCAATAATCCCTAGTGAAACCAAAACAACTCCAACCTTACCTGCCAGCGGAAATGCTGAGGCGATATTCCTATTCCAAAACTCGTATTCTAAAAAGTAGGGAATAGGAATAAAGCTTTTCCAGATCAAAAATAGTGTCTTCGCCAGTTTGACGATATTAGCTAATACTAAGTCTACTAGAGTGTCACCCAATCTAGTATTAGCAGTTAAGTTCTGCAATTCTCCGCCAATTTTTCCGTAAGGCCGATCGGCAGGAGGCATAATTTGATAAACTGCTGAGGCCATTCCTAAAATTGCTAGATACAAACCAGTAGCAAACTGCCAATTTGTCTTTGTACACCAAGGCTTTTGAGGGTAAAAAATGTGTTCAAAGAGCAGTGTTGCTGCCAATGAAATAGCAACAAGCAACGCTATAATATTTGTATTTGCCAGCACGGCAATCATTAGAAATAGCACGAGATAGTTTCGTTTAGGAAATAAAGCACAAAAGATAAAAATGAATAAAACACCTAGTCCATAGTTTCTACTGATAACAGCGTATTCATAGAACGGAAAGTAGCTGAAAGTAAACAAAAATTTTTGAGCTTTACTGAATGGGGAGAAGCCAACAAAAATATAAATTGTTAGAGTAGCAATTCCTAAATGGAATAGCTGCATGCTGATAGGATTATGGGTCAACCGACTAATTAAATGTAGAAACAGATGCCATAGTCCCGGCTGACCTTCGTATTTTAAGTTTCTGAATAAGTCTGCTATAGACTGGCTATCTCTAGCAATCAACCATGCCTGGAGTTCGTCAAACCACATCTCATGTCTTAAAACACCAATTAATCCCAGAATAAAGAAAACAGACGTTAGCACTCTTGTAAGAGTTTTGTCGCTCATACAAACTGACGTGATTTTTGGCCAAAGGGTAGATTAACAGCTTAAGGTAAAAAACGGCGAGATCGCCTTCCATCTTTACTGCCTTGACTCTAGTAGAACCTTGACTCTAGTAGAACAACGTGAGCTTAGCGACTATTGGCTAAGCCAGGTGTTCCTCCAAAACAGTACCCTCAATGTTACACAATTAGCAAACTATTAATAGCTGTTTGTGCTGAGGGACGAAAAACTGACTGATACCAGACATCTCAAGCCTCTTTTCTTCTTCCTTGTCAAACCTTGCTACCGAGGACTGAGCTGGAATCGAGTCCGGTATTTCCGAAGACGCTACGCGAACACAAGCCTTGGTGAATTCCGCACCACCTGCCTCCTGCCTCGCCTAATTTATAAGGAGGGGGATCTAAACTGGGTTGGATACGAGATGTTTTCTGGAAGTCAACTGCGGGGATTCCCCCGCGCACACAATTAGGCAAAATAAGTACAGTGGCTCGCTCGGCCAATCCAAACGCTCCCTATACCCCTGAATGAAATTAGACCCCCGCCCGACTTTAAAACCCGAACAATAACTGACAACCGGCGAATGATGAATGATCCGTCTGCTTTCCTGCCTAAAGTTCCTCAGTCTGGTTCATTCAACTTCAGGGGTGTTGCTCTCGCCAAATAAACATTAAAGTCTTCGCTGTAAACAATACTTCCCTCAAATTGGGCCAACTTTTCAACCCGCATATCGGTAGTAACTATTGGAATGCGCTCAAGTTCGTAGTTAAGAACTATCAACACCTCTGTATTTCCTGCTTGAAACAGATTACGAGTAGCCTGCAAGACGGCTTCTGTTTCCTGCTTCTCTTCTTTCCACTCTTGCCAAAAACTGCCAAACTCGTTGTTGGTTAAGTAGTAAATTTGTTTATCTAAATAACCAGATAAAGTAGATACCCCCCGCGAGGTTGCGCCCACAATCGGTAAATCCTGATAGCCTCGCGCTTGAATATAGTTGGCGGTATCTTTGCTCATGGAAAAAGCATGTCGCAAATCCATACCGTACGCGTAAACGCCAGCGGCGACATGGAGCACAAGCATGACTGTAAAAAGCTTGCGTCCGAGTCCTCGAAGGCGCTTCTGCCAATTCTGTAGCTGAGGAGTCTGATAGGTTTTAACAAACGGAGCTAGCCACAGACAAACCACTAACACAATAAATAAATGGCCGTAGTGTCTGATGCCGCCGCCATGAACAAAATAATAGAAGAAAATGTTACTGAAAGTGCCAAATAAATAGGTAAATAGAATTGTTGGTTTATGGCTTAGTAGATTGGCTACAGCAATTAAAATTGCTATCGATAAGATGTAACTTAAAAGAGAACCTGCTGAATAATCTAGTATTTTAGGGAAAATAACTTGGCTACTAAAGATGCTGGTATTCCAAAACTTGTGCTCGAAGATATCTGGAATTGGTATGTAGCTTTCAACAATATATGCTACAACGCCCGCAAATCTTTTCAGTTCTTGAAAAAGACTGGCTTCCCAAATAGTGTCTTGCCCAATCGAACTAACGGGACGAGCAATCGAAAGAGACCGAAGAGGACGGCTAGTTTGTATTAACGAGAGTCCCCATCCAGCTAAGACGATTAGACAACCAATAGCTAAACGCCACCGCTGTTGCCGGGATGAAGTCGACTCTTCGCTTAGATAGAAATCCAGCAACAGAGTCAACGCCAGGGTAATGCTCAAAATCAAGGCAAAAACATTGGTATTAGCGAGTAAGGCTAAGACGAGCGCGGTCAATAAACAATGGTTCTTGCGCTGAGGAAAAAGCGTACAAAACCAAAAGACCAGTAAAATGCCAATTCCATAGTTTCGGCTCACAATTGAGTATTCGTAGAAGAAGAAATACCCAAAGGCAAGCAACGCTCTATTGACTAACGAAAACGGAGCAAACTTGACGAGTAAGCTGGTAGTCCCTGTCGCTATCAGGATGTGAAAAATCTGCATGCTCAGTGGATTAGAAGTCCACCGACTGAGGCAATAGAGACATAAATGCCAAAGCCCGGGATGCCCTTCGTGTCTTAAATTCTGATAGAGTTCGACGACAGATGAACTATCTCTCGCCAACAGCCAAGCCTGCAGTTCATCTCTCCACATCTCGTGATGCAGAATGCCAACGAAGCTGAGGCCCAAAAAGCCCAGAATGATGAGCAGCTCAAAAGCGGCAGTGCTTTTGGCGCCAGAGAAGTGCTGGCGAACGAATGGGTCACGGAGATGCATCGTACACGTTAGCCACAAAAACGACTAGCTACAGAGATCTTAACCCTGATTTTTAAAGACTGCAAAGAGAGATGACTCTAAAAACATAGCTTTTGATTTAACTTGGTATTTTTAGCGAGATTTTGTCTCTTTTCTCATTTCCCAGAAAAAGCCTGCTGCGTTCGCTATTTGTGAGATCGCAAGCACCCCTGTTTGGACAAGTCCTTGTCTTCCTTGTCCGTTTCTAAACGGGTAACTCAACAACTTGATGTAGTAGTTTCCTTCGATTTGGAAATTGCCCCATCCTTTTAGGGAGCGCGTCTGGTGGAACCGAAATGCACCCTGTCCATAGCTAAAATGCTGTCGCCAAAAGCTGCGGAGATTCATGGGGTGAGCGTGATAAATAATAACTTCAGGAGCATACGTCATTTTGTAGCCCTGATGCAGCCAGCGATCGCAAAGTTCCCGGTCTTCTGAAGTGGTGAAGCTTTCGTCAAATCCTCCTAAAGCGCGGAACCGTTCTGCTGGCACCACCATGTTATTAGAGGCAAAGAAGCGAGCCTGGTCTGGAACAGCATTGTAGTGTTCGTAACCCATGCTGATAATGTTCTGACTAGTTGCTGAAAAAGGATTGTTCGTGAGAGCATTAACGGTTCGTCCGCCAACAATGTCTTCTGGTGCTCGGGCAAAACGCGCTTCCAAGGCCTGTAACCAATCAGGGGCAGGAGTACAGTCGTCGTCGGTAAAGGCAAGATATTTGCCCTGAGCAGTTTGAGCCGCGTGATTGCGAGCTGCTGCGGGACCAGCATTATTTTGTCTCATTAATCGCAGAGGAAGCCGCTCCTGAAAAGGAGCGACAGCCGCATCATATGGCTCGCTACTGCCGTCGTCTACTACAATGACCTCAAAGCGATCGCGCGGGTACTCTAGACGGGTTAAAGACTGAAGGCAATTAACTAGCTGCTGAGGACGATTGTAGGAAGGAATGATCACCGAAAATAAAATAGGTTGATTCATCTGCACTAAATCTACGCGTCTCTCTATTTTTTAGCCTGCTTAAAGCGATTTAGGTGTTAATTTGATCGCTGAATTTTTGCCTGCTGCTGTGCCATGCTACTCTTCTCGGCTGGACACAACCGCTTCGATAATTTCTGGGATTGTTCTCTGCAAAGCTTTTTGGCTATCGTTGTGAGCAAAATACTGGTTCTGAAAGGGCTTGACCCCGTTCTCAAACTCCCAGACAAAAGTTTTGTCGGTGATCGCTCATCTTCAACATTAGCTCAAAATACTGTCGATGGCATGATGCTTGCTACGCTTAGTCAGCTTAAAGTTTAAGGGAGTTGCCAAAGACTCTATTTCCCAAATCTCTAGCCCAATTTGCGGATTTAATCCGACTTTGGTATGGAATTAGGTCATCAATATTGTCAGCACCGTCAAAACAAGCAGAATAAACAGGCTTCATGCGACCACTGCTGCCTAGCTTGCTACTGGCGGACGTAGAAGAAACTTTGACCCGCACGCTCAATTTCTAAAAATCCCTGCTGTCGCAGTTGTCGACGCAGTCCGTTGACTTTGGCAATTCCTAAAACGTTTGGATGCATCTCAACAAGAAGTTTACGGATGCCAGAGAGGTCGGCGAAACTTAACAGCTCGCCTTCGCTTCCTTGTACGTCCATAATCAGGACTGTCGGTTGAATGCGCCGAATTTCCTCATTAAGTGGTTTGACGGGAACTTCGTAAGGAGTAGTGGCCTCTTGTGCTGCAATTTGATAAGCTGACGAGCGGGCAAAATGCTCAGACACGTAAAAGGTACAGGTGCTAGTGGTGCGACCGAGCATGCACATTTTTAGGTGAGGATTGACCCCGTTAAGGGCGTAGTTCTCGCGGGTTAGACTTTCTATGGTAGGGTTAGCTTCGTAGGAATAAACGCGCTCCCCGCCGATTTTAAGGGCGCAGGCCGTTGCCAACATGCCAATGCCCCCTCCTAGTTCCATCACAATGTCGTCTGGTTCTAATCGATGGATCAGCAAGTGGCGCTCGTGACGAGTATGACGACCAGCCAGGAGCTTGCGAACTTGAAAGGATGACATTCTCTGATCGATGCGCATGCGAATGCCATCTATCGTCACGAGCGATCCGTATAGGTCTGGGGAGACGGTGGGTTCTTCTGGAAGGGGTCGCTGTTGGCGATAGGCAGACTGAAGAGTGCGATAGAGCGATGGCGTTGCGGATTCCCAAGCCGTCAGGAACTGACCCCAGCGTACTCCTTGCTGTCGTCGTAGATGGCGTACCAGCAAAGCGGTATCCCACCAGTAGGAACGTAACGTATGATAAATATTCATGGTGCGCTATTCTTTGAATGTCGACTGCATTATAGTGCTAACGTTTTTTCTACACAACGGCGCAGCGCTCATTTAATTGCCAAAAAGCCTTCAAAGCAGAGGTGTTTGAAAACCGTCATGATGTCTACAAAACCAGCCCGACGCATCAGATCAATGTTCCCCTGAGTAGAAAATGGTTCGAGCATGCCTTTCAAACTGCGGCTTTTGTTGACGATTTCCTGCTCAGAAAAACCCTGCTGTAATTTGAAATCAATATAGAGTGACGACATCATATCTTGAAAGCGAGCGTCAGGAGCCCGCACTTTTTCAAAGAGGAGAAAACCGCCTCCCCAGCTAAGGCTCTGGTAAATTTTGTCGAACACAAGCTGGCGAACAGCGGGTCGGATAAACTGAATTGTATAGTAAGAAACAATCAAGTCGGCCGGCTCTAACTCCGCGTCAACGATATTAGCCTCTCGAATCTCCACTCTTGGTAAATCAGCGGTTTTCCGCTTTGCTGCTTCTACCATAGCTGGTTCGATTTCCAGCCCAATAAATGAGACATGGCGATCGCTGTTTGCTTCGGCTATCTGTCGGGTAAGTTCTCCTGTCGAGCAACCTAGTTCATAGACAGTCGATCCTGGACGAATAAAGAAATCAGACAGCGCCACCACAATCTCATGTCCTTGCCGATACTGCGGTACTGAGCGACTGACGTGACTATCAAAGGTTTCTGCGACGCTGCCACCAAAGGACCAGCGTGCGTTCGCTACAGATATTGTGTCTCCAACATCAGTCATGACAGACCCCCTCACAAATCAACAAGTGACAATATTGCTTTTTCCAGTCAGCGTTTTTCTGTACTAATCTGTAATTCTACATAAAAGATGTATTTTGGGCTGTTAATTTAGAAACCAACCAAAAAAAGGATGCGATCGCCAATGATGTTGCGACCGCGCTGCCCTAACTATCAAAGGTATATCCTTCCAGGAACGGAAACAAGCGTATTTTAGCTTCGACTGCTTCCCTTGAACTTTGATCCCAGCTTATTTTATGTCTGCTTTTGTGCGGTGACTCAAAAACAATTTTCGTACACGCATTCAAGTAGTCCACCGATGGCTCAACTCCCAACCAGTGACAGAGGTGACGCAGTTGCGCTTTGGGATCTTCAATAAAATCTTCTTGACGAAGCTCGAAGACATCCCCTGAATCTATCATTGCTTTCACCTTTATAACGGATGTACAAACCCTAAAATAGCGGTCTATCGTAGCCTGAAGGTCTAATGTCTTATTCTTCGCTTGCTTCAGCGCCATCGTTGCAATGTTGTCAAATGGATTGCGGACAACATGAATAAAGCGCACCGGGACTTTAACCACTTCTCGAAGCTTTTGAAGTAACTCTGGGTTAGCAGCCAGGGCCGTCACCGTAAATTCACCATGTTTATCGCCAATCACGCGAATTTTTTCAAAAGCACCTTGATATTGTCCCGATACATCATAGGTATATCCGCCTCCCCGTTTCCAAGAATGACCTCTGACTTTAGTCATTTGAAACAGTAAGTAGTAGAGTGCCTCTCGCCCAAAACCAGATTGAACGTATTGAACGGCCCGTAGTTCGTGAGCCATGACAATATCGGGATGGGCATCTAGTAAAGCCGCGACTAAACTATGTCCGCTTCTGGAATAGCCGATGAAGGTGCAGTAGGTTTCTACCTCTGAAAATGAAGGAGCAAATTGTTTTCCTGTTCTCAGAGTTACTAAATGAGCCAGACTAAACTGCACTGGCCAAGGAAGCTTTTTACGCTTTTTCAAAAGAAGTTTTAATAACATTCACAGCCAACCGTAGTTTGACAAGAAACTATTTCTACTCTTTAGAAAGCTTAGCAACGAAACTGACACTGGTATACTAAGTTCGCGAGCCATTCGAGTCCAGTGACTACTGATACGCCATCATCGTTGATGTTGTTTGGAGCAGATGCTGACCAAGGCGACGGGCGAGAGCCAAGATTGTGAAGGTGGGTGAGTACGACGGGCCAGTGGGAAACACCGCTGAACTGGCGACATAGAGATTATCAGTCCCAAACACTCGACAATTTGTATCGACGACCCCCTCCTCGGGGCAGCTAGCCATCCGGGTGGTTCCCATTTGATGAGCTGCGTCGGTCATTGTTTCTAAACTCGGCGGATCGTCCCCAAATTCAAAGGTTCCGAGTCCAACCTCCGCGAACCGCTGCGTCAAGAGCTGTAGCGTCTTCTCCATCGAACGACGATCCTGATCGGTGAAGCGCCAGTCAACCTCTAACTTTCGCTGGCCGAGCGCATCGCGTTCTGTGCCTAGTTTGACGCGGCTACTCTCCTGGGGAACTTGCTCAGTCACAAATTTGACTCGGTAGGCCGCGACCGAGCCATTGCCATCGCGGCAGGCGGGACGGCCCTGCAAGGTGCGCCAGAGGCGCTCTATTGGCTTCTCGTAGAGTGGCTTCAGGTACAAAACGTGTTCGAGCAGCTTGTGTTCTCGCTGGGTGGCATCATCGAGCGCAAAGCACACGCAGAAACGGGGTTTGGGTGCGTATTGCAGCTCGTGGGCGTATTCTTGAGTGAGGTGGCCTGGCTGGAGACTACCAGTATGGTGTTTGGGATGATCGGTGTAGAAGCGACCAACCAAGTCATGTCCATTGCCGATTCCGCCAGGAAGTTGGCGGTCGGAAGCTAACAAGAGCCGCGCGGCTTCAAAGGCTCCGGTTGCCAGAACAACAGTTTCGCCTTCAACGATGAGCTCTCGCCCCTCAAGCGAGCGGCAAGCAATCGCCGTCACCCGTTGGCGAGAAGCATCGAGCTGCAACTCAGTGGCGGTCGCGCCCAGCACGACATGCAGATTTTTGGAGCGGCGCATTTCTTCGCCAAAGCGGATTGCTGTCCGCGTCGGGGTTTCTTCCCAGTAGAAGCTACTCATTTTCAGGCCGCCTGGCGCGATTTTGGACCGAAAGGCCACAATTTCAGGACGGTTGGCCTCTGCCTCCAAATCACCAAAGCCGTAATCTTTGGCTGCGGAGCGGTAGTACTCTAAAAGATCGGTAAAGCGGATGGGCCAACTACTGTGGGGAACCCAAGGTCTGGCCTCGAAATCCGATGGTTGCAGATATTTCCATTTGCCTGTCCAAACGTTACTCGTTCCTCCAAACTGACGTACGCGACTGACCCCACGTAGCTCAGGCGGCAAATACCGATGGTAGTAAGAGTTTGGATTTAACTCGCGATGGCGTTTGCCCAGGAAGTTTACATCATTCAAGGCCTGAATTGAGGGCTCGTATCGGTCGCGTCCGCTTTCTACGAGCACGACTTCTCGACCATGGCGCGCGAGGTATGTTGCTACCTCAGCTCCGGCAATTCCGGAGCCAAGTACAACTACCTGTCCCCGTAGTTTCGTCTGCTCGTCTATTTCAAGAATATCGGTTAGCATTTATGACCTCCACTAAAAACACCTTGGGTTAACAAGCGACCGTGAGTCCGCCCTATGCATTGAACATTAGCGGTCGGTGCGATAATCCTTTCCTTTGTACAGCAAAGGATTAAAACTAGGATTGGTACTTAGCTTCATTGTTAAACCCCTCTCGAAAAATCTCGCCAAGATTGAGAAGGCACTCCTCTTACCAGTCTTCTTCCAGACGAAGTTATACAGGCGAACGTATGAAGCGGATCGACACTCATCGCCCAGGAAAAGCTTTTTATTGCTGCGGGGATCTGTCCGAGCTGGTATAACTTCATTGCATGGTCGAAGATAAAATTGGCATACATTTTCGGATGCGCTTCAAAAAGCGGTCTATGTTTGTCCAGGAGGCGATTGAAGTTAGTTTGTCGCAGCGATAGGTTTGATGAAACTTGCTGACCGTGTTTAGTTAAGCGATAAGTCACGGTGGGCAACCCTAAGAGCGAACAGACTGGATTGAGTCTGAGGAACAGCTCTGTATGAATGCGAGAAGTAAATGACTCGTCGAACCCCCCAATGCTGAGCAGTACCTCGCGTTCGACAACCATTGTTTGCTTGGTATGAAACGATTGCCCCGGCTCGATCTTTTCAAGGCAGAAGTGAGACCCCCGCAGGAGAGTGGGCGGGATACGCTTTTGAATAATGCGCCCATTCTTGCCGACTACCTCCATCCCAGACAGCACTGCCACAGGTTGTGGTAGGGTTGTGCTAGCTAGTGCTTCTAGGGAAACTTGCGCCATGTGGGGCAAAAGTTGGTCGTCATCATCTAAGTAGCTGATGTAACGTCCTCGTGCCGCTTTTGCCCCAACGTTACGCGCTACTGCCCCGCCACTGTTTTTATGTAACCGAATGAGCTTAAGCTGAGGATGGTCTCTCAGTTTTACGGAATCTGGCGAGCCATCGTCTACAACGATAACCTCTAAATCCTCCACTGTTTGTGCTAAAGCGCTTCTAACGGCACCGGGTAGCAAATGAGGACGGTTGTAGGTGGGGATGATGATGCTAATGAGAGGATTACTCATGATTTCTTAGTTTGGAACCGTAGAGAACGGGAATGGCGATCGCCTTTTGGTTAGATTATTAGGCTGAGTTGGTCATCTGCTGTAGTCCTCAAGAACGGGAGCTACGGTTGACAAGCTTTTCGTGCAAGGTTTCCCGAGTTAGTGCGTACGCTTTATAGAGCTAAATCTTTAGGGCAGCTTAAGTCTTGGCTGGTTGTCGCAAACGAATTAGTGTCGCAATAAACCACCCCAAAGAAACAGGAAGAACTGGATACCATATCGTTCTCCAATTAATAAAACCATTCAAATTAAACAAAGTACGAAGTCCTAAGTCGCTGTGCTAGAGAAAGCCCAGAATAGTAGCCAATCAGCCTCCAAGCTTGAATTGTTTCAATGTTAGAGTTGGCACGAATTAATCTCGAAACAGCACGCATTAAGTATTTTCTACTCGCGTCCCTCAGATCAGTGTCGGTAGTATCAAAAGCCTGTTCGACAATACTATGGGACAGGCTGTCGTAGGGAATAAACAAAAGTTGTTCCGGTTTTACGAGATGAGACCCTCCTGTGGCGGTGTAAGCTCTCAGTTCTACAGCAGACACAGATGGCTTAGGGGGACGATATCGCGCTGAATATCCACTATAGAGAATCCAGGAAACGATTGGCCATGTTGACTCTCGCTTGCCTACAACCCCAACTCCCAATAGAAAAACCAGCAAAGAGATTTTTGTGAGTTGTAAAGCCTTAAGGGCGTTAGAGTTATTGGCGTATCCTGGCGAGATGACTTTGTCTTCCATAGCGGATTATGGATAACTTTAAAATCTTTGATAGCGGGTAAAAGGCGATTCAAATGTGAATATTTACTTCTCCTGGCTAATTACTCTCCAGCTTCGCGGTTGATAGAACAGGCAACGGCTGGTATTTTTTCTGGAGTCTACTCGGAATCTAAAAGAGCGCACAATATCAAAAGAAAGCACTCCCTTCTTAACATAAATTTTCGCACTGTAAACCCCTTGAATTAGGCAGCAGTGAGGCATATACATCTGTAGCTCAAATTGTCCATAAGGCACATTTAGGCTAGCGTTATCATTAACAGCAGTAAGATTAAGAATGCGATTTCCTTCTCCTGATAAGGACGTGACGAGAACACCAAGATTAACTGAAGTAATTTCTTTGTAAGCTCTGCATCTGACACACAAATAGGCTGGTTCTCCTGTTAAAGGAGACTCGATGATCTCTTCTTGTTCATCTCTAAAAAAGAGTGACAAGATATCGAGACCGAGACTTTGATGTTTCGGTTTTTCTGGCAAGGTCATCATCCCAGGAACCGCACCCGCTCCATCTAAGGAAAGATCCTTTTCATACTGATGAATCACGGTTTCTGTTTCCCCCTCCATAACTAATTTGCCCTGTCGCAGATAGATAGAGTTTTCACAAACATTTAAAACCGTGTATGGGTTATGGGAAACTAAAATGAAAGCTGTGCCATTCTCTTTTAACTTAGCTAGCCGATGATGGCACTTCATTTTAAACTTCACGTCTCCAACAGCCAGCACTTCATCGATTAGCAGAATTTCCGGTTCAATATGAACAGCACAAGCAAATCCTAATCGTGCTGCCATTCCAGAACTATAGGTTTGCACCGGGGCATCAATCGCCTCCCAAATTTCCGCAAAATCGACTACTTCGTCAAATCGTTCTTTAATTTCCTGAGTAGACAATCCCAAAATTGACATATTTGCATAAATATTTTCTCTACCTGTCAAAATTGGGTTAAACCCGGCTCCTAGGGCAATTAGGGGCGCCAATCGTCCTCTGACTCTGACAGAACCAGTATCAGGTTTAATCAAGCCACTAATAATTCTTAGGAGCGTACTTTTCCCAGCACCGTTTGCCCCAACCAAGCCGAGCGACTCCCCGCGCCGCAGTTGAAAGCTAATCTTGTCTAACGCCCAAAACTCTCCGTTTCTGAGGGTATCGCTTTTTCTGCGTCCTCCACTGAGTTCGCTAGCAATGTCACAGATTCCGTAAAATAGTGAGCGCCGGAGGTCGCGGCAGAACTTTTTAGATACCTGGTCAACCGCAATCGTAACTTCTGGCTTTGGCTCGACTATTGTCTGAGAGGTTCGGTCTATCATTTCGCGAGTCATTAGGAACTTACCCTCTCTATTACGTAGGGAATTGATAAACGGAAGGCCATCCATGTTAGCAGTAAACCAACAAACGTGAGAAGACTAACAACCCAAAAGCTAATGGGTTCTGAGATTGACTCCGCAATGGCTAATTCTCGCGTTGTCACCAGTAAAGGGGTAGCCGGATTGAGCTTCACCAGCAGACTAAACAGTCCTTCTTGAGGAACAGGATAGACAACGGGAGTCAAGAATAGCCAGAATCCCGTCAGAATTGATAACCCTTTAGAAACGTCCTGATAAAGAACTCCTAGGGGAGACAGTAACGTACCAACTAGAGTTCCTAACATAACTAGATGGATGAGGGCGACAGGAGCTAAAATCACTGTCCAGCTAACCGAGATACGAAACCAAACAAAGATGCCAACAATCAGAATCAATTTAATGCCAAAGTTGAATAATACCTCACCGACTTTAGCAAGAATGATCGCCTCGCGGGGAAAATTAACTCTGGCCAACATGGGTTTGGCTTTTGTTATCGCTTCGACTGGACCGCTAATGGCTTCAACAAACGTTTGCCACAGGCTTGTACTAAACATAACGTAAGCCGGATAAGGAATATCGGTCTCGCCAATATTGATAATTTGGGCTTGACCTGCCAAAGTGAATCCTATTGCCATTACAATCGGGGGGATAAATGCCCAAGCCACTCCTAAAAAAGACTGCCGGTACTGAGCACTAATATCTCGCACCATCAATCGCCATGCGAGTTCCCGAGATGCCAGTAAATCTCGCCACATCTGATTAAATAGCTGGAGCGGATGCCTAAGCAGACTCTCAGGAGTATGAAGCACTTCGAAACTGCATCTCCTTCGCACTGGTTTTGAAGTCATAAATACTCAAAATTAACGACTTGTACGGTTTGAAGCTAAGTGGGATGGTAGCACTGCAGAGCCTTGCTGATGTGCTGGTATTTGGTGCTGGTTAGCATGGCGAGTAGTCAAATACCGATTGAGTAACTGCTCAGGTCTAACTAGTAGATTTTCGATTAGACCGCTGCCAATACCAAAGGTTAAAGACCGAACGAATGGAATAATGATTGTTCCTCTCCTTCGCCATCCTTTCTCTAATTTTTTGTACTTGCTTTTAAAATAGCTGTCTTCAACCAAATCCCACTTCTTTTGCAGGTGCTTTAAGCTAGCACGAGTCCACTCGTCGCTCCAACGCAGCATATAAAAATGCAAATCTGTTAGCTTCAGAGGAGGGCCAGGTACATAAGTCGTAATCGAGGCTGGCTCGAAATAAACACTGCCTCCCGTCTCTCTAACACTCATGCAGAAATCTAGGTGCTCTTTAGTATTGAAGATAGCTTCATCAAGATACCCAATGCGGTCAAAAATTTCGGTACGAACAAGCACACAGTGAAATTCTGCTAGCTCTGTCGGTTGGCGCTGAAGCTGGGGGCGAACATCTGTTACTCGTTGTCCCTGTTTATACATTTTCTCCCGCAGTCGCCTTCTGCCAGTTTTGTCAGTCCAAACATGAGATTCACCTCCGGCAAAATGAACAATTTCGTGCACTGGCTCATTTTGACACATTAAAGGCCCGACGACTGCCGCTTCCGTTTCCTCAGCACACTCGACGAGACGAGTGAGCCATCTAGACGAGACAATTACATCATTGTCGATAAAGACAACGTACTCGGTATCTACCTGAGCAAGACCCATATTGCGAGCGCGGTTAGGAGTAAGGTAGTAATCCGTCCGAATGAGTTGAAATTCTCGCTCCTGAGCTTGCTGTTGAAGGTAGCGCTGCACTCTCTTCGGTGAGTTTCCATCAACGTAAATTAACTTAAAAGGAATTTCTGTGTATTGGTAGATGCTTTCTAAAGATTTACGGGTACAACTAAAACGTTCCCGGGGTACAGCAACAATGGTGACTTGCGGCTCTGTCTGGTGTGTCATGGCAACATCTCCTGAATAAGTTTAATGAACTCAAGTGTTGTTTAGGAATAAATTAGGACCGATTGGCTGCGGAGTACAAGCTAATGAACCAGAGTCAGTCGCTAGTAATTGTTCGTAAACAGTAACGAGTCGATCATTAAGTTTGTGAAGATCGTAATGCTGTTCGACAAAAGCTCGACCAGACTGACCCATCTCTGCCCAAGTTTCTGAATGGTCAAGTAAATAGCCTAGTTTTTGGGCTAAAGCATCAGCATCTCGCTCTGGCACCAGAAAACCGGAAACTCCTTCTTCGACCAACTCTGGAATACCACCATGATAGGTACTGACTACGGGCAAACCCATTGCCATCGCCTCTTTTAAAACATTAATTGGGGCATCTTGATTGCCGTCAGCCGCCGTGACGCTGGGCGCAATAAATAGATGCGATCGCTGCAAAATTTCAATAATTTCTTGCTCGTTTTTCCAGCCGAGTAAATGAACAATGTGACCAACTTTCAGCTCATCAATGAGTTGCTGTAGGTGCGGCTTTAATTCTCCGTCACCAATAATGTTGTACTCAATATTTGGATGCGTTTCGGCTTGTTGAGCAACGGCACGAATGGCATACTCAATTCCTTTTTTTTCAACCAAACGGCCAGTAGTGGCAATGCGTACTTTTCCATCAGTGGGGAACTGACGAGAGTCAAACGGAAACTTACTAGAGTCTAATCCTGAATAGTGAACAATAATTTTATTTGGATCGCAGCCTAGGTTGACAGCATGACTTCTAAAGAACTGGCAGTTAGCCAAAAAAAAGTCTCCAGTTTTAAAGAGTTCGTTGTAAATCTGTTTGCCGTTCTCCTTAACGAATCTGCTAATATCATGACCGCGAAAAATTGTAATTAGCTTTGCTTGAGGAGCATTCTGTTTTTGAAATGCCATTGCCCGGAAGGCAAGACTACCAAATTGGCAATGAATAATGTCATAACTTTTACTCAAGTTAGGCACAATAGTATAGAGTAGCCACAGAGAAAGCGATTGCTTGCCGTATTTAAAAAAATTAAGTGAATGCACAACAGATGCCGGATCTCTGTAACCATAGCTAACGAGTAACGGCAAGCTCTTTACAACTCTTAAGAGAAGATTTTGAGGGATTTCAGGAAAATAATAAGTGTGGTCGAGAAGACTGTACTTTTCTATCGCCTCATGCACCTTAATCGTATCGCCTTTTTGATCGGCGTATATATCAACCTGATGTCCTCTGTCAAGCAAGCCGATAATTTGATTTAATATAAATGTTTCTGACAATATTGGAAAGCAGCCAACGATAAAGGCAATCTTCATAACTATTATTTAGATTCTTTAGATAAGTATGCTCTTCTCTAACTTCTCTTTCATTAAGCACTAATTTCTAACTGGTATGCCTCCTAGTTTAAGCCGAATGACCTCCAAAGCAGTAATATATCTGACAAAAAGCATAACAAGAGAAACTTTAAGTTTAGGCTTCAAACCTTTTAAACGAGAGTCCCGAAAAGTACTAACCATGAAATTTAGAGGAGGAATCAAATTTTGAGCCAAACAAATTATAAAAATCGTATTCTGTTCAAATTGTGATTTTGCTTTTCGGCATTGCCAGCTATACAGTCCCGCTGTTATTCTCATCGTTCTTCGATAGATTTGCCCCCAAGAATATCTCGCTGGATGAGCTACTTGAACATCCTCTGCATAAATCTGTTGATACCCGTGCTCAAAAACTCGCTTTCCCCACTCAAGATCGCCCCCGGATTTGAAACTGGTATCAAAATTGCCAACTTGCTCAATTACTTTTCTAAAAGTAAAAATATTTGCAGTTGCTCCCCCTTTATATTGTTCAAGAAGTTGCTTTTGGGCAAAGGCTGTTATTTTTTCAAAAAGTTCGATAGAAGTAAGCCGGCTAGGATCTTTAAAGAAAAGCTCAATTTTGCCAGCTACTAAACCACAATTTGGTGTTCTCAGTAAAGCTTTTACTCCCTTTTCAAGCCAATCAGCAGCGGGAACGCAATCAGCATCTGTAAAAGCAATCACTTCGCCTTTAGCTAGAGCAAGTCCCCGATTTCTGGCGGCATAGGAGCCGGGAGTGCTTTCAAAAGCAGCAATTGCGCTATCAAATTGAGCGACAACCCCTTGAATGTCTTGTCCCTCATCAGAAGCATTATCGACAACAATTACTTCATAAAGGGTTTTTGGATATGTCTGAGCTTTTAGGGCCTTTAAACAGATCTTCAAACGCTCAGCATCATTAAAAACCGGGATAACGACGGAAACAAAAGGATCGCTAAAAATATTCATTCTTTTTATCTGCCACTAAGTTCGCGCTGCAAACTTCTTTTGCTTTGTGTCTTCAGTATTTTTCGTGACAAACTCTTCATGATAAGACCGTTCCGTATTCACATCCCAAAGATTGTGTTCTTCTCCAAGGATATTTTTAGCGGCTAAAATCGCTGTCAGCATCGAGTGGTCTTGGTTGTTGTAGCGGTGCATGCCATTGCGACCAACGGTCTGCAAGTTCTCAAAGGTTTGCAGATAATCTTGAATCACCTGTAGGTGCTGGCGATATTCGCCGTCGTATACCGGATAAGCTTTGTGCTGACGAATCACTACCCCGTCTTCAATCTTTCCTAGATGGTCAACTAGCCCGAGATTAACCACTTCCCGACTCGCCAAATCAATTAATTCTGTCTCCGATAGCTCCCACAGCGCATCGCCTTCACTACAGAAGTACTCCATGCCCAAACACGTTTTCTTCGGGTCAGGAACCATAGCCGGACTCCAATTTTTGAAGTTTTGGATGCGTCCTACTTTGAACTCTGGAGAATGAATATAAATCCAGTTATCGGGAAAGAGTTCTGGCTCATCGATCACGAGCGAGACAATCAGAAAATCCCGATAAGAAAGGCTGCGGGCTGCTTTAATAACTGGTTCCGGTGGCAGGGGATCGAGGCGATGGACCAGCGCTGTCACGGGCATACTAGAAACAAAGTGGTCTCCTGTCAATTGAAAGGTCTGTCCGCCTTTGCTAGCTGTGATGCTCTCAATGCGATTCCCGTTTCGCTTTACCTGGCACACTTCGGTATTGAGCCATACCGGACTCCCCTGATTTTCTAGGATTTCCTGGCAGCACTCCCACATTTGCCCGGGTCCGAGGAGGGGATAATCAAACTCTTTAATAAGAGTTTTGGTATTGTTGCTACCCGTTAGTGCATTGAGCACGGCTTTTTTGAGCGATAGACCTTTAATGCGCTGTGCTGCCCAGTCGGCTCGAATTTGGGTGCAGGGAATTCCCCAAACTTTCTCGGTGTAGGACTTGAAGAAAGTTTCGTAAAGTCTTTGGCCAAAGCGGTTGGATACCCATTGCTCAAAGTTTTCCTCGACTGGATGGGGTTGAACCTTGGCTTTGAAATAGCTCCACATAATCAGGAGGCTGTTAATGACTCCTAGATTAGCGAGAGCATTGTAAGGTTCGAGCGGATAGCTAAAAAACTTGCCATCGTAGTAGATGCGCGACAGGCGAGGCACCCGAATAAACTTGTCTCCCATGATTTCCCGCCAAATCTGTTCGACTTCGCCTACTTTGGTAAAGAAGCGATGACCGCCAATGTCAAAGCGGTAGCCTTTGTAAACTTCTGTGCGGGCAATTCCCCCAACCTTGTCGTCCTTTTCGAGGACAATCGAGCGCACGTCTTTTTTGCCCAACTCATAGGCGGTGGTTAAGCCCGCCGGACCAGCACCGATAATTACGGTAGGGTAATAAATCATAAAATTAGTAGCCGTTGTGAGTAGTGTGCTTTGGTAACAATGCTTTGTTTACGAGTCGGCTAGAGAAATTCCAGGCCGACGGGCTTTATCGAGTTGATGGCGAATGACTCCAATCGTAAAAGCTAAACCGCTGTAGAAGTAGTAAAACAGATGCCAGGGAATTGTCTGTACGGTAAAAACCAAACCGCGCTTGTGCCAAAAAAAGCGATAAACTGGCAGATTAAGGATTACAAGCACGAGCAGAAAAGTCGCGGCAGGCACTATTCCCAGAGGCTGCCAGAAAGAGCCAATTGAAGCAGCCAGAAAAAGATAGGTTAAAACGACGCTGAGCCGACTGCTAGGCTTGAGATTTAAGTCTTTCATCACTCGCTGAAAATTATCGGGTTGGGCTTCTTGCAGGCGCAGAATGAGAGCAGTCCAAGGCAGCGCACGATAAAAAAATTCGGCTCTCAGTAGCGAGACAGGTTCCCACCGTTTCAGATGCTTAACCTGTAGCTCTTTGCACAGTCGAATTACATATCCTTTTGAACGTAGTCGGTAGCCTAACTCAATATCTTCAACGCAGGGACGGCGATAGCTTTCATCGAAGCCACCTACCGCTAGAAAAACATCTCGACGGATGGCCCCGCAGGCTCCCCAGAAAGTAGAGGCTTCCAGGCTCGCTTGTTGATGGGTATAGTGATGAAACAGATTTTTGTACTGGGAGAGAAAGTTAGGTTCTCCAGGAGTATCGTCGTAGGAACCAATGAGGGCAGCCAACCGTGAATCGGTAAAAGCCTGTTTCACTTGAGCGATCGCATCTGCACAAATTTCTACATCCGCATCGACAAAATAAAGAATTTCTCCCGTTGCCTCTTTCGCTCCTAAATTTCTCGCTTTCGCTGGTCCTTCACTGATTGGTTTTCGGATGACTCTGGCTCCAAATTCTTGAGCTAGCTGCGCCGAACCATCCGTGTCTCCGTCGGCCACCACAATAATTTCTTCCGGTAATGGCGTTGCTTGGGATAAGCTATTTAAACAGCGGCGAAAACTAGAGCCGCCGTTATGGACAGGAATAATAACGGAAAGTGACGGAGCCTTCAGAGAACTATGGTGATTGGCTTCTGTAAATTTCATACTGTAGGTTATGGCTAGATACAGGCTGAGTAAGGCATGCTTTCCACCAACCTTTATAACATAGATAACATGACGTTATTTAAAGTTTTTGTAAAAAGAACATGAAAAACAGATGAAAGTAAGAATTCTGTAGTGTGGGGTGCTAATTTATCTTTCTTAGTAGAATCGGGCGAGAACTTTCAGAACAATCCTTTTTGCTATTTCTGAGTCTGCTTTTTTGCTATTTAAAGTCCATAATTGAACCAAAAAACAATCCGCTTCTCATGTTTCTGTTACTTTTCTATCACTAATTAGTTACTATGAGGGAACCAAAAACTACTTTGTGGGAAAGCTTTTTGAAACCGATAGTTAGTCTGTTGATCGATGAAGATGAACTTCGTCAGCTTTACCAAAATATAGAGTGGGAGCAAGAAAGTGCTTGCCTTAGCGATCCCAGCCTAGTTTACCCGCTGTACTACAGTCGTCAGGATTTCCACGGAATTGACGGCGGCTATCTTAACCCTGAAGCGGCAGTAACCTACGACCCAGTTACCCAGTACGTTTTACCTCCTCATGAATTGTGGGTGCGGCAAGATGCCATTAAGACTGTTGGCGGAGAGCCGCGCCAAATTATCGATTTGGGGTGCGGAACGGGTTCGAGTACGCTGATGCTTAAACAAACCTTTCCGCAAGCCAAAGTGACTGGACTCGATTTGTCGCCCTATATGCTAGTGATGGCAGAACATAAAGCACGGCAAGCTCGGCTAAATATCCATTGGCGGCATGGTAAAGCCGAAGCGACCGGACTAGAGGCCGAGGCTTTTGATACTGTATTTGTCTCTCTGCTGTTTCACGAGACTCCTCCCCACATTTCTGAGGCAATTGTGAGAGAGAGCTGGCGCTTGCTCGTTCCGGGAGGACAAATGATTATTCTTGACGGCAACCAAAAGACGCTGAGAGAATCGGATTGGCTGACTACCATCTTTGAGGAACCCTATATTAAGGCTTATGCTGCGGGGAGTGTTGATGACTGGATGAGAGAAGCGGGATTTGAAGCGGTCCAAACTCGAGAAATTTGGTGGGTACATCAGATAACCCAAGGAATGAAGCCCACGGGCGCCAATCCGCAGGTACAGCAGGAGTACAGGGTAGCCTCTGACATGCTTCCTGTCCCTTTGTGAACGAGCTACGGTGGATAGGCTGGCGGTATCCGAATCATAATGACTCTAAAAGCAGTACTTTTTAACTTCAGCGGTGTCATCATCAACGATCAATTAATTCGTCAACAGCTAATTGATGAGATTCTTCTCCAGGAAAATCTACGTCCTTCAGCATCAGAAGATTGGCAGAAGTATTTAGGAAGGAGCGATCGCACTTGCTTGCAAGAGATTTTGACGAGTCGCGGTCGAGTTGTTTCCAATGCTTATCTCACTCAATTAATGATCAACAGGGCCAAAGCCTACGAACAGCAACTCCAACAGCTAGACTGTTTACCTCTCTACTCGGGAGTCAAAGATTTTCTCGCGCACCTCAAGTCAGCGGAGCTAAAAACAGGGTTGGTAGCCGACGCACTGCGTACCGAGATCGATTTCGTGCTCGCTCGCGCTGCGGTGGCTGCTGAGTTTGATGTCATTGTTGCTGGTGATGAACTAGAACCGGGTAAACCGGACTCCCATCGTTATTTATTGGCTATCGAACGGCTTAATCGCCAGAATCCGGTCGGTATAGAGCCAGCCAATTGCTTAACCATAGAAAATACCTATACGGGAATTGCAGCCGCTCAACAGTCTGGAATCGCGGTGGTGGGAGTTGCTAATACATTGCCGCTCCACATGCTACAGCGTCAGGCAGACTGGGTAGTAGACTCGCTGGCAGAACTAAATCTAGCAACAGTTCAAGATTTTTTCGAGTCCAAAAGCGATCACCAACTAGAGTAAGCATTGCGCTAGTGGAACTCGCCGCTCAACAGAGCCTAAAGTGTACTCTTGGGTGTCTTCTTTAGAAGATTATTGCCAGTGATGGTTTGGGCAGAGCTAAGCTTGTCGCTCTGGTAGCGACTCAGTATTTTGCCCCTAATTTTTCTACATCATACCCGAGTTACTCAACGTTTTTTGAGTTTGTAAAAAAATATGAACAGAGAAGCACCGCTCCTTAAGACTTGGTCTGCTACCAGAAGCTGCGCTTACCGCTAGGAAGCACAGTAGCCCAGTTCGTTTTAGCCAGTGCCAACTGTTCTTTGGTTACTTGAGCATTGGTCAGATTGGCTCCGCATAAATTGGCATCATTGAGGTTAGCATGCATTAAATGAGCAAACTGCAAATTAGCTCCCTGTAAGTCTGCACCTTCAAGATTGCTGTAGCCAAGATAAGCTCGACATAAATTCGCTTTTTTGAGGATGGACTGCTTTAAGTTAGCGCGACCAAAATTAGCGCTGGTCAAGTCGGCTTCTTGGAGATTAATGTTCTTCAAGTTTGACTGACTAAAAATTCCTTCTGCTAAGGTCACTCCTTGCAGGTCTAATCCCTGTAAGTTCTGCTGGGCAAAATCGCGTCTGCCTTTGGGATAGCTACTCGCAACGGTTTTAGCATCGAGTTTGACGGTTTTTTTTCTCCCTGAGTGGAAAGCCGTTTTGCTGATTCCCTCTGGTTGGTGACGATTTAGAGTACTAGGTGTATTGATGGTGGTTTGTTGACGACGACGTTCCTTGCGGGCGCGAATTGCCATGGCTAGCTTAGAGGTGGCCGACAGATTCGGATTGGTTGGGGCTGGAGATGAAGTATCTTCGAGGAAGCTAGATTGGTTAGATGTAGGCTGACTTACCAAGCCCTGAGCTAGGCTGTCAAGATATGGCTCCATCTCTAACGCTTTCAGCACTTCGTCGGCGGACTTATAGCGATGGCGTACCGACACGTCCATCATGGTGCGGAGAATCTGGGCGAGATGGTCACTGATGTTGACATGCTGTTGCCAAGTAATATCTCCCGTAGCAGAATCAAACCCGAGGTTTTTCGGTGGCTTACCCGTCAGCAAATACAGACACGTTACTCCGAGGGCGTAGATGTCGCTGGCATAGATTGGTCTCATCGCCAACTGTTCCGGCGGAGCATAGCCTGTGGTTCCTACGGAGAAAGCGGTCAAAGCCGTTTGAGCGACTGTATCGGTCACGGCGCTAACCTGATCTTTGACAGCCCCAAAGTCGATTAGGACCAGCTTGCGGTCTTGTTCGCGACGAATCAGGTTTGCCGGTTTGATGTCGCGATGAATCACCTGTAGAGAGTGAATATATTGAAGCAGCGGCAAAACCTCGCTGAGGAACTGCTTCACGCCTGCCTCACTAAAGGGACCGTTGCGTTTCACCTCCCGCTGGAGGTCATAGCCACTGACGTACTCTTGAACTAGATAAAATTGCTGGTTGGCTTCAAAGTAATCGAGCAGTCGGGGAATTTGCGGATGATTGCTGAGTCTGCCTAACGTTTTCGCCTCTCGCTCAAACAGTTCCTTGGCCATTCTGAAGGTGTCGGGGTCTTGAGACGACGGACGCAACTGTTTGATGACACAGCCCGGTTGTCCAGGAAGGGAGAGATCGCGGGCGAGAAAAGTGGTGCCAAATCCTCCCTTACCCAAAATTTTGCCAATTTGATAGCGATCGCGCAGCAGCAGTTGAGTGCCGCAGCCATGACAGTTGACTGCTTGAGCAGAGTTCTTTGGACTAGAGCAAGAGGGATTTGTGCAGTAGCTCATTTAGTTTCACCATCATCGCGTTGTTGGCACTAAGGAATCAGTCTGAGTCACCGAGAGATATCGGCTGGAAAGAGCGCGAAACTCTAATACCATAACCGATCTTTTCTCATCCGTCTCCTCATGACAACAGGCTTTTCACGGAATTTAGCAGCAAGATGAGGATGTGTTCTCTCCTCTAGCAGAGAGAGCGTTAAAATGATTGAGCTAAAGTAAACAAAAAGCGACGAGTCGATGCGGATCTCTTTGAATTGGCTACGGGAATTAGTAGAGTTTTCTCTTTCTCCCGAAGAATTAGCCCAAACCCTAACCATTGCCGGATTTGAGGTAGAAGATATTGAAGACCGTCGCACCTTCGCGGACGGAGTGGTGATTGGTCTCGTTCAGCAGTGCGATCTCCATCCTAACGCTGATAAACTCCGGGTGTGTCGGGTTGATATTGGACAGAACGAGCCGGTAACGATTGTCTGTGGCGCTGCTAATGTCCGGGCGACAGCGTATGTCTGCGTTGCCACTACGGGAACGTATTTACCTGCTGTTGACCTGAAGATCAAGTCAGCTAAACTCCGGGGAGTGCGTTCTGAAGGCATGATTTGCTCGCTTCAAGAGCTAGGCTTAGAAAAGGACTCAGAAGGCATCTATATTTTCCCAGACAAGCAGCTACAGCCGGGAGACGATGTGCGCCCTCTCCTCGGGCTGGATGATATCATTTTAGACTTGACAGCAACGGCCAATCGTTCTGATGCCCTCAGCATGGTGGGCGTAGCTCGGGAGGTCGCTGCCTTAACAGGAGACGCTCTGAAGCTCCCCTCGGCTCCCGAACTAACGATAGCAGAGAGGGATGCTCCGTTAGCGATCGCCGACAATCGTGCCTGTCCCGCCTATATTGGCACTACCATCGAGGGTGTGACGATGGCTCCCTCTCCAGAGTGGCTGCAACAGCGGCTCTTGACGGCAGGAGTAAGACCGATCAGCAATGTTGTTGACGTGACTAACTATATTTTGCTGGAATGGGGACAGCCCCTTCATGCCTTTGATAGAGATCGGTTGCGTGGGGAGCAGATATCAGTAGGAGTGCGCTTTGCCAGAGAGGGAGAAACCCTACAAACCCTGGACGGACAGCAGCGCTTCCTCGACTCCGAGAATCTACTGATTACGGCAGGTGATCGCCCAGTAGCCCTGGCTGGCGTGATGGGAGGGGAAGAAACAGAAGTTCATGCTCAAACTCAAAACGTGTTCCTCGAAGCCGCCCTCTTTGACCCTGTAACGATTCGCCGTTCGGCTCGTCGTCAGAGTCTGCGGACAGAAGCCTCCGCCCGCTACGAGCGCGGGATCAACCAAGCCGAGTTAAAAACTGCCTGTAATCGGGCGATCGCTCTCATGGTTGAGCTGGCTGGGGGCAAAGTGACCCGGAGAACCATCCACGATGCTCGCCCCGATTTATCCAAAGGGTTTTTGATTGAGCTACGGCTAGAGCGGGTTCGTCAGGTTCTGGGTCCAGTGGTCGGAGAAGAACAGCCCGGAAAAATTGAAGCCGCAGACGTAGAGCGCATTCTTTCAGCTCTAGGCTGTCAGCTTCAGCGGGAGGAAGTCGCTCCAGCACGATGGTTTGTGACGGTTCCTCCTTACCGCCACCGGGACTTAGAGCGAGAAATTGACCTAATTGAAGAAATTGCGCGGCTTTATGGCTATGACCGCTTCTGCGACGAACTGCCCGATAAAACCGAACCGGGCTATTTGTCTTTGGCCTATCAGGTGCAGCAGCGAGTGCGCTTTGCTCTTCAAGCGGTCGGACTGACGGAAGTGGTGCAGTATTCTTTGGTTAAGCCAGAAGCTAACGAAATTACTCTAGCTAATCCTCTCTTTGCTGAATATTCCGCTCTGCGCACTAACCTACTCGATGGCCTAATTAATGCGTTTGCCTATAATCAGTCTCAGGGCAATGGAGCGCTCAACGCCTTTGAAATTGGTCGCGTGTTCCGGCAGCACGGTGGAGAATTCCAAGAAGCCGATGCCGTGGCGGGGATTATAGGCGGGGACTATGCCCCCGTCGGTCGCTGGACGAGGGGAGGCAAAGCAGCGCCACTAACCTGGCATGAAGCGAAAGGCTTTCTAGAAACTGTGTTTGAGTCTTTGGGGCCTTCTGTAGAGTATCAGCCTACTCGAGAAGATAAGCGTCTTCATCCGGGACGAACCGCTTCCCTATGGCTAGAGGGTAAACGGCTGGGAATATTTGGTCAGCTTCACCCGCAACTGCGCCAGCAGAAGGATTTACCGGAGGCTGTCTATGGGTTTGAAATCAGCTTTAATCTCATCCGGGAAGTATTAGGAGGAGTGCAGGCGACTCGTTTTCGGTCCTACTCATCTTATCCGGCTGTAGAGAGAGATCTGGCTTTTGTCGCAGCGAAACAAGTTGCCGTAGCCGATATCGAACGGGTGATGTACAAAGCTGGAGGCACTTTGCTTGCCGGAGTGGAACTATTCGACCAGTATCAGGGCCAGAATATGGCAGAGGGAGAGCGCAGTTTAGCCTTTAGCCTATTCTATCGAGCGGGCGATCGCAACTTAACTGCGGAAGAAGTTGAACCGGTTCACAACAAAATTCGAGAAGCGTTAGTGGAGCAATTCAACGTAACGCTACGAAGTTAATGAGTAATCTATTGGGATTAATTGCTATGCCAAAGTATATTATGTGGGGCAGCTACTGTGACAATGCCATAGAAAAGCGGTCTTCTTACCGCCAAGCTCATCTCGATGGTTTGGCCGCCCAAAAAGAACGCGGAGTTTTGGTCACTCTTGGTCCCACTAAAGACAACACCAAAGTCTTTGGTATCTATGATGCTGACGATGAAACCGCCGTGCGCCAGCTTGTTGAGCAAGATCCCTATTGGCAAAATGGTATTTGGACGGAATACGAGGTTAAGGAATGGATTCAGGCGTTTTAGTTTTGATTCTGTCACGCTTTTTTTGCTGACATACTCTGCTAAGAGCCTGTAAAATAGGTTGTTTCAAAGGTCAGAGCACACTCTCATAGAATCAATATGAGGAATGATATCCTGACCTTTCGACTAGAATTGATTAGCGCTGTACGTGCGAAGAATGACCACTCGCGATATTCAAGCCCAATTGCAAGACTTTTATGGAGCCGAGGTATCACCAGCCTTAGTGTCTCAAGTGACCAATGCCGTCCACGAAGAGCGACTCAACTGCTGTGCAAACACGCAGTTTGGAAGCCGTGTGCTTAACTGTATACTTTAATGCTTTGGTTATCAAAATTATACATGAGGCAAGGGTGATTAACAAAGCTGTCCACTTATTATCTTAGAAGGTTAAGGACTACTTCCCTAGCTTCATAAGCTTTCTTGCCGCCCCCACCGCTTTCAGCTAATAGGGTTGCTCAGACTCTTAGAAACGCTAAGCTGCGTTGGATTAATCGCGAGACAATCTGCCTAGAAGTGCAGTTGAATCGCTCACAGGTCAGCCGGAAGCCTTTCCGGCTGCTGCTTTAAGCAAGTTTTATGTAACTTGTTCCTCACACTGTCCTTGCTCCCCACTCGATGATGCTTTTCGGGGAGTACGCCGCGATAAGTTTCCCAATCGTCAGTGGAGATAACGGCATACTCCCGGTACACCTTCGGCAATGAAGCCTAGAGCTGTTGGCACTGTTTTTACTAACGACCAAAGCGCATCACTCAGTAGTTTAAAGAAATTGACAGGCGACCGATTTTTTGGTTGGTTCGGCTTAGAATAGTCTCAAAAGGAAGTTAATGGGCGAAAAGATCGCTCCAAGGGTGTTTAATACAGGACTTAATCCATCTGAAGCAGCAGCAACATCGGAACGCTTGACGACAACAACATCATTGTTGCGTAAGGTGGGATTGTTCTCTTCATTAATACTGGAAGCAAAATCAATCTTGATATCTCGTTTAGCTACTGTCCCATCAGGATTGAGGCGAATTAACTCTACAGAACTCTTTTTAGCCCGTTCGTCATCAAATCCTCCTGCTGCCAAAAGTGCCTGATTAAGAGGAGTGTTGGGAGACAATTCTACTCGCCCCGGTTGTTCAACTTCACCAACAACGTTGACTTGAATATTTCCCGGAGAAAAACTAGCGGTTGCCAAGGTTTCTGACTCAGTGGGATCAAGAGTTTGAGCAGTCGGAATAAGGATAGTATCACCATCTTGCAAAATTACATCCTGGCTCAGATCGCCATCTTGCAACAGAGCCCACAAATCGATATCAATGGTTTGTTGAGAACCAGACCGAGTTTGGCGGCGGACTTCAATATTGCGGATGTTAGCGAGGGGTTTAATGCCTCCAGCCTGTTCTATTGCTTTGGAAAGCTTGGGTGGCTGTGCTCGATTACCCTCCGCATTGCTCTGTTCAGGATTAACCTGGTAGGAGCCGGGACGGTAAACTTCACCAACAACGGCAACATCAACTGGCTCATTGGTCTGAATACCGAAATTAGCAGCGGCAAGCTGCCGAGTTTCAGTGACATCAATCTTGTCTTTGGTCGGAACGATAATTGTGTCTCCATCGCGGAGCGCTATGTTATCTTTCAGATTGCCCTGCTGTAGCAGTTGCCACAGATCTACCGTCATCAACTGGTTTTGACCTTGAGCAGAACGCTGAATTTGCACCTGGCGAACGTCTGCTGCCGTCGTAATCCCTCCAGCCTGTTGCACAATATCAACAACAGACGGAAACTTGCGATCGTCTCCTAGGGATACTGTATAAGCTCCCGGATTTCTGACCTCTCCAGAAATAGCAATGGTGATTGGACGAGGAGCGACGAGACTGACGGTAACAACGGGAAGTCGAAGATAGCGAGCGTAGCGTTCGGAAATAGTTTGAGTGGCCTTTTGCAAGGTTTGTCCTTCGACCTGAACTTTTCCAGCCAACGGCAAACTAACTGTTCCATCAACGAGCACTAGGTATTCCCCGGTGTAGTCTTCTTCCTGAAAAATATCTATGTAGATGCGATCGCCTGCTCCCAGCACATAATCTGCCTCGGATAGTCTAGGATTAAATTCTGAACCCGATGAGGAATCTGGTTTAACAGTTATTTGTGTTGCCAGAGCCTGAATCTCGGACGGAGTAACGAAAAATACTAAAGCAGTAACAGCAGAAATAGGCAGTCCTTTATTCAGTGAAAAACGAGTAAAAACCATAGCAAAAATATCTCCTTATCGTTGACAAAGCTTTTCTGGGGTCGTTCGCAAGTAACTTGCGGCTTCTTTGGGAACTTGTTCTCTTGAAGAAAGTAAATATTAGCCCTAGTTTTTTTTAGAGCATCAAAAACTATATGATTGCGGTAAAAGCCTCTTGAAGAAGAAAAATCTATTTCCGACTGAACGTTTAATTAGATTGTATACAATTACAATGTGCTCTTGCAGTTCTACTAGAAGAATATTCGGCGGGTGCTTTGAGCTTGGCCCTTCTCAAGAGAGAGCAATAAAAGACAAGTAAGCTTGTTGTGTATTCTCTTACCTCAAACGAATTTTTGAAGCAATGTTATAATCCACATTTTTATATGTATCTTGACAAGAAGTTCCGTGTTTTCTCGCACAAAAATTTGACAAGTATTTTGCCAATTAGGGAACTTTTTAAATGCAAAAGACAAGACAGTGATCTTAAAAAGGAAAAGTAGATGAAATATCTTTCCAGCCTCATACCTTTTTTTTCTAGAACAAATCTTCGCCAACAACCTTTATTAATAACAGAAGGTCAGCACAAGCATGTGAGTAAAAAACGAAAATTTGCTCTTGCTCTGTCTGCTGGGATTTCTGCTTTTGCTTTACCCTTTGTTTTCCACTCGGTTCAAGCGAAGGTTTATACTCGCTATGATTTTGAGGGAGGTATAAAGGGATTGAAACTACAAACTCACAATAAGCGCTGTTCTTCTACGGACAAGATGTTTCAGACAATTGCTAATCCTGTTCATTCTGGAAGAAAATCGCTGCAAGTTCACTTAGCTAATTGTGATGAGCGGGCAGAGGTTGTTCTTCCCAGGCTTCAGGAAGGAAAAGAAGTTTGGATCGGATGGAACGTAATGGTTCCAAATGATAAGCGTCACTTTAATGGAAGAACTCCAAAGACTAACTGGACTCTTACTCAGCAGTTTGAAGCAGCAGGAATATGGCAGAAAAAATATCGGGTTTCTGCTGAATGTGGTTTCCCCTATAAGTCAAACCTCCAAATCTTTCCTCGGAGCAATAGATATAACTACAAGGTTGTGTATTCTAAGGGGAGAAATGGCAACAACATTCGTTTGGGCTGTAAAAGCGTCAATATTCCTCTTCAAAAAGGAAAGTGGGAACAGTTTGTGATGCAGGTAAAGCCAACTGAAGGAGGAAACGGATATTTGCGTATCTGGAAAGACGGTAAACAATACCTCAATTTCCAGGGAGCTTTACTTCCCCCAGGCTTTGCTCCTGGCCCATTTAAGCTCGGTGCTTACGTAGGAGATCCGGGAAGAGGGGAGAGAGTGTTGTTTTTTGACGAGATTAGAATTGGTGATTCTGCCCAAGAAGTTATTGCTCAAGGTTCTGGTGGTTCTCTCAATTTAAATGATTCAAGTCCTAACTCAAACTCAACTCCTAATACTGAAAATTTGGCTATTAGAAAACCTGTTAAAGTGACTTCCCAGCCTCGGTCAGATTACCTGGGCCGTTTCGCCGTAGATGGCAAAACCGATACTCGATGGGCAGCGCAGAACTATCCTCAAGAAATCACAATTACTCTCGCGGATCGTCCCGTGCCGATT
>JBHJGN010000007.1:0-107525 GCA_050331735.1 Cyanophyceae cyanobacterium
TGATAGCAGGGTGGGAATCATCAATACTCCGAACCAGCCTACGTAGAGGCGGTTCTCTGTTGATGTGACCCACTGACAGAACTGCTCCCACAAGCTGGCGCTCGAGCGCTGTTGTATGGTAGTTGTCATTGATGAATTATTTCTAGTTATTTGAACAATTTGTAACAGGCGTTTTACCTGTTGTTACTTACCTTAGCGGATTTATTTACTTTTGTAAATGAATTTTACTTTTTCTTCAGATTGAGCTAAGCTGATTAACTGGACAGAGTTTGTGTTCTTTGCACTGTAATTCATCCACAATCTCTACTCACCATCTTGCTCTTCAGATTAACAACCACCGCAACAGCCAAAAGCTTCCTGCCCCAAACACCGCTGTAACTGGCAAGGTCACAACCCAGGCAAGAATGACCGACTGCACCGTTTGGAAGCGGACTTGCTGCTGGCTCTGAAGGAGACCAATCCCCACAACGCTACCGACAAGGGCATGGGACGTAGAAACAGGAATACCAAAGCGGGAAGCGAGCAGAATGGTGGCGGCTGTGGCAATTTCTGCACAAAAACCGCTGCTGGGCTGTAGGGGGATAATCTCTTCACCAACAGTAGTGATGACCTGTTTCCCCTGAACGGCTAATCCGGCAACAATGCCCAAGCCACCCAAAATCAAAATCCAGCTAGGAATGTCTAAGCCAGCTAGGGGAACCGAACCAGTGCGCCCAATATAGGCGATCGCCGCGAGGGGAGCGATCGCATTTCCCACATCGTTAGAGCCGTGCGCAAAGGCCACAAAGCAGGCACTCACTACCTGAAATCTACTCAGCAGATGCTCCAACACCGAAGCTGGCTCGGTTTGAGAGCGCAGTTGTGCTAGCTTACGCCAGCTAACGACGCTCAGCCCGACTGCGGCCACTGCCCCTGTCGCCAGAGAAAGATTGCGAGCCGAGAGGGGGAGCCAGGCAAAATCAGCCTGACTGAAAAAATCAGGAAGAACAATCACTCCAAAAACGCTTACTAAAGCGGCGCTCAGCCAGGGAATCCACTCCTGAAGCTGAGCTAGAGTATTCGGCTGTTCGAGAATCCAGCGCTGTATCTGACTGTAAAATAGAGCGGCGACGGCGGCACTCATAATGGGAGTTATCACCCAAGCTACGCTGATTCGACCGACAACCGACCAGTCTACAGCGGATACTCCGGCGGCTACCCAGCTAAAACCAGCGATTGCTCCCACAACCGCATGGGAAGAGGCAACGGGGAGTCCTTGACGAGTAGCAATCTGAAGCCACAGTCCACAGGAAATGAGGACCGCCACCATACCTAACAGCAATAGTTGAGGAGTCGGTGCAAATAGATCTGTATCGACTACTTGAGTAGCTAGGGTATCTGAAACTCCCTGACTAAACAGTACAGCCCCCGTGAATTCAAGAATGCCAGCGACAACAAGTGCCTGTCGAAGAGTGAGCGCCTTAGAACCTACTGAGGTTCCCATTGAGTTTGCCACATCATTCGCTCCTAAATTCCAGGCTACGTATAGGGCTAACAGAGCGACTAAACCGAGTTGAAGAGGGGTAGACAAGAGGAGTATAGGGAACAGGGAAAGCAGCTAGCGCTGCGGGGAAAAGGGGCCAGGAAAACCTTGTGGCTTTTATTTCGTATTCTTTCCGGACTTTTAAGACTTGTGTAGCATCTGACAGAAATAACCAAAAGCTAACGGCTAGCTTCTATTAAAGCTTATTTCAGCAGGAGGTAATAGAGTTTTCCAGGACTGTTTAGTAGTCCAGCCCGATCGCCTGCCACTGAACCACTGCCTAAAAACACATCCACGCGCCCCGCTCCTTTGATGGCGCTGCCGGTATCTTGGTCTAGTACGTAACGACTGACTAGACTAGTTTCTAGTCCCGACTCCTGAAGCTGAGGAATCGCTGTGTGAATTAACGCCAAAGCCCCTGGAGGCATGAGGGATTTATCGGTAGCGATCGAGCGGTTGGCCGTCACTGGTACGCCAAGGCTTCCCGTCGGCGGTGCTCCCTGCGTTTCTCGAAAGAAGATAAAGCGCTCATTGCGAGGAATATACTGATTGAGCTTGTCGGGATGAGCGTTGAAATAGTCGAGCAGGAGAGGCAGCGTCATTTCTTCTAGCGTAAAGATGCCTTCATCAACGAGCTGTCGTCCGAGGCTGGTGTACGGGTAGTCGGTGCTGCCCGCATAGCCAACGGTCATCACGCCACCGTCTGCTAGCTGGAGCCGTGCCGAGCCCTGGACCTGCACTAAGAACGCTTCTAGGCGATCGCGCAGCCAAACTAACTCCTGCCCAGCTAGCGGGCTATCGGTTCCTAGTCCATCGGCTCCCTCTAGCTGCACCCGAGTGGGATGGGGCATAGGCCAGCTCTCAAAGTTAGAGGGTTTCCGGTAGAGAGGATAGCGATACTCGGCTGTGGGCACTCGGCTCGCAGAATATACGGGTTCAAAATATCCGGTAAAAGCGACTGTCCCCTGCTCGTTACCAGTGGCCTCGTAGCAAACAAACTCTTGGGCTACCGCTGCTTGAAACTCGGCGGCGCTAGGCGAAGTCAGCAGAAGGTCGCGAAAACGCCTTAGCGAACGCCGGATGCGATCGCGCGTGACTCCAGGAACTGAGTAGTTCTGATAGGCCGTTGCCGCTTTAGGAGTATTAAGATAGCGTAAGCTGTAATTAATCGCTTTGACAAATGCCTGCCGATCCCGCTGCCAGAGCAGTTGATCTTGCCCAAAATCTTCCACGCAGGATTGCTCAAGCGAACGCAAAGGCATTTGCGCTGAAGCTGGTGGGCTACAGGCAGCTAGTCCACATAAAGCCAGTAAAGCAAGTCGATTCATATTCCCGTTGGATGCTGTTCCTCTAGAGGACTGTTAACACCTTACTGTACAACGAGATGACATAAGAGCAAGCCTCTGCTCAAAACCGTTCCACACTACCAAGAAAGACTGGCTCTACTCTAATCGCCATCACGCTAGAAGGACGAAGCACCATGTACTCTCCCTGAATATTTTTGATAGGAACGTTGATCAACTCGGTCGAATCCGCTTTGGGCATGAGTTGATTGCTATACCACTGCTGAAATTCCTGAATAGAAGTAAAGCGGACTTCTTCTCGGTGACCGCTAGCGAGTAATAAGTGAACGGCGTATTCGTCTGGTTTCTTTGGCATGGAGAATCGTATCTTAGATCGCTCTTGCTTAGTATGGACAGCCAGACTCAAAAAAATAACACCTCAAGAAAATAAGTTGAACCGTTCTAGAGAAGCCTCCATCAAGGTTGGTAAAGTCTTTTTCAGCTCTGAAGCTGACTTGAACTGAAGCTGCTGATGATTGGGTAAGTCTAGGGGAAACTGACCCGTTAAATCTGAGCGCTTCATGCTAGTTAGCAAAATTTGTCCGGGGCGTTTACTTTGCAGCGCATAGCCGATTTCTACACACACGTGGGGGCTTGGCATTAATAAATCGTGGTCTTGTAGGCAGGCAATCGGGGTACTGTCGGCAATCAACAGTAAACATTTGCGAATTTTACGAAGCTGAGTATCGCTCAGCCGCAGAGGAGTATCGAGTGGACGCTGTGCTTCTTCTAGCTTTAAAGACAGCCGCGATTTTTTGTTGAGAGTTTCGAGAGTGTCTTTAAGCACCGAACGGAGAGCATCCGTCGCCGCCCCATATTCTGTCTGGTAGCTAAAAAAGATGATTGGCTCTAAAGAAGCCAGCATCACCTGCTTCGTAAAGTAAATTTCGTGGGAGACAAGATCGATATTTGAGATAGCGTAGCTGCCGCTGCCTTCAATGTAAAACTCGACAGCGTCTCCATCTAAATAGCGTTCAAACCAACGAGACTCCTGAATCGCTTGAGTATCGTCTAGAAAGTCCGCCCTCATGCCAGTTTTTAGTAAGCTACTTCTGCTCAGGCGCAGATCGTGAGGACGCTTAACAACTTCTCTAATAGGTTCATACTGCTTAAGATACCAGGCTTTGAGCGCAATAATCGCCATGACAATTAGCTCAACAAAGATATTTTCTCGCCTTAATCGACGAGAAACAATACCTAGGAATCTTAGCAGTAATTGGCAAGATTAACAGTAATTGCTGATATCTTCTCCGCATTCTTCTGCTAAATAGCAGATCGCTCGGAAACGCAGCATCATCAGCTCATTGTAAAGCGGGTTGAGCTTACACAGTGGCGGAATGCTGAAAACAGTACGACCAAAGAAGGAAACGTTTCTGGCAAAAGGACACTGAGCCGGAATCAGCTTACAGAGGCGGTGAGCCAACTGAGGATGATTAACTTCAACGTTGTTGAGCCAGACCCGCAGAGGAGACAGAGGAGCAACTTGCTGATACATTTCAGCAATCATTGTTACTCTCCGTTTCCATGGCTCTCGGTTCCACCAGCCAAAGGATTTGAGGGTATGCTCTGATACATTCATGCTTAATTCTGTTCTCGATGAACAGGAGTGCTTTTTTGGAGAGTGCTCTTTAGTCTTTGCCCAGTTAGGTTGACAGCGGAACTAGTCGGGAGATTAATATTTGAATCAAGCTTGTTCAGCGGCAACGGAGTTAGTCTGCAAGACGATGAAGCAGAACGACAAGCTTCAAGAAGCTACGCAACAACAAAACTAGTCCAACCAGCGCCTATTCACAATTTATTTACAATTAACATCCTGTCTGATATCGGTCAGAAACGGCATGAGTAAAATCACTCAATTTCTGTAAAGATTTCGTGAAGATTGTCGTTTTTTTTAATGAGTGCTTCAAGAACAAGCAGAATGTGTAGTAAAGCACAGTTTTCCAAGGAGATTTCTGCTAAATATAGGTGAATCACCGCTTGAAATAACGAAAAAAGTGGCAGCTACCGCAAAATCGGTGATAGTGAGTAGAAGCTTTGAAAACAAGTTAAGCTTTCTTAAAAGCTCAAATTGAAAAGCCTCTTAGCTAAAAAAAGTAAGATTTTATTTCTTTTCTTAATAAATCGGTTTCTATAGATGCAAAAGACTAGATAAATTCATCCTGCTCTATAGATAGCTAACAATTGGAGAATCAGCTTCTTGCGGTCAGGATTGGTTCATGAAAAGCGATCGCGCAATTGCCCCGTGTCATTAACAGTAAACCGACCGAAAACAGTCGCCAGTTCAATTTATAGTAGTAAGAGCTGCTTTTCCGAGGGAAAGGGAGCCTCACCCAAGTAATCAGTGGCAGTCGGTCACTGGTCACTGCAATGCCGCGCACTTCCCGCTTAAAATACGACCGAGGCACTTTAACTCTGCATCCCCCGCCGCGAGGCAAGGAGTGGATTGACTTTGCCACGTGGGACGATCGCGTTGAGAAGTTTCGGATTCCGGCCATTCGCTACCGTCCCTTAGTAGAAACCCTGCAAAAGGCTGGCACTCATTTTATTGATGAAGCGAAGGGCTTTTTGACGCTGGAGTTAGCGTCATCGTTTGAGATGGAACCCTACCCGCATCAGCGAGAAGCCCTCCTTGCCTGGAAACAGTCAGGGCGACAAGGAGTGGTCGTGCTGCCCACGGCGGCGGGCAAAACCTATCTGGCTCAGCTTGCGATGGAAGCCACTCCCCGCAGTACCTTAGTGCTTGTGCCTACCCTCGATCTAATGCATCAGTGGTACGCTCAAATGAAAGCCGCCTTTCCAGATGTGGAAGTGGGTCTTTTAGGAGGCGGTTCGCGCGATCGCTCGCCAATTCTTGTCTCGACCTACAACAGCGCCGCGATTCACTCGGAAGCTTTGGGCAATCAGTACGCCCTGCTGATCTTCGATGAGTGTCATCACCTGCCCACCGACTTTTTCCGCGTCATTGCTGAATATGCGATCGCTCCCTATCGTCTCGGACTAACGGCAACTCCAGAGCGCAGCGACGGCTCTCACCAAGAACTAGAGTCTCTGGTGGGTCCGGTGGTGTATCGCAAATCGGCTCAGGAACTTTCCGGTGCTGCTCTCGCTGAGCATCGAGTGGTCCAAATCAAGGTGAAGCTAGCTCGCTCAGAACGTGATCGCTATGATAGAGCTATTCAAATTCGCAATGATTTTCTGCGTAGTGCCAATATCTCCCTTGGCAACCTCAAGGGCTGGCAGATGTTCGTGCAGGCGAGCGCCCGTTCGAGCAGCGGACGGCGGGCCATGCTCGCCCATCGAGAGGCGAAAGAGATTGCTTTAGGAACGGATGGTAAACTACGCATCCTCACCGATTTAATTTATGAGCACTACCCGGAGCGAATGCTGATTTTTACGAACGACAACGCGACCGTTTACCGCATTTCCCAGGAATTTCTCATCCCAGCCATCACCCATCAAACGCCAGTCAAAGAGCGCCACGAGATTCTCCAGCAGTTTCGGGAAGGAGAATATAAAGTTGTCGTCGCGTCCCACGTTCTCAATGAAGGCGTTGACGTTCCCAACGCTCGCGTTGCCGTGATTCTATCCGGTACCGGCTCGACGCGAGAGTACGTCCAGCGATTGGGCAGAATTTTACGTAAGGGAACCGCCGCGAACAAGCTAGCCATTCTCTACGAAGTGATTGCAGAAGATACCGCAGAAGAACGCACCTCCCAACGCCGACGCGGTGCTCAACAAAAATCGTCACCGCGCCAACTAAAGCTCATTCCTGAATCTGCTTATCAAGATACCCCAGCCAGAACCCTAAGAGCCGCAGAAAAGTCATCTCAATGGCGCGAAGAGGAATGAGAGGTGGCTTTGATAGCGACATTACTCCCAAACGATCTGGAGATTGAGGACAAATTCAGGTAACACCTCTTCTCCTGATAAAGTTTTTGGGGACGACAGTACTTTTACCTCTCCTTGACGGTAAATCTCCACGCTACGAGCTTGAGGATTAATCAGCCAGCCCAATCTCACCCCATTTGCCAGATACTCTTTCATCTTTTCCTGAATTTCACTCAGACTATCTGACGGTGACATCAGCTCAAGAACAAAATCAGGAGCAATGGGAGAAAACTTCTCTTTCTGCTCTGGTGTCAGTGCGTCCCACCGCTCTTGTTCGATCCAAGAAACATTAGGAGAACGATTCGCACCGTTAGGTAGTTTAAAACAGGTAGAAGAATCAAAGACTTTACCCAGCATTGTTTGTCGATTCCAAATTACAAAATCGGCGGCAATCTCGACATTGCGGTTTCCCGTTTCTCCCCCTGTTGGTGACATAATAATTAATTCTCCCCGATGATTGCGCTCAAATTTAACATCAGGATTCGCTCGACAAAGTTGGTAAAACTTTTCGTCGTCTAGCATTGTCACCGGATTGAAGTTAATTGCAAACGCATTCACAAGCTTCGATTTCCCTGTCTTTAAGTCCACTGACGGAAAAACGTATTTTCTTCCCAAACGCTGGCAGTGCGCTGCTCAATAGCTGCCATATCTGACTGGGCTAAGGGTTGAAACGCCCTGGCAACCTGCACATTCGCCTCTAATTGCGAGAGCGTTTCAGCCGCAATAATACAGGTATGTACGCCAGGAAGCGAAAGCACGTAGCCCATTGCCTGCTCCATGCCGTCTAATCCGCCCGGTTTAAATAAGCGTCCGTAGGCTGGCACTTTCATGGCAATCACGCCCACGTTCTTTTCTTGGGCGACTGGTAACACGGTCGGCGCAAACGGACGAGGATGGTGAACGTCGGCTGCATTGAGAGAAACCAGTGTAGTATCAAAGGGGTAGCGGCGCAGTCCCGCAGCGATGACATCGGGTTCGTGATGTCCAGTGATGCCAGAGTAACGAACGAGCTTCTGTTCTTTGGCTTCCTCTAACGCTTTGATGGCTCCGTCAGCACCGAAAATTTGGTCGAGTTCTTCGTGAAAAGAAACGTGGTGAAGCTGCCACACATCGAGGTAATCTGTATTGAGCCGTTTAAGCGATCGCTCGAGTTCTCTCCAGGCGCGGTCTCGATTTCTGGCTCCGGTTTTACTGGCCAAGAGAATCTCAGAACGATAGGCTGGCAATACCTTGCCCATATAGCCCTCGCTAGGACCATAGCTGGCGGCAGTGTCAAAGTACCGGACACCGAGAGCGATCGCCTGCTCTAGCAGAGCCGTAGCCTCCCGTTCTCTACCGTCCCAAGATAGCGGCGTTTGCCCCGCTCCGCCGAGGCCAAAAATTGGCACCGATTCTTCTGTCCTTCCAAGCCGTCTTTCCGGCATGGGGGCTGCTGTTCCAGACTCGATCTCAGATTGAGAACTCCGTTGACCCAGCAGATTGCTGCCCGCAATGCCTCCGGCTATGGCCGCACTTGTTAGAATAAAGTTCCGTCGATTCCAAGACATAATTTCCCGTTAAAGATTAATATTAGATTAAGTGCTGCGCTGTAGCTACGATATATTTATTTTAATGAGTTAGCCTCCCGCCTCAAGCCAGCATCAGGCCCATTAAATCGTTGAAGATTGCTGTTGAAGCTTCAACGCGCTACTGCCATTGGTTTGCGTCAAAATACCATGGCATTTACGGCTGTTTCTTATTTGTCTGACGACACAGCGTTAGCGAGTAGCAGCTCGCCATTCTATTGAGCTTGGCACGATTGTTAATACATTTTCATTGATCTTTGTCCCATTCATTGTTGATAAGCAGATAGCGAATGTCTACGTTGCACGGTAGTTGGTTTCATTCAGATAGCTATTTTTTGGTGTGGGGAGAAACTTGGCGTTCGATGACGGCGGTAGATTCTGCTGAAAGGCACCCTTTCTGCCTTAGCCAGCAAGAATTGTTGGCGTTCTGGTCCGACTACAATCTCAAGCCTGACAGTGAAGAGGTGCCACTCAAGGACAAATGGCAGTCAGCCGTGATTACTGTCCCTAGCGCTCAATCCGAGCATAATCAAACGCTCCTTCCGATTCTCTCTAGGTCTTCACAGTCATCCGCTACACTACAGTCGTGGCAGGTGGAGGGACTCCGGCTTACTCCTTTGGAAACAATCAGGTTTCTCAGCGCACTGCCGCTAGGAATTCAGGCGAGCGGCTATGTTGGTGCTGATTTGCGCTTTTGGTCGTATATTTACCGCTGGAGCTTAGATCTGCTAGCTAGAGGTAAATTTTTGCCTGGAATTCACCAAAACGGCAGCATACAAAGCCGCTGGCAACCTCTTATAGACAGCATTACCGATCAGGCCCGCCTAGCAAAATTTATTCAGCAGATGCCAAGGGCTTGTTGTGCCTATCAGCAGTCGGAAACACCGTCCCTAGGAAACTTGGCCGCTCCACAAAAGCAATTGCTAGACTTTTTGAACCATATTCTGGATGCCCAGCTACGAGATTGGCTGGAGTCGAGTCCACCCCCACCAAGGGCAACCGCCGTTGAGCAGTGGGTTCATTCCCTCACGTCAGCGTCGGCAGCCGTGTCTCTAGAAACCAAGGAAGCGAAGCGGCTAGAAACGGCCATGCAAAATTGGACGCTGCCCGTTCAGGATTACCTCATTAGTGCGGATAATCGACAAGGGCAAAATCTATTTCGTGTGTGTTTGACTCTAGTTCCGCCCACTCCAGGAGAAACCAACTGGGGCTATACAGACTGGAAGTTGAAGTATGCTCTTCAAGCCCTCGATGACTCAGAGCTGCTTGTTGATGCAACCACGATTTGGCAGCACCCAGTGTCAGAGTTCGTGTTTGCGGGTCGCACAATTCAGCAGCCTCAAGAAACGCTGCTCAAAGGGCTGGGCTTAGCCTCTCGCCTCTACGCTCCGATTGCCGAGAGTCTGCAAGAGCCACTGCCTTCCCAGTGCCAAATCAATCCGATTCAGGTTTACGAATTTATTCGCAGCAGCGCATGGCAGCTCCAGGATAACGGGCTTGGAGTGATCTTACCGCCTGGCTTAGCCTCCGGGGCTGGTGAAAAGCGACTTGGCGTGAAAATTACCGCTCAAGTTAACCCAAAAGAACGCTTAGGGCTGAAAAATTTACTGCAATACAGCTTAGAGTTAGCCGTTGGCGAGCAAACGATTTCTCAACCAGAATTTGAACGCTTGCTCGAGCAAAAGTCTCCGCTTGTAGAAATCAACGGCGAATGGATTGCCCTTCAGCCAGCGGATGTCCGCGCTGCCCAAGAGGTGTTGGCGCAATCGAATCAGATGTCGCTGTCAGTCGAAGATGCGCTGCGGTTGAGTACGGGGGATACCAAAGTGATCGCCAAGCTTCCGGTGGCTAGCTTTGAAGCGTCTGGAGTGCTGCAAGAGCTGATCGACAACCTGACCAACAATCAGGCGATCGCCCCTCTAGAGCCACCGGGCTTTCGCGGCGAGCTACGTCCTTACCAGGCGCGGGGAGTGGGCTGGCTGGCTTTCCTAGAACGCTGGGGATTAGGAGCCTGCTTAGCCGACGATATGGGGTTGGGAAAAACGCCTCAGCTAATTGCGTTTCTGCTGCACCTAAAAGCAGAAGCAGAAGCCGCTCTCAATCGGCCAACACTCGTCGTTTGCCCCACTTCTGTACTGAACAACTGGGAACGGGAAGTGCAAAAGTTTGCTCCCACGCTCAAAACCCGGCTTCATCACGGAGACAAACGCAGTAAAGGGAAAACGTTTGCAAGAGAAGTCAAAGATCGAGATGTCGTTATTACCAGCTACGCTATTGCTTATCGAGATGAAAAGACGCTCTCCGGGGTAGACTGGCGAGGCATCGTCCTCGATGAAGCTCAAAACATCAAAAATCCCCAGGCGAAGCAGTCTCAGGCCGTGCGCCAGCTTGGGGCCGAGTTTCGCATTGCTCTGACGGGAACTCCTGTGGAAAACCGGCTCTCAGAACTGTGGTCAATTTTGGACTTTCTCAATCCGGGCTATTTGGGAACGCAGCAGTTTTTCCAGCGTCGCTTTGCGATTCCCATTGAAAAGTACGGCGATCGCGATTCGTTAGCTACGCTGCGATCACTCGCGCGTCCGTTTATTCTGCGGCGACTGAAAACAGACAAAGACATCATTCAGGATCTGCCAGAAAAGCAGGAAATGCGCGTGTTCTGCGGTCTTTCTACCGAACAGGCTCAGCTCTACCAAACCCTGGTGGACAAATCTTTGGCAGAGATTGAAGCCACAGATGGCATTCAAAGACGGGGCTTAATCCTTACCTTGTTGATGAAGCTCAAGCAGGTCTGCAATCATCCCGCTCAATTCCTCAAGCAAAAACAGATTACCTCCAGCGATCGCTCGGGTAAGCTTCTGCGCTTAGAAGAAATGCTGGCGGAAATTATCGAAGAAGGGGATGCCTCGGTTACTGCCGATGCCAGCAGAGCGCTCATTTTTACGCAGTTTTCAGAATGGGGCAAACTACTCCAACCCTACCTAGAAAAACAACTGGGGCGGGAAGTGCTCTTTCTGTATGGCGCAACTCGCCGCCAGCAGCGACAGGAAATGATCGACCGCTTTCAGCACGACCCCAACGGTCCTCGCGTGTTTATTCTATCCCTCAAAGCGGGCGGCACCGGGCTGAACCTCACTCGCGCGAACCACGTCTTCCACATCGATCGCTGGTGGAATCCCGCCGTTGAAGATCAGGCTACCGACCGGGCATTTCGCATTGGCCAAAAGCGTAACGTGCAGGTGCATAAGTTTATCTGTACCGGAACTTTAGAAGAGCGGATCGATAACACCATCGAAAGTAAAAAACAGCTAGCAGAACTGACGGTAGATACCGGAGAACAGTGGTTAACCGAACTCGATACTAATCAACTCCGCGAGCTGCTGTTGCTAGAGCGCGATGCCATTATGGATGAAGAAAGTAGCTAGACAAAACCGAAAGACTGCGACGAAGTAAGTTTCTTGAAATTCATTCGCTCTCAGCCAGTTTGATATGATGAGGAAAATCACCTCAATCTGCTCGATGCTTGCTGCTGACACGTTAAGCCAACTCTCGCCGCCGTCTGAACTAGTGACTGCCGAGCATCTGCTAGCGGCCTTTGCCGATTTCCTCAGCATTGACGTTGGCGCGGGCGACGCAGCCTCGGATACTCTACGGACTTACCGCCGTCAGCTTCAGCAGTATCTTCACTGGTGCGATCGCCACCAAATTAATCCGGCACAGTCTACCAAAGACGACATCAAACGCTACCGTCGCTGGATGGTGAGCACTAAACAGTTCAAACCCGCGACTGTTGCCCTCAAGCTTGCCGTTGTCCGGCGTTTCTATCAAGCTGCCGTAGAGCGGGGATTGCTGGCTGTTAATCCGGCGGCTGGCGTGAAGCCGCCCCGCGAGAAACAGGATCCGGCGGTGAGAATTACCTACTTAGAAACGACTGAAGTGGCACAACTTCTCGCCGCCGTTCCCGATGATGGTTCCGTTAAAGCAGCCCGTGATCGCGCCCTGCTGGCCATTATGTCTCTAGAGGGTCCGCGCACCGTTGAGCTACAGCGAGCTAACGTTGGCGATGTGGTTCGGCAGGGCCATAACTGGGGAGTGCGGGTAGAAGGAAAGCGCAGTATTAGAACAGTACCGTTAACCCTAGAACTCGCTGACTATCTGCTCACTTATCTGGAAATTCGCGAAGAACAGGGAGAATCCCTTCATCCCTCCACCCCTTTGTTTACAGCAGTTGGCAACCGCGCTGGAGGTCAGCGAATTTCCCGGCGCGGCATTCGCCTGATTGTAGATCGGTATCTTCATCAAACTGCCCTCAAGCATACCCAGGGAAGAACCATCTCCGCCCACAGCCTCAGACATACGGCGGGAACCCTAGCGCTACGGGCTGGAGCAGAACTGCGCCAGGTGCAGGATTTACTAGGACATGCTGACCCGAGGACAACCTGTATCTATGCTCACGTTGGCGATCGCTGGAAAAACAATCCGGCACTGCGACTAGATATTAAACTTTAGCTTGAGGTCGAAACAGGTGTGAGTGTCCTGGATGGTAAAGCCGAGAACGAGCTGACCCAGAATTTAAAGCCGGACTGATAATATAGAGAGTTGTCCTAATTAAATCGTTCTTTTGAGTAACTGCTGCCATTTTGTCAAGGCTTTCTACCAAAATTTTTTCATCCGGCCAGCCAACTCGGAAGCATATAGCCACTGGAGTATCAGCCGGATAGTGCTGGAGCAATTTTCTTTGAGCCTCTTCTACGTGACGCGCAGCGAGATATAAACATAGGCTAGCTTTGTGGGCTGCTAGAGAAGCCAGTTCTTCCGACTCCGGGACAGAGGAAGCCCGTCCGCTGATGCGCGTGAGGATAATCGTCTGGACCAAATTAGGAACGGTCAATTCTGCCTCTAGCTTGGCCGCTGCTGCTTGAAAGGCACTGATCCCTGGAATGAGTTCAAAGGGAACTGCCGCCTCAGAGAGTGCCTGCATTTGCTCGTGAATGGCGCTGTAGAGCGTTAAATCTCCCGAATGCAGCCGCACTACCGCATGGTTAGCCCTCACGCGCTCAATCATCAGCGGCACGATTTCTTCTAACGTTTTGCTCCCGGTACGGACTAATTCGGCATTAGCACGAACATTCTGCAACATCTGTGGCGGAACGAGGGAGTCAGCATAGACGATGACATCGGCTTGAGCCAGAATTTTATGGGCTTTAACGGTGAGTAAATCTGGATCGCCAGGACCAGCACCAATAATATAAACGGCAGGTTTAAGAGTATTCGCTTGATTCTGAGTCATGCAAGTTGACGCTAATTTGATTTTGGTACTATTTATCAACACTAGCGTCTGGATTTAGCAGTTGTTGCCGAGCGGTCGCCCGCTATATCTCTAACTACTGGGGAATTGAGCGAGTTACGCTTTTCTATACATTAGAGGCGTTGGCTCTAGTAATACACTATTGTCAGCGCTTGTTCCTTCATGGCTACAGGCATTAGTTCTCGGATTTCCACTCGAAGTCCCTGGAAAATGCTCAATTTGAGCATAGCCACTAAAAATCAGCTTTTTGCCTTCAGTTTTTAAGTCATTAAGCCGAAGCTTAACTCCATCAAGATTGAAACGATCTAAGTCAACCATGGTATCAAGCAGTTGAACCAACGATACTGTTAGATCGTGGGAAACTGCCTGAATAGACTCGGGCACTAAATCTAGCTCGAAGTGAGGATGTTGGAACGAAAGACGACGGCGTTTCTCAACAACCAAAGTTGCCCTCAGAAAAACTGGCACCGTACCGTAGTTAGGTAAGTTTGCTTTGGCAAAGAGCCGAATCTGATTATGAGGCAGTAACTCAACCTTTACTCCGGTAAAGGAAACAGTTCCTCCAGGAAGGTCGCCTAATCCTGGTATAGAAATATTTTGTAAGCGCTTTGCGACCAGCAAAGATTTGAAAGCATAATTAATGCCTGCTTCAGATAGAATCACCTGAGCAATTGCTTGGGTAGGTTGTTTGAGGCTAATCTGACCGTTGAGAGCAGAGCGAAAGTCAATCGACACTACGTCTGTCTCAAACAACATTTCCTCAATCTGAAAATCTTTGCGAATTGTTAGATTTCGACCGCTCATGGTCAAACCGTCAATGCTGCCTTGCCAAATACTAGTAGGAGAACAGCGAACAAAAGCCTCTACTGATTCACTGCGCGTAAATAATTGCCGAATTGATTGACTAACAACAGTATTAAGCGCACGCTCTCCTAGGTCTTCGCCAAATAAGGCTTGTGAACTGTGAAGAAAATTGAACATGACCTTCTGGCTCCCGAATTATATTAGCTTTACAAATTGCTTTTGCTAGTTTTCATCGTACAGGCTTATCTTTGCAGCTTGCAAATAAAATTTACGAATACAAAAGTTTCAAAATTGCAATAACTGGCAACTTCTCATTTCGCCGTGCTAGCACTTAGTGCTCATATTTGGGGGAGAAAGGAGCAAAAGCACAATAGCTTCTAGCCACTAGAAACCGTAACGGTTAAGATTACCTAATCGATGATAACAAATTTTTATAAAAATACCACCTTAGTATTTGCCAGTCTTATGCTAGGTTGTGTTTAGTTAAGCACAACTTCAATTGCGTCATGTATAGCACTAATACTGGTAAATTCAATAACACCAATCCATTGACAGTTAATACTCGCTACGCTCAAAGCTCTGGAGGCGGCTTGAAGCCAGCTCAAATTTTGCCGAGTTTACTGCAACCTCTGCGTCAATGGCTTGCTAGCCTAGAAATTAACCACCGTCAACTGGCGGTTGGAATCGCTAAATTAATTCCGGCGCAGTGTCCATTTGAAAGGGAGATTACGCTGTTTGGCCGCAAAATTGCCTATATTCCTCCTTTATGTAAGCTCAATCCTTTCTATGAGGAATTTGTAAGTTTAAGATTTCGTGCCCTCTGCTACCTGTCCGACGAATGCGGGGAAGATATTCGCTCTTACTGTTAGATTGTTAACTCCTACGCCAGATTGAAAATTTGGTGTAAAAGTACACTGCTATTTCTGATCCAGTTGCTGCGCTTGCTCAATGGCTGCTTTTTCCCTCGCTCTTTGAGCATAAGGCTGTAGTGCCTCCACAGGGATACCGCTCAAAATCCTCAAGTTTTCTAAGTCGATGCCCTTCATCAACATCTCCACGCACCACGTCTGTCTGGCCTGCTCAATTGCCGGAGGTTGACCTTCAGGAGTCAGTAAACCTGCTGTTAGTTCCTGCCAAACTGCCTGTAGCTGCTCCTCAGACATAGCTCCTTGCTCATTGACAAATATCGCGTTCTGAGAGTCTTTGCGGCTTTTCAGCCACCGCGTCAGCGGATTGCTGGTGGCAGAACTATAGCGCTTTCCTCCAATCCATTGGTTAAGCGGGACTTGTCGAACCGTATCGTTGTTAATTTGCAAGACGTACTGTTCGGACTCCTTCACCAGGTGCGATCGCTTTAAGTCAACAATCTCCCTCGGTAGTAAACCGACTCCAAACAGCACATAGGCTAAAGCATACTCCTGCCTGCCGAGTTTTTTAGCGCGTTGGAGAATTGAATGCACCAAACTAGCGGGGAGATCGGTAATGGGAACCGAATCTCTTGTTGTTGGCAGTGCTGCCTGTGGCGGTAAGATAGCTCCCTGCAAAAATAACTCTACCAAACCGGCTAAAAAGTCTTCTCTTGTCTTCCACAGAGGATCTCCTTCGCTCGTTGATTTGATGATGAAGTATCCCAGCACCAAACTGTTGATTAAACTGGCTAACTTCTCCGGGGGAAACCGACTTTGCCCGCCTTCTTCGGCGATCGCCCTCGCTAAATATTGAGCCACATAGCTATTCGCCTGAGTTAAGCCTTGCCCGAGTGCTAATCGATTTTCTACCGGATACTGTCCCGCCTCCCCTACTACCGAACGAACTAAGTTGGGAACTCGCTCTAGTGCCTGTAAGCTTTCTTCGGCATAGTCTTGTAACGCCTGGGAAACGCTTCTTGACTCCGATCTCCGGTTAACAATTCCTTTCCCAATCTGAGCAAACACTGCCGAATCCTCCATGACCGCTAGCAGTAATCCATGTTTACTGCCAAAGTGCCGAAATAGAGTGACTTCATTAACCTGAGCGGCTTCAGCAACCTCTTTTGTTGTTGTTTCTGTGACTCCTTTTTGAGCAAACAAATGAAGCGCCGCTTCGAGCAAACGGTCTCTTGCGGACTGACGAGAAACCGACATAGACTTTTAATGTAAGTATTGCTTGCATTTTAATCACGGACTTGCTAAAGTGACAAATGTAAGCGGCACTTGCAACTACGGCGATGAGCTATTAACACCAGTGAATCTAGCAGACTAAGGTGTGCGCTACCCGGATAGTACGCTAGACGGGTTCAAACCAATAAATTACAAGGATACTACATTAATGACACAGCAGTTAGCTGTTGCCCATAGAGAGGAAGAGCAACCGACGCTCTCCTGGGCAAGGGTGGCAATATTTGCCGTAATTCACGCCTTAGCACTGTTAGCCCCCTGGTTTTTTTCCTGGTCAGCTTTGGGCATTACCATCTTTCTTCACTGGCTGTTTGGCAGTATTGGCATCTGTATGGGGTATCATCGTCTGCTCACCCATCGCAGTTTTCAGGTGCCGCAATGGCTGGAATACGCGATCACTACCATTGGAGCGCTAGCGCTTCAGGCAGGACCAATCTTTTGGGTTGCCTCCCATCGCCTGCACCATGCCTATACCGAAGATGAAGAGAAAGATCCCTATTCGGCCAAACGAGGGTTTTGGTGGAGCCATATGTTGTGGTTGCTCTATCCACGCAAGCCATTTTTCCACTACGAATCCTATAAACAGTTTGCCCCAGATTTAGCTCGCGACCCTTACTATCGCTGGCTAGACCATTACTTTTTAATTCCTCAGATTCTATTGGGTATTCTGTTGCTCTGTCTTGGGGGCTGGTCCTTCGTCATCTACGGCATCTTTGTCCGAGCCGTCCTGCTGTGGCACAGCACTTGGCTAATTAATTCTGCCACTCATCTGCGCGGCTACCGCAATTTTGCTGTCGAAGATGGCTCTCGTAACCTGTGGTGGGCGGCCCTCCTCACCTACGGAGAAGGCTGGCACAACAATCACCACGCTCATCCTCGCGTTGCCCCCGCCGGACAGCGCTGGTGGGAAATTGATATGACCTGGTGGGCCATCCGAGCCCTTCAAACCCTCGGATTAGCGCAAAAAGTCGTGATGCCGTCGCCAGAAAAGTAAGTTAGATAAGTTAGAGACGTTGCAGAAGGGATGAGCACAATTAAACCTTCTGCCAAAGTCAATAGGCAAGCAAAAATAATAGCGCTAGAAATAAATCTAGCCCCTTTCCCCCTTCCCCTTTTCCCTTTCCCCTGACTTCTGCAAGAAGGCTATTGAAACACTATCGGGTAAAGCGCGATTGAACCTATAGAGCCATAGCAGTCCCAATACTCCAGTGAGGATAGCGACCAAACTAATGACTTGGGCCATGCGAAGAGAACCTAACATGAGGCTATCGGTGCGAAAGCCTTCGATCCAGATCCGACCACTGCTGTAGGCAATTAGGTAAACAAGTGCTAGAGTACCGACTTTGAGGCGCTCCTGATGCCGCAGTCCCCAGCGAAAGAGCAGCATCAACAAGATAAATACGAGTAGATCCCACAGAGATTCGTAAAGAAAGGTGGGATGAAAGTAGTCGCTATTGAGATACTCCAGCGGACGACGACTCGGAGGAATAAACAGTTTCCAGGGTAAATCGGTGGGCGTACCAAAGGCTTCGGAATTAAAGAAGTTGCCCCAGCGTCCAATTGCCTGTCCTAGAGCTAAAGAAGGAACCACGCAATCGGCTAACTGCCAAAAAGAAATTTGACTGAGGCGAGCAAATATGAGCATAGCCAAAGCGCCGCCCAAAATAGCGCCATGAATGGCAATACCGCCTTTCCAAATAGCGATGATTTCCCCCGGACGCTGGGCGTATTCTGGCCACTGAAACAGGACGTAGTAAAGTCTGGCCCCGACAAGAGCGGCCATTACTGCCCAAATCGCTAAATCGGCGATCGCCTCAGGATCGACTAAGCGACGTTTAGCTAAATATTGAGCTAAGGACACGCCAATAAGGACGGCGGAGGCAATCAAAAAACCATACCAGCGAATAGAAATAAACTTCCATTCAAACAAGATGGGGCCGGGAGACTGGAATTGAAGGGCGAGTAGCATCGGTTAAAAATTAAACTTTTTGAGTGGAGTTAGGGGGAAGATGTCCCTCCGGGACGGGGAAAGGGCAAAAGGGAAGGGGGAAAGGAACAATATTATCTCCACCAAAACACTTTTCTAGTGCTTGTGTACTTAAGATAACGACAATATAGATGCAAAAACCACCACAATAGATAAGTAAAGTCAATCAAAAAATCTTCATGACTACAGCCGCCGTTAATCCTCTATTAGAGGAAAACTTTGCTCCAATTCGTCAAGAAACAACCGCCGCTCAGCTTCAGGTAATCGGAGAACTCCCCAGCGATCTTCGCGGAATGTTTGTCCGCAACGGTCCCAATCCGCAATTTCCCCCGATTGGGCAATATCACTGGTTTGATGGAGACGGAATGCTGCATGGCGTGAGCATCCAGGATGGAGCGAGCTACAGCAATCGCTATATCCGTACACGAGGATTTCAGATTGAACAGCAGGAGGGCAAAGCCATTTGGACAGGGCTGATGGAACCGCCGCAGATGGATAATCCATACGGTCCCGGGAAAAATACCGCCAATACTGCGCTTGTTTGGCATGCTGGCAAGTTTTTAGCGCTTTGGGAAGGCGGTGCACCTCACCAGATTAGTCTACCTCAGCTCGTCACTGTTGGTCCCGAAAACTACCAAGGCAAGCTCCAGTCTGCGTTTACAGCTCATCCAAAAGTAGACTCAGTAACGGGCGAAATGATGTTTTTTGGCTACTCCATCAGTGAACCGCCCTACCTCCAGTACAGCGTTGTTTCGGCTCAGGGGGAACTTCAAAAAACTGTTCCTATTGACCTGCCAGTAGGAGTAGTGATGCACGATTTTGCCATCACTGAGAACTACACAATTTTTATGGATCTGCCTCTAACGTTTCGACCAGAACGAATGCAGAGAGGCGAACCTCCCTTAATGTTTGAGCGAGAGCGTCCCAGTCGTTTTGGTATTGTGCCTCGTCACGGAGACAACAGCAGCGTCCGCTGGTTTGAAGCTCCCGCCTGTTACGTTTTTCATACCCTTAATGCTTACGAGGAGGGAGATGAAGTGGTGCTAATTGCCTGCCGCATGAGTTCGACAGGAGTGTTTAGCGGTCAATCAGATCCAGAGGGAGATACGCCACGCCTGTATCAGTGGCGATTCAATTTGGAAACAGGTCAAGTTCGAGAGGCGATGCTTGACGATACTCCGGCTGAATTTCCGCAGCTTCATCAAGGAAAGCTGGGCAGAAAAAACCGCTATGGCTACGCGGCAAAGGCTTCTGCCGATCCGCTACCTCGTTTTGAAGGCATTATTAAATACGATTTTGACGGCGGTACGCAAACTCATTATTATGGTCAGGGACGCTATGGTGGGGAAGCTGTGTTTGTTCCTCGTCCCCACGCTACGACAGAAGATGACGGCTGGCTTGTTGGTTTTGTCCACGACGAGAATACCGATACTTCAGAACTGCTCGTTATCAATGCCCAAGATATGCAGGCTGAACCTGTCGCGCGGGTTGTTATGCCGCAGCGCGTCCCCTATGGGTTTCATGGAATTTGGGTATCGGAAGAACAGTTGCTGAAAACGGCATGATAGGAGGAGGCGATCGCTCTTTTGAACTGAAGGGGCGATCGCTTTTCAAGCAGTGATGCTCCATCAACAGTATTTCTACAAAGGATGTCAGTTGCCGGATATGATAGTTATTCGGCAGTGAATATTTACCTAATTTAGAACTCATGAATCAGTACCGCATTACCCTTCTTCCTGGCGACGGCATTGGACCGGAAATTATGGCAGTGACGAGGGAGGTACTGAAGGCCATTGGCACACAGTTTGAGATTCAGTTTGAGTGTCAAGAAGCCCTCATTGGGGGGGCAGCCATTGATGAAACTGGAGAACCGCTGCCGGAGGAAACTTTAAACCTGTGCCGCCAGAGCGATGCCGTGCTCCTGGCGGCCATTGGCGGCTATAAGTGGGACACCCTGCCCCGCCACCAGCGCCCAGAGACCGGACTTTTGGGGTTAAGAGCCGGATTAAACCTGTTTGCGAATTTACGACCCGCTACCATCCTCCCGCAGCTTATAGATGCCTCATCTTTAAAGCGAGAGGTAGTAGAAGGAGTCGATATTATGGTGGTGCGAGAGCTAACGGGCGGCGTTTATTTTGGGCAGCCGAAAGGAATTTTTGCCACCGAGACGGGGGAAAAGCGGGGGGTCAATACAATGGCGTATACCGAGTCAGAAATCGACCGCATTGCCAAAGTGGGGTTTGAAACGGCTCGAAAGCGTCGCGGCCAGCTCTGCTCAGTAGACAAGGCCAACGTGCTCGATGTCTCGCAACTATGGCGTGATCGCCTCAGTTACCTGGCCACCGATTATCCCGATGTAGAACTGTCTCACCTGTACGTCGATAACGCCGCCATGCAGCTTGTGCGCGCCCCAAAGCAGTTTGACACCATTGTGACGGGCAATCTGTTTGGCGATATTCTTTCCGATGCCGCCGCTATGCTCACTGGCAGCATTGGCATGTTGCCGTCAGCTAGTTTAGGAGCCGAGGAGCCTGGCGTTTTTGAACCCGTGCACGGTTCTGCCCCTGATATTGCTGGTCAGGATCTTGCTAATCCCCTTGCGCAGGTTTTCAGTGCCGCGATGATGCTGCGCTACGGCTTAAACCAGCCCCAGGCAGCGGAGAAGCTTGAGCAAGCCGTATATCAGCTTCTCGACGATGGCATCCGGACCGGAGATATTATGTCGCCAGGAATGAAGCAAGTGGGCTGCCGGGAAATGGGAGAGGCGTTGCTTAAAGTATTGGATTCTTAACAATCAACATTGTTGACGCTTTTTCTTGCCACAATTGTTTGATATGGAATAAAGTCGAGCTAGAGAATTTGGGCATAGACCAGTGTACGTATCAGAATCGCCAGACCAAACCAAACCTTCAGCCTCCCTCGATCCAGAGATTCTAAGTGCTGCTCAGCGCATCTACCGAACCTTCTGTGAGATTCATACCAAGGGCGATAAGCAGCCGCTAGGTGTAGCCATTAACCCAAAAACCTGTCGCGGTCAGGTCATTTGCAACAAAAGGTTAAAGCCGATCCTGCTGTTTGGTGAATATTTCGTTGAATCAGATGCCCTAAAAACAAGTTAAGCAACCCCAGCGTTGTTTTAGCCTTGAGTTGGGCATACTTAACTCAACGCTCGAAAACTTCGCTTTATGGAAACGCTAGCTGTAGCGATCGCTTCCCTGTTTGTCTTTGTGTTGGGAGCTTCCATCGGCAGTTTCATCAACGTGGTTGCCCACCGCCTGCCTGCTGGAATCTCGCTCATCTTCCCTCCTAGTCGCTGTCCCCACTGTTGCCATCGGCTAGGAGCGAGAGAAAATCTTCCTGTCGTTAGTTGGCTGTGGTTGAGGGGGCGCTGTCGCTGGTGTCAAGCCTCGATTTCGATTCGCTATCCGCTTGTCGAAGCCGCCGCAGGATGCCTGTTTTTTTTAGTCTTCTGGCAGTTTGGCATCAGTCCTCATACTCTCGGATACTGGATACTGCTAAGCTGGCTGCTGGCGCTGTCTTTAATTGATTTAGAGACAATGACGTTGCCTAACGTCCTCACCCGTTCCTGCTTGCTCGCTGGGCTGGGGTTTCAAGCTGCGTTGGGCTGGTACGCCAACACCGGAGCTGGCCTTGCCAGCCACCTGATGACGGGGATCGCTAGCGCTGTTGTCGGCATCTGGCTGTTTGATACCGTTGCAATCGCTGGCACTCTGGCGTTGGGACAAACGGCGATGGGAGGCGGAGATCCTAAATTGGCGGCGGCGATTGGAGCTTGGGTGGGCTGGCAGTACTTACTCTTGACCAGTTTCCTGGCCTGTGCCTTTGGCGCTGTGGTCGGCGGAGCTGCCCTTTATCTAGGCTGGCTCGACCGCAAACAGCCTCTCCCGTTTGGTCCTTTTTTAGCAGGAGGTGCCGCCAGCGCGGTATTGTGGGGAGAGGCTATCCTCTCAACTTACTTAGCCGTCTTTTTTCCCTTCAGATAATTGGGCAGAATAGAAAAGACGGCTCTTGGTAGAATAAATGTGTCTTGGATTACACTTAAAACCACTAAAGCTCGCTGGGAAGCAGAGTTAATGCAGCAACTGCTGGCAGGTCATGGTATTCCGAGTCGAGTGATTGATATTGGTATTGGCTTCTATTTTGGTCAGGGCAGCCAGGCCGCTTTACAAGTGCGATCGCAGGATCGGTGGACAGCTTTGTTACTGCTGAGTCCTCCAGAAGATGAAGAACAAGAATGACACAGCCCTTAACGATCTAATCCCAAGTAACCAGTGCTAGCTATGTCTCTTTTTGATTGGTTTGCTAACAGACAAAAATCAGAGCCTCACGTTCAGCAAAAGCCAGAACGGGAAATTGCTGATGGCCTGTGGAAAAAGTGCGCTGAATGCGGTGTCCTGGCCTATACCAAGGATCTTCTGCTCAACCAGTTGGTTTGTTCTGAATGCGGTCATCACATGCGTGTTGATAGCAACGAACGCATTCGTCAGCTCACTGATAAAAAGACCTGGAATCCTCTCAACGACCATTTGCACCCGGTGGACCCGCTCAGCTTTCGCGATCGCAAACCCTACAGTGATCGCCTTCAGGACTCCCAAGAAAAAACGGGTCTAGCCGAAGCCGTGCAAACCGGAACAGGTCTCCTCGACGGGATTCCAATCGCGCTCGGAGTGATGGATTTTCGCTTTATGGGAGGCAGCATGGGGTCGGTTGTTGGTGAGAAAATCTGTCGCTTGATAGAAGCCGCGACTCAGAAACGTCTGCCAGTGATTATTGTTTGTGCTTCCGGTGGAGCCAGAATGCAGGAAGGGATGTTGAGCCTGATGCAGATGGCGAAAATTTCTGGAGCGTTAGCCTGTCATCGAAGTGCGCAACTCCTCTACATTCCTATTCTTACTCACCCCACGACAGGAGGAGTAACGGCCAGTTTTGCGATGTTAGGAGATATGATTCTGGCAGAACCAAAAGCGACCATTGGTTTTGCCGGACGGCGAGTGATTGAGCAAACTCTTCGAGAAAAGCTTCCTGAAGACTTTCAAACGTCGGAGTATCTGTTGCAGCATGGCTTTGTCGATGCCATTGTGCCTCGAACTCAGTTGAAGAAAACCCTCTCGCAACTGCTCCGACTTCATCAACCTTTCTTGTCCGTTCTGCCCGCTACGACACAGCATCAGGATTTTTCTCTCGACTATCAATAAGCTCCCTGACTAATGGCAGCAGCGCTCTCCGAGACCGGATCGAAAGACTTGTTGACTCAAATACCACCGACAGAGGCAATGATCAAGAGACTTTGAGGATGATAAACGCCGTCACAATCAATGCACACTCTTTTCTCAGCCAAGCGTATGAGCAGTCCAACTGATTTACTGTATGACAAAGACTTTTTTCGGTGGACAGAAGAAACAGCGAAGCTGCTGCGAGAAGGACGCTTTGAAGAAATTGAACTAGAGCCGCTCATTGATGAGGTTGAGAGCTTGGGAAAATCGGACAAGAAGCAGCTTAAGAAGCGGCTCAGAATCCTGATCGCTCATCTGCTCTGCCTGCATTACTGGATACCGGAATACGAGAGAGCGCAAAATCAGAGAGGGTGGCTGCTTACAGTCAAAGAACAAAAACGCAGTATTGACGATCTCCTGAAAGAAAGCCCCAGTTTGAAGCCCTACTATTCATCTGTTCTAAACGAGTGCTACCAGGATGCCAGAGATGATTTTCTGCTGAAGTCAGGCCGAGAATACGATTTAGAAGAAATCGTCCCTCAAAGGAATCCTTTCCCAGAACTAATAATCTGAAAAGCGCTTTCCTAGAGGCGATCGCTTTTTGTCTATCCTCGCTTTGACTCATAGCTACTGCCTAGAGAGGCTGAAACCATGTCTAGTATTTTTGAGAGTCTATGCTCTTAAATAAGCTGCTAGAAGCAACGATCAGTCAATAACAACGGGACTGACGGGACTCGAACCCGCGACCTCCTGCGTGACAGGCAGGCATTCTAACCAACTGAACTACAGTCCCACTTTTTAGACGCGGAGTCTATACTAGCAATGATAAATATAGTTTGTCAATTTGTCGGGCGAGAAACCAACGCTTAGAAATCAGGGACTGCTACCGCTCTACTTCTACCCGAACCAATCGTAACGGTGACTTGAGCTTGAGCAGCACAATGAGGCTCAGGAGATGAATTGACCAGTGAGCAATGATCAGTCCCCAAATTAAACACACAATGGCCGTTCCCGCAGCCAGCACTTTGAAAATATCGAGAGCAGTACGCTGATACAGAAGAATACTCCCTGCTGCGGTTAAAAAGAGGAGGATGGGAAAAATAGGGAGCGCCATGCAGTTATACCTGTGAGTTGGTTCGCTGTTGCCAGTTTGACGACAAACTTTACAGTTTCTTTAAACTGTATTCCTTTAACCTTAACATTGGCTTCAAACAAAAACCCGAGAATCGCTAGTTTTCTTTCATAAAGTTAGGAAAGTTTGCACAACTTTAATTTGAATGCCGAGTCCACTCGCTGGCTCGGAGAGCTATTGCTCCCCCAGCGGTTCCTATTCCGGTTGGGAGTCAACGCTTGCTGGCAGCGACGATGCCAAAAAGTTGACCAGCCAATCTTTCAAATGATAGGTGGCGCGGCAGTCATCTTCGTTGTAGCGGAGAATCGCTTCTAGCAAAGCATAATCCCCCTCCTGTAACCACCGATCGTACCAGCAAACCGATTGCTCCCCACTAGCATTGACATCGCGCCACTGAAAGCCCAGCCAATTTGCTAAAGATTTTAAAGAATAACTTTCTACGGGCAGAACGACCGAATTGACAACGCAGCTATGGAGATCGACAAATCGAGAGATCACTTGTTCAACCGATTTTCGGGGAGTGTTATACAAATTTGCTAACCTTCGCAGAGCTTCTACTTCATATTCAGAATAGTGAAAGATTGGAGCACTTTTGTAGGCTGAAACAAACTCTAAAAATTGCTGCCAGTTAGTCTTTTCCTCTTCCGGAGTTGTGGCCAAAAAGGGATAGAATTGCTGAGTATTCGCTTGCCGATCGACCAGCAAAACTCCCAACAAATAATCGAGCTTGCGTTCCGGTTCGGCTTCGATATCGAAGTATAGTTCTATCGAGGCGGTGGGAATGGATTGATGCCGTCGATGCGGTTTACGAATTGCTTGCTCTGTCACAATTGATTCAGCTTGTTGCTTCAACTCCGAAGCGACCTGAAATCCTAAAACCTCACCAACGTAAATAGAACAAGCATTAGCGAGAGAGTCTAGGGTGTGTACTCCCAAAGACTGCAAGTGCTGATAGCGAGCGGGAGTGACTCCGGGAACGAGAGACAAATGCTGCTCGGTAGAGGCGATCGCATAGCACTGACTGTACCAATGGCACAGGCTGCATCGTTGCCGGGAAATGAACACATCCGGTTCTTGAAACTCCTGTAAAGATTGCAGACACTGAGCGAGGACTTCCTGCATGCGCGGTCCCCAAGTGCCTAAATTCACAGCATAATCATTGAGCTGCCGCAGAATAATCTTGGCGGTGGCGGGTAAAACACCCTGCACAGCGGCGAGGAGCTGAGCATGAAAAGCCGCAATCATCTTATATTCTGGTTTAGGACGACGACCAAGGCGAATACTGATGGGGAGGTATTGCCAATCGCCAAATTTGGAGCGACCTGGCTGCTTGATCAGAAGATCGGGAGTTCCGGCCAAGGCTACGTCAGCCCGGGAAGCTAGCTGAAATGGCGGCTGAGTTGAGCTAGGCTGGAGCAGCACCCCGCGATAAATACACTCTACTCCCTGCTGCATCAGAGCTTCCGTTTCTTGGAAGCGGGCTTGCCAATCTCGATGAGCCTGTAGCGGTTGATAGTGGGGATAAAAAGTGTCTAGAACCTTTTGGCTGTGGCGACGGCTTTCCTGGCGAAGCTTGGCCACAAAATCTCGTTGCGGATCTCGCTGGTGGTGGCCGTGAACATCTAAATAGGCGCGACGTTGGCAGCGTTTGTGGTTCAGCAGCAGCTCATCGGTCAGCAGCATTACTCATTAACGTTAAACTTTCTTAAGACTAAGGTAACAAGATTCATCAACAATTCCTTGGCAGCGACAAACTAGCGACGGTAGAGAGCAAATATGTCAACAATCTTAGCAACTCCCGAAGTTCATGCCCACAGGCAACAATTTCCCGCTCTAGCGAATAAAGTGTACTTCAATTTTGGCGGACAGGGACCGCTTCCCCGCGAGGCCATGACGGCGATCGCCACGACCTACGAAACCGTTCAGCAACAGGGACCGTTCTCCGGGAAGCTGAATGCCTGGCTTACTGAGCAGACCGCCGCCACCAGAGCCGCGATCGCCGCTGAATTGGGAGTGGCTACAGAAACAATTACGCTCACCGAAAATGTGACGGCGGGCTGCAATATTGCTCTGTGGGGGATTGACTGGCACCGGGGCGACCGTATCTTGATGACGGATTGCGAGCATCCTGGGGTAATTGCCATTGTTGAGGAAATTGCTCGCCGCGAGGGCGTAGCAGTCACGACCTGTCCAATAATGGCTACGCTTAATGGGGGCGATCCGGTCGCCGTCATTGAGCAACATCTACAGCCCGCAACGCGGCTCGTCGTGTTGAGCCATCTGCTATGGAATACTGGTCAGGTGCTGCCACTGGCGGAGATTGTGGAGCGATGTCACAGCGCTCCTGGCGGTCCGGTACCGGTGCTCGTCGATGCGGCCCAGTCAGTGGGATCTCTGCCACTGAACCTGAGCGAATTAGCCGTCGATTACTATGCCTTCACCGGACATAAATGGCTGTGTGGTCCAGCAGGCGTTGGCGGTCTTTATGTGCGTCCAGAAGCCGCCTCCCTCAGCCCAACTTTCATCGGCTGGCGCGGGCTAACGCTGAGCAAAACGGGCAAACCGACCGGCTTTAAATCCAACGGACAGCGGTTTGAAGTCGCGACTTCTGCCTATCCTCTCTATGCCGGATTGCGGAGGGCGATCGCCCTTCATCCCCAGTGGGGAACGGTTCAGGAACGCTACGAACGAATGTGCCAACTGAGCGAGTATCTCTGGGGCAGCCTCGCTCAGTTGGAGGGAGTGCAATGTTTAAAACATTCTCCCCCAGAAGCAGGACTGGTCTCTTTCCAACTGAGCGGCCAATCTCATCAACAGGTGGTAGCGTCTTTAGAAGAACAAGGTTTTTTCCTGCGCACCCTTAGCGATCCTGACTGTATTCGCGCCTGCGTTCACTACTTCACCCTGCCCGCAGAAATTGAGCAGCTTGTAGAGAAGCTGAAGGAGATGATTTCGTGATGGAAAAGCAGCCTGCGCTGCGGGGGAAAGGGAATGTCCCTGGCGGGACGGGGAAGGGGGAAATAGTTCCTCCGGAACGGGAAAAGGGGAAAGGGAAGTCTGTCGCGTTTACGAAGTTCTTCTGTAGGAAGCACGGGACGGGTCAAGAACACAGGGCTGAAGAACAAAATTATCCCATTTACCGAAAGTAGTCAGATAGTTCCCAAACGAACCAACAATTGGAGGTTCAAGGGCAAAGAGCTGCTGTGCTTCCCTTTCCCCTTGACCCCTTCCCCTTTCCCCCAACTCATCAAGTCTCCTATTACTTTTTCTAATTAGTATTAGTCATTCCTCCCTTTCCCCCTGTCCCCTTCCCCTTTTCCCATCGCGGAGCGACCGCGACCTTACCTGCGCCTGCGGCGCTTACGGCTCGCTTCTTTGCTCGTCTAGATATCGCGAGGGATATTGGAGGGGCGAGACAACGTTGGAGAACCGCAGAAAATCAGTTAACTGGGAAGCTGCTAGCGGGCGACTAAAGTAATAACCTTGGACTTCATGGCAGCCGAGACTTTTGAGGTAGTCTAGCTGCTGTTGGGTTTCCACTCCTTCAGCGGTGATGCTGAGGTGCAAGCTGTGGGCGAGAGCAATTACGGCTCTAGCGATCGCCGCATCTCCAGGATTGGAGGCGACTCCAGTGACGAATGACCGATCGATTTTGAGAGTGTCAATCGGAAATTTCTGGAGATAGCCTAACGAGGAATACCCCGTGCCAAAGTCATCTAAAGACAGCGCAATGCCTCGCTGCTTTAACTGCTTTAAAGTCGTTGTGGCTCGCTCCACATCCTCAATCAGCAGACTTTCTGTGACTTCTAGCTCTAGATAATTCACGTCTAGCTGAGTTTCAGACAGTACGCGATCAACGGTGGCAATCAAATCCTCTTGCTTGAACTGCTCTGCTGACAGATTAACTGAGACTCGCAGCGCTGGAAGTCCTCGTTTTTGCCAGAGCCGATTTTGACGACAGGCCGTTTGCAGCACCCATTTTCCAATGGTGACAATAAGACCGCTTTCTTCGGCAATGGGAATAAATTCTGCCGGAGACACTCGTCCTAGTTCCTGGTTATGCCAGCGTAAGAGGGCCTCTACGGCGACGGTTTGATAGCTAGCCAGGTCTACGCGGGGTTGATATTCTAAAAACAGCTCCCGGCGTTCGAGAGCATAGTTGAGCTGATCTTTGAGGGCGAGCCGTCTCTCTAGCTTTGTTTTAATCTCTGCTGAGTAAAACTGATAAGTGTTGCGCTCTTGCTGTTTGGCATGATGCACAGCCGCATCTACATTTTGCAAAAGTTGCTCAACGCTAGTGCCATCAAACGGATAAATGGTGATGCCGATTCTCGCACTGGTCCGAATTTCTCTGCCGTAGAGGACGAATGGTTGGATGACGCTGGCCAGAAGCTTTTGAGCAAAAGCATTCAGGTTATCTGCACTCGTTAAGTTAGTGTAAATAATGCCAAATTCAACGTTGCCAAGTCGAGCTAGTAGATCTGTGTGATTTTTATGAATACTCAAGCGTTGGGCAACCTGCCTCAACAGCAAGTCCCCGACTTGACGACCAAGAGTGCTGTTAATATCTTTGAGATTGTCTAGGGACAGGGCGACGATGGCTACCTGCTGATGGTGCTGAACCGAGAGCATCTGTCGCAGGCGATTTTGAAACAGTTCGCGGTTGGGTAAACCAGTTAACTGATCGAAGTAGGCAATATGCTCGATCACTTCATCCAATCTAGACAACGTTTGGCAAGTATCAGCCATTAACGTCCCGGCTTCATCTTCAAAATGAGTCGGCAGGTTGGGTAGGGCTCTCGTGTCAAGATACTTGCGCAGAGATCTGGCGGTCAAAGTAATTGGTTTAAGCAGATTGGAGAGTCCGGTGAGAGTTCCGGCGGTAGCGATAAGTGTGGCCGCCAGAGATACTCCTATGGTCTGTATCGACATGGATAGAGTCAGCGAACCAGTCACCCAAAAATAGATACATACACTCAACAGCGGGATATGAACGCCAATAAAAGTTACTAGAAAGATCTTGCCCCTGTAGGTTTTTGGTCCTAACTGTGAAAGCAAAGAGTACAAAGGCAGCTTGCTGCGATTCATAAGCTAGATTGAGCCATGACAACCAGACAGAAGTGAGGCATGACGATGTTCCCTTCAAGACTTTGACAAAATTTGAGGTACTTTAACAAATAATAGATTTACTGGCTTAGATGCTATTTAGTCGTTCTGAATTTTGGCAGGGATTGCCGCTTATTCTAGCAGGTCCGATTCTGCGTCATACCGCCCCTGATACGGTCACGGTTTGGCTTGCTTTGAAAAAGTCATGTCAGGTCACACTCAGCGTTTATTTAACTCAAGGCGATCGCCTCATTCTGCGATCGCTGCTGACGGGAGTGCGCTCTAGCGTACAGGTAGGGCAGCACTTACACCTTGCTACCATAACAGCTCAATCTGTAAACGGCGAGCGGCTCAAGCCAGGCAGCCTTTATGCCTACGATCTCCACTTTAAAGCCTTCACCGAACCGGGTTATCGCGGGGAATCAGCTCATCCTCTTCCCCAAGCCTTAGCAAGCCACTCCCCCGTGACGGTGAGCTATTTCCCGCATCGGTTACCGACCTTTGCTCTCCCGCCAGAAGATCTCAACCAGTTGCGCCTGGTTCATGGTTCCTGTCGCAAGCTTCATGGCGGAGGACAAGATGCTCTGCCGCTGCTCGATCCGCTTATTGAGTCTAGCGCTGACGCCCCTGGGGAAAGACCTCATCAACTGTTTCTCACCGGGGATCAAATCTATGGCGACGATGTGGCCGATCCGCTACTGTGGATAGCCAGCAGACTCGGCTCAGCGCTGTTGGGATGGGAGGAAAAGCTGCCTGTGGGAGATCGCTATCGGTCAACGCAGCAGTTAAAGCCCGGGGAACGCGCTTCCGTTGCCAGAAACTGGGCGGGACTAACGGCTATGTTAGAAAACAAAGAAGAAAAGGCTAAAAGCCACCTGTTTAGCTTAGGAGAATACCTTGCTGTCTATTTGTTAACCTGGTCGCCGATCCTCTGGCTCCCACTGCCTCTAGGAAGAACACTCTATCAGGACTCCAAACGGGCCCAGCACTGGGATCGAGCAGTAGAGACGGTTGAGAAATTTGTTCGCGACCTGTGGCAAGCGAGACGGGCTTTAGCCAATGTGCCCACCTACATGATCTGCGACGACCACGACATCAGCGACGACTGGTATCTCAATCAAGAGTGGTGTCATCGCGTTCTCGGGAAACCCCTAGGCAGGCAGGTCGTGCAGAATGGTTTGCTGGCCTATGCTCTGTTTCAGGCGTGGGGCAATACTCCCGAGCAGTTTAGCGGCGATCGCCCAGGGGCCAAGCTGCTTCGGGCGGTCGAACAGTGGTCTGCTTCAGCCGGAGACGATCGGGCTACCTGGGCAGCGATCGGTCGGTACTTAGGCATGCCTCCCCTCGACGGCGACGGATTACCCCAGCTCAAACAAGATGGAGCGGTGCTGGTCCTCGACCGCCACTATGAAGACGGGACGCAGCCCCTCCAGTGGCACTATGCCGTTAGAAGCGCTAAACACGAAGTGCTCGTTCTCGACACCCGTACCTGGCGCGGCTATCCGACCGCTGAACTTCATACTCCCCCGATGCTGCTGTGTCCGACGGCGTTTCAGCACCAGCTTCAAGAGCCTTTGCAGGTAACCAGTCAGCTTAACGAGGCCGGGAAGACGGCGATTGAAGTGACTTTTGTGGTGTTGCCCACCAACTTAGTGAGTTTATCGGCAATCGATTGGGTGCAGGAGTGGAATTTGCGTAAAGGTAAGGTATTTGGTAACGATGTGGGAGATTCCTGGAATTTCCATCGCCCCGCATTTACTCAGCTCCTCGATATCCTCGCTCAGCAGCGCGATCGCGTACTCATTCTATCGGGAGATATTCACTATGGAGCCGTGGTTCGCCTCAACTACTGGTCTCGTCAGGCTCAAAATTCTGCCGGAGCCTCCTCCGATAGCCTTGAGCAAGCTCAATATCAGGCAGCGCTGGTCGTTCAGTTGACCGCAAGCGCGATCAAAAATGCTGAATTTAAGACCTATATTGCCCATACAAAACTGAAATCCTTGCTCCCAGAACCAACGGAATATTGGGTGGGTTGGCAAGAGGCTCCCCAGTTTGAAATTGTGGCCATTCCAGGGCGCAGACAGGTGAGAAAAACGGCTGCCCAAGGTCCGACCTGGTTACCGCTCAAACCAATGCGCGGCAACTGGGAATGTGCGTGGCAGATAGCCGTTAACGACGCCCAAGATTTACCCGACTGGCAGTATCAAATTGAGTGGATCGAGCGAGAAAAAGCGCACCCCCTCTTCTGGGGACAACGCTCCGTGTCTTCCCATTCCTCAATGCCGAGAATTCTCCGCTTGTTTTCTTGGTTATGGCGCAATCGCTGGCTGCAAGAGGGCCAAGAAGTTGTCGGACGGAATAACATTAGCGTTGTTACTTTACAATGGGCACCAGAAGACGATGCTAAAGCCGTTGTTCAAGAAATTTACTGGCATCCGCCCTGGAATCCAACTCGTATCGTTAAAAGCCGCTACTGTGCTTCCCTACAGACCAAACAACCGCTTCTGTAAGGGCCGCAGGCGCTTGGGGAAGGGGGAAGGGGAAAAGGGGGGAGATATTTCCCGTTTGTCCAAACTCGCTGCTTTTTGCTCTCTAATCTTTAACTTGTCGCCAGCGTATCAGTTAAGCGCCGATTTTTTTGAGATCTTTAAATTGCTTTTCATTCTGAAGAGGGACGCAATCCGTTGAATTGTAGACACAAATAGAAATAGGGTGGAATTGAAGGAGCGTACGCCATACAAACGCCGCAATTCAGAAAATTTCATCAGCTATCAAAAATCAACAGTTAACAAACTGGCCATTCTATTCCCTAGTAGGAAATTGATTAATCTCTAATTCTTATTCAAATTCTGCACCATGTCTTATCAATACGATCTATTTGTAATTGGGGCTGGTCCTGGAGGACTGGCAGCCGCTCAAAGCGGCGCTGCTCAAGGTATCCGCGTTGCCGTAGCCGAACAGGAAGACATCGGCGGAACCTGTCAAAATCGGGGCTGCATTCCGAAGAAGCTAATGGTGTATGCCGCCGATTTTTTTCTTCACGAGAAATTAGCCACCAGCTATAGCCTGAGTCACTGCCAACGACAGATTGACTGGCCGCAGTTTATGGCCAAAGTCCATCAGCACCTCGATAACCTCAACGAAACCTACACAGAAAGGTTGCAGGAAGCCGGGATCGAAATTATTCGCGGTCGTGCCACTTTAGTGAATGCCCATACAGTTCAAGTCGGCAGCAGCGAATTCACAGTTGATAAAATTCTGATTGCTGTCGGGAGTCAACCCTTCGTTCCTGATAGCATTACCGGAAAAGAGCTAGCAATTACCTCCCGCGAGATGTTTCATCTGCCAGAAATCCCTAAGCGATTAGCCGTCATCGGTGGCGGCTACATTGGTGTTGAGTTTACCAGCATGATGAATGCATTTGGCTCCCAAGTCACCCTTATGGATACGGACGAGCTAATTTTGTCGGGGTTTGATAACGACATTCGCTCTAGCGTCCTGAAGGGGCTTCAGGGCCGAGGCGTTCAGTTTTTAGCAGAAACAACCGCCAAGGAAATTAAGCAGGAAGCTGATGGACTGACGTTGAGTCTCTCTAGCGATACTCAACCCCTTACGGTCGATCAAGTGCTGATTGCGACGGGACGTGCTCCCAACACGCGAGGGATTGGCTTAGAGAAAGCGGGAGTGAAAGTCGGCGAGAAGGGGGAAATTCAGGTAGACGAGTACAGCCGCACTACCCAAGAGAATATCTTTGCCGTTGGTGACTGTACGAACCGAGTTCCCCTGACGCCTGTTGCTAAGGCAGAGGGTCAAGCCGTTATCAAAGCCATCCTCGGTCAGCCAAAAACGGTTGATTATGAATGGGTAACATCTGCGGTCTTTGCCCGTCCGGAAGCAGCAACCGTTGGCTACACAGAAGCCGCGGCGCGGGAGCAAGGTCGCCAGATTCGCTGCTACTATACCGATTTTCAGCCCCTCCTATACAGCCTCACAGATGCCAACGAGTTTACTAACGCGATGATGAAGCTCGTTGTAGAAGGCGAACAGGAGCGCGTTATTGGCGTACACATGGTGGGCGAACATGCTGCCGATATTGTCCAGAGTTTGGCGGTGGCGGTGCGTAAAGGCATTACCAAGCAAGATTTTGACAATACGTTTGCGATTCATCCAACGACAGCAGAGGAGTTTCTGACCCTTGATTAACACAGTCCCTCCCGTCGGCATCGGCGGAACGGTTAACAGCTACCCGTGGACCTGGGCAGGTCAGTCCTATCAAATTGCGTATGAAACTCGGGGAGAAGGTAGCCCGGTACTGTTGCTGCCCGCCTTCAGTACCGTTTCCACCCGCAGTGAACTACGCCGCGTGGCGGAGCGATTATCAGCCAAATATCAGGCGATCGCCCTCGACTGGCTCGGATTTGGCGAGTCGGATCGTCCGCCGATTGAGTATTGCGCCGCACTTTACCATCAGCTCCTACAGGACTTTGTTACTCATGTGCTCCCCACTCCTGCGGCAGTCGTAGCGGCAGGACATGCGGCGGGCTACGCGATGCAGCTAGCTCAATCTCAAGTCTTTACGCGGATTGTGCTAGCAGCCCCCACCTGGCGAGGACCGTTCACGGTCATGGGGGCGCCAGATTGGGTGACTAGTGGGCTACGAGAGTTAGTGCGATCGCCTCTATTGGGTCCGACTCTTTACTCTCTCAATACTGCCCCGACATTTCTCCGCACCATGTACGAAAGCCATGTTTATACCAACAAAGAGTTACTGACGGCAGATTTTATTGACCAGAAGTATCAAGTGACTCAGCACCCCGGCGGCAGATACGCTCCGGTGGCCTTTGTCACGGGTGCCCTCGATCCGGTGCAATCCCAGCCCGAGTTTCTGGCGCTGTTTCAGCCGCCTCCAGTTCCCGTGCTAACGGTGATCGCCGAACAAGCCCCCGCCGCTTCTAAAGCAGAGATGAAGGCAATCGGCTACTGTTCTGGGGTAGAAACCAGAAGACTCCCCGGTGCTTTAGGTCTCTACGAAGAGTACGCCGATGAACTCGCCGATATTACTCTAGAATTTCTGGGTCGAGCTAGCTCATGATTCCCTTTCTCTGTCCCGCACCGGACTTCCCTTTCTCGAAGTGTTGACGCTCGTGAATCAAACCGACTTAGCCTTTACCTCTGCCCTAGAGCAAGCCCAGTTGATTCGTCAGCGGCAAGTATCGCCTTTAGAAATCACGGAGCTTTATTTAGAACGAATTGAGCGCCTGAATCCTTCCCTCGGCAGCTTTTTCACCGTCGCCTCCGAGATAGCAATTGCTGATGCTGAAGCCAAAACTGAACAGCTAGCGCAAACGAAAGATTTAACTGCGCTGCCGGCGTTTTTCGGCGTTCCTACCGCGATCAAAGATCTGAACAATGTAGCGGGAATGCCCTGCTCCTACGGAGTCCAGGCGCTCAAAGAGAGTCTGGCTACCGATGATGATGGAGTAGTCATGAAAATGAAGACAGCCGGGTTCATTATTTTAGGAAAGTCAGCAACCTCAGAACGATAACGCGGCTATTCCCGTCTTCAGCGGAGCAAGGCGGGGCAGGATAGCGGGAAAATCAAGGGTTCAATGCCCTTGATTTTTCCAATCATACCGTCTGATTATCTCTCTAATCGCTTCATTAAGAGACATTTCAGCATATTGGGCAAACTCTTTCACTTTCTCATGCTCCACATCCGAAACTCTTAAAGTCAGTCTTTTCATGACACCGCTGTTAGTGGTACAATCAGTGTCATGTTAACACGAAGAGTCACCTATCGACTGTATCCAACCCGCTCCCAAGCTAACAAGCTACACTGGGCGCGGAAAGCTCACTGCGACCTTTACAATGCAGCGATTGCTAACCGGAGGACGCAGTACAAACGGTTTGGACATTCAGTAGGTTATTTGGAGCAGCAAAACTCACTGCCAGCCTTTAAAGAGGTGTGGTACGAATACAAAGAGTTTGGCTGTCACGCTTTACAGGCGACGTTGAAACGAGTCGATTTTGCTTACAAGCGCTTCTTCAAGGGACTTGGAGGCTATCCTAAGTTTAAAGCTAAGCGATTCTATCGTGGCTGGACTTACCCGTGTAAACAGAGCTGGAAAGCGCATACCAGTGGGGTTAACGGTTCTCTTGAGCTTCGGGACTTAGGATTAAAGCTCAAGATGCGGGGACAAGCTCGAACCTGGGGAACTCCTAGCACTTGCACAATCTTTTTCCATCAAGGGAGGTGGTACGCTTCTATCACTGTCAAATGCCTTCCTGAACGCGATACGGACAGTGGTGCTGTTGGCATTGACTTGGGTTGCAAGGATGCCGTAACGCTTTCTACTGCCGCCAAACTTTTGCCGAATGCATTCGGCAAAACAACTGGCGGGGGGGAAAAGATAGCTAAGCCAGAGTTCATTAAGGAGGGACAGCGCAAAGTTAAAGCAGCATCGAAGCGACTGAGGCGTAAGAGAGCGCCCAACCGGAACAAACGCATAAAAGCTTCCCGGCGCTGGAAGCGTGAGAGAGCCAAGGTTTCTCAACTACAAAGGAAGGTAGCTCGTCAGCGCGAAGACTGGCTACATCAGATGACCAGCAGCATAGTTAGCCGTAATAGCCTAGTTGCTGGCGAACAGCTCAACGTGAAGGGCATGACCCGCAAGGGTAAACGCAAGTGCAAACGGGGTTTGAACCGCTCTATCCTAGAGGTCGGGTTTGGCACGATTGGGGGACTGCTTGACTACAAGCTCAAAGAGGCAGGAGGCATCTACCTTGAGTCGTCTACCCGCACCCTCAAGCCAACTCAGAGGTGTGCTAAGTGCTGGAAACTAACTCCTAAATCTCTTTCAGATAGAGTTCATGTTTGTCAGCACTGCCAGCATACCGAAGATCGTGACATCAATGCCGCTCAAGTCAACCTGGCTTGGGCAAGGGGGCAGGAACTGTCCTCTTTATCCGTCGAGTCGCCTAGCTCTACTGATTGTGGAAGCATGAAGCAACTAGGGGCGTTGAAGCGGAAGAAACTCCGTCCTCAGCCGTCAGGCAGGGCGGGGTAGTTCATTTAGGCTCTTTACCCTACACAGAACCGAGAGGTTTTCTGCCAACGCGCCATCCCTGGAACTTGGACTATACGGCTGGAGGTTCCAGTGGCGGAGCCGCCTCAGCCGTCGCGGCGGGGTTATGTCCTGTCGCTCACGGTTCGGACGGCGGTGGTTCGCTGCGCGGTCCCGCTGCCTGCTGTGGGTTAGTGGGCATTAAACCAGCGAGAGGTCGAGTCTCTCATGCCCCAGTTGGCGATCGCCAAAGCGGGATCTCTTCCGACGGTCCCCTCGCTTGTACCGTTACTGATGCGGCGGCCTTACTAGATATCATGTCTGGCTACATTCCTGGCAACCCTTACTGGCTGCCAGAGTCGGAATCTTTTTTAGCAGCTACCCAAACCGATCCTCAACCGTTACGCATTGCGTTTTCTCTGGCTGTTTCTCCTGTGGGAGAGGCCGCGGCAGAGATTCAGCAGAGCGTTATAGAGATCGTAGAATTACTCGCCATGATGGGTCACGTTGTTGAACCGGACTGTCCTGACTTTAGCGAGTTAGTCGAGCCGTTTATTCAGGTTTGGTCTGCTGGCGTGGCCGCTGCTGGTTTGCCCCTCGAGGCCCTAAGTCCGATGAATGGCTGGATTGCTCAACAGTCTGGACATGCCGGAGAGTATCTTCAGGCCGTCACTAAAATGCAGATTGTCGCGCGGCAAATCGTGCAGTTTTTCGACGCCGTGGACGTATTGGTGCTGCCGACCTATATGCATCCCCCCATTCGCATCGGGGAATGGAGCCAGCTAGAACCCGAAGCAACGCTCCGCCAGATTATTCACTGGATTGCTCCCTGTCCGCCCTTCAACGCCAGTGGCCTGCCTGCGATCGCCCTTCCTACTGGTTTCGACTCCCGTGACTTGCCCAGGAGCGTTCAGTTGGTCGGCAAACCCGCAGCAGAGTCTACTCTGTTTTCTCTCGCGGCCCAGATTGAGTCCGCTCAACCCTGGAGCCACCATCGCCCTGCTGTTGCGGCTTAAGACTCGTCACTCTTGATAATTCCCTTTCCCCTTTACCCCTGTTTCCTCACCCAATTTCTGTATAGTTCCGACACAGAATCAGGGAATTACTTTTCCTTCAGCCAGCTAAACATCGATCGTAAATCTTTGCCCACTTCTTCAATGGAATGTTCGGCTTCCTGACGACGCATGGCGGTAAAGCCCGGTTTGCCAGCCTGATTTTCGAGCACAAAATCGCGGGCAAATTGACCCGACTGGATTTCTGCTAAAATTTTCCGCATCTCGGCGCGGGTTTGGTCGGTGACAACGCGCGGACCTCTGGTATAGTCACCATACTCTGCTGTATTAGAAATGCTGTCGCGCATCTTCGCTAAACCACCCTCAACAATCAGATCCACAATCAGCTTCACCTCATGCAGACACTCAAAGTAGGCTAGTTCCGGCTGATAGCCTGCGGCTACCAAGGTTTCAAATCCGGCTTTAATGAGAGCGCTCAAGCCACCGCACAGCACCGCCTGTTCGCCGAATAGGTCGGTTTCCGTTTCTTCGCGGAAGCTGGTTTCTAAAATTCCGGCGCGAGTGCCGCCGATTCCTTTAGCATAGGCCATCGCGCGATCGCGGGCCTGCCCAGAGGCATCTTGATACACCGCAAACAAACAAGGCACTCCTTCTCCCTGTTCGTAGGTGCGGCGCACGATATGTCCCGGTCCCTTGGGAGCTACCATCATGACATCGACGGTAGCTGGCGGCACGATCTGTCCAAAATGAATATTGAAGCCGTGGGCAAAGGCCAGCACCTTGCCTTCTTTGAGGTGTGGCTCAATCTCATTTTTATAAACGGTCTTTTGGACCTCATCCGGCAGCAGAATCATGATCACATCAGCAGCCTGAGCCGCTTCTGCCACACTATGAACCGCCAAGCCAGCTTCTTTAGCTCTAGACGCGGATTTGCTTCCCGGATATAACCCAATCATCACGTTCATGCCGCTATCTTTGAGGTTGAGGGCATGGGCGTGGCCTTGGGAACCATACCCAATAATGGCGATCATTCTATCGGCCAGTAGGTCTAGATTGGCATCTTCGTCATAGTACATCCGAGCCATAGGGCTATCTCCTTCGCGCAAGCTCTGTCATATTGCAAGCTTACAATTTTACCGTATAACTGGAGACTAGATAAACTAGCTCACAGAATTTTTGATGGGGGCAGAGGGACTTGAACCCTCACGACCTTTTACGGTCAACGGATTTTCATTCTCGTGCAGCTTTCGCTACTGCCGTAAGTAGTGGCTTTGAGAATTGGACTCTCCCTTTACCCTCAGCGCCTGTTGCCTGTTAGGGTAGCTCCCGTCGAGTCTCTGCACCTTCCAAAGCAGCGATCGGTGACTAGAGATCAGCGTGGATTGAGCTCGGAATAGTTGAGCAAGCAAGCACCTGATGACTTACCCAGTGACCAATAACTGGCTGTTGGCTTGGCTCAGGATTGCCGTGTCTGAATCAGAGTTAGGTTTCCCTGAGTTTGAGAGCGGTCACTCAATCAATTTCTCGATCGAGGCTCAATTTGCTTAAGTCCGTAGCGTCTACCATTCCGCCACGCCCCCGCAATACGATTGTACGCATTTATCTATTTGAACATCAACCGGAAGATTGTGCAACTCCAATTTTTAAGCCCCCACCTCCGTTAACAAGTTAGAATAATTAAGATTTCTAGCTACTGTAGCCTCACTGTTACTGACACCACTATGCTAATTTCAGAAACGACAATTGCTGCTCTTCTCTACTTAGGACTCAGCGGACTTTATCTGTTGATTGTTCCCGGTGTCGTCTATTTCTATCTTCAGAAACGATGGTATGTTGCCAGTTCCTTTGAGCGGAGCTTCATGTACTTTTTGGTATTCTTTTTCTTTCCTGGCCTGTTGTTGCTCGCTCCCTTTCTCAATTTTCGTCCCAAGCGGCGAGAAATTAAAGCCTAGCGGTGCTTAGAGCAAAATGTTCTCTTGATAACGATTACAGTGTTGGCATGCGGCGTATTGATGCAATCGGAATTTCTTTTGGTGTTTTTGTTGCTGGGGGCGCTGCCTACCTACTGCTCAAGTTTGCTGGCTTAGACGGACTATCGGCAGGAATTTGGGCGCAGTTGTTGCTGGTGCTGGGGTTAATCGGCTGGACTGCTACCTATCTATTTCGCGTGGGCACCAAAAGCATGACCTACAACCAGCAGCTAGCAGAATACAAAGAAGCTGTGCTTCAAAAACGCTTAGCAGAAATGTCACCAGAAGAACTAGAAAAGCTTCAGGCAGAAGTTGAGCAGGAAGAAGGGGGAAAGTCAGTAAGCAGTGAGCAGTGACCGATTAGACACTAACTTAAGCACGATGGTCCTCTCACGAAGCGCAATTAATGATCGCTGGTAACTGATAGAGGCGGAGGAAAAATGAAAAGCTTAGTTCCTTTACTGGCAAGGATATTTCTGTCAGCAATTTTTATTAAGTCTGGGGTTGATAAGATTATTAGCCCTCAAGGAACTGTGCAAACGATTCAGTCTCAGGGAATTCCTGGAGCGAACGTGCTGGTTATCCTCACCATTATTGTGCTGTTGGTCGGTGGGGTTCTTGTCTTGTTGGGATGGCAATCTCGGCTGGGGGCTCTCTTGCTCATTGGATTCTTGATTCCAACTACTTTAATTTTTCATACCAACTTTGCTGAGTCTTCTCAGCAAATTGCGTTTTTGAAAAACCTGGGACTCATCGGCGGTTTACTAATGATCGTGGCGTTTGGTCCAGGAACGGCTAGTGTAGATTGGTAGGGATCAGCCAAATATTGACGAAGAGCTCATAACACATCGCGAGCGGATGTTAAGTCAATTTATCTAGTGATGTAATGACGCTTTGCTGTCTGGAGTTAGTTTTGACATTGACCTGAATTCTCATCATTTTGCCAATTCTCAACGCCTATCTATAGGAGGCGAATTTGTTTTAATCAAAGCGCTTGGGAGTAAACACCAGGGGTGCCTGTAGACGATCTTCCCGATTCCCTCGCCGATCATTGTTACCTATCAATAACGCGCGGAACTTCCCACCTCACTTTCTAGTTCGTATATCTTGGTGCTATACCAATTCCGCTTAGCAGAGATTACTATTGCCAGTGACAGTCAATTCTACCGCGAACAGCTATTCTTGCTGATTGGGTTATTAACGGGTGAGCAAACAACATGCAGCAAGCGCAGAATTCCAGTGATGAGTCGGAGTCAACCGTGAGTCAGCCCTCTGACTCTCACTCTCGACGACGGCTCCTACTATGGTTGGGAGGTGTATTACTCCTGGGTTTGGGGGGCAGCGCCGGTGCTGGATGGTTTTGGCTCCAGCGACAGCTTGTGCCGCTAGTGACTAAAGAGCTGAGCGCTTTGCTGAATCGTCCCGTCGAGGTCGGTCAACTGACAAGAGTTTCTTGGCAAGGAGTCCGCTTTGGTCGCAGTGAAATTCCGGCGACAGCAGTCGATCCAGACCGGGCAACGGTAGCAGCCGTAGACGTGTCGTTTGCTCCAGTCAAGCTTTTGAGACACCGACAGCTACAGCTTAATATTACCTTGGTCAAGCCAGATCTATACGTCGAGCAAGACCAACAGAAACGCTGGCTTTCTACGCAAATCGATTCCTCCGCCGAACCCGGAGCGATAGAAATTGATCTGCAAACAATTCGCTTTCAGGATGCAGAGATCGAGTTAGTAGCTCGTTCTGAGGCGGGAAACCTAAAAACGCCAGTAGCCGCTACGGTTCCGTCCGGTCTCACTACTTTTACCGATGACGCTCGACGGATTGAATTTGATGTGGAGGGACGATTACCGGAAGGACAGTTTACCGTTGATGGCAGTATGCTCACCGCCACCAACGACATCAGCCTAGTCTTAAGAGGAAAGCAAATTTCAGCAACAGAGGTAGGTCACTTAATCGAGTTACCCCTCGAGTTATCTGCTGGCACAATTGACCCTAATTTAGAAATTCAGCTCTCTCCAGGAGAGATGGCTGTACTAACCGGAGTGGCTACGCTAGACAACGTTACCGCTAAGCTCCCTAACCTAGCGCAGCCGTTTGCTAACACCAACGGACAGTTGCGCTTTGAGGGGACTGACATTGAGTTAGAAAATGTTCGCGCTCTGTTTGGTTCTGTGCCAATTGTCGCTCATGGTTCTGTCAAGAGCAGCGAAGAGCTAGAAATTGTGGCGCAAACAGCTTCTGTAGAAATCAATCAGGGCCTCGAAGCTTTACAGTTGCAGTCTCCGGTTCCTCTGCGCGGCGAAGCACAAGCCACCATTGCCGTCATCGGGACGAGTCAACGCCCCCAGGTGGATGTTAACTTAGTCACTACTAAACCTAGTGAAATTGACCGCGTTCGCTTTCGTCGCATTACTGCTGACTTACAATTAGTTGATACCATCCTCTTTGTGCGGGAATTTCAGGCTGAACCGTTAGTGGGAGGACGGTTAACAGGGACAGGAAAAACCGAACTTGATTCGGGGGATTACCGCTTTGAGGTGGCTGCTGCTGAGATTCCCAGTCGGATTACTCGCGCTTATGATGTCGATTTAGCGCTTAAGCCTGGTCCGGTTTCCGGCCAAGCTGAGATTACTGGCAACTTAAATCGCCAGCAGGATATTCAAGCTGTGGGCAGCGCGAACTTTTCTCTAGAAGGAGGGAGAGTCACAGCGAGTCAAATTGAGGTCGATGCCCAACGCTGGCAGGCTAATCTGCGCGCAGCGGATGTGCCGCTTTCCGGTCTTGCGGCGGTGCCAGCCGAGTGGCAGCAGCAGCGTTTGAACGGAGTCTTTGCGGTTTCGGGAGCCGTGGATTCCTTCACGCCAGAAACTCTGGTGATGACGGGAGCAGCCAGCATCAACTACGCTGGCGGCATACTAATGGCAGAAAACCTGCGGCTGGCTGACGGTCGCTGGATGACTCAACTGGAGGCGGAGAATCTACAGCTTCAAGAACTGAACCCGCAAGCTGCGACTCCAGGTCTTCTTCGGGGAACTTTTGAGCTGGCAGGGAATGTGGAGGATCTTAGCTTAGGGAGTATTAACGGGAGCGGAACCGGACAGGCGGTTCTAGCTCCAGGAATTGTTGAGGCGGCAGACATTCAGCTTGAAGACGGTCGGTTTACCGCTGTGGTAGTTCCTGACCTGGCGTTGGGGCAACTTGCGCCCCAGCTACGCGGAGACTTAGCTGGACAGCTTTCTGTGGCTGGCAGCCTGAGTAATTTTAGCCCGACGGCTATTCAAGCAGAGGGGGAGCTGACTTTTAGCGAAGGAATTTCAGCGGTCGAGCGTCCGTTAACGGCGGCGGTAAGCTGGAACGGTCAGCGACTTAATATTCAACAGGCCACTGCCGCTGGCGTGGAGGCAACAGGCTATGCCGATGTTGGTCCTGACTTTCGACCGGGGCAAAATGCCTTGTCTCAGGTTGAGGAGCTATTTCTGGATATAGAAGCTCAGTCTCTGAGGGTGCAATTGTTACCGATTCCGCTCCCGGAATCGTTGGCCAAGCTTGACTATGCTGGAGGAGTAAACTTTGACGGCACGATCGCTGGCTCACCAATAGCTCCCCGAATTGAGGGCAAACTGGCTCTGCGAAATTTTGAGGTGGAGACAGTTTCCTTTGAGCCTGTGCTCACGGGAACGGTAGCGGTGGCTCCCCAGACCGGAGTAAACCTAGAGCTGGCGGGAGAACGCGATCGCATCGACATCACTCTGGCCCCGGACTACTGGCCGCAGGAGTTTGTAGTGCAGTCAGGCTCAGCAACCGTGAGCGGCTCGCGGCAGGGAGACTGGCTCCTGGCGGAAGCGCAGAACTTTCCCGTTCGTCCGTTGAAAGATTTGGCCCTGGCGCTGGAGGCTCCGATCCCAAAAGCGTTAGCCTCCCGCGAAGTGTCTGGCACTCTTTTTGGGGAGTTTGCCGTCGATCTAAATACTTGGGCGTTCTCTGGTAGGGAGGTGGCGATCGCTGCTCCGGTAGTGGGCAGGCTGACGGGCGACAGCTTGAGCGGTAGCTTCACCTACGCTAATGAGCAGGTCGCGCTTACCGACATTCTCTGGCAAGACGGAGAAACCCACTATCGGCTCAACGGCAGGATTGACCAAGGGCAGGAGCCGCAACTGCAAGCGTCTGTTAAGGTCGAGCAGGGACAAATTCAGGAAATCCTAGAGACGCTGGAGATCTTTGAACTTTCTGACTTTAGCCGGGGGCTACAGCCAGCCGTTTACGGCGATTCTGCCGACCTGTATCGGCAAGCTTCCCCACCAGATCGCGCTCTCTTCTCAGTGGGCTCGCCGGGAGAAACTATTAATACGCAGCTTCGTCGTTTAGCCGAGATCGAAACGTGGCTCAGCGAGGCCCGCCAGCGACGCGAAGAAGCTCTGCTCCCAGAACTCCGCACCCTTGAAGGCAGCTTCAGTGGCTCAATCGAGGTGGCTGGTTCGTTGAACGAGCTGGCAGCAGAATTCGATCTGTGGGGACAGCAGTGGCGCTGGGGCCCCTACAGCGCCAACACCGTTATTGCTCAAGGAAATTTCCAAGATGGCATCCTCACCCTCGTTCCCGTCCGCTTACAAACTAACGACAGCTTCCTCAGCTTCTCTGGGAGCTTTGGCGGCGAAACTCAATCGGGGCAGCTACGGCTGGCGAATATTCCGGTTGCTTTAGTGCGAGAATTTGTAGAGCTGCCGAGCGCGATTGGCTTTGGCGGCAGGCTCAATACCACCGTGGCGATCGCTGGGGATCGAGCCAACCCGCAGGCGCGAGGGGAATTAACGGTGGAAAACGCCACAATTAATCAAACGGCGATCGAGTCAACCGCAGGCAGCTTTAGCTACAACGATGCCCGCCTCAACTTCTTTGCTAGCAGCGTTCTGGCTGAAGGGGCTGAACCGTTAACGGTTACTGGCAGCGTTCCCTACCAACTGCCGTTCGCTGCGGTCGAGCCAGATAACAACGAACTCGACCTCAATATCAATGTTCGAGATGAGGGACTGGCGTTGTTAGATATTTTGTCCCGGAACCAGGTTTCCTGGGTTGAGGGAGCAGGAGAAGTTAATCTAGAAATTTCCGGGAGCATCGATCCCCAGACCAACAGACTCACCGAATTTCGCGGTGACGGCGTTGCTAGCGTGACCGATGCCACGATTGCGGCTCAGGTCGTTGCTGACGCTCCCCTAACGGAAGTGAACGGCACTATTCTGTTTAACTTTGACCGCCTAGAGATCGAGAGTTTAAAGGGCAAGCTTGGTGGGGGGGAAGTGTTGGTGACGGGAGCGCTACCCCTGACGCGAGAGTTACCGCAGGCAAACCCGCTCACGGTGACTCTACGAGATACTACCCTCTATTTCAAAGGTCTGTACAAAGGAGACGTGCGCGGAGAACTCAACATTACTGGCAGTGCTTTAGAGCCAGATGTTTCTGGAGAGGTAGAGTTGTTTGATGGAGAAGTGCTGCTGGGAGAAACGGTTACGACGAGCATGGGCAATCGTAACGACTGGGCAACCGCTACCGATTTTGACGCTCTCCGTCTGAACCTCGGTGATAATCTGAGGCTCACGCGACAGCCGCTGCTTAATTTTCTCGCATCTGGCAGCTTACTCCTGAACGGAACGCCCGAAAATCCTCGTCCTGAAGGAACGATTCGCCTAAGGCACGGTCAAGTTAACCTGTTTGCCACTCAGTTTCAACTGGCTGGAGGAGAGGAAAATACGGCGCGATTTTCTCCTGAGCAAGGCTTTGACCCGTATTTAGATCTGCGGCTAGCCACGTCAGTCATTGAGACTAACAGCCAACCCCAACGACAAGATCCGGCTTCGGCGGACGTGCGCGAAATTCTGCCTTCTCAGATTGGTGCTTTGCAAACGGTGCGCGTACAGGCAGAAGTGGAAGGATACGCCAGTCAACTAACCGACAGTATTGAGTTAACCAGCAGTCCGCCACGCACCGAAACGGAAATTGTGTCGCTGTTAGGGGGCGGATTTGTGAATACTCTTGGTCGAGGAGATACGACTCTGGGACTAGCGAACTTAGCGGGTTCAGCGCTGTTTGGTAGCGTACAGGGAGCGATTGGAGAAGCGTTGGGGTTGAGCGAGTTTCGGATTTTTACCACTCCACTGATTAACGACGAACAAAGAACCACTGCCCTCGGCGTGGCGGCAGAAGCCAGCATCGATATTACTTCCGACCTCTCTTTTTCTGCTCTGAAGATTTTGAATACCGAACAGCCAGCTCAATACGGGATTCGCTATCGCTTAAATGAAAGTACGGTCCTGCGAGGCTCTACTGACCTTGAGGATGATAATCGGGCTATTGTTGAGTTTGAACAGAGATTTTAAAAGTGATTGGATAGGCCCTTTAGTAGTTGGATGTAAAGAAATAGATAATCGTCCAGTCGGAAGTCGAGAGGCAGGTCAGAAATTGGATTTTGTTCTGCTCGGTCCTTTGTTTTAGCTGGTCACCAAAAGTAGCCTGGTTCTACGGTAGTCTGGCGTTTGTTTGAGTCGTACTTTAACAGGTATTCTGCTGCGATCGCCTCTTGCTTCCGCAATTGCTTAACTTCTTTTTCATCAATTTCTGTATCGGTAGACAGTAAAATCACCTGATGGGATGCAGTCGGGAAGTAGCGTTCGACTAGGTTATTGCGGTGGGAGGAATCCAGCCGTCCTAGGGGCGTATCAATGGCGACAGGCAGGTTACGTCCCGATACCCGCGCCAGTCCCCACAGAAAGGCGATCGCCAGTAGCTGCTTTTCTCCGGCGGATAAGCGATGCTTGGGGACGGGTTGCCCCTGGGGATCGAAGAGAGATAGGGCGAAGCGATCGCTCTCAATCGCAACCCGGTGAACGAGATCGCTCTTATGGAGCAGATAGCGAAAACATTCCGTTACCTCTCCTTCTAGCTTATTTAACTTCTTGAGGGTTAAGCGTTCTTTAAATTGCTTGAGGGTTTGCTGCACCTTGGCGGCAGAATGGATGATGTGTTCGTTGTTTTGGCGATCGATGGCTTGTTCGCTGTATTTTTCTAGTTCTTTTTTAGTTTGGGCGATCGCTTTTTCAATATCGCTATATTTTCGCGTCACTGCTTCGTAAGCCGCTTGACAATTAACCAATTTTTGCTGCGCTTTTTGCAGTGCCTCGTCTAGTTTCTGATAGGCTTCCGGCGAGGCTGCTATGGCTAGCTGCTTTTCGTTGGTTTCACTTTCGGCTTCTAAGTATTTTAATTTGTCAAGCTGTTCCTGAGCCTGTTTAACCTGGAGCAAGAGCTGATTCTCGACTAACTCTAGACGTTTGACTGCTTCTGCGTCTACTCCTAGCCAAATTTGTGTGGTGTTTGCTTCCCGATTTAAAGCTTCATTTTCTTGAGTGAGAAAGACTTGAATTTGTTCAATTTGCGTCGAGGTAAAATCTAATTCATCTAAATAGTTTATCAGGCGATCGTCTCGCTCTTGTAATACAGTTTGAGCCACTTCTGCCTGCTTTTGTTTGAGTTCCGCTGTTGCTTGTTTTTGCGCCTGAGCGAGTAGCGGAGAGATTAGCTGCAATGGGAGAACGTCCGCTGCTAACTGGCACAATTCTTGACGTTGATTCTCTGCTGCTTGATTGAGAGTTCTAATTTTTTCTTCTAGCTGGCTGCGTTCTGCGGCAATCTTTCCGCCTTCTAAGCGAAATTTAGAAGCAGTTTCTCGATGATGAGCTTGAGCGCGTTCTAACTGAGCTTGTAAAGCTGCTAACTCTTCTTTAACGTTTTCTTTTTCTTGGGTAAGGCTTTTTATTTTCTTCTCAATTTCTTCTAAATTAGCTCGTTGAGAAACATTAGCTAAAGCTTTCCGTTTGCGACTGACTAAAATATCTAAATCAACCGCTAACCTTTCTGCTAATTCTAGCCCTAAAAGAGACTGAATTGCCTCCACTACAGATGGAGGGGGTGCTTCTAATTCTGCTAATTCCTTAACCTGTTCGCCGTCAAAAAGAAACAGGTTAGAAATCCCTAGAGGTAATAGGGTTTCAATATATTCATCCCACGTATTGGCTAAAGCCGTATCGGGCCACTCTTCCTCTAGAATACCTAGAGTATCTTTACCATCTTTTGGGTTTCTTGTCCAGGTTCGCACAATTTTTAGTTGTACCCACTGGTCATTGCGAATATGTTCAATAGCTAATTCGATGCGAGCTTTATCAACCGGAGACGTTTGATTATTGACCGATTGAGTTAGGAAATCGCTGTAGCTTAAGTTATTACGAGTAGAACATTGAGCGCGTTGTCCGTATAAGGCAAGGCGAACCGCATCCATTAAAGTTGTTTTTCCACCGCCATTCATGCCACCAAAAAGAACAATTGGGCGGCTATCTTCGGTTCCTGAATGTAGTTTTATAACGTTACGTCCTGCGTAAGGACCAAAGTTTTCTAAGATAAGTTCTTTAAATATCATTCATGGATTCATGAGACTGGATGAAAGCTGAGGTGATTATAATACCACGAAAATACTTGGTGACGGATTAACAGGGCGAATAGAATTCGCGGCTATACAAACAAAGTCCGCCTTCGCGGACTAGGAATTGTGCTCAATTAACAGGCGAAGATTATTTAGGCTGTAGTTCCCAAGAAGAAATAAGCAATTTCTGTCGATGGTGAAGTTTTTGGTTTCTGATATAATCGGCTACTTTGTCGATTCCTTCATGATTAACGGTAAAAGCCGCATAGCTACCCTGCCATTTGAAGAATTGCGCTAGTTTAACTTCATGGTTAATGAGATGGGAAGAACTACCTTTTACCTGTTTAATTAATGCAGAAATAGGTAAAGTCGACGGAAATCCTACTAGCAGATGTACGTGATCTTCAATGCCACCTACAGCAATGACTGTATACTGTAGCTGTTCACACTGCCTGACTCTGCATAAACAATTCTCTGGATGTCAGGAGTGATAATCGGCAATCTATCCCAGCTTGCCCAAACACAGTGCCAGTACAGCTGGGTAAAGTGCGATCGCATTTCTTTTTAACCCGCGTAGGCGGGTTTCGCTTGTGTAGCCGCGAATTCTATTAGCCTTACACTAGGGTTCCCTTTTAGAGATAGAATGCGTCTAAGCGATCATTCTTGCTTGGGAAACTTCATATCTGCCCAAGTAAGCTGCTGTTGGACTCTATCGACATCACCTTCACTAACAGCATTTTTTAAATCTCGTTTTCGATGAGCATTTTCTATGGCTTCTTCTTTAGATCGAGAACTGGATTCAAAGCATTTTTCAAGAGTATCATAAATACCGACTCGACGAGATTTGGTATAGTATTGACGTTCAGTATCCAGCAGCTTTGCCATCAATTCCAGGTGCATCGCATCGTCATCGCAAACTTCTTCTAAAACATTCCACTCATCGCTACCTAGAAGACTATTGCCAGCACCAAGACGAGGATCGTAAAAAGGTTCTCCTGTTACCTCTTGATAGATGCGGGGTAAACTGTCATCAAATTCATGTTTTTCTTCTAGCCAAATGCGTCTAATTTCGCTCAGTTCCTCTGGACTGATTAAGGTAATATCTTGCATATCAGGCGGTGCAGTGTGACGCACTTGAACTTGTGCTTCTAATACTTGACGAAGCCAATGTTCTCTCCACTTTTTAGTATAAGGACCGGGAATTGGTTCAACCGAAGTTTTTCCATCTAAATTGCGTTCAAAAAGCTGAACTTTTCCATAAATGCGGCGAAAATCTCTTCTGGGGCGATCATTGTCAACATCTAATTCATCCCGAATATCTAATAGAGGCTGCAACCATTCCTTTTCCTCGTCGTTCTGGATCATTGCCTCCATAGACTTGTCTTTATTAACCATTGTGCAAACCCAGCAGCCGAAGCGAGAATCCCCACAGCTAGGAGTAGAGGTATCAACGACTAAAGGACATTCGTTATCTGCTGTTGCACCGCGATACATGGTAAATAAGTCTTTGTTGTTATTCCCCCAAGGATTTTCCCACTGCATCAGGTATAGCCATACTTCATCAGTACGCCAGTCTTCAATAGGTAAGTAGATTAGAGAATTAGGTCGATTAGGGTTAGTATTGAGGCGATCTCGTACTCTCCATTCCCGATGTTTAGCCATATTCGTTGCCCGCTTGTGACTTTCAGTCTTGCGAGTTCCTAAGATTAGAATTACTTCTCCGCTAGTTCTAATGACTTCACGAATAAAAGAGTCGGCAGGCTTAATTTTCATGCGTTCGGTACACCATCTAAAGCGATTTCTGGGGGCTGGATATCCTTTTCCTATCAAGCACGTCCAAAATGTGTCTTGAACGGCTGGATAAGTTAGATGGGTTACTACTGGCATTTTCTGGTCTTGGGCAGCAATCTTCATGCGTTCCAAAGACTTGCGCACCCAAGCAGAAACGATAGGATTTTCTACAAGAGTATCGTTGCTAATAACATGGATTGTTTTAGTTCTTTTTTTAAGTGGAAGCGCAGCGATCGCATTCCAAATCAATTGTAGTACGCATGAACTATCTTTGCCTCCACTCCAGCCAATGACAAATGGTATATCATCCTGATAATACAACTCCTGAATTTCTGCGGTCAGTTTCTGTATATCTTCAATTAACTCTTCTACCGTCCGTTTGTCTGCAATATTAATCTCTAACGATTGTTGTTTAGTCATCTTTAGAAAAGACAGTTAAGTACCAATAATCTTCTGAACATCGTTTTGTATTTGGGCACGGGTTTTCTCTTCCCATTTTTTCTGTAAAAGTATTAACCCTGCTTCTGCATATTTTGAGACTAAATCGAAGACTTCCGCACTACTGGTAGGTTCTGGCTGACCATTACGCTTGCAAACAGCATATACTCCTGCTTCTAATGCTAAACGTACATCGTTATCTAGACGAAAAACTTCTGCTAAGCTGTGAGACTTTACTGTTAAAACTTGAGGAATTTTTACGTTGTTCTTGAGTGCATAAGCGGCGGCAAAAGCGTAGGCATCAATAGCACGTTGAAAAATTTGGTTCCTGAGTAGGTAATCTAGATATCCTTTGGATGTAGCCGTAGCACTAAATTTAGCTGTAATCTCTAAACGCTTCATTCTTCAACCTCGATTACCGATGCATCTTCTGTTGCCTCTAGTTGTCGAATACGATGGATTTGGGCAATGTAAGGTCTTAACTCTTGCAAAAGGTAAGTCTCTGTCTGTTGCTAAGATTATCACCTGAGAGGGAATAGTGGGCAGAGAATTAATGGTGTTTTGTTGATGAGTGGTGTCCAAGTGACCGAAGGGCGTGTCCATCATCAGTGGTGCTGCCGTCCCTGATGCTAAGTTTAAGCCAGCGATGAAGGCAAAAGCAAGGGCTTCCTTTTCCCCGGCACTAATGCTTTCTGGATTTAGAACGTCACCATTGACCTTCTGCCTCCTGCCCTCTGCCTTCTGACTGCCATCTGTAGCAAACGATAGGCAATTTCATATCACTTGCTCAGCGAGCTGGGTCGAAGCTTAGCCTTGCAGTTATCTGCCAAAACTAGTTCGGATTGAAAATTGGAGTGAGCAAGGAAAGCGCCGTCTCAGCAAAAATACATGCCTACTTTCGCAATTTTTGAGGCTCCAGGGCCGCTTTCGGGTAGGAAATCCGTTTATGATGGTACTGTTGCCACACGCGAATGAACACATCGGCAATCTTGGGGAGTTCCTCGTACTTGAGCCCGCTGTCTACAAGCTGATGCTCCCGCCAGCGAGCTTTGAAGATTTTTGTAACCATTGCGAGCGCCTTTTGAGGATCGGCATCGTTGAGCGATCGCAGCGCGGCCTCTGTTCCATCAGCAAGCATCACAATGCCGGTTTCCCGCGACTGCGGAATCGGCCCATCGTAGCGAAAATGGTCTTCTGAGACCATTTTGCCCTCCTGCTCGGCTTGATGCTTGGCTTGGAAATAGAAATAGGAAATGAGCAGCGTCCCCTGATGTTCGGGAATAAAGCTTTGAATCGCTTTTGGCAGTCCGCAGCGGCGAGCCATGACTAGCCCTTCGGTGACGTGCTGTTTAATAATTTGAGCACTGATCCAGGGATCGTTAATGCTGTCGTGCTTGTTAGGTTCGCCCATCTGATTCTCAATAAATCCCAGGGGATCGTGGAGCTTACCGATGTCGTGGTAAAGCGTTCCTGTTCTGACTAGCTCGACGTTACAGTGCAGCTCGCGGGCAGCCGCTTCAGCCAACGAAGCGACAAACATGGTGTGCTGAAATGTTCCCGGTGCCTGCAGTGCGAGTCGCTTGAGCAGCGGGCGATTGGGATTAGCTAGCTCCGCTAAGCGGATCGGCGTTACCAGATCGAATAAGCTTTCGAGGTACGGAGAAACACCAAGGGCCACAACACTCCAGGCTAATCCCGACAGTCCGTAGACGATAGCCCCTGGCAAAACTACATACCAAATGGTTCCGGCTGTGGCGCTGATAATCAGATTGATGACCAGATAAACGCCTCCCTGAACGACCCCAATCGCGCCCCCGAGTAACGCCAGTTCGTCGCGGGAGCGGAGTTTCCCTGCAATAACGGCGGCGAGCAGTCCGCTGGAAGCTCCGGCTAAGATATATTCCCAGCCGGCGGCTTCGGTACTAAAGAGGGTCAGCCCGGTCAACAGCAGCACGTGAGTCACGGCGAGGGCGGGAGAGTAAAAGCTGCTCACCAGCAAGCCGAGCGCTGGCAGACTGGTATATTTGATGCCGAGAACGGCCAGGAGAGGCACTGTGGCACTGAGCAAGCCGAGCAGCAGGCGATCGCGGCAGCGCAGGCGCGGGTGAATGCGCTGCTCTACCAGCCGGAAAATGCCAATGGCTCCCATCACTAAAATACTGGTCAAGCCTAGGCCCATCCAGTTAATGCCACGACGACTGAGGCCAAAGCCATCGAGGAGCACAAAATCTTCTTGAGTGATCATTTCCCCTTCGTTGACGATGGTTTCTCCCTGCTTAATTGACGCAATCACGGGTTCAACGGTCAGGGCCACCTGTTCAGCACGACGTTTAGTTTCTGCGGTATCTTCGGTTAAGTTCGGTCTGATTTTACTCACCAGTAATTTGCTGGCCACGGAGCGAGCCGGATGGGGAACGCCTGGGGCAAGCTGGAGCGTCACCGTCCTTTCGATGGTGCGAGTGGGTAAGCCAGGGGCAATTCCTTGGGCGAGAATTCTCTCCAGGGCTTGGAAAATACCGAACTTAGTGTTCTGCCAAGCTTCATCGCTAAGCTGAAGCAGCATGCGCTGCTCTTTGGGTTCTAACCCGTTTTTTTCGATGTTCTGAGTGGCTTGAGCGGACTGAGTTCTTGCTTCAGCGAGCTTAGCTTTCAGCTCGTTCCAGGCAGCAGGCGAGCTGCGGCGATAGGTCTGTAGCTCTTGGATAGCCTGTTGAGAGCCATCAAACCGCCGAGAGGCGTCGGTCACGGGCTGGTTGGATTCAACGGCGGCGAGGATGCTTTGCCATTGCCGTTCCCCCCTGAGGCGCAGATACTGCTGCGTTGGCAAAGAAAGCACGTCAGCATCAACAAGGGAAGAAGCCCCCGTTTTCCTAAGCTGGTCTATTTGCTTGACAACCTGCTGGACCTCTCGCTTGATCTGAGCCGTTGTGTTGCGCTCTTGCTTCAGCACTGGCACCGTCCCCGTCCGCAGTTCTCGACGTTTTTCGGCGGTGGTTCTCGCATCTTCAAAACTGCCGTCACGAGGAGCTTCCACCCGAACGGGAGACAGCGTTCCGACAGAAAGCTGAGGTTGGTTATAGAAGCGATAGCCAATGATACTCGTGAAGGTCATTAAGGCTAAGAGCAGAATGACGAAAGGACCATGCCGAATAGCGTTGGCAGAACGAGCGCGGCCTGACTGCTCCGTGGATGTCGTTACGGCAGAGGTCGCCTGTCGCGGCTGGAAACGGACGCCTCGTCGCCATTTTCTCACTAGTTGGAGCAAAAAATTTAACGTTTTCATCGCGGGTGAGGAAGCTTGAGGAGCGTGACTAGCGGTTATCAATGAATCAGCAAGACCGGCAGTTGAGAAACTAAACACTCTAGTTTACTCTTTTTTACTTTAAATCGCTAAATCTCTTGGGCTATTCTTCTTGAGACAGAATTTTGAGCGTTGCTCGTCTTTGAATAGTTTGGGCAGAGGCGATCGCCGCCGTCTCCGAAGCTTCATGAGCGGCATCAACTCCAGACCAAGCGGCAAACAGCCGTTTAGCAAGGGCTAAACTATTTTGGGTCGCTGGCCGCTGCGCCCCCAGGTATCGCCAGCGGCTCGGAATCCCCCCCAAGCTGTTATAAGTTCCAGCGAGAGACCCAGCTAAAGCCCTGGTCAGCATCAGGGAACTGCCCGACTTTGAGGCACTGCGCTGAACGCACAGACGAAAATCTTCTGGAGTCGTCAAAAAACAGTCAAGCGCTACCGTCAGCTCCGCTTCCCTGCTCCGACCAGAGGGACTTTTAACGGACTCACCACCATCGCTGGTGGCGAGCTGCTCTAATAGAGTGTGAGCACCGACATAGCGCCCGAGCTGTAGCAGTACGCCCTTTCTCAGGACATCCGGCCCTAAACGAGGGTCCAGTTGTTCTCTCAAGATGAGGGCGAGCGTATATCCCCACGTCAGCAGATCTTCTAAGGAGGCGGATGGACGCAGCCAAACTGCTGCTGCTGCCTCCAGATTGTTTCTCAAGAGCGATAGACTATCGTGAAAATAGAAACATACCGGGAAGGTGGCCAACGCTGCTTCACTACTGCTAGCAGTATGGGTAGCCTGCAGCAAGGGGGGCTCAGAATGTAGCCAATCAAAGGTCAATCTTTGGGTCGCAATTAAGCTTTCTGCTGTAGCCATCCCCACCTGACTCCACAGGAACGGCTCGTTACTCAGTCCGATTTGGCTCCCCAAAAACCCTCCTTGAAAACGGCTCAAAAGAGAATAACGCATGGTAATCGCCTCAATTTGGTCATCATCCTAGCTTGGCCAGAGTTAACAAATCGTGATGACCACTACTTCTGTGAGTTGAGGATTGAGGATGCGGCCTGAGCCAATCGTTCAGGGAAGCAGGCCGCTCAACTCCGTAGGGAGGATAAACGGTGACGTTCACAAGCAATGTCTTCCTGGTTAAGGTTCTTGGGACGCTAGCCACTTCTGCCACAAATCCGGGCGACGCTCGCGAGTTCTTTGCTGCTGCTGCTCCCAGCGCCAGCGCTCAATCTCCCGGTGATTGCCCGACCGCAAAACCGGGGGGACTTCCCATCCTCGAAATACGGCTGGTCTAGTATACTGAGGATAGTCTAGCAGTCCAGCTTCAAAACTTTCCTCTTTGAGCGATCGCTCCTTCCCCACGGTTCCTGGTAGCAGTCTGACGACTCCGTTAATCAGCGCCAGGGCCGGAATTTCGCCGCAGGTCAGCACAAAGTCTCCCAAAGAGACTTCGCGGGTAACGACTCTCCGCACTCGCTCATCTACCCCTTCGTAATGCCCGCAGATTAACACAAGCTGACGGAGAGTGACCAACTGTTGGAGTAAGCCTTGATGAAGAGGTTGACCTTGAGGGGAGAGCAGGATGACCTCCTGTGGAGACAGCATTTCTAACGATTCCACCGCAGCAAAAATTGGCTCCGGCTTCAGCAGCATCCCCACACCGCCACCGTAGGGTTCGTCATCCACTCGGTTGTGTTTATCCGGCGTAAAATCACGGGGATTTACCAAGTTCACGGAGGCAATTCCTCTGGCTAACGCTTTACCAAGTAGACCCGAAGAAAGCGGTGAAGCAAAAAAATTGGGAAATAAGGTAATGACATCTATATTCACAAAGATTTCCGAGGAAAAGCTAAAAATGTGTTGTAGATTATGTTTTTAATTGTGCAATAATTATGAAAATTTTGAATGCTTGTTCTGTGAAAGTCAACGGTGTCAAGTCAACCGACGGCAACTCTTTGCAGTTGCTAATGAATCTCAAAGGATCGCAGTGCTACTAATAGTTACAGAGTCTGCTTTGAGCTTGAGTTGCTGGTAACTAATCCGAGAAGCCGCTTAACGAGTATTTCTGGGATGGGTGGCGACTGCAAAGAGCTGCTTAATCAACGTTCTGGAGACTCCCGTCCAAGCTCAATGTCAGCTTGTCTGGGTCGCGATGAAATTTATTCGATGCTCAGCCCCACAACAGGGAATACAGGCGATTCCTCCGGTAAAGAGTTAAGAATGCACCGCTCTCCATTAAAATCTTAGTCTAGGTGAGGTGGCTATCCGTCGTGAGCATTTCCCCGTCAGCAGTTTGTCTCTCCCTACTTTCAAGCGATATTATGCGGCAATTAGATCCCCAATTTCAGAAACCTCAAAGTTCCGCCGGAGCACCCTCCAGCGAGGGCGTCGCTGATGTGTCGAACGCCAAATCCCTAACCAGCACGGACATAGAGCGGTTGGAGCAAGGACAATCCGCTACCGCCATTTTCGTCATTGGCGGAGCGGAAGATAAAGTACACGGACGGGAGATTCTGCACGCCTTTTTTACTCGTTCTGGAGCTGCTGACGCGACGATTGCCATTATTCCCTCAGCCTCTAGAGAGCCAACAATTATTGGCGATCGCTATCGGCATATTTTTGAGGGCATGGGGGCTAAATACGCTAAGGTTCTAGATATCCGCGATCGCACTCAGGGGGAGGATCGTTTTTTTCTGGAATACATTGAAGAATGTACCGGAGTCTTCATGACGGGAGGCGACCAGCTTCGCCTCTGCGGACTGATCGCCGACACTCCCCTCCTGGAGCGAGTCCGTCAGCGGGTGCAGCTCGGCGAAATTACCCTCGCTGGCACTAGTGCCGGAGCCGCCGTCATGGGGCATCACATGATCGCTGGCGGCAGCAGTGGCGAATCTCCCAATCGGTCTCTGGTGGATATGGCCATCGGTTTAGGCATTATTCCCAACGTGATTGTCGATCAGCATTTTCACAACCGTAATCGTCTAGCCCGCTTGCTCAGCGCGATCGCCATGTACCCTCAGTATCTTGGGGTTGGCATTGACGAAGACACCTGCGCCATCTTCGAGAGAAACGGCTTGATTCGGGTTATGGGACGAGGCAACGTCACCATTATTGACGCTAGAGCCGTTTCCTATACCAACCAGCCCCAAGTGGAGGCGAGAGAGCCGCTTGCCCTTCATAATTTGCGGATTCATCTGCTATGTCACGGCGATGGCTATCAGCATCAACAATATTTGCCCCTGGCGGCAGATTAGCGAGAAACGCATTAAACTGACAGTGATGTGCTTATCTTTACGAAACAGCAGGGTGATCGCCAGTTTAGCCGCCGTCTCCAAAATCTGTTCGCCTTGAACAGTTTTGTTGCCGTTTGAAGCGAGACACTAGCAAAGACCTGCTGTCCGAACACCGAGTCCGTGCGCTATGAGAATTCTGAGAACCCAAACTCTTCGCGGTCCTAATTACTGGAGTATCCGTCGTCACAAGCTGATCCTTATGCGCCTCGACCTAGAGGAGCTTGCTGAGCGGCCTTCTAACGACATTCCGGGGTTTGCCGAAGGTCTTGTTAAGGTACTGCCTAGTCTAGTTGAGCACTACTGTTCTCCTGGCTATCGCGGCGGTTTTTTGGAGCGGGTGAGAGAAGGCACCATGATGGGGCATATCGTTGAGCATGTGGCCCTAGAGCTGCAAGAACTTGTGGGGATGATGGTGGGGTTTGGTCGCACGAGGGAAACAGCGACTCCTGGAGTGTATAACGTTGTTTACGAGTATGTGGAAGAACAGGCGGGGCGCTATGCGGGAAGAGCAGCCGTCAGGCTCTGTCAGTCGATCGTCGAGAGCGGCTCCTACCCCGCAGCGGAACTGAAGCAGGATCTGGCCGATCTCAAGGATCTGTCCGCGAACATGGCTTTAGGGCCCAGTACAGAAACCATTGTCAAAGAAGCGGAAGTACGCAGCATTCCCTGGCTACAGCTAAGCGCTCGCGCCATGCTTCAGCTTGGCTACGGCGTCCGCGCCAAAAGAGTGCAGGCAACGTTGAGCGATTACTCCAGCATTTTGGGCGTTGAGCTGGCCTGCGATAAGGAAGGGACCAAAACCCTCCTCAAAGACGCCGGGATTCCCGTTCCCAGGGGCACGGTGATTCAGTATTTCGACGACCTCGAAGCCGCGATTGAAGATGTCGGCAGCTATCCAATCGTGATTAAGCCGCTAGACGGCAATCACGGACGCGGCATTACCATCGATATTAGAAGCTGGCAGGAAGCTGAAGCCGCCTATGACCTTGCCAGCAACGCTTCTCGAACTCGCTCTGTGATTGTCGAACGCTACTATCGCGGCAGCGACTACCGCGTGTTAGTCATCAATGGCCGGGTGATTGCGGTGGCCGAACGGGTGCCGGCTCACGTCGTTGGGGATGACCGTTCGGCGATCGCTGAACTGATCGAGGCCACCAACCGCGATCCGAACCGGGGGGAAGGACACGACAACGTGCTCACCAGAATTACCATCGACGAAACGGTGGCGGCTATTCTGGAGCGGCAGGGGTATCGGATGGATACGGTTTTGCCCCAAGGAGAAATCGCCTATCTGCGAGCCACGGCCAATTTGAGCACCGGCGGCATTGCCGTAGACCGCACCGATGATATTCATCCGGAAAATGTTTGGCTAGCGCAGCGAGTCGCCAAAGTCGTTGGACTCGACATTGCCGGGATCGATGTTGTCACTCCCGATATTACGCGACCCCTGCGGGAAGTAGAGGGCGTGATTGTAGAAGTGAACGCCGCCCCAGGGTTTCGGATGCACGTTGCTCCGAGTCGAGGATTGCCGCGCAACGTCGCCGCTCCAGTGCTGGATATGCTGTTTCCTCCTGGAACTCCGAGCCGGATTCCGATTATCGCCATTACCGGCACGAATGGAAAAACCACCACGACGCGCCTGGTGGCCCATATCTACCGGCAAACAGGCCAAACCGTCGGCTATACCACGACAGACGGAATCTATATCAACGAGTACGTGGTCGAACGAGGAGACACCACCGGTCCCCAGAGCGCCCTGGTTATTCTGAAAGACCCGACCGTTGAAGTCGCGGTCCTAGAATCGGCCCGTGGCGGCATTTTGCGCTCAGGACTGGCCTTCGATCGCTGTGATATCGGCGTCGTGCTCAACGTCGCGGCAGATCATTTAGGCCTTGGCGATATCGAAACCATAGAACAGATGGCCCGGGTCAAGAGCGTCGTGGCCGAAGCCGTTGACGCCCAGGGCACCGCTATTCTCAATGCTGACGATCCCCTGGTGGCGGCGATGGCTGGCTCAGTCAAGAGCAAAGTCGCTTATTTTGCCATGAGTCCCGAGAATCCAGTGATTCAAGACCACCTCCGTCGCGGCGGCTTGGCAGCCGTTTACGAAAACGGCTATCTGTCGATCCTCGAAGGACAGTGGACCCTCCGTATCGAGCAGGCCGTCAAGCTCCCCGTCACGATCGGTGGCATGGCTCCCTTTATGATTGCCAATGCTCTGGCTGGCAGTTTAGCCGCTTTCGCTCAAGGCGTAGATATCGAAGCGATCCGTCAGGGTCTTAAAACGTTTCAACCCTCCGCCAGTCAAACGCCGGGACGCATGAATCTCTTCGAGCTAGAGAATTTCCATGCGCTAGTCGATTATGCTCATAATCCAGCCGGATACGAGGCCGTTGGTGGCTTTGTGCGTAACTGGCAGGGCGAGCGGACGGGAGTGGTCGGGGGACCAGGCGATCGCCGCGACGACGATTTGATTCTGCTCGGAACCCTAGCGGCTCAGGTTTTTGACCGCATCATTATTAAAGAAGACGACGACAAGCGCGGACGGGAACCCGGGGAAGTGGCCGATCTGATTGCCAAAGGCATTTACCGGCAAAATCCTGACTTTTCCTATCAAATCATTCTTGCGGAAACAGAAGCGATCAAAACAGCATTAGACGGAGCCAGCCAGGATAGCTTAGTCGTCATTTTCCCCGAAAACGTCAGTCGAGCGATCGCTCAAATTAAACAGCACCAGTAGCTCCTGGAATTGATGGGAAAGGGTCAGGGAAATGGCTTGGCTTTTGAGCTTAGCGACAACCTCCCTTGACAGCATATCAACTAACTTCTCACCGCTACTGCTTTTGAACTACCCACTAACTTTTTACGCAAGTACTCCCTGAGAGGATTTTCGATCTTGAAGCAGGTAATACTGGCAAGCAGGAGCGAGAGCAGCATGAAACTCAATAAACCGAGCCAAAGCTGTAGTTGACTAAGACCAGACCAGAAATACTGTCCGTTGCTAACCACGCTTGCTGAACCCATAAAGATGACAATAATTCCGTGAATCATATACAAAGAATAGGAAATTTCTCCTAGAAATTGGCATGGTTTGAGATTTAAAACTTTTCTACATCTACCTTTATTCAGTGCTGCCGCTAGCAGGAGAAGAGCAAAACAAGGCAGAACCCATATATCGTTTTTTCCTGATGTGAATATGAGCGCTAAGCACAAAAAACTTAATAAAAAAGCGGAATCTTTCGCCAGCAAAAATTTCAGCCATTTTCTGTCATAGATATGATAAAGGGCTATTCCAGCCAAGAATTCTAGTAAACAACGATAAAAACCGTATTCATGAGTTAAGGCTAAACTCTTTTGTGAAGATACCAGTATTAAAGCGTATAGCCCTGCCCATGTTGCTCTTAAGGTCCAAACAACTTTTTTAAAGCTACCTTCGTGAAGGATTAATAAAAAAACAGGGAATAGCAAGTAGGTATAAAATTCTGCGCCAATAGACCAAGAAACAAAATTCCAACCGCTGCTGTCGTGTAATCCCATAGCGTTAAGCAATAAGAGATTACTAACAAGCTTTTTAAAAGAAAAATAACCAGTGAAAAAATAATCAGGCTCAACAAAAAAAATAATGCCTTGGTAAGCTACCAAAATCAATAGAGTAAAAATATGAAGCGGGTAGATCCGAATGAAGCGGAGTTTAATAAATTTCCAGTAGCTGCGCCAGCTTATGGTTCTACTTGTTCCCTTATATAGGCTGTTTCGATAAACGTGGAAGATAACAAAGCCGCTGAGTAAAAAGAAGAAATCTACCCACAGGTATCCTTTGAGGGCTATTCTTTCAAATAGCTGAGGCTGGAAACTGTTTTGGACTTGAGGCGTACTTACCGCTGTATGAACATAATGATGCATCACAACGAATAGAGCGGCGAACCCTCGTAGGGGTGTTAATGAAGAAATATAAAAGGTGTTTTTCGGATACATCAACTTCAGGTTATACCATTTACCGAAAGTAGTCAGATAGTTCCCAAACGAACCAACAATTGGAGGTTCAAGGGGAAAGAACTGCTGTGCTTCCCTTTCCCCTTTACCCCTTGCCCTTTCCCCCAACTCATCAAGTCTCCTATTACTTTTTCTAATTGGTATTAGTTCCCGTAACTCAAGGTAAGCAATAAGCACAGTCCAGGAACAGAGCAACAAAACTATCTTCTTTGCTGATCGCTTATGCTAGCCTGTATCTGATTCAGATCTATTTAATTGCCGCATGCCTCGTCGAAAGCGTCTGTTTTACGGGGTTTTTACTCTGTAACTCCAAATTCTTTCAGAGATTATAGCTAAAAGCCTGTCTTACGCTGTAACAAATGCTAAAAATTAAGTCATATTACTTTCAGACTCTTTTTCGATCGTTCATGCTTGTTTCTTGAGCCTGGGTGCTGATGTCAAGGCGAATCTGAGCCCGAACCCGCATGAGGATTTTTCCAAGTTCATTAGCGCCTGTGCCTTCCTGACCGCAGCCCCAGTAATAATCAGTGGGTGAATTTTCGACAATGATTTCCTCGCCAGTGGCGAGTAAAATCGCTTGAATATCGTGGTGGGTCAAAAACTTAGCTAGCACTCCTTGCCACATTACGGCTTTCTTAACTTGCTCCCAATCAGAGCGAACTTGTCGATGGCAGTCGCGCCCTAGCGCTGCCGCCTGCTCTGGCGTTTCTGCCTGTTGAATCAGTTTAATGAGGGCTTCATCAGGAGAGCCAACAAATTTCTGGGCCTGATAGTAATGTTCCACCGTGGCCCACCAACAGCCCACGCATTCGACAGGATGGGAAGAGAAATTAGAAAAGCAGCCATAGGGAGCGTCGATTTTATAAAAAAAAATGGTCATTTCAACCCTGTAAAACAAGCCAAGAGCCAGTATGTTGAGTCTGGCAAAAATTCAATTTCAGTAATGCTCTTCGATTTTAACGAAGTCATACCAAATCCAGTTTAGATAACCGACTTAAAAATTAGGCGAGGCAGGGGGCAGGAGTCAGACGGCAGGAGGGTTTGACAAGGAAGAAGAAAGAGGTGTGAGATTCGGATTTGGTGCCAGAGGCAGCTCCGTTGCTTTTGGGTAAAGCAGTGCTGCGCCAGTGTTCCCTCAAGGAGAGCTACAGCGAGGCAACACTGCTGGCTCTTTTGGTCTGAGTGCTACTCTCGGTTTAGTTCTAGGCTGTCGTCGTCTATTCTGCCATTGACCTCGGCGAGGGTCTCTTGGGTTTTCCGATGTTCCTTTTCAATGGGTTTGAGCACCGATTTAGGAAGCTGGTCGGCTTTAGCTAAGGCTTGCTCAAAATAACCAAACGCTTCCTCTAGCAGCGCTACACTCTCTGCTTCTCGTTGAGCAAGCTTACTCTGATGGCGCAGCAGATGTCCCTTTAAATACAGCAGCTCTGGATTATCGGGAGACGACTGAAGCGCCTGTTCAGCAAATTTTAAAGCGCGATCGTACTGTTCTAAGTCTCGATAAGCCACCGCAATGCCTCGGTCTACCAAATAGTCCGGAGCCGCGTACTCCTGGAGGCGTTCGATGGCATCCCCAGGACTAGAAAACGGGAGATTGACAGCTAAAATGAGATCCAGATATCCTTTGATTAAATTCAGCTCCGGGTCGTTGGCGGCACTATCTTCTGCTTTGTCAAGATGCTGAAGCACTCGCTGAAGCTTGCTGATGGCTCCGATAATATCGTCTTTGGTAATAAAGTTGTAAGACCCTTCGAGAAAATGACCGACCGCTAAATAGAGGTTGCCCCGCAGGGGATCTTGAGCACTGAGCTGAGCGGCTGTTTGAAGAGTTTTGTCTGCATAAATTTTGAGAGTTTCCCAATCTTCTTCTAGGTAGCTTAGAGAAGCCTGCATCGCGTGGACGAGAGGTTCATCGCGTTCAGTGTCTTCTGCGGCGCGGAGGTAAGATTTGGCGGCTTGATAGTCTCCTGCTTTAAACAGAGCTTCAAAAGCGGCTTCGGTTTCCTCCCCAATGTTGCGCGGGTTCCTCGTTCGAAACGGATCTCCAGCCAGAGCCGAGCTGCCCCACACGCTGAGCATCATCGCCACCCCAGAACAAGTCATCAGAACCTTTAATAGACTAAACCGAACGTTTCTCATCGTGTTGGTATCAGTAGGGTTTCATGGGTGTTGGCGGAGCTGTCGGTCGTGCAGAAGCTTTAAAGGCGATCGCCACGAACCGTAGCTGTCAGTGTCACAATAAAGATCGGCCCGATTGCTCAACTAGTATTGGATGCTCTATCTAAAAAATTTAGTCTATCATCCCCCGGCGACACCTACGCCGATCCTGCAAGGAATCAACTTGGAACTAGCTCCTCAGCAGTTAGGACTGATAGTTGGTCCTAGCGGTTCCGGCAAAACGACGCTGCTAGAAATTTTGGCTGGGCTAGCAGAAAAAACGGACGGAGAAATTTTCTGGCGCACTCAGGCACTTACGCCTCTTCATCTCCAGCAGCTAGGAGGCATTGTGTTTCAATTTCCAGAACGGCATTTTTGTGGCAAAACCATTTTAGAGGAGCTGCGGCTCGGGCATCCCGAACTAGGCCGAGAACGGGTTAAAGAAGCTCTCAGCGAGGTGGGGCTAGAGCATCTTGCTTTCGAGACGCCGCCTCACCTTTTAAGCGGCGGACAGCAAAGACGGCTGGCCCTTGCTGTTCAGTTAATTCGCCAACCGAATCTGCTGATGCTGGACGAACCCACGGCGGGGCTAGACTGGTCTATGCGCCGTCAGTTAGTGAAGCTGCTGGCAAAACTGAAAACCCACTGGACGCTTCTGGTGGTGACCCATGACGCGGGGGAACTCCTCAAAATTGCTGACTGCTGCTGGCAGATTCATCACGGTAAACTAGAGCCTGTAACGCTGGAGACCAGTGACCAGTGACCAGTTAAGCAAGCAATTTGTTAACTCGCTCCCCGCTCCCCAATAACAATTGGTAACTGGCTTAACGACGATTGAGGACAAGAAGCTATCCTGGAGAGACCATTCGCACTAGCAGACCCAGAATGGGCGGCACTGGGGGCAGGGGATAATCAATCAAATCGATGGTAATGATTTGTTTGTTGAGCTGCAAAAAACGCCATTGGGTGCCACTGCTGATGCAGCCGTAAATCGTTGAAATGTTTTGCTGCTTTGCTTCGTTGAATCTTTGAGCGGCAACCATTTCGGCAACACATTGACCGAGACCTAACGTGAGATCGGCTTTTTTGGCTTCTACCATCATGACGACAGGGGCCTGAACAAGCAGTCTTTCGGCAGAGCGACTGAGAATAAAGTCGCAGACTCCGTTTAAACCCATACTGGAATCGACGTTAAACTCTTCTCCAGAAAACAGGCTCACTCCTGGCTGAAGGATTCGTTTGACCTCTAGCAGGACTGGATAAATAATGCTTTCTGAGCGGGCTTTCTCACTAGCTGAGCCAGTCAGCGGTAAGCTCTCTTGAAGAAAGGCGGCTAGAGTTGCTGACGGTTCGATCGGTTGAGCAGTCAGAAATCCTTCTCCATCGACGAGAGACAAGTTAAAGCGTTCCACAGCTTCTTGGAGAGTAAACTGGCTATAGGGCACCTTGTTACTCCTTCATCTAAGGTCATAGATTTTGGGGTGGAGCGGTTGAGTGAGGAAACCCTCGTTACTGTTGACCATTGGTGGCAGGAAACCTAACCTTGAAATAGAAAATTATGTCTGTCTACAACCCATCCCCACTGATGAACCTGCCGGACTTGAATCAGATTTGGCAGACTTTAGCGTGGCAGCCAAATGAGCATCAGCAGCAGCAGTTTCAACAGCTCTATCAAGCAATCCTAGCAGGAAACAGTCAGTTCAATCTGACGCGCATTGTTGCTCCTGATGATTTTTGGGAAAAGCATCTGTGGGATTCTGTGGCGGGGGTGATGGACTATCAATTAGCGCCTGCTGCTTTCAAAGCAATTGATATTGGCACAGGAGCCGGGTTTCCTGGAGTTCCTCTTGCGATCGCCTATCCAGACTGGCACGTTACGTTACTCGACTCTACCGGCAAAAAAATCCGCTTTCTGCAATCCCTCCTGACTCAGCTAGACCTCAAGGCCACTGCCCTTAACAGTAGAGCAGAAGCGGTTGGTCAGCACCCGGACCATCGAGAATCCTACGACATCGCCGTGGTGAGAGCAGTCGGGGCGGCGGTCGTGTGTGCGGAATATGCGCTGCCGCTATTGCAAATCGGAGGTTTAGCCGTGCTCTATCGCGGTCGCTGGAGTGAGGAAGAACAGCTCGCTCTTCAGTACGCTGTAGAGCAGCTCGGCGCTGAGATTGAAGGGATTCGTTCATTAACGACTCCTCTGAGTCAAAGTATTCGTCACTGCGTTTACCTCCGCAAGCGCTCCTCAACGCCGTCTCAGTTTCCTCGCGCTGTCGGAGTGCCCCCACAGCAGCCGCTGACCATTAATTTTTAGTTGTCGTTATTGATGTTGAAGAATGAACAGAAAATTTCAGGTCATTGCTATCTTAGTCATGTTGGTCTGGGGACTAGTCAGTGGAGAGGCAACGGCGGCAGAGACAGAAGCCGGAGCGATTTTTAGAGTCAACTGTGCGGGCTGTCATCCTCACGGAGGAAACATTATTAGAAGAGGGAAAAACCTCCACCTCAGAGCCCTACATAAAAACGGTGTCGATTCCCAGGAGGCGATCGCGTTTCTCGTTACCCACGGCAAAAATAATATGCCCGCCTATGGAGAACGCTTAAGCCCCGAACAAATTGAAGCTGTTTCTGCCTACGTGCTCGAACAAGCGCAGCATCGCTGGCGATAACCAGCTCACTCGCACCCAGCGAAGACTCGGCTGACAGGCTCAGTTGAGCTGATGGTTGCTCGTTTAGTGTTCCTCACCTTTTCCTACTCCGTCAGTAGGCAGCAGAGAACTCGCCTTTTGCCCAACTCTCGCTGCCTAGCCTCACCCTGTTCAACGTCTAGCTAGTAACATCTCTCTCAATTCGATCTCTGCCACAGCCTAAAAAATTTGCGGACACTTTTCCCAAAAAAGCTCAATACGGCGCGATACATGCCAAAATTATGAGAATTTGCTAAGTATTTTCTCAGAGGGTTAATTTTGGCCGTCGAATTGGGAAGCATGGATTCATCAACCAACCTCCATGGACCCACATGATTCGCTCAACCTCCGCTACCGCCAGCAGACGCGATCGCCCGTACGCTTTCATGTTGCTCACTAGTTTGATGGCGATGCTTGTTGCAGCAATGACCTCATCCTTGAGCCTAGGGACAACAATATTTTGGATGCTGTTGCTGCTGTTGGGGGTGGGGGCACATCATTCAATGAGGTATCAGCAGGCCCAAAGAATGGGGGCCAAGCGAGAGCACTATCTCGCCGCTTTGATGGCGGTTAAGCAGGAATTGTTAACGAATTTCGTGTGCGAATCCTGCGAAGCTTGTTTTTTAAATCTGCTGAAACCGCTGGGTCAGGCTTCAGGAGCCAGCCGAATTTGTATTTTTGAATTCCAAAACCTCAATCAGCACTTGATTTTGAGGGCCGAATGGCGCACCGCAGACCGGAACGCCCATAGCAGTAGCCTAACTTGGCAACGCTGTATTACTTGTCAGTTCCCTCGGTGGAAAACTTCGCTATCGCGAGGAAAAGTTCTTTGGGAGACGATTGATTCTCCATCTCCGACTACGGTATTGCTGTTACCGATTATGGTTCATGAAGAGCTGTTTGGCTTTCTCAGCTTCGAGAATTCTCCCCAGGCGCAGCCCTGGAAGCCCTGGGAAGTCGATCTGCTCATCGCCTCAGCGGAGGCCATTTCTCTAGCTCAGGAGCGCCTCCAGGCCGAAACAAAGCTCCGACAGCTCAACGCCAAGCTTGAACTGTGGGTCCAAAAACGAACTGCGGCCCTGAATCGGGCTGTGGTCAAGTTACGGCGCGAAGTTACTGAGCGCCAGCACACCGAGAAAGCTCTTGAGAATTCCCTCTCTTTGCTCCAGGCCACTTTGGAATCGGCCTTCGACGGGATTCTCGTTGTAGATCGTACCGCCAGAATTGCGAGCTTTAATCAAAAATACGTGCAGATGTGGCATCTGCCCCAGTCTGCTATTACGCTACACGGCAATGTAGAAACAGCCTTCGCCCTATCGTCAGAGCAGCTAGCAGCTCCAGAAAAATTTATTGCTCAAGTCAGAGCTCTTGACGCGCAGCCAGAAGCAGAAAGTTACGACGTTCTAGAGCTCAAAGATGGCAGAATCATCGAGCGCTACTCTCAACCTCAGCGCCTCGGTCAACAAGTGGTCGGTAGGGTGTGGAGCTTTCGCGATGTCACCGCCAGCAGGCAGGCTGAAAAAACCATTTCATACCAAGCGTGGCACGATCTGCTCACTCAGCTTCCCAACCGGGCTTCTTTTGATGATAAACTGGCCCAGTCTCTCACTTTGGCGCGACAAAACCACGGCAAGCTGGCGGTCTGTTTTTTAGACTTAGACCGCTTCAAGGCCATTAACGATACTCTCGGCCATCCCATCGGCGATCGCCTCCTTCAAGATGTGGCCCAAAGACTGACAAACTGCCTGCGGGACGACGACATCTTGGCTCGCTGGGGAGGTGATGAGTTTACGCTGCTGCTGCCCCAGATTCACGGGGTAGACGATGCTGCCAAAATTGCCAAGAGAATTTTGGAATCTCTCAAGCCAACTTTTACCATTGAAGGCCATCAACTGCGCATTAGCAGCAGTATTGGGATTTCACTCTATCCTGATGACGGCACAGATGCTCAAACTTTGATCAAAAATGCCGACGCCGCTCTCTATCGAGCCAAAGAGCAAGGACGCAATAACTATCGCTTCTACAACTCAGTAATGAATAAAGGGACGGCTCTACTCGTCCTGGAAAACGACCTCCACCAGGCTTTAGAGCGGGCAGAATTTTTCATCTCCTATCAGCCACAGGTGGAGGTTGAATCTGGAACCATTACGCAAATGGAAGCCTTAGTGGGCTGGCAGCACCCCTCCCTGGGCCTAGTGTCTCCGCGAGCGTTTTTGCCCCTCGCTGAAGACAGTGGACTGATTGTTGCCATTGGGGAGTGGGTTCTGAAAACCGCCTGCCGTCAACTTAAAGCTTGGCACAATGCTGGGATGACTAACCTTCGGGTGGCCGTCAATCTTTCTGCTAGGCAGTTTCAGCAGCCTAACCTGGTTGAAATGGTTGAGGATATTTTGTCCGCAACCGAGCTATCGCCACAGTTTTTAGAGCTAGAAATCACCGAGACGACGGCGATGCAAAACGTGGAACTCACCCGGACAACTCTCATGAATCTACAGAAAATGGGCGTGAGTATTGCGATGGATGATTTTGGGACCGGGTATTCTGCCCTCGGCTATCTGAAAAAGTTCCCGATTCAAACTCTTAAAATCGACGAGTGTTTTGTGCGGGATCTGATTCATAATCCTGATGACGTGGCCATTATTATGGCGATTTTAGCGTTAGGACATCGCCTCAATTTAAGAGTGGTCGCCGAAGGAGTCGAAACTCAGGAGTTGAAGGAGCTGTTGAGCGAGTTACAGTGCCAGCATATGCAGGGATACTTCTTTAGCTGTCCGCTAGCGACAACGGATGCCACGAAACTATTAGTTCATCAACAAGAAAGGCAATCACAATGCTCCCGAATGCCTCCGGAAACGTTCTGCCAATGGGAGCACTCTACCACTCGGAATTGCTCCGCATGAGGCGGAACGGGCTTCTCCTCGACGGCTCTAGAGCGGTCGTTGGCTAAACGCCTTTGAAGCCTACGGCTGTTTCCATGTCGTCTGCGGCAGCAGTCCTAGCCACCTCAGAAGCCTGACGACGAGAAATCCCGAGCTGGTTAAGCATAATACCTATAAGAATCACAGAACCGCCGATATACTGAGCCGCTGTTGGTGTTTCTCCAAGGATCAGAGCTGCGGCTAAAATTCCGGCGATGGGACTAAACGAACTCGCCAGAGAATAGTCTGAGGTTGTGGTTCGTCTTAGCCCGGTATACAGCAGAACTTGACCGCTAGCCACGATAATAATTCCATAGACAAGCATCCATTGCCAGAGCAACGGCGAGAAAACATCTCGAAAGTGTTCTGGTCCATACAAGATGACGGCAGCGACCCAAAAAATGACCGTTCCTAATGCGGTTCGGAAGATGCTGAAGATGCCTAGGGGCACTTCTCCCAGTGCGGCTTTGCTGATGATGGTCGAAACAGCCAAAGCGATCGCCCCCACCACCGCTAGCAGTTCTCCTCGGCCAATCTCTAGTCCGGCCATGGTCATCATCGGCTCACTAGCTGGCTGAAGCAGGATCGTCAACACAACGCCTCCAAAAGCGACCACGGCTCCCGCCATAATGAGCCCGTTGACCCGTTCTTTCAGCAACAGCACCGAGAGGGCTAAACTCAGCGGCGGTCCGATGCGCCCAATCAAAATCACGTTATTGACAGTGGTAATGTCTAGGGCAATGAATGTCAAAGCAGGAGCCAGCGTTCCCGAAAGCAGGGCGACTCCCGACATCCCGAGCCAGTCTTGAGGAGAAAGCGACTGGAGATGACGAGGTGACCACTGGCGATAGTAGAGAGGAATTAGGGCAAACAGAGCGCACAGATTACCAACAAACAGAACGTTGCAGAAAGAAATTGGGTTTCTCCCGTCAACCAGATTGGTTTCTCCAATGAGAGTAAGCTGGCGTACGACTGCATTGGCAGCGGCAAACAGCATAATCGCCGTTAGTAGATAAGCGCGTCCCGGAACTCGATCGAGAAGCACTGAAGCGCGAGCAGCAAACTTGGACATAAAGCCGATTTATTCAGAGCGTTACGCTCAGTAGAAATAGTTACACCCTACTTTGACACGCCGGTTGAATCATTAAAACTGTCTGAGATTATCTGACCAATCGCTGATATTCTCTTTTGATGCAGGTGTCCGTGATTAAGTTGATCCGGCTCAACGCTTTTTGAGCAGCGCGGTCATCAGAAACACCGAGCTGTGCCCAGACGGTTTGAACCCCAACAGCGATCGCCTCTTCGACAATCTCTGCCAAACAGTCGGAACGACGAAACACATTGACCAAATTAGGGACTTCTGGCAGTTCTCGCAGACAAGAATAGCTCGGCTGACCGTCAATTTCTTTGACCATTGGATTAACCGGATAAACTAGGTAGCCAACATCGCGCAGAAATTGAGCAATCTGATAGCTCGTTCGGCTCGGCTTGTCTGAATGACCAACAACAGCGATCGTTTGGGTCTGCATCAGCACCTCCCGCAGTACCTGGTCATCCTGGTTTAAATTCGGCATCTTCGTCGCTGTTGATTGTGCATTTTTATAGTCTATCGTCTACCCAAAGCCATCAGGGTTTGAAGCGTTTAAACTAAGAGAAGCTCTTCGCTATTAGTCGTGAGCCATTGGCTAATTGGCGCTTTAGGAAAGCTAAGAGCTAATTGCTAACAGCTATCTTGAAGCTAAAAGCCCACGCTTCCCCCTGAAAAAAGACTGTGGCATCTCTCGAGCCTGACGTTAACCAGATTGAGCAACTGCGGCAACAACTGCGAAAAGCCGCCTATGCCTACTATGTCCTTGACGCTCCGATTATGGAAGATGCGGTGTACGACCAACTGTACCGCCGTCTTCAGGAGTTAGAAGCTCAGTATCCCAAACTGATTACCCCCGATAGCCCCACCCAGCGCGTCGGAGATACGCCAGCGACACAGTTCACTGCCGTTAAGCACAATATTCCTCTTTATAGTTTAGAAAATGCCTTTAATTTAGAAGAGTTGACCCAATGGCAGGAACGCTGGCGGCGACAGGCTCCAGAAGCTGAGGTGGAATACGTTTGCGAGCTAAAGATAGATGGTTCTGCCCTCGCTTTAACCTACGAGAACGGTGTTCTGGTGCGAGGGGCAACGCGAGGCGATGGGGTGACGGGAGAAGAAATTACCCAGAATGTCCGCACCATTCGCTCGCTCCCGCTACGGCTGAATGTAGCATCGCCGCCGCCGCGCGTTGAAGTACGGGGAGAAGCCTTTTTACCGCTCGACGAATTTGAACGCATCAATCAGGAACGGGAAGAGCAGGGAGAGGCGCTGTTTGCAAACCCCCGCAACGCTGCCGCTGGTACTTTAAGGCAGCTAGACCCGAGAATTGTAGACCAGCGCCGACTGAATTTTTTCGCCTACACGCTTCATCTGCCAGCAGACGGCGAAATTTCTGGATCTACTCAATGGCAAGCGCTGGAGTTGCTACAGCAAATCGGCTTTCTGGTCAACCCCAATCGCAAAATTTGCCAGTCTCTAGCAGAGGTCGCTGCCTATTTTCAAGACTGGGACACGAAGCGGCGCACTCTTCCCTATCTAACCGATGGAGTCGTTGTTAAACTCAATTCCTCTCGCTTGCAGGAGCAGCTTGGATTTACCCAGAAATTTCCCCGCTGGGCGATCGCGCTCAAGTATCCGGCTGAAGAAGCTCCCACGGTCATTCGAGAAATTAACGTCAACGTTGGCCGCACCGGGGCGGTGACCCCAATGGCTTACATGCAGCCGGTGCAGCTTGCCGGAACAACGGTGCAGCGCGCTACCCTGCACAACAGCGATCGCGTGGCTGAATTAGATGTCCGCGTTGGGGATACGGTAATTGTCCGCAAAGCCGGAGAAATTATTCCCGAAATTGTGCGCGTATTGAGCGAACTGCGTCCCTCCGACGCTCGCCCCTATCGCCTGCCTACACACTGCCCGGAGTGTACTCAGCCTCTGGTCCGTCCGGAAGGAGAAGCTGTGACGCGCTGCGTAAATAGTTCCTGCCCCGCTATTTTAAAAGGCAGTCTCGTCCATTGGGCCGCTCGCGATGCCTTGGATATTCGCGGGTTAGGAGAAAAAATCGTGGTGCTGCTGATGGAAAACGAGTTAGTCCATTCTATTGCCGACATTTACGAACTCAGCGAATCCCAAATTGCTTCCCTAGAGCGGATGGGAACTAAATCAGCTCAGAAATTAGTAGCGGCGATCGCTCAGTCTAAAACTCAACCCTGGTCTAGAGTCCTCTACGGGTTGGGCATTCGCTACGTTGGTAGCGTCAATGCGAATATCCTAGCTGAACAATTCCGTACTGTTGAGCAACTCGCCAACGCCTCCATAGAATCTCTCGAAGCGGTTTACGGCATCGGCACAGAGATTGCTCAGTCTGTCTTTGACTGGTTTAGGATTCCTGCTAATCAGTCTTTGGTGGAGCGCCTCCAGGCGGCTGGTTTACAGCTTGCAGCCTCACCCCCAGAGCCACAGTCAGCAGCGACGCTATTGGGCAAAACCTTTGTGATTACCGGAACTCTACCGACTTTAACCAGAGGTGAAGCCAAAGAACGCATTGAAGCAGTCGGAGGAAAAGTGACCGGTTCCGTCAGCAGCAAAACCAATTATCTTGTCGTCGGCGAAGATGCCGGGTCTAAACTCGACAAAGCACAGCAGTTAGGCATAGCTCAGCTAACGGAAGCGCAACTTCTAGACTTGCTCAATCAGTCAGATTAGCTAATCCACTCCACCTTGTCTTGAAGCGGTTTTCGTTGGCTTTGAGTGGCAGGGTTGTCGCTGTATCCCAAATAAAGATAGCCTAAACAGCGATCTTTTTCCGACAGACCCAAAAACGTCTTCAACTCGGACGTGTAGGTAACGCCCCCCGACCCCCAAAAACTACAGATCCCGTAGGCTGTTGCCGTTAACGCCATATTCTGCACGCTACAGGCAACCGCTTCTATTTCTTCAATTTCCGGGATCGTTTCAGATTCCTGTCTCTGCATACAAATGACGATTACATGGGAAGCTTTCAAGACATTACTTCTAAGGCGCTCAAATTTATCAGCGCTAAATTTGGCTGCGGGCGTAAGCTGCTGATACAGGTGGGATTGAAAATCAGCCAGCTTCTTTAGCCCCTCGCCCGTAAACACTTTAAATAGCCAAGGCTGAGTCAAGCCGTGAGTAGGAGCCCAATTGGCGTTTTCCAAAATTTGCCAAACAATGCTGTCGTCGATTTGCTGACCGTTTAATAAGCGAGGCTTTGTAGAACGACGGGTCTGAATGAGTTGATTAAGGCTTTGAACGTTGATATTCATACTTTTATTAACTTATTACAACTTTCAAAAAACTTTCTCTTAACGAGCGTAACAGACAGAACTGAAAGCCTTTTCCCCAAGAAGGGGACTCAATCGAGTTGATTAAATCATCCCGCTCTGTAGAGAATGGAAACTAACTTTTGTCTCCTTAGTTAATGCAATTTCCTGCGCTCATTGTTGATTCCCACTGCCACAATGCAGAAGGCCCTCTATGGCATCCTTTTGAGGAGTGTCTGTACTGGACAGATATTCCTCGCGGTTTGTTGTTTCGCTATGACCCGGCGACTGGTGCCACCGAGCAAGTTTACTCTGGAGAACCGGTCGGCGGCTACACAATTCAAACCGATGGCGCACTCCTCCTGTTTAAAGCGCGGGGAGTGATTGAAAGATGGCATCACGGCAAGAGTACAGTAGTCATTCCTGAAATCCCCGATGAACGAGATACTCGCTTCAATGATGTCATTGCCGATCCGGTCGGGCGTGTCTATTGCGGCACGATGCCCAGTTCTCAAAGTTTAGCAAGGCTCTACCGCCTGAATATTGATGGTTCCCTGGAGTTGATTCTAGAGAATATTGGACTGGCGAACGGGATGGGATTTACCCTCGACCGTCAGCAGTTTTACTTTACAGACTCGATTGCGAGGAAAATCTACCGTTTTGACTACGATATGGAAACCGGAGAGCTAAGTAATCAAACGGCTTTAATTTCTATCCCGACCGAGGAAGGAGTCCCAGACGGCATGACGGTTGATGCGCAGGGACATATTTGGTCCGCTCGCTATGATGGTAGCCATCTGTATCGCTACTCCCCCAAGGGAACAGAAACGCTCCGTCTTCCTTTCCCGACTCAAAAGATTACTAGCGTTACCTTCGGTGGCTCAGATTACCGACAAATGTATATTACGACAGGTGGTGGGGATATTTGGCAAGAAGGAGGAGCCGGGGGAATCTTTCACATCGATCTCGATATTCAAGGAATACCAGAATTCTTTAGTCAAATTAGGAACTGATAGGAACGAGACAAGCACAACTATTTCTACACGATTTTTGAGCGGGGACTCTTAAGCAAGAAGGACGCTAGAGCATTACTGCTTATCGGTTGCGGTGCTAATTTCGTTATCTTCATGCTCTGATGGAGCATTAAATTTTGAATCGCGCTGAGGGTGTAATGGTTGTGGAGTCGAGGCTAGTTGAGGAACGTTCACTTCCAAGAGGTGTTCTAGATTCTTCTCGGTTGAAACTTCTGCTGGCCTATTCTCTAGCTGCTCTTGGACGGCTTGCATCTGCTGCTGAAGCTGCTCAGTCGTAGAGACAAGGCTGCTTAATCCTTCTACTAGTTCCCGCAGGTCGCTGCGGAAATTAGGGTCTCCGGTGAGTTCATCGAGATCGGCAGTGATTTTTTGGGTATTTTCAAAGGTGGCTCGGGCAGAATCTAAGGTTTCTTGAAGAACCACAACATTCGCCGGATCGTTAAAGCTTCCGGTGAGCTCGTTAAGGTCGGCGGTTATCTCAGCGGCGTTAGCGGTGAGAGTTTCTAAATTCTGAACGAGTTCCTGAGTATCAATGCCTTCGAGTTGAGCGTTGAGTTCCGATACTGTGCCTTCCAAACTCGTCACCAAATTACTCAGTCCACTACTGGTGTCGTCGAGCAGCAAATTCAGCTTCTCGCTGGTGCTGCCAAAGTTTCTCGTGGCGGTACTCACGTTTTCAAGAGTGGTTGACAACGTGCCTCGGTTCTCGGCGAGCAGACTATCAACGTTTCCCAACAGACGAGAGGTTTGATTGGCGGTTGTCGTTAGAGAATTAGCCGCATCGCTAAAGGTACTTATTTCCTGTCGAACTGTCCCCGATAGGGTTCCAAGTTCATCGCTGAGAGCCGCAATTCGGGTGGCGGCGATCGCCGTATTTTCAGCCGCCGCGTTCAGGTTATCGTAAAACTCCTGTCTGCCGTAGAGATTACTCAAACGGGCTAGAGTTGGAATTAGTTGCGGCCCGGATTGGCCCTGAACTCGCTCATTCTCGCAGATAATCAGGCTCGTATCGCATTCTGGACTAATCGGACTAGCAGATTGAATGGTTTCCGGCAGTTCTTCTTGGGGAGTAATATCAATCGATGATTCGCCGATTAATCCCGTACTGTTGGCCAGAATTTCGACATCCTGCGGAATTTCTAGAGTCGCTGGAGACATTTCTACCGTGACATCAACCCCGTCGGTTCCGGGCCGAATCTCAGTCACTTCTCCTACTCGATAGCCACGAAAATTAACCGGAGCGCCCACCTGGACTCCGTTGACATCGGGAAACTCAATCACGATGTCGTAGCTTTCTTGACCAAATTCCAGATTACGCAGCCAAACAAAGAGTCCTCCCAAAGCCGCCACTCCGGCGATGGCGAGTAAGCCGACTGATCCTTCTCGAAGTGTACGCGATCGCATATGCTTTCTCCTTCGTATCGTTTTTCTGAGCGTGTTGAGGCTGTGATACCGGTTGGTAGAATCAGTGAGAAATTCCTCGCAGTTGCTACAGAACCATCAACAATCAACAACTAACTAGGATGTAAACTGCTCTGCTATTGTCTTTAGAACTACTATCGACTTAATCAACCACTCGAATTGGTCCTTCTAGACTAGCGTTAAAGAATTGTCTAACCATCGGATGCTCGGTTGTGTCAATCTCGTCAACGTTTCCCTGCCACTGAATTTTGCCTCCATACAGAAAAATGATCCGGTCAGCGGTACGGCGAATGGTGCTGCTTTGGTGGCTGACCATCACGTAGGTTCCGCAGATTCCTGCCGTACACTGAAGCTGACGCACCAAATCCTCAATCACGGTTGAGGCAATTGGGTCTAGACCAGCGGTCGGTTCGTCATAAAGAATTACGTCGATCCGATCTTTGGGATCGTCAGGATCGAACATCACGGCGCGGGCAAAGCTCACCCGCTTGCGCATGCCCCCAGAAAGTTCAGCCGGAGACAGATCTGCGGTTCCTTCTAACCCGACCATTTCTAATCTTTCTGCCACTAGCTCCCGAATGCGCTGCTCTGGCAAATGGGAATGTTGGTACAGAGAAAACCCGACATTTTCCTGAACAGTTAAGGAATCAAACAAAGCCGCCTGCTGAAAAACCATGCGGAGGTTAATTAAATCTTCTCCATCTTCAATTAATCCAGTCCGCCGTTCTCCCTTAATGTAAATTTCGCCTTCGTCTAAAGGCATCAAGCCAGCAATCATGCGGAGAATTGTTGATTTTCCCGTTCCGGAGGGACCAATAATGACTAACGCTTCTCCTTGATAAAGGGTGAGATCGATGTGGTCGAGAATTACCTTTTTCCCGAAAGACTTACAGGCTCCCTTAATCTCGATTAGCGGCTGAGCATCGGTCATTCGTCATTCGTCCTTTGATTGTGACGAGCTATTCTGTCTCTATACCAAAGACGCGATTAAACGCTTTTTCTACTTTATACCCCGAGTCAATGGTTTCCAGCGGATCTTTCCGCAGGCGATGCCGCAGGCAGAGCGTAATCACTCGGCGCACGTCATCGACCTCTACTTCGGTACGCCCTTCAAAAGCCGCTAGCGCCATGGCTGCTCGATTAGTCACGATGTCGCCTCGCAAACCATCAACATCTAGCTCCGAACAGACCTCAGAAATTTTGACCCGCAGCTCGTAATCGCTCTTGACCTGGGGCAGGAGGTGCTGCGCGCGCACGAGCCTTTCCTGGAGTTCGTCTTGCTGTTCCTGGTATTGTTCCACAAATCGTTGCGGATTGCTGTCAAACTCGGCTCGCTGCTCGACAATTTGCACCCGCAGATTCGGCTCTTTCACCGTATGAATCTCCGCGTGCATGCCAAAGCGGTCTAGCAGTTGGGGCCGCAGTTCCCCTTCTTCTGGGTTGCCCGAACCAACGAGCACAAACCGCGCCGGATGACGAATCGAGATGCCTTCTCGCTCAACGGTATTCCATCCGCTGGCGGCAGAATCGAGCAGAACGTCTACAAGATGGTCATCAAGTAAATTGACTTCATCAACGTACAGAATGCCGCGATTGGCTTTAGCAAGCAAACCCGGCTCAAACGCTTTCACTCCTTCTGAGAGGGCTTTTTCAATATCGATGGTGCCGCACACTCGATCTTCCGTCGCGCCTAGAGGCAGGTCAACCATCGCCACTTTCTGTTGAACAATTTCTAGAGGAATCTGGTTCTCTAGCTGCTGTCGCACCGCATCGCTCATTAAATCGGGGTCTTCGGGGTCACTACTAAACGGATCGGCAGCCACAACATCGATCTCTGGCAGCAGGTCGGCAAGAGCGCGAATGGTCGTTGATTTGCCCGTGCCGCGATCGCCCATAATCATCACTCCCCCAATTTTGGGGTCAATGACGTTGAGCAGCAAAGCGAGCTTCATCTCGTCCTGACCGACAATCGCGGTGAACGGAAACACAACACGGGTTTTAGGAGGCGCTTGAACAGTAATCATAAAGTTTTAAGAAGGACTGTAGAGCCATCGATTACTTTGGCTCGCACACAAAGTGCTTTACTAATCGCTTATCGCCTTTCATTGTGCCACAAAGTCGCTCCGCGACGGGAAAAGGGTAAGGGGTAAGGGGGGATGAATCAGCTTATTCCGTCATCCTATATTCTTGTCTCGTCCCGCCGGGACAATTTCCCTTTCCCCATTCCATCGGGACAATAATATAGTTCGTGCTGTCTCCTAAAATTGTGTTCCGCTCTTGGCCCCAGTACCACCAGTGGGCAGCAACGTAGGCACAAATTAAGCTGTCGAGCTGATCTTCCGTCGCCTTGAGCGCTTTAGTATTTTCCGGGAAAGACAAGACAGGCAGGCTTGTTGGCGCGAGGGCGGGTACTTTCGTCGGGAGAATATCAACAATGTATTGATACAGCCGCTCCAGCTCTGCTTTTCGCTCGGCTAGCCGGCCTTTTTTGTATTTAATAATTCGCTGCAAGCCAAACAGATTAATGGTAGCTGGGTGAGGAAATACTTCAATCTGGTATCTCCCTGGCTGTTGCGGCACAATGGTTGGCGCGTGGACAAAGCCGCGACGTTCTAAACAGCGTCCGAATTCAACGGTACGAGAGGCAAAAGGACGAGACAGATTGGCCGGGTAGCAGCCAGCATGGTAGCGACCAAAATATTGATGAGTCAGGCGATCACACAGCCGCATTCCGGTAGCGTTAGGAATCAGGGTCGGAGCATCTACCGCCACCATTGCTGCTTCGGTTGGCTCTACCCAAGCATCAAGCCAGGTAAAGATTTCTGCTAAGAGCTGCTGTCGAGTCAAATTTAAGAGCTGAAGCTGCTCGTGTTGCCACTGAAGGCAGCACAGTCCACTCGGACCCGAAACCCAGCCAAGATCGATGCCGATGAATTTCATCCTGGTTGATGGTTGATTGTTCATCGTTCTTGAACTACTGAGGGATTGATCTGATACCAATTAGAAAAAGTAATGAGATTGGTTGGTTGGGGAAAATAGTTCGGTGTCGGAACGGGTCAAGGGGAAGGGGAAAAGGGCACCAGTTTTTCCCAGTTAACTTCCGACTCTTTGAGAGTTTGGGGAACTCTCTGATTTTGATAAACGGTATGACTAAACTGAGAAATGCTAGCAGCTTAAATACCGTACTTTGATCGTTCTAGCTTCTGACGTCTGACTTTCCTAAAACAGCCGCGACTGTAAACAGCGAACAATGCGAGCGGCGGCTCCGGGACTCCCCATCCGTTGTCGTCCATTCTCAGCGACGAGCTGTTGGCGCTGAGGATCGTTAAATAGCGATCGCATTGCGGCGGCGACTTGGTCAGGTCGCTCCACCAAAATAAAGGAAGGACCGAGTAAACGAGTATAGGCTTCGGCAAAGGCTGGCGTGAATTGAGGGCCAGCTCCTGGGAAAGTAATGACGGCTTTGCCTAACCCGACAAACTGCTCGGTTGCTGTTCCCGCCATTGAGATAGCGACATCTGCTGAGCGAAGGCAGTCGGCGTAGGCAGAGGAAGTAAGGAGGAGCGTGGCGTTGTGATGGGTAAAGGCAAGCGCCTGAGCCGGATTAATCGGGGAGTCAACGGAGTCGAGGGGCTGAGAATGCCAGACCTCGGGGAGTAGTTGGGCAAAGTGGTTTAGGTCGAGGGAGGGAGCGATCGCGGCGAGAAATACTGCCGGCTCAGTTAGAGTGGTTCTAATATTCTCTACAGCAGTAACGATCTGTCGCCAGTTCTGGTAGGCTTCTGGCGGTCTTGAACCGGGAAGCAGCAGCACCGTTAACCGCTGGTTTTTGAATCTCACTACTTCAGTAGCAATACCGTCCATCATCGGATTTCCCAAGTCAAAGGCCCCAATTCCCTGCTGCTGAAGCACTTTTGCGGTTAGGGAATCTCGGGGAAAAACGGCTCGACAGCGGCGGTCGCGCATCAGCCGCCGCTCCCAGGGGTAGTAAACTCCTGACCAGCGCTCTAGCCAGGAGGTTTGCGGATGCCACCCGGCCTCGTGCCGCAGATGGTATTCCGATTTGGCGGTGCCAATAAAAGCGTAGTTTGCACCGCTTAGCCAAGCAAACAGCAGCGGCACAACATCTCCCACGGCTAAAATTACCCCTCCCGTCCTCTGCCACTGCCGCACGGCCCGAAGCTGAGCGAGGCTCAGTCCTAGTAACCCTTGCTGCACGTCTTTCCATAACTGGAAACCGTCCATGTAGATAAATCCGCCCGAGGGCATGGTTTGCACCGGAGCGATCGCTGGAACGCCAAGTTTGGTGTAGGCATGTCCCTCACCGACCAGCGGTAAGGCGGCTAGCTCCAAATCCGACAACTGGAGCTGCTTAGCAATTTCGAGCGCAATCACATCTTCGCCGTGTCCATTGCTTAAGAACAGTAATTTTATTCCTGGCTTGCACCGTTGCTTCACGATAGATTTACTAGCAATTCAGTTGATGACTTGTCAGAATAGACGAAATTCTCTGTTAACCCTAGCAGAACATCGGTGTCTCCTGATTGTCTGATCGCTAGATTACACTATGGTTATTATTGTCTGTACGTGCAGTGTGCTCCTTGCTTTAGTGAACTGTCTCGTTGCCTGGTTCCTCTGGAGAGCGCGATGCAGATTAATCGTTATCACCGAAACCCTCATCGTGCTTGAAGAAGCGGCGCGTTCAGTGCTCGTTCCTGCACCGCTAGCCATGACTAAAGCTCAACTAGGAGGAATGACCATCAAGCAACGCTATCGCACTATCAGCCGCTTACTGCGGCAGTTAAGGCTGTTGTTCTCTCTGCTCAGTTTGGGGTATACCATTTGGCAACAACAGGCAAGACGCAGATTGATTCAGGCGCTGTTGAGCGATCGCCAGCTAAATTCTTGGGGACGGCTCATCTAGAAGCTTTGAACTCTTGTCTAGATTTGAGTCGGCCTTCTTGATGCGTCAGGCATGTCTGCTGCCAAGAGGCGGAGACCCCTCATGGAGATCGCCTAACTTCCCCGACGAATCCGCCTAAAATTGAGGGTAGAGAGACCCCGTTCTAGAACAACGGGCCTTCTCTCACTTCGTGAAGCGTGGAGGCGAGACATGACCAAAACTAATCGAGCAAATGTATTTGTTGGCGGAATGCTGGTTGGCAGCACTATTGGCACTCTCATTGGGCTATTGATTGCTCCACGAACGGGGCGGGAGACGCGGCAAATTTTAAAAAAATCGGCGGATGCTTTACCTGAGTTAGCTGAAGATTTATCAACCAGTGTTCAAATTCAGGCAGACCGACTCTCAGAATCGGCTCTGCGGAATTGGGACGAAACCCTCGTCAGACTCCGGGAAGCGATCACCGCGGGAATCGAAGCGAGCCAGCTAGAAACTACCGCGCCCGAAGCCCGCGAAATTCTCTCTGAAAGTTCTTCTGACAACCATATTTAGGCAAGAAGCGTGACAGAACCTCTATTTTGGCTGGGACTTTCCCTCTTACTCGTTGCCGTTAGTCTCACGGCTGTGCTCGTCGTCGCCGTTCCTGCCTTACAGGAGTTAGCGCGAGCGGCTCGCAGTGCCGAAAAACTTTTCGATACCCTGGGACGAGAGTTTCCCCCTACCCTAGAAGCGCTCCGCTTAACCGGGTTAGAAATTACCGAACTGACCGATGACCTTAATGAAGGAGTGAGAAGTGCTTCAGGAATCGTCAAGCAAGTCGATCAGAGCCTTGGAGAGGCCAAAAATCAGGTCAAAAACGTGCAGGCTAACACTCGTGGCATTGTTGCTGGGGTTAAAGTCGCTTGGCAAACATGGCAACGTCCTCCCAAACGCCATCTAGACAATTCTCAGCAGTTCTTGGAGGAGCCGCCTGCTGAACTGCAAGCAGCACGACCACCGATTGGCGAGCCATAAAGAAATCAGCTCGTCGGTTTTTTAGCAGATCAGTGATCCGTTCTGGGCTTCGATCCCTTAGAATAAGATTAATAAATGTAAAGAAATTGAACTTTAATCGATAAATTTAGCTAAACAAACGTTTTGCTCAGAATCACTATGCAAAAATCCTTGGTGCAATGCCTGACTGCCTGCTGTGCCGTTCTGATTGGGCTGTTTGCCTGGGTCGCTCATTCTCCGACCGCTGCGGCAGTAAATAACCCAGAACTGCTGCCTGCCGTAGAAACTCCCGTTGTTGACTTAGCCAACTTTCTCCCGTCCCTTCAGGAAGAATCGCTGATCGAGCAGATTAAAGAGTTTGAAGCCGAAACAGGCTGGAAGATGCGCGTTCTTACACAGTACGACCGCAGCCCGGGTCGCGCTGTGATTAACTTTTGGGGGCTAGATGATAAAAGTATTCTGCTGGTAGCCGATGCCAGAGGAGGCAACATTTTGGCGTTCAGCATTGGCGATGATGTGTATGAGTTTTTGCCCCGCACTTTTTGGATTGAGCTGCAAACTCGCTTTGGAAATCTTTACTATGTGAGGGAAAACGGAGAAAATAACTCGATTGTGAACGCGCTGGAGACTGTTCGCAGTTGCCTGAACCAAGGAGGCTGTCAGGTGGTTCCGGGACTCCCAAGAGAGCAGTGGATTCTCACCCTGATTACTTCTACCGTGGGTGGAGTCGTTTTTGGGCTAGCGGCTATTCCCCGCAAAGAAGGTCAAATTTTTGCCTGGCAGTGGGCGATGATTATGTCTCCACTCTGGGGGATTTTGTTCATCGCTTTTGGGATTGGACCGGTGGTAACTCGCACTGCTGAATGGCTACCGCTCTTTCGCAACGTGCTCGGATTTATTATCGGTGCTTTAGTCGCTTATCTTTCTCCGGTATTCGGTCAGTCTACGCCCTCAGAAACTTAAGCAGAGTAGCGTTTACCGTTCGTTACTGATCGAGGGGGAGGCGAACCTGAAAGCGCGTGTTTCCGGGTTCCGAGTCGAAGCGGATATTGCCTTGGTGACCGACAACAATACGCCGGACCGTATCGAGCCCTAAGCCGAGACCTTCCCCGACAGCTTTGGTGGTAAAAAACTGCTCGTAGATCCGGGGGGCGATTTCTGAGGAAATGCCGGTGCCGTTGTCAGCAATTTCGACTAAAATGCGATCGCCTTCCAAGGCTGTCCGAATCCAGATACGTCCCCGGCCTCCGATTGCTTGCAGGGCATTGTCAATTAAGTTTGTCCAGACCTGGTTAAGCTGAGAGCCATAGGCGCAGATCCGGGGGAGTTGGCCATACTCTTTAATAATTTTGGCCTCCTTCAGCTTGTGGGAAAGAATCGTGAGCGTCTTCTCAAGGCCCTCATGAATGTCTACCATCTGTAGCGGTGCCCGATCCATATACGAGTAGTCTTTCATGGCGGCCACTATTTCCGAAATTCGCGCTGCACCGAGCTTGGTTTCTCTCAGGAGTTCTGTGCCAATGAGGGAGGCTTCTATCCAAACGAGAACGCTGTTGAGGTCAGGCGCCATTTGAGCAATTTTTTCGAGTTCCGCTCTATCTACCCCAGCGGCAACCAACGTCGGAGCAAGCTGCCAGCCGTGGGCAATATTTTTCTCTTCCAGCCAGTCGATGACGGCATCTTCTAATTCGCTTTGCTCAATCGGGTTGAGCTGAGAAAGATTTGGGGACCGCTGAGACAGTTGTTCGAGAAATTCGGTTTGTGCTGCCGTGAGCGGTTGTTGGTCAAGTGCTAACGCAGACAACTTCTGCCAGTTTTCCTCAAGATGATTGATCCCTCGCCGGACGGCAGCAGCGGGATTATTTAACTCATGGGCTAGTCCAGCCGACAAGGTTCCCAAAGACATCAGCTTGGCCTGCTGCTGCGTCACAGATTCGTGAATCTGCGATCGCTCCGCAGAGATCTTGAGAATATCGCGCAGAATTTTCGGACACAGCCTCAGCATTTCCCAAAAATCCTCGGGTTCAAGCTTGTAGAGGCACACATCTGTCACGGCGCGTCCGCTGGTCGGGTAGGGTTCATCCAATAGCAAAATCAGCTCGGCAAAAACATCTCCGGTTTCTAGAGTGACCGCATGCACTTCCTGCTGTCCAACTTTTCTGGTCCAGTCCGTTATCCCTGATAAGATTACGTAAAATCCATCGGGAGGATCTCCTTGTCTGGCAATCTGCGCCCCTGCCTTGAACTCAACTTTTGTCCCTGACGTTAAGCATTGCAATTCCTCCGCCGATAAGTGACAAAACAGCGGGACTTGTCGCAGACGTTCGCTGAGCGGCTCATTATCTGGTGGCGATTTTTTCTGGGTCATGTTTTCTCCTCCAACGCTGCCGGCTTAATTCTGGCTTGTCCTAGCAAGCATACTCAGACAAGACTAAACTACAGAAAGCTAAAAGCTAAGAGCCAGCCGCTAATCGCTATTGTCTAATCTGTACGGGCATCACTAAATAGGTCATCTTCACTCCCCCAAGAGGCATGAACACCACAGGCTGATTAGCTTCATTCAGCTTCATCTGAATATCGTTAGCCGGAAGTGCTTTCAACCCATCCATAAGATACTTAATATTAAAAGCAATATCGATGCTGCCGCCGCTGATCTGAGCCGGGACTGATTCTTGAGCACTGCCCACGTCTCTGGCTTCTATAGACAGCAATAGTTGGCTCTCTTCGCTATTTAAGCTGAAGCGAATAATATTATTTTTTTGATCTGATAACACCGCGACTAGCTCTAAACTGCTGAGCAGTCGTTTGCGCTCCACTGTTACCACTCGAGAAAACTGGTGCGGAATAAGCTGCTCGTAGGCGGGGTAGGTTCCTTCTAGCTTCCGGCTCGTTAAACGCTGTTCGCCTAGCTCAAACTCTACTTGAGTGTCGTCAAAATTGAGAATCACGGTGTCTGTCGAGGGCTGCATGGCCAGCATGCGCTCTAGTTCCCGTAAGGCTCTCGCTGGAATGGTAATTTCGTCAGCGTTGAGTCGGGTGTCGGGAGCAACGGGGGGTTCGACGACGGCCAAACGGTGTCCGTCGGTGGCAGCAAATTCCAACGTGTCTTGAGAGCGCAGATGAATGCCTGTGAGAACCTGTTTGGTTTCGTCGGCACTGGCGGCAAACAGGGTGCCTTTCAACCCTTCAACGAGCACCGATATTGGCAGGTGCAGGACTTGTCCTTCATCAATCAGAGGCAGTTGCGGAAACTCCTGCGCCCCTAACCCCCGCACTAAAAAGCGACTAGAAGCAGATGTGAGAGTAGCCAGGGCCTCCTCTGCTGGCTCGTCTTCACAAAAAAGCGATACTTCTCCTTCTGGTAAGCGGGCAACGATGTCGCTCAGTAACTTGGCAGGTAGGGTAATTTTGCCTCCCTCCTCCACATCAGCAGGAAAATGAGTGCAGATCCCTAAACTCAAATCGAAGGCCGTTAAGCTAATCCGGCCTTTGTCGGCATCTGCAACGAGCAAAGCGTTTCCTAGAACTGGATGGGTCGGACGAGAAGGAACCGCACGACCAATCAGAGACAAGTGGGTGTTGAGGTCACTCTGACTACAAACAAATTTCATCGGCAATGACTCTCGGGAAAGAGTAGTTCTATTGTACTATATATTAATCGGATTTTTGTCATTCAACCAGGATTTCATCCTGTGGAAAACCTGTGGGAAACTACGACGATTGCCTCTTTGTAGACAGCAAGCCAGGAGTAGAGCTAATAGTTAAAGTGCTTTGGTAGTCAACAGATTAGCTAGGCATTTATCTCCCAAAAAAGTTTTCCACAGAGAAAAACAATGGTGAAATGAACCAGTTATCTTCTCCACAGTTAAAGTTAAGAATTGATTTTGAAAAAGTTAAGAAAATAGCTAACTTTTGCTAATCAAACTAATGCGATCGCTTAGCTGACGTAACATCTGCCCCAGCGCGGGATCTTTTTTCTGGCGCTGCTCCACTTTTTCACAGCTATATATTACGGTTGTGTGGTCTTTCCCGCCAAATTGCTCGCCGATCCGGGGCAGACTTAAATCGGTATGCTGGCGCATCAAGTACATGCCGATCTGTCTGGCAAAGCTAATCTCCCGTCGTCTGGAATTGCTTTTGAGGTCTTCAGGAGAAACTTTTAAAACTTCGGTGACCACGGTCATAATCACGTCTGGGGAAGTTTCAATTTTTTCTGTAGGCGGATTGAGCACAGGAGCAATATTTTCAACCGTCATTGGTAAGCCCGAAATAGAAATATAGGCCACAGCGCGAATTAAAGCCCCTTCTAATTCCCGGATATTGGAAGTATAGCTGGTCGCGATGTACTCAATGACATCCCTGGGCAGGCGCACATTTTCGTATTCGGCTTTCTTTTGCAAAATAGCCATTCGGGTCTCTAAATCGGGAACCTGAATATCAGCAATTAACCCCATAGAAAAGCGGGAACAGAGCCGATCCTGTAGCCTTGGAATTTGGTTAGGAGGGCGGTCGGAGGCCAGCACAACCTGTTTTCCGGCTTCGTGAAGGGTATTAAACGTATGGAAAAATTCCTCTTGAGTGTACTCCTTTCCCTCAATAAACTGGATGTCGTCTACCAACAGCACATCCGCTGCCCGGTAGTGTTCCCGAAAGCTCTGCATACTGTCGTTGCGAATGGCCGCAATTAAATCGTTAGTAAACTGCTCAGTCGAAACGTAAAACACCCGAGAGTCGGCGGCAATTTCCAAGCGGTAGTGTCCGACTGCCTGCATAATGTGCGTTTTCCCCAAACCAACGCCCCCGCAGAGAAACAGCGGATTAAAATCTCGTCCTGGAGATTCTGCGACCGCGAGGGCCGCCGCATGAGCCATGCGATTTGTGGGACCGACGACAAAGCGAGAGAATGTGTACTTTTGATTGAGCTTAATTGGTTTAATGCCGGGACGATGGCCGAAGCCGTCTGTCGGGTTACGGACAGACAGGGCTGAGCTAGAAATGCTAGTCTCGCCGACAAGAGCCAAACTTTCCCCTTTCGCTGCCGTTAGCTGAACTTCTACCGGCTGTCCTAAGATATCATTGACGGTTTCGGCAATAATCTTCAGGTAGTGTTTCTGGAGATGATTGAGAAAGAACGGATTGGGCGTACGAATGACCAAGCAGTTCTCTTTAAACTCTTGAGCGGTAGCCGTTTTGATCCAGGTTTCAAACGTGGGACGACCGAGCTGATGCTCTAGACGTTCTAGAACTAAACTCCAAAGCTGTTCGGGTGAAATGTTCACAAACTGTCTCCACGGCTTTTACGGAACAACGGCACTTCAGTAATGGGGATATTAAGCAAAATTGTATTGTAATATCAATTTTGTCAGGCGATCGCTTCTTGAAACCATCATGGCGGAATTAGAAATAGCGCAGTTAGGCCATCCGATCCTGTACCAACAGGCTCAACCTGTCGAACGTTTTACAGACACAAAGACCCAACAGTTCATTGAAGATCTGCTCGCCACGGCCATTGCCGCTCAGGGAGTTGGCATTGCGGCTCCTCAGGTGAGCGTATCTCGGAGACTGTTTATTGTGGCCTCTCATCCCACTCCCCGTTATCCCCAAGCCCCATCGATGCCGCCAACGGCCATGCTAAATCCCAAAATTTTGTCTCGCTCGCCAGAAATGGTGAAAGATTGGGAAGGATGTTTGAGTATTTCGGGGCTGCGGGGCTTAGTACCAAGAGCCACCAGCATAGACGTAGAGTATACCGATCGCGACGGCAACCATCACCAACAGCAACTCAGCGGTTTTGTGGCCCGCATCTTTCAGCACGAACTCGACCACTTAAACGGTATTTTGTTTATAGACCGCATTGAAAGTACCCGCGATCTGTTCACCGAGCAATCCTACCAGCAACGGATTGGTGCCGAGCGGGAGAAGCTCAGAGCTAATGCAAATCCTTAATGCTAATTAATGGTGAATTCCTTCTCTGATTCTGAAGTCATTGGTATTGACCTAGGAGGAACGGCGATTAAGCTCGGACGCTTTCTGAGCGACGGCACCTGCCTAAAGTCTTTAACCGTATCTACTCCTCAACCCGCTACGCCAGAAGCCGTGTTAGAGGCGATCGCCACCACCGTCACGCACCTCAATGAGGCCAAGCAGTGCGTTGCTCTCGGGGTCGGGACTCCTGGTCCAGCCGATGCAGCGGGTCGAGTGGCCAAGGTAGCGATCAACCTGGCTGGGTGGCACGAGGTGCCGCTGGCAGATTGGCTAGAAGCCAAATTAGGTCTGCCCAGCATATTAGCCAACGACGCGAACTGTGCCGGACTCGGAGAAGCTTGGTTAGGGGCCGGACGGCCGTTTCACAACTTAATTCTGCTGACGTTAGGAACCGGAGTGGGCGGAGCCATTATTCTCGACGGTAAGCTGTTCGTGGGTCATCACGGGGCTGCCGGAGAGCTAGGATTAATCACGCTTAACCCAGACGGTCCGCCCTGCAACAGTGGTAATCGGGGGTCTTTAGAGCAGTACGCTTCTGTCCAGGCTATTCGCCGCCGAACCGGGAAAGAGCCTGCCGAATTAGGCGCTCTAGCAAAGGCGGGAAACCAAGAAGCGCTAGCGTTTTGGCGCGAGTACGGTACGCTTTTAGGAGCCGGACTTGCCAGTTTAGTCTATGTGCTCACTCCAGAAGCCATCATCATTGGCGGTGGCGTCAGTGCGAGTACCCCGTTTTTCCTGCCTTCAGCTTGGTCAGAAATCCAACGGCGAGTTTTACCCAGTTCGCGGTTTGGACTTCAGTTATTGACGACGCAGCTAGGCAATCAGGCCGGGATGGTGGGAGCCGCTCGCTTAGCTTGGCAGATGGTAGCAACAGCTTGATGCCTGCGGCAGCTCTTAGCTAACTGATGAGTGGAAGCTTTAGCTTTAGCTAAGAGCTGATTGCTTTGAGCTTTTTGACGCAGTGCCATCATTTCCTGTCGATGTGGGCAAGCTAGACAAGTGACGAGCAACTTTTTTACACTAGAGATACTGGCTGCACCTGTTGCCAGCTTCGGCTGAGTTGCTCATCTTAAAAATTAAATTGAAGGATGTCGCTAGCCACTATCGGTGTTGCTTAAACGAAGAAAATACTAGCTGCTATGGCCAAATCGATCCAAACTCACCAAAAAATTTTCGCTGGCGATGTTCACGCGTTGAAAGATTTGCTGTACGATGCTGAAGCTCGCCCAGTATGGGAGATTGTTGTCGAAATTGGCTCCCAGATTCCGCAGGAAGAGTGGCAAAAGGTCACAACCGATCCCTCAAACAGATAGTGCTCCTTATCTCTTTAAAACAAGCGTGAAACTTGTCTTTGCTAACGCTGACTACTGGACTGCTTTGCTCAATCCTTGCGATCGCCTACATTTCAAAGCCCAAGCAATCTCAGAATCTCTGGCTCCGGTTTATATTGTTACCAGCGAAGCGATCTTGATCAAGCTATTTAGCGACTTTTCTCAAAAAGGAGAATCCTTTCAAAGAGCCGCGTCCGCCCTGAGTGAAACGCTCTTTAATCATCCGAATACGTCGGTTGTTTCCCAAACTAGTCCCCAGTTTCAGCAAGGAATCTCTCTGCACAGACAGCGGCTGAACCAAGCCTGGAGCTTAACCGACTGCGTATCCTTTAAGATTATGGAGACCCAGGGAATTACCGAAGCTCTCACCTCTAGTTGTTATTTTGAGCAAGCTGGTTTTGTAGCCCTGTTAAGAGAACAACTTGAAGATGCCAGTGACGCCATTTAGCTATCGGCCCCTCTACAAGCCTCAACAGCTCCTCAGCGGACAGGGACAAACGGCTGTCGTGACCGGATGGACGGTCAAACAAGCGCTCTTTAAACGGCTATTGCCTCACGAATATGCTGTGATTGGCAATCTTTATAGTCCGACAAGAGGCCTTTCTCCCCTGATTCGGAATCTGCTGGCCAATCCCCACGTGCGGTTTTTGGTGGTTCTTAACGCCACCAAAGAAGATGCCAACGCGGGCGGATGCGAGTGTTTGTTAGATTTTTTTCGCCACGGATTCGCTCAAGGAACAAGCGATACCGGACGCAACTGCTGGCTGGTACGGTCAGCGATTCCGGGGTATATAGACCCAGAAATTCCCGCCTCCGCACTCCAGCAGCTTCGGCAGGCTCTTCAGTGGCAAGAAGCCAAATCGATTGCTGAAGCGGTGCAGTGGGTCAAAGCAGTTGCTGAAACAGAGGTAGAAGCCTGGGGAGATGCGCTGCTCTTTCCCCATACAGAAACGACTCCCACTGTTTTACCAGGACCGAGATACGGTCATCGCATCCAGGGAAAAACCATCGCTCAAACCTGGGTCAAAATTATCCACCGGATCAAAACAACGGGCACGATTCGACCCACTCAGTATGGTCAGTGGCAAGAGCTGATCGATCTAGTCGCCATTGTCACCAACGAACCTCCAGATTTTTATTTTCCTGACCCCAACTACCTGCCCATTGCCCCTGAGTTTGTGCAAACTTACGCCTCGCAAATGTTGGATGATGCTTTCTGCTTGGAGGGGGTGAAGTACACCTACGGACAGCGCTTGCGCTCCTGGTTTGGCAAAGATCAAATTGAGCAAGCAATCAACAAGCTGGTGGCAGAAATTGACTCTTCTAGAGTTGTGATGTCTTTATGGGATGTACAAGATTACGAAGGAAACGAGAGCCCGCCTTGCTTGAACCATATCTGGCTGAGAGTTGTCGATGGTGAACTATCGCTAACGGCTACCTTTCGCAGTAACGATATGTTTGCTGCCTGGCCCGCCAACGCAATGGGTCTGAGGACGCTACAGCAGTATATTTGCCAGGAAATTAATTGGAGGCAGGAGGTCTTGGAAGGCAGGAGCCTTGTTCGTTTAGGACCACTGATTACGATTAGTCAAAGCGCCCACATCTACAGCGACTGCTGGGAACACGCCGAACAAGTCATTCGAGCGCAGTATCAACATGCTGCTGAGCGAGACTACAGCGACCCAAGCGGTAGCTTTACTATTACGGTCCAGGAGCAAATTGTGGTCGAGCATTTGTCTCCTGGTGCTGGAGAAGTGGTCAATCGCTACGAGGGAAAATCGGCCCGCAAACTTTATCACCAAATAGCGGCAGACTGTCCGAGTCTTGAAGTCGAACACGCTCTGTATTTAGGCACAGAATTGCAGAAAGCAGAAATCGCCCTGTCCCATCAACGGGAGTACGAGCAAGATCGTCCGCTGCGATGACTTCAAAGCAGGTGGTTGAATGGTTTATTTGTGATGCCTGTTGCTTACTCCTGAACGCTGTCTTAAGGAGGATGGCAAGGCTCAGGGAGAGAGAGTAGAGTCGGCTCATCCGCTTAGCTTTCGGAGGAAATGGCGTGCGCTTAGGGCATTGGATCGGGTTACTGGCTCTTGTTCTATCTCTCTACATTCTGTGGCAGATTAAGCAAGTTGTTCTGCTGGTATTTACGGCTGTTGTGCTAGCAACGGTATTGAATCGAATAGTCCGACTGCTTCAGCGAGCTCGACTCCCGCGAGGTATTGCGATCGCCATTGCGGTCATTGGTCTACTAGCGATTATCGCTGGCTTCTTTGCCATTATCCTCCCGAGTTTGATCGATCAGTTTCAGCAGCTCATTAATTTGCTTCCTCAGGCATTTGAGCAGGTGCGTGAATGGTACGACCAGCTCCGAGGCCAAATTCCGGGGCAGGTGCTAGAGGATAGTCCTGGTTTTGGCAATTTGGTTCAACAGATTCAAACCTGGGCTACGCAACTATTAGGTAACGTCTTCAGCATTGTCAACAATTCGCTCTCTGCTTTAGTGAGCTTTTTGCTGTTTCTGGTGGTCACTATTATGTTGCTGATCAATCCTTCACCCTATCGACGAGCTTTTGTTTTGGCATTCCCGGCCTTCTACCGTCGGAGAGTAGAGGAAATTTTAGATAAGTGTGAATCTTCTCTAGTGGGCTGGAGTAAGGGAACGCTCTTCAACATGCTCGTCATTGCGGGTTTAAGCTACCTGGGTTTGTCGATTTTGGGAGTTCCCCTGCCCTTGGTTAATGCCCTAATCGCGGGTATTCTAGAGTTTATCCCGAACGTGGGTCCAACCCTGAGTATTTTCCCACCAGCGCTGCTGGCCCTGCTCGATGCACCCTGGAAAGCAGGCGCCGTTGTGGTACTGTACCTGCTCATTCAACAGGTAGAGGGGTTAATCTTGGTTCCGGTGGTGATGAGTCAGGCTGTGGATATTCTGCCCGTGTTTACCATTTTGGCGGTGGTGGTGTTTGCCAGCTTTTTTGGTTTTTTAGGATTATTTATGTCGATTCCTTTGCTGATCGTCACTCAGGTATGGCTCCAGGAAGCCTTAGTCAAAGATGTTCTCAACCAGTGGCAGGGGAAGGAGCAGCGAAGAAGTAAAATTACTGTTGAAGATGTTCTCGTCACTCCTGACAAACCCATCCAGAAACGAGCGACAAAACCGAGTGCTGACGAGCAAAAGCAGGAAGAACAATAGCAGGCCAACAAGGGGAAAGTTGCTCCGCAACGGGGAAAGGGAAAAGGGTCAGGGGGAAAGGGGGAATAAACTCTATCAAATCCTGCTAAACAACCATAATTTACGTAGAGTAAGGCAGAAGGAAACAAAAGAATGGCGATGAAATAGTTTTTGCCACTCATTAAACGGATTTGAGATCAGGTTGTTTCTTAACTCTGTGTTCTTTCCCTTTCCCCGTCCCGGAGGGACTGCCCTTTAAGTCAGCATTCCGACGATCTCACCGACTAGTAAAACAAAGCCGAGCCCTACGTTCTGACGAAAAATTTCTGCGTATACTGATTCGGTGGACGGCTGGCGCAGACGCCGGTACTGCCAGGTCCACCCAGCAACAGCGATTCCCCAAGCCAGCCAAAAACCCAGTCCTAAATCCATGACGACTCCTAGAGCCGCGAATAATCCCGCCGTTACCGCGAAGAAGCAGCCGACGGCAGCCGCTGTGCGATCACCAAAAAAGAGCGCGCTTGAATTCACCCCTAAGCGGCGATCGTCCTCGCGGTCTGGCATAGCATAGACGGTATCAAATCCGAGAGTCCAGAAGATAGTGGCCCCCCACAGCAGCCAGGTGGCCGGGACTAGCTGAGCGCTAACGGCACTCCAGCTAATCAGCACAGCAAATCCCCAAGCTAGGGAGAGGACCAGTTGGGGAACCGGAAACACTCGCTTAGCCAACGGGTAGCCAACGATGACTGGAACAGCCGCAACACAGAGCCAGAAACTCACCGGATTAAGATAAAGCGTTAACCCGGCAGCACAGATTAACGCCACGAAGAAGATCGCGATGCCGGTGCGGACCGAAAGAGCGCGAGAGGCTAACGGACGGTTTTTCGTTCTAGCCACTTGCGGGTCGATATCTCGATCCCAGAGATCGTTAACAACGCACCCCGCTGCGCTAGTGGCGAAAGAGCCCCCAATAATCACCCCGATTAAAGGTAGGGGCGGCGTTCCTTCTGCCGCTAAAAAGACAGCCCAAAGTGCCGGAATCATCAAAATTAGTCGTCCTTCTGGTTTATCCCAGCGCAGGAGACGAATCACGGTTAACCAAGTTGGTTCTGAAGGTTGCTGCTGAATCACCATAATTGGAAAATGACCTTTTCCACGAGTCCTCTAACGTTATATCTTTATTTTGGGGGCTAATCAGATCGATCAGGACAGCGCATGGCTAATTCTCTTTCTCTTGAGCAGAGCACAACGGCAACAGTGGGAACCAAAAAGTGTATTCTTGCCGCCATCGATATTGGCACAAACTCAATTCACATGGTAGTCGTACGCATCGACCCGACGCTACCTTCTTTTACAATTGTTGCCAAAGAAAAAGATACGGTGCGGCTTGGAGATCGCCATCCGAAAACAGGCAATTTAACGCCGGAAGCGATAGAGCGAGCGATGGCGGCGCTGCGGCGCTGTAAAGATTTGGCGGAAAGTCTAGAGGTGGATCATCTGGTAGCTGTGGCAACCAGCGCTACTAGAGAAGCGCCCAACGGCAAACAGTTTTTGCAGCGGGTGGAGTCGGAGTTGGGCATCGTCGTTGATCTGATTTCTGGACAAGAGGAGGCGCGGCGGATCTATTTAGGCGTACTGTCGGGGATGGAGTTTAACGGACACCCCCACGTGATTATCGACATTGGCGGTGGCTCAACGGAAATTATTTTGGGCGATAGCCACGAAGCCCGCTTCTTGAGCAGCACGAAAGTAGGAGCCGTGCGACTGACGCAAGAACTGGTGAAGACTGATCCCATTGAAGACGAAGAGTTTCTCTACCTGCAAGCCTACGTACGGGGCAGGCTAGAGCGTCCGGTGGAAGAGTTGCGTTCGGCGCTACAGGATTGTGAAGTCCCCCAGCTTGTTGGCACTTCCGGCACCATTGAAACGTTAGCCGTGATTAATGCCAAAGAAAAGCTCGGGGAAGAGCCAGATCCCCTCAACGGCTATCAGTTGAGCCGCGAGGATCTCAAAGAGATGGTCGAGCGCTTTGCGTCGATGAGTTACGAGGAACGTCTCGACGTTGCGGGCATGTCGGAGAAGCGAGCCGAAATTATTTTGGCGGGGGCGGTCATTCTCTTAGAAGCCATGACCATGCTCGACCTAGATTTGGTGACGATCTGCGAACGCGCCCTACGAGAAGGCGTCATCGTGGACTGGATGCTCGCCCACGGCTTTATCGAAAGCCGCTTACGCTTCCAGGGGGAGGTCCGCCGCCGCAGCGTGATGAAGATTGCCCACAAATATCAGGTTAACCTAGACTACAGCCAGCGGGTGGCGGCCTTTGCCATGAGTTTGTTCGATCAAATCCAAGGAAAGCTGCATAGCTGGGGCCAGGAACAGCGAGAACTGCTGTGGGCGGCTGCTATCCTCCATAACTGCGGAGTGTATGTGAATCATTCTTCTCACCATAAACACTCCTATTACTTAGTGCGGAATGCGGAACTGTTGGGATTCACGGATTTGGAAATAGAGGCGATCGCTAATTTAGCTCGCTACCATCGGAAAGCAAAGCCCAAAAAAAAGCACGATAACTTCAGCAATCTGCCGACTAAAGAATACAAGTACATGGTCGAGCAATTGAGCGCGCTACTCCGTCTGGCGGTGGCTCTCGACCGGCGACAGATCGGGGCCATTGAAAAAATAGAGTGTCAGTACCGACCCGACGACCAGGAGCTACACCTACATCTATTTCCGGCCCATCCCAACGACGATTGTACCTTGGAGCTGTGGAGCCTAGATTACAAAAAAGCGGTGTTTGAAGAGGAATACGACGTTAAAGTGGTGCCGATTTTAGCATCTGCCTCTGTTGCTGTCGGTCCCTAGCGAGCGCAGCTAGTCGAGTAGCGTCTTGTCAGGAGCCCCGATCAAACCGCTGCCGGCTGCGGTTCTCTTGATTTGTTTGAGCAGAAAGTTTGTCCCATAGCATAAATGTGCTAGTCTTTATATCCATAAGTTGGTTCTAAAGTGGAGCAAACTTTAGACGTAAGGGGGAAAGTTCGGTGTAAGTCCGTCGCTGTCCCGCAACTGTGATGAGATGAATATCTCTTAAGTCAGAATGCCCGCCAACTGTAAAGCACACGAGCGTATCTGCGAGGTACAGATAGTGATCAACGCCACTTTACTCACAATTCAGCGACCGCCACCGCTACAGGAAGATAGAAAAGTAGAGTAGCCACAGTGATGGCTATTGCCCGATAACTCGGCGACTTTCTGGCTCTTGAGGAGCCATTGAGGACAATAAGCAAAATTTGACAATTCTCGGAGTTAGGCACTGAGCCTGAGCAGAGAATTGCGGCTGGTATTTACCTGTTACTTCGATTACTACTATTTAAAAATGAAACAGCTCGACTCTAACTTGGTGCACAAAAGTGCGATCGCGCTCTCTCTAGCTCTTGGTTTATCCATTGCTCAACCCGTGCTCGCTCACCATCCCTTCGGTGCAGAAACCCCCAGCAATTTGTTAACAGGGTTTCTGTCGGGGGTAGGTCATCCAGTCATTGGTGTCGATCATCTTGCTTTTGTGATTGCCGTGGGGTTACTCGCTGCTATTACGAAGAGAGGAATCCTCATCCCCGTTGCCTTTGTGCTAGCAACAATGGCCGGAACAGGTGTTCATCTGCTAAGTATCGACCTCCCGTTTCCAGAACTAATCATTTCTGCCTCGGTCCTCGTATTTGGAGCTGTCTTAGCCAGTAAAAATCGGCTAAATCTGGGGGTAAACGCGGCTTTAGCCGCCGCTGCTGGAGTATTTCACGGCCATGCTTACGGCGAGGCAATTTTTGGAGCTGAAATGACCCCGCTAGTAGCCTATTTAGCCGGATTTGCGCTAGTTCAGCTTGCGATCGCTCTCACTGCTTTCCAAATTGGTCGAGTTCTGTGGAAGTCTCTTGAGCAGCCTTCATTGGCGATACGCTTTGCCGGATTTACCATTTGTGGAGCAGGGATGGCTTTTGTGGCAGCAAGTTTAGGGTAACGGTCCCTCCGAGATGGGAAAAGGGAAAATTGTCGCGTTCGCGACGGGGAAGAGGGAAAACTGTCCGGTGCGGGATGGGGAAAGAACGCAGATCTAAGGAAAAAGCTGATTCATCCCTTGCCCCTTGACCTTTTCCCGCGCCTGCGGCGCTTTCGTTATGCTGCATCTGCTTTGGGGGGCTTTAGTGCGATCGCTTCTTTGATATCTTTGACTAATTCATCAATTCTGGCTTTTGTGGTATTCCAGGTACAGACGAAGCGAACGCCGCTGCCGATGGAGGTGTAAAATTGCCAGTGCTTTTGACGTAACTCCGCAATGACAGCACTGGGTAGCTTGATAAAAACGGTATTGGCTTGCCGGGGAAACGAGGTTTGGATGCCGACGTGGGTAAGCTGATGTTCCAGATAGGCAGCACAGTCATTGGCATGTTGAGCATTTCTGAACCAGGCTCCGGTTTCGAGGAGTCCGAGCCAAGGAGCGGAAATAAACCGCATCTTGGAAGCAAGCTGTCCGGCTTGTTTGCAGCGATAGGCAAAATCTTCTGCCAATGACCTGTCGAAGAAAATAATGGCTTCTCCCGCTGCCATTCCGTTCTTTGTCCCGCAGAAGCACAGCACATCCACTCCGCTTTTCCAGGTGAGTTCTGCCGGACTCCTATTCATCGCTGCGACAGCATTGGCAAAGCGAGCGCCATCCATGTGAATTTTCAAGCTGTACTTTTTAGCAACGTGGGCGATCGCTAACAGTTCCTCAACCGAGTACAGCGTTCCCAGTTCGGTTGCCTGCGTGATGCTAATCACTTTCGGTTTGGGATAGTGAATATCGCTGCGTTTACTGACAACCTGCTCAACCGCTTCTGGAGTGAGTTTACCGTTTTCTCCATGAGCCAGGAGCAACTTAGAACCGTTAGAAAAAAATTCAGGCGCACCGCATTCGTCCGTCTCCACATGGGCAAGTTCGTGACAGATGACGCTATGGTACGATTGGCACAGCGCCGCTAGCGAGAGAGAATTAGCCGCCGTTCCGTTGAAACAGAAGAACACTTCACAATCGATGTCAAAAAGCTGCCTAAACGCATCAGCGGCTTTTTGCGTCCACTCGTCGTCTCCATAGGCAGGAGCACTGCCTTGATTGGCTTCAATCATGTACTCCAGCGCTTCCGGGCAGATGCCAGAGCTATTGTCGCTGAACAATTGTTCAAGATTCATCGGCTTGTGCATGACTTGTGGGGGCCAATTTAACACAACGATTAGATAGAAGCAAAGAAACCCGACAAAATTAATCGGATATGATTCGGCGAGCAGGTAACGAGGACAAAACCCAATCGTTGTTGCTGTTACTGAAGAACAATCAAATCAAAGTATTATCGATAGTTGAGCCTGCAACGCATTCGCCACTGAGGAGGAAAGGGATTAAGAACACCAGCTATTGCCCCTAAATCATTGAATCCGCCAAAACACCCCCATCGCTCTCTCTAACGCCATTTCTGATTCAAATTCTTTGTTGCGCGGCATCCATGCCTTAGTCCATTGACGGATCAGAATGATTATTCTGATATTAGCACTCGCCTCAGAAGATGTTAAAGCCAAAGCAACAGTGCTACAGAGTGGCGATGACAAATGCTATAGTCGGCGCAGGCGGACTTAGCGTAGCCGCGAGAAGATGTATGACCCGAGAGAGTAAAACTAAATTGCGCCAAGAGCTAATCAAACAGCGTCTTTCGCTTAGCCAAGCAGAGTGGCGAGAAAAAAGCGATCGCATCTGCTATCATCTTCAGACTTTACCGCTGTTTCAACAAGCCCAGACCATCCTTGCCTACTTTAGTTTTCGTCAAGAACCAGATCTGAGTTCTCTATTTACTCATAAACACCGATGGGGGTTTCCGCGCTGCGTCGGTAAGTCTCTCCTGTGGCACGAATGGACGGTGAAAGATCCGCTTCAGATTGGAGAGTATGGCATTCAAGAACCGCATCCAAAATTGCCCTCTCTTAATCTAACTAAGGTAGACTTAATTCTGGTGCCTGCTGTTGCTTGTGACTACAGAGGCTATCGATTAGGCTACGGTGGTGGGTTTTATGACAGACTGCTCAGTTCCTCTAAGTTAAGAGCAGCTACTATTGGCATTACTTTTGATTTTGCTTATCTACCTCAGCTCCCTACAGAACCTTGGGATCAAAAGCTCCATCAGGTTTGTACTGAAAATGGAATTGCTAAACGTAATTACAAAACAATACAACCTTAAACTGGAAAAAGTCGAGCTTCTGCAAGATACCGACGATTTAGTATACAAAATTACGGACAGCTACCAACAGTATTATTCTGCCAAAATTCAGCGCAAGCAGTTAAACAGAACCAACGATAAACTCTTAGATCTCTGCAATTGGCTTAGTTTTTTGTCTAAGGCTGTCTCCTTTAAGTTTCCTATTCCTCTGCGTAATGTCGATCGTAGCTATCAGTCGCAGATCCAAAATGAAAACGGCACTAGACATAATTTTGTCGTTTATCGCTGGGTGGATGGAGAACCGATCAGTAAACAAATGAATAAACAAAATAATCAGAGAATCGGTGCCCTGATGGCAGAATTACATCACGCTTCATCTCGATATCATAGAAAAGCTCCAGCATTAGCGCGGTACGATGAAAAATGGCTGCGCTCCTGCTTAAGTATTATCTTAAACGGAGCTAAGAGTGTCGGTTACACCACGCAACAACTAAACAAGGTAAAACATGGATTAAGGGCTATAGAAGAATACTTGGCGAGCGTCGGTAACGAAACGAGTAACTTTGGGATTATTCACTCCGATTTACATTTCAATAATATTTTGATTGATTCAGCGGGCAGTTTAGCTGTCATTGACTTTGATGAAGCAGGTTTCGGTCATTATTGGTTAGATATCGCTGTCACCCTTGACGAGTTCCACGACTACAGTGAAGCCGACACTATGATTGAGCAATTCATCGATGGATACAGAACGGTGCGGGATATCGAATTTGATTCAACAACCATCAAACTCTTTCGCGGACTATCGGCAACCCTCTATGCTTCTTGGGTATTTTCTCCTGAGAATGAGTGGGTAATAGCGACTAAACTAGATTATGGGAAAGATGCTCTCGAACAGATTCAACAAATTGTTTAAGAGTGACTGTCTATCAGAAAGCTTGCGATCTAAATATGAATCACCCGCAACGGCTACAGTTTACTTCTGCTCTCAATATTTGTCGCGTCCTTAACGGCCTGTGGCAAGTTTCCGGCGCTCACGGTGGGATTAACCCGCGTCAGGCTGTGGAAAGTATGTTTAAGTACGTGGACGCAGGCTTGAAAACCTGGGATTTAGCCGATTATCAGCGCATGGGCGACTGTGGAAACGAATATCGGCGTTCGTGTTTACTACCGATTTTAGGGACAAATTTTTTTGCAGGCAGTCAACAAAAACAGGCTTTCCCCTTCCTCCAATGCGCTCAAGTAACTCCTTTAACTAAAAAGCTGTATGTTTAGTCCTAGTAGCCCTCCGCCTCGTAACGCCGAAAACCGGTGGCGTTTTCAGCTCGATCAGTTTGTGCAAAAAAATCAGCAACCGTTAGCGGCTCTATGTTGGGGTCTTAAGCAGGAGTGGGGCGATAGCAATGTTGTTTTAGGCATTGATTTGCATCCTCACCCTCACTTTGTTGCCTGCACTCGGGAAGCCATTGAAGAGTTGAACCGCAACGTCAACAATCAACTTCGAGAGATTCTAGGCATTCTCGATGGTCACGATCCTAAAACAGAAGTGGTCATAATTGGCATCGGAGAGGGACAGGTGAAGCTGATTCATTTTGAACCTAAACTACCACCGTCTGACTGTTTCAAGAATTCAGGCGATATTGATACGCTCATTACCGAACTCGAACAGCGTTTGAATCAAATGATGGAGGGCGATCGTCTTCTAGAACAGTAAGTTTTGATCTACTTCTTGAGGAAAAATTAATAGCCATTGACCATCATAACGTCGCTGCATCTCTGTAAAAGAGATTATCTCTGACACTTACACACTTACACACCTCCAATGCATGATCGGGGAACTACTAAATTTGATGTCTCTGTTAACTCTGGATCTAGTTTCATGGATGAGATGCGTATACGGCGATCGCCGTCGTCAAGCGATGCAACAATAAAGGAACACGTAGAATGGCAGGGGAAACAGTCGAAGCTTAATTTTTTGGTAGTGCAAAACGTTGGTTTTTCTTGCAATATGAGTAATCGCTCCCTTTCCTTAAGCCTGATTATTCGCTTTGATTAGCTTGATTCATTCTTTTTTGGATGGTTTGCTCGGCTTCTTCTATTGATAAATCAGCCGGAAAATAGATAGCGTTGGGACGAGGGCGAGACAGGAGTTCTTGCAAAGCCTGTGCGTCTCCTCGATGAGCGAGAACGTATTCTTTCAGTTCAGCTCGACTCATTTCTTGATAATTAGGTTGGCTCATTCAAAAATAAACTCCCAATCTCCGTTTTCATAAACGATTAATTCTATACTTTCTGTAGTACCAGCAATGACATAAATTTGTTTGAGTATTGGATTATAACGAAACAACTCAATCGGTTGGTAGCCATTAGAGAGATATTGGCAGAGAATAACTGCTTTAATTGCTTGTGCTGTTGTTGGCAAAACAATGATACTTTCGATTGTAAAGCTTCACTATTTTAAAGTACTATCGTTCTCCTGTCGCTGCTTGTTTCCTGAAAATTTGCTTGAATCGATGAAGCACTTTCTCTGTAAGTATACCGCGATCGCCCTCGTCAAATTCACCAGTTGAGCGGTACAGGGAATAGCAGGGGAAACACTTAAAGGGTAATTCAGTGAAGCAACTTGGTCTTTCTTCAAATATTGGCGATCGCTTCCTCTCTACAACTAAACTGCGATCGCCTATCGAGCATAGTAGTTAGCGTCGGTTCCCAGTCTTGTCTTAAATAAGAGCGATCGCCCTTTTCCCTTGCAAAAGAATTGGCAGTATTTAGAGTGACAATTTAAAAGTGCAGTACGTAGGTAGAGATAGCGTTGGCAACTAGCGCGAGGGCAATAGTAATGACGGCTCCACCAATCCACTTGAGCCAGCCGAGGAGAGATTTAATTTCGCTAACGTCTTCGACAAGCCGATTCACCGTCGTTTTGAGTTCAGATACGTCCTTTTCTATAACGGCAATTCTTTCACCATTACTGGTGAGCTTATCTAATACGGCTCCTTCCCATCTCGTTTCTGTTGCCATAATTTGTCTCGTTTCAAGCTAGCGCTGTTCTACTGCAATTATAAGCGATCGCCTTCTCTTTCTAATCAGCGATCACCGTCGTCAAGCTAGTCAGCAGCTAAGTAGCATATAGAGTTGTAGGGGAAACAGTCAAAGGGCATTTTGATGGCTCAAAACGGTGGTCTTTCTTCAGATGTGAGTGATCGCTCCTCCTCTACAACTAAACTGCGATCGCCCTTTAGCACAGTAGTTAGCGTCAGGTCCTCATCTTTTCCGAAAACAGAAGCGATCGCCATATATTTAGAGTGCAATAATTGAGCGGTGTATGCAATTGCTACAAAGACAGAAAAAGCTCAATTCTCAGTAGTCTGTTTTGCAGGTTATTAAAGGAAGCATAGATAGCTCTCTTCTGGTTATGCAATCCACTCTTGAGTAAGAATGCTTACAACGTGCCGCTTTGCTTATATATGCGTTACTCAGAATCAGTAAATGAGCGAACATTTGAGGCTCTTTTCGCTGAGAACAGAAGATTGAGGAAAATTATTGGGCTGGGAGAGTGATAAAAAATAAATCGTTATGGGTACTTTATGTCTAGGAAACAAACACACCCTCTCTCCCATAAAGGAAATATATCATGAATACACAATTTCGCACAAAACTTCTGCAAAATCTGCTTAAGAAGCAAAAAGACCAGGGTTTTACACTAATTGAACTACTTGTTGTTGTCATCATTGTTGGTATATTGGCTGCTGTTGCGTTACCAAACCTGCTAGGGCAGGTTGGTAAAGCGAGAGAAACCGAAGGAAAAAACGGCGTTGGTACAATGAACCGGGCGCAGCAGGCTTACCATTTTGAAAAGCAAACATTTGCTCCTGCTAGCGTTAATCCAGAGTCTCCAAATAATGCTCTAGGCGTACTACTTGACAGTGAATACTACTCTTTTTCAATAAATTCTGGTGATGCGACTGACTCTATACAAGAAGCAGCTCCCCAAAATGCTGTTAACGATGGTGTAAGAGACTTTGCTGGTGCTGTTGCCTACAATAGTGGACAGTACGATAGTTCAATTTGCCAATCGGAAGACATAGGCGGAACTGCTACTGCTACTTCTAATAGTGGTGCTGCTGGCTGTAGTGCTAGTACAGAACTTAATTAAAAGTCAAGTTTGTTTGTCGCCGAGGTATAAATGTGAACGCCAGGCATAAATTTGCCTGGTATTTTCAGAAATTTGATAGCATTTAGAAAATTTACATGATAAAAACATGAAACTATAATTACTTGACGCAACAATGTTTAAATTAATAAGTAGATATTTATTTTTGCCGATATATTATATTTCCAGAAGAATAAATAGAATATTTAAAAAGAATGAACAGCTCAAAATATGCAACAAAAATGGCTTCACACTAATTGAACTATTAATAGTTACTATTATTGTTGGTATACTAGCAGCAATCAGTCTTCCTAATTTTCTTAGTCAAGTAGGTAAGGCAAGAGAAACTGAAGCAAAAAATAGTCTTTCTGCATTAGCTCGTTTTCAGCAAGCATATCACTTCGAAAAAAAAAGTTTTGCCGATGACTTTGATAAACTTAGCCTTAATGTCAGTGTAAACTCAGAATACTATAGCTTTCCACCCCCAAACTTACCAAACGTGAATTTGGTGAAACATCAAGCTATTGCTACCGATCCCTTAACCGATCGAGTCAGAAATTATGCTATAGGAGTGTATTTTTCTGCTGGCAATTTCGATATATTCTTCTGCGAAAGCAGAGATATTGATGAGTTAATAAATGTTCCTGATAATCCAAGCGGCAATTGTACAAATGGCGGCAAAAAAATTAGATAAGTTTAAATTTTATTTATTTCTGATTACCAAGTCAATTGTCAAAACTTATGTATTGCCTTTGCTTTTATTTGCTGGAGTATTTAGCTTGCAAATATTGTACTACTTTTCTCAAGTAAACAAAAAGCAATCGGTAAGTTTTTTACAAGAAGAAAAAAGAGCAGGGCTATTACTAAGCTTAGACCAAACGAGCTTGGAATTTGGCTTTAGTAATTTGATTGCAGATTGGCATTTTTTAAAATTTGTTCAGTATTTTGGCGACAAAAAAGCACGAGAGCAAACAGGTTATTCACTGACAACTAGCTACTTTAAAAGTATTGTGAATCGCGATCCACACTTTGTCAAGGCACATCTTACGTTGTCTACTGCTAATTCTATTTACGCTGGTAGACCAAAGCAAACAGTTTTATTCCTAAATCAAGTTCTAAGTTATATTTCTCCAAATCTTCCCTTGGCTTATTATCTTTGGGTTTATAAAGGAATAGATGAAATTTTGTTTTTAGGAGATTTAAAAGCAGCTCAGCGCTCTTATGAAATGGCAGCGGAATGGGCAAATTACCGAGACGAAAGTGCTAAAAGCATATTGGCAGTCCGTGCTAGGGAAACAGCTCGATTTCTAGCAAAAAAACCGGATAGCAGAAAAGCTAGGATCGGTGCCTGGACAACAATTCTGATGAATGCTACAGATGAAAAAACTCAGCAGCGAGCTACTCAAGAGATTAAAGCTTTAGGAGGTGAAATTATTATTACACCAGAAGGCAGACTTAGTGTTGAAGTTCAACCAGAAAAATAACCTGTTGCTGACAAAAAGGCGCTTTAAAAAGAGCAGCTAAAAGCTATGATACTTTGTTAAATTTAAAAAATTCCAATAAGCGATATATTTTCGAATCTTAAGTAATATTCAATTTTTCATTTATAGCTTGATAAACCACGCGATCAAGTGTTGGTAACTTTAACGGATAAGGCTGAAAGATATCAAGTAGCTGTACTATCCAATCAACCTGAACCTCTTGTGGTGCTAAAATGTGTGCTACTCTCGGCGCATTTGCATTTCTGTAAGTAAGGTCTAGAGCATTGCGGTAATTATCTTTAATATTTCTTTTAGAAGTAGACAACCAGGCTCTAACATCTCTACGTTGAACAATTGATTGCCTTAATAGCTTTTGTTCTTCTTCACCTACCGTCTTAACTCCACTATTCAAATAGTCATCCCAGTACTGTTGAGGGTCTATCCAAGCTCGTAATAGAAATAACCCAGCATCCCTTGGCTGTTGCTGTAAACTCTTGTTAATAATTTTTAACGCCTGCTGAGGCTGGTCGTCCGCTAAAATTAACGCTTGAACAATAGGTCTTAAGCGACTCAATTCTAAGTTTCCTAAATCTTTCCGATGCCACCAGCGCAAAATCACTAAATTTTCATACACTTGACTGTAGCCAGCAGGAGATGATAAATCCTTCAACAAAACTTCTATTAAGTTTAACGACTCTTTCAAAACCTGCTTTTTAACATTTAAGAGAGGAGCCTGAGACCATAAACTCAACGTCAAAAATTCAGGGTCAATCAATCCCTGTATAGCCAAAGCCGCAACAGCTTTTTCAGTTTCTTGTTGCGCTAGATACTCTCGACCGAGCAAATAATAAGTATAGTACTGAATCTGAGGCAGTAGCTGAATTGCCCTACTCAAATACTTCTGAGCCTTCTTGCTATCACCTTCATCTCCATAAACTAACCCTAAATTCCGATTAAAAAAAGCATCGTTGGGCGCAGCTTCTACCGCATTCTCAAACTGCCGGATCGTTATCTCGTTCAACTCCTCCGCTAGCTGCTCTTCCTTAATTCCTTCCTGTACTTTCAACATCTGAAATCCGGCTAAAAGACTATAGGTTGGGTCCCAAGGAACCAAATTAGCAGACACTGTTAATTTATTCTGAGCATCAACGAGATTGCCCGCTTGCAGGCTTTTATTAGCCATCCAGCTTAAATACATTGCCCCCGTTACAGGGAGCCAAAGAATTACGGCTAGCACCAAAGCAGTAATGCTACCCAAGCTGAACCAGCGACGACGATAGCGGTTGATAGGCGCAGATTTAGTCAGTTCAGCACTATCGGCTAATCCAAGCAGTATTGCAACCATAACAGCTAACGTACCACTGATGTTGATATTTTCTAGCTGATATTCCGTAAGACTCAATACACTATAGGCTAGTACACCTCCACCGACACCATAAAGTAACCGTCGCTCTGTCGGCTCAGCTAGTTTTTGATATAACCTACACCACAAGCGGCACAGAAAACCAAGCAGCAGTACAGTAATTCCTAATCCAACTAATCCTAACTCACCTACAATCTGAAGTGGAGTATTATGAAGCTGCTGAATATGCGCTCCGCCTCTACCCGTTTCTATTGGACGATAAAGATTGTACACCCGTGCCATATTGCCAGGACCAACACCAAGCAGAGGACGAGACCTTAAAATATTTAAGCTAGTTCGCCACATCAAAAGACGCTCCTGAATCGGCTCGTCAACCTGCACCTGCACAGCTTGAGCATTGGCAGTAGATGATGCAATCTGCACAACCTTTTGAACTCTTGGATGCTGAGCAACAAGTAGCAAAATGACAGCTAACGCAAGCATGCAACTCATCAACCTTCTCCATCGCTGCTTACCGCGACTGCGGACAACCCACAATCCTGCTCCCACCAGCGCTAAAACGAGAACTCCTAGTACCCCTCCCCGCGAACCTGTTGTGTATAGTGAACCAGCAATCAAAGCACTGCCAGCCAATCCACCTATCCGCTGCCAACCCTGACGAGAAACAGAAAAGGCAGCAGCCAAAGGTAGCAGCAGCAGCATATATCCTGCCACAATGTTAGGGTTCCCCATTGGATATCCATTACGGCGAACATCCCGCTCTAGCATTTCCGCTCCCCAACAAGCAAGGCTAATCGCTCCAGTAGACATACCGACACAAGCTACCCAAATCCACAAACGCTCCAAATCCAAGCCTCTGCCAATCCAGTTACGAAGCACATAAAGCAACACTCCATAGCAAAGAGCCATAGAAACATTCCAGGCTGCAACTTGCGGAAACTCCGAAAATGCTCCTGATACGATGAGAGTAACTACAATAAGTCCCACAACCCAATCTAAACCATACCCAAGCCCTCTAAACGGCAGCCCAAACTGACGCAGCATCCAAATTGCCCACACCCCCAGCAGCAGAAATCCAAGCTGCCAAACCGCAATCCAGGGATAAGCGACCATTAACAAATAGCTATTTGGGAGCCAGGTAAAAAACACCAAAACAGCTAAGCTAATCCACCCCAACCACTGACCCCGCCAAGAAATCTCCTTAGTTATCTCTTGTTCAAGCTTTGCATCCATGAGTACGACACTTCATCTACAGCAGATGCGCTAAACTTACCCAGATCAGTAGAGAAAGCCAACAGAGGAAACTGAGGTGACGAAAAGTACTTCTTAGTTTTAGGAACGATCGCTCGTTAAAGCGGAGGAGATAGAGAGGGCGAGCGCTGTTCGCAACAGAAACAGTAAGGTGATCGCATCTAGAGTAAGGCAGTAGAGCAAAGGGCGATCTCTGATTGTCCTGAGAAGGGGCGATCTCTTGTCAAAGTGGAGGAGATAAGGAAGGCGATCGCATCCCCACCCAAAGAATAACCTCGGATGATATAGGGAGGGCAGTCAACTACAAATTACTGATGAATTCTTCTACTGAAACGTTAGCTTGCTTCAAAATGCTTTTGAGAGTTCCCACCGCCAAAGTTTTTTGATGTAGCGGAACGACACAACCAACTTCCCTGCTTCCTGACTTGTCCGAGGCGACTAACGGCTTTTTGAGAACAACGTGACTGCCTCACTGACGGACTTGCACAAATCCTAGCCTTTCTAGCGCTCGAATCGCTTCATTGGCTCTGACTCTGGGAAGCTTAGGCACATGTTACCTTAAAAGTCGTCATCAAACGGGAAGTTGTGTCAACGGCAGGAAATTCTTCTAAGTAAAGCTCTGTCGCTTCCTTTAAATTAAAAATCGCCTCCTCAACCGTTTCTCCTTGACTCGCCGTTCCCACTTCTGGACATTCGGCGAC